>JBFWOB010000027.1:0-83629 GCA_050250755.1 Hyphomicrobiaceae bacterium
CTTTCGGGCAGTAGAGTTAGTTGGCCACGATCTGCTTCCTCGATGAACCGCTTCATGCGCCTGCCCCCGCCGCAGATTCAGAAATAGAATCATAGCAGGCGCTGCGTTTTCACGCAGTCAGGGTCACTCGCGTCGCGCATCTGGCGGCGCATATCAAGGATAGGCCAAAACCGGACGGCGTTAGGAAGTTGAGAATAGTCGGCCTTACGTGAACGAATGAGATCAAAACGGGATCTCGTCATCTACCGTGCCTCGCATAGCTATCCGCCGAATAGTCACCATGCGGCCGTGCTCGGTTTTCGCACCGGCGGTGATCTCGAGGCCCTGCTCGCGCAGGAGGCGCGCGTGATTGCGCATCAGGTTGGCGAGGCGATGCGGGCTTGCCGGCCACTCCGGGGAGCGCGACGTGGCCTCGTCGGCCCGGTTTGTGAGAGCGGTGAGCAGGCGCTTGTAGGTGCCGGTCCACACCTGATCCGCGGCGAGAAGCTCGAACAGCGCCGCGATCACCAGATTGTTGTCCTGCGTGGCGATCAGGGCATCGCGCTGGTTGGCCGCCAGCAGCTCTGCGAACGGCGTGGCGCAGCCGAACGGTTCGGCGGCGGTAGCGAGCTTGGCGAGCAACGACAAGCGCGTCGGTTGCGCGAGCGTGGTGGTCGCATAGTTGGCCAGGGCGCGCGCGAGCAGGTCGCAGATGTAACCCATGACCAGCGGCAGGTCGGCCTCGGTGCGGTTGACGGCATCGGGCGCGAGGTGGGTGATGCGGGACAGATGGATGGAGATGCTGCGGTCGAGGAAGTCCTGGCGTGGGATATCCGGGTGGATGCCGTTGAGCAGGATGGGGTTGTGGGCCCGGAGCAGCAGCTTGTCGGCATCGGTATAGAATTTGCGCTTCTTGACCGCGCTGGCGGTGGTGAGCTGGCACAGCGCGTCGGAGAGGCTGCCCTTGATGAAATCCACGTTGTCGTAGGAGAGGAGATGCGTGTCCTGGGCATCGACGTAAAGGTCGTCGAGCCTCGTCGGCTTGGCGGCGACCGTGGCGAGTTCGTTGTCGATGAGGCGCTTGAGGGTTTTGGCGAGCGTTGACTTCCCCGACCCCGCCTCGCCGGTGATGATGATGGTGGGATAGCTGAAGCTGGCGTTGAAGCTCGACGGGATGAGGCAGCCGAGGATGGCGCCGAGCAGGAGCTTGGCGTCCTCGGCGGAAATTCCCGGCGGCAGGATGCGCAGGTAGGCGGCGTGGCCGTCGTCGCAGGACTCCGGCAACGGCAGCGAACGCTGCATGGGAAACCGCACGAACAGCGGCGCGAGCGGGACATCGAGGTTCCAACCGGTGGACGTGATGCGCACGCAGAGGCCGTCGTCGCGTGAAAGGTCGATCCAAAGCTCACCATCCTCCGGTAGCCAGGCGACACGTTTGAAAACCGGCCGTGTCCTGGCGATGCGATGGGCCTTGGCGCTGAGGAACTCCTGAATGTCGTGGAAGCCGCTGCGGCTGATGACAGCCTCAGGGGCACCATGCGCGAAGGTATCGACCAGTCGGTTGAGATGGTCGTGAAACGTCGCCGCGTTGAGGCGGACGAGCATGGGCGCCTCGCCGTTGGAGATTTCCACGTAAAGGTCAGAAAGGTCAGGAAAGTCAGCCTCGACCCGGACAAGGACGATTTTGTTCAGCAAATACAGGCGGAACTCGGCGTCGAACCCGGCTGACTTTGGGTCTGACGATTGGGTCAGCGGCTGACCTTCGCGCGCGGCTTGCGGCTCGGCATCGTCGAACGGCGCGTCGAAATCGCGGCGGCGGGGCATGGCGGCTATGACCACTTGTATCGGGGCGGCGACGGCGGAGCAGGGGACGCGGTGCTTGCAGGAGGCGCCAGGGCGGCCTGTGGTTGCGTTTTCGTGGGCTCGGCGACCCGGAGGTCGACGGAACGTGCATGAGCTTTCACAGGTGCGTTCTGAGCAGCGGGAGCGGCCGGCTTGCCGGTGGCATAGAAGGCGATGCTGGCGATCAGCTCGATCAGCAGGGCGGGCCAGAACGCGATCCAGAAGACGACGCTGGAAAAATCGATGCCGGTGAAGCTGGCGATGCCCCGGGCCTCGGGATTGGCGGTGACAAGCCTGGTGCGTGCCAGGATCGTCTCGGCCGACGCGCGCTCCGTGCGGGTGCGGGCGACATTGGCGCAGAAGGATCGATGACGGCTCTTGATGGCCTGGCAGGCGCTGCTGGCGGCCCATAACGGGTTTCGTTCGGCGCTGGCGAGTGCGGCGGTTGCATCGTCGTAGTGGCGCTGCGCGCGGGCGCGCTCCTGCTCCTCGGCGGCAATGCCGCTGCTGGCGGTCGTGCGGGTGGTGGTGATGGTGCTGTAGCCGCAGAACGTGGAATAGGCGAGGGCGAGCGGCCAGAGCAGCGCCGCGATAAGAAGGGCCCGAAGCCTGAACCCTTGCGTCCACTGGTTCGCGGCCGCCGGCAGAAAACCGCATTTGCACAGGTCGATTGTGGCCGCGATGGCGAGCATGCCGAGTTTCTGCGGCAGCTCTGCGCCCTGCGACCAGCCATAAAGCCCGTTGCAGACGAGGGTCGACGCGACGGCGCCCCAGGCGCCAAGGCGGGCGAGCGTGAGGGTCATCGCGGCCCCCCGTTCTGCAGTTTGGTTTTGAAGCGGGCGGTCGACAGCCACCACAACGACGGGCGGCCGACATGACCAGGTTTCCAGACGCACCAGGCGAACCGCGTTTGCACAGGGAGGGCATCCGGGCGAAGACCGGGACGGAACACCAACTGGTCAACGATATAGATCGCGGCCGGAGGCCGGCTGATCCACATGGCCGTGCGGATGGGATGGGCCAAGCTCGCAAGGTCGACGAGCATGACGACGCTGCCGCCAGTCTCGCGGGTGAGATGGAGCGCGTGCCTGATGAAACGATCGGCCAGGCCACGCCCGAAGGGCGGATTGGTAACAATGTGCCGGGCGCGTGAGCTGGACGCGGTCAGGAAGTCGACGCCGGATTCGCCGTAGCCCCCCGGTCAACGAGGTCGGTCGCGACGACCCGATAGCCAGCGCGGACGAGCACCTTGGCGATGGCGCCATCACCGCACGCGGGCTCCCAGATGGGGCCATCGAAGCGCTCGACGGACAGCAGCGCGCGCGTACCTTCGGGCGGCGTCGGATAGAAGTCCAGGGGATCGCGCCGGAATGGATGCGCGCTCATGGGCGGGGCTCCGGCGGCTTGACCATGGGAACCTGGATCAAGGTGCGTCGGCTGCTCTCGCCATCGTGATGGACAGCACGGCCGATGGGCAGCGTGCGAATGTCGGCGGGGACGGCCGGCGGCGTGAACTCGCCGAACAGGGCCTGCCAGTGCGCCGCCAGCGGCAGCCGGAAGGAGACGATGCTCGGCAGCGTCGCGCGGATGCCGGTGGCGATGTCGCGCTCGACAGGCTCCTGCACCACCAGCACCAGGCGAATGCCGACCTTTCGGCCACGCTTGCCGAGGTGCATCATGGCGTGAAGGAACGCTGCGTGGGCCTCCTTGGCTTTCCGGTCGCCACCTTCGGCCGTGTTGAAGGCGCCCCATTCGTCGATCAGCAGAAGAATGTAGTCGCCCATCTTGTCGCGCTTTTCGCGAACGAGGCGGGCGGTGCGGTCCTTCATCGTGGTCTGCAGCTGCCCGGCGAGGGCTGCGAGATGCTCGGGCTCGTTGTCGACGGTGAGCTTCGGGTGCAGGTCACGGTAGCGTTCGAAGGCGACCCCTTGCCCGCACACCGCGTAGATGTGCTCGAACTGGTCGATGGACTGGAGGCAAGAGCGCAGGAGAAGGTGCAGGAACACGCTTTTTCCCATGCCGGGCGTGCCGGCGATCAGGGTGTGGGTCATGCGCTCGAGCGCCACATGGAACGGGCGCTGCGTCTCGACATCGATGCCGAGCATCAGGTGGCCGGGCTTGAGCCAGGCCGGGTTGAAGGCAATCTCGCGCGGCAGCTCCGGACGGCGCTCCAACGTGAACGTGGTCGCGGTGGTGTCGGCGAGGCGCCAGTTGCCGCCGAGCCAGGCCGATGCGGCCGGCAGCGCGAGCGCAACGCGGTCGCGATCGATGACGCCTGATGTGACCACGTAGACGAGACGGCCGCTGGCCGGATCGGAGCGCTCGAAGCACAGGTGCGGAAACACGTTGCCGACGGCGAGATCGAGATAGGGCATCAGCAGGGCCGGCCGCGCGGCCGGTTTCAAGGCATTGAAGTCGATCTTGCGCGGCGGCCCGCCGAGCAGTGGCGCGATCATGTCGGCAAGAAGGATCTGGTAGCGGGCCCGGGCCATCCGCTTGATCTCGGCGTCGGCGCGGCGGCACAGCGCGATGGCGTCGCCGAGCGCATCGGGATTGCCCAGGTAGTCGGTAAGCGCGCTACGCGCGCGGTGGTTCGCCTCGGCCGTGATCTCGGCGGCGGCGATGAGCCGGCCGAGATTGTCGACGGCGCGCTGGTCGGCATCGATGGCCTTGATCAGCGTCAGCGCCCGTTTCATCTGCTGGGGGTCGAGGTTCATGGCAGGGGGCGGAGGCTGGCGTTGAGCTCGGCGAGCCTGGCTTCAAGCGTGCGCCGCTCCTCGGCGAGGTAGCGGCGACGCCATGCGAGCCTGTCGAGGAACATCGCCGCCGTCAGGCGGGGTTCGTGCTCGGCGTAGGCGGTCCAGCTGTCACGCAGGCGTTGCATGTCGGCAGGAAGCACTGGCCCGCCGGCGGTCGGCACCGGCACGAACGGCTTGAGTGCCGTCGATGTGCCCGGTCGAGGCGGCGGCAGGGGCGGCCTGCGCCCCGGCCGCAGGCGTCGCCACCGCGCCTTGAGGCTGTCGAAGGCCATGGCTGCCCCTCAACCGATGCGGCGCGAGACGTAATGGGCGTAGTGGATGCCGCTGTCGGCCGCCGGCGTGATTTCGAACAGCCGCCTGGGCCCGTGGTCCGGCGCATAGCTTTCCATGGTGCCGGCCTGGAGGCCGTAGCGGGCGCGCGTCTGCTCGAGCGGAGCGTTGGGCGCGAAGTGGTACCAGTAGGTGATGCGCAAGCCTTTGCGCTTCATGGTGGTCACCGAATACATGATGGTGTGCGCCAGCAATCGCGAGATGGCCTCGGTCATGGAGCGGCCGCCGCTCATGTCGACGCTGATGGTGGCGTCGCGGACGATCTCGTCGAAGCGCAGCGTGGCCTCATCGGCGACAAAGCCATCGTAGCCGATGCCGCGCACGGTTAGCGCGATGATCGCGCCGTCCGCATAGCCTTGCTGGGCGATGCGGATCTGGTCGGGGTCCATGCCGAAGGCATTGAGCAGATCGCCGAGCACGGTGGCGCGTGCGGTGAGCTGCGGCACCACGGTGGCCTGAAGCTGCGTCACCGGGCGGGGCGGGTCGAGTGTAACGGTCATGTGCTGTTCCTTTCGTTGCTGGTCATTCGGACGTGCGGTTGGCCCACAGGAAGTTCATGGGCCGCGCGGAGCGGCAGGCCGCGGCGAGTTTGGTGATCAGCGCCGTGTCGAGCGGCCGGCGGGCGGCGAGCGCTTTCTGCACGGCGGCGGGATCGAAGCCCGTGGCCTTCATGACGGCCTGGATGCGGGCCGCCTTGTAGTCGCTGTGGAGCGCCGGCCAGAACGCGATCGGCTCCTTGGCGTAGGTCCGATAGAGCTTGTCGATGAACTGATGCTCGGCGGTGGTCGCCGGCGCGAACAGGCTGCGCGCCAGTGCGTGCTTGGTCTCCGGTTCGACCGTGTGCGTGATCACCTTGGCCCGCATCTGCCGGAAGAGGCTGGGCGCGATCCTGCTGGCATCGTTGGCCGTCGCCAGAAGCGGGATCGGCAATCCCGCATGCGTGACGTGGAGCCTCCGGTTTCCCGAAAGGTTCTGGAGGTGCCCGATCACGTCGGCGGTGTTGACCGTGTGCCCGGTATTGTCGCCGACCGTCAGCGTGGAATGGTCCACGTCGTCGAAGAAGGCGGCGATCGGCTGCTGATAGCAGCGCGAGAAGCGCTCCGCCTCCTGCAGGGCCTCGGTGACCGCCTCCGTGCCACCGCCCTCGTGCTTCGAGCCGAAGATCGAGGGTGGCAGCAGCAGGACCGCGATATTCATCGCCAGAGCGGCACGAAGCGTGCTCTCGGTCTTGCCGATGCCGGGCGGGCCTTGCACCAGCAGCGTACGCGGCGTGGCCGGGCTCTCGTCCGGCAGCTGATGCTGCATGAGGAAGGCCTGCACCGCGCTCTCGAGCCGGGGGCTCGGGATATAGGTGCCGGGGAGCAGCTGGCCCGGCCGGTGGATGTGCGCAGCGAAGCGGCTGATCGTCGGCGGCTTCGACGGCGGCAGGCGATTGACGATGTCGTGCATGGTTCAGGCCCTTGGGCTCGGGTTGTCGCTGTCGGTCGGGCTGAAGGTCTCTTCGGCGAAGGCGTCGACATCGAGGGCCACGACCTTGGTGTCGGCATCACCGCTGTCGGGCGCGCCGATCAGCGCGAGGAGTTCCGCGAACGCCTGGCGCTCGGCGGCTGGATCGATCGGCACCTGCTGCGGCGCGGGATCGATGGGCTGGTTGTCCTGGGCTTGGCTTTTTTCGGCCGCCCAGTCGTAGGTTTTGTCGGACATGATGGATCTCGTTTCCGGATGCGTTCGGGACATGAATCCGGCGCAGCGGGCTTTGCCGCGCCGGAAGCGACGTGTGTTATTCGGCAATGCGCGGTGAGGGGATCGGCTCCGAGCCGACGGCGAGCGTGTAGTAGATTGCCTTGCCGTCACGAGACGGCCGGGGCGTTTCCACCTCGAACAGATAAAACGCGTCTTTGGTGAGCGCGCGCTCCTGATCCTCGTCCCGAATCTTTACGTTCACGTCCTTCACGAGGCCGTTGCTGTGGTGGACGTAGACGACATATCTTCGCGTTAGGTCCGTCCGGCCTGTTTCGGCGTTGTGAAATTCTCGGCGGGAGAGTTCTTTGAATTGGCCACTGATGAAGTAGCCGGAGAGATAATCTGCTGCCATTTTCGTGTCCTTTCTCTGCTAAAGCTTCACGGGGGAAACACCGGCCTTTCGACCGGATTACGGAATGGGTTGCTGATTGCGTTGCCGGCGGAGCTTCATCGCATCTGCGAATATGCCGTCGTAGCGAAACAACCGCTGGCGCTTGAAAGCGCGATCGATGGCGAGCAGCACAGCGCCATCCGCAACCGGGCCGGCACGTCGGTGCTCGTAGAAGCTGGGCGACAGCACGTACTTGGCGCACTCGACCGCAGCGATCTTGATGGATTGGACGTCCGTCTCGCCGCGCGGACCCTTGATGGCCTTGACGTTCACCATCGGCAGGTAGGCGAGGCGCGCCGCATCGCGCCAGCCGCGACGCCAGTGGGCGTGGTGAATGGCCGGATAGCCGCCGGCAAAGTAGGTGTCGCCATCGACGATGATGATCGAGTGCGAGTGCACATGGGCCATGGGCTCGCCGCGGCGATTGCGGCCGACGGTCAGCTCGATGGCGGTGTAGTGGCCGCGAATGGCGCTCCTGATCCGATCGCCACGGAAAAAGCGTTTGAGGCTCGCCGTGTGATCGGCAAGCATGGCTGGCAACTCGGTGAGCAACGGCCGCGAGCGTGTTGTCAGCGTCAGAAAGAGCCCACGAAAATTAGCGGGGCCAATCCCCGCCGCGATATCGATCAGCTTGCGTACTTTCTCGCGATGGAGATCGGCTGCAGCCCGTGCGCACGGCGGGCAGATGAAACGGTTCTTGCAGGCCCATGGACTCGAGAAGATGATTTTGGTCGGTTCGCCGACCGGCGTGACCAGGAAGTAGCGCTGGCACGCGGCGCATAGGTCGATCTTGGCCGCGATCCGCAAGGCCGCCGCTCTATCTTTGGAGGAGTCCAAGGTTCTCGCGGCAGATCTGATGGCGCGTGCCGATTCCTTCGCGCTGCGATTGCGCAACGCGAAGGCCGCCATCCGCCGTTGGATCGCAGACGACATGGCGCCAGCTCACTCGTCGTCGCGGGGGTATTCGGAGGTCGAGGAGAAGCGCTGCGCCTCGAGCCACGCCTTCACGTCACGGCGCCGATAGCCCACCTTCGCGCGCTTGCCTTTGCCGAGTTTGATGTACGCAAGGCCGCTGCCGCCGTGCGCACGCATCCGTTCCAGCGTGGAAACGGAAAGACGAATGAGTTTGGCCGTTTCTGCAGTTGTCATAATCTCATCGTCAAATATTTCAGATTTTTCGATCGACACTGTCTAGCTCCAGCGTGTTATCGGGTGTTTCTGATAAATCTCTGAGTTTTCAAAGGACGAAGGGCACCTGCCGGCTCTTGCACGCCTCAATGACGAACCAGGCGAGTGTTACCTTTCTTGTCGACGACGCGTCGCGATGCCTCGCGCTGAAGCGCGCGGCGATGTCTGCAAACTCGTTTTCGGAAACCGTGAGTTTGAGCCAGGCCATGGCACGAATTCTGTTCCCATCATTTGCATCGTCATTCCTGGATGTGTCCGTCTTCATGCAAAGGCTCCCCTAGCGCAGCCGGCCGAAGGGCCCTGCGTCGCGTGACGTGTTGTCGATTGCAGCGCGCTTTGGCGCAGCGCCGGACCGCCGACACACCAAATACGTGTGCATTACGGCTCAACGGCCACCCAATCCGATGGGCATCGATAAACCCAGTATGCAACAATAAAGGGCTTCATTGCCATCAGCGGGTTTCAGAGAAATGCGGGCAAATTCGAAAAAGGACTAAAAATGAACAGAGGCTCTGGCCGAAGGCCAAACCATTCTTTTCCCCGAGACGCTATTGCCGTCTTTCGGCGGCACGTCAAGGCCCGCGACCTGACCCTGGAAGCGATGGCCGCTGACCTCGAGCTCAGCACGACGACCATCTATAATTTTCTGAACGGTAATGTGCGTAAGGAGACGACATTCGATCAGCATGTCGTGCGCTTTTGCAAATACCTGGAAATCGAGCCGCAGCAACTCTTGGCAGAGGTCAGGCTCCTGGATCAACACGGTCTCGAATCGGCCAAATACTGCATGTTCATCGGCGATAGTCTCACGCTGTGGTACTCCCGGGTTGGCAACGGCATTGCGCCGATCAAGGATCAGAACATCGATTTGATCTACGACGGCCGATCCGAGGTCCGGTTTCCGAGTCACCTTGAAAGGCTCGTGCACAAGGTCAGAGATGAGCACGGCAAGGGGATGCACGACTTCGACAACAACAGCCTCCTGACGGTGCTGTCGGGGGAAACGTCAGCGTGGAAGGGGAAGGATGAGGAATTCTATTGCAAACTCATTCTTGGGAAATCGGATTACGCTGCCTTGTACGCTCTACGTCGGACGGAGGATGGAAAGCGCCTTTTGAAGGACTACATCGACAAGTGGTCCCCGGACATATTGTTCGAAGCGGCAACGGGGCAGGGGGTTGGAGTTAATGTCGTCGTCGTGACGGCCGATGATTGCATGATGCTCGGCCGCAGAAGTCGCGAAGTAGCCGTGAGAACGGGGCAACTGGATGTCAGCTGCGTCGAGGGGTTCAATATCAAGCAAGACGTGGGCGCGGATGCTGAAGAGAGCAGGCGAAGGTTTGAGCCGACACCGATAGCGCTGAGAGCCATTCATGAGGAATACGGCATCACGGATGACAAAGTGCGGAGCGTCTCGTTTCTCAATCTCGGCTTCGATCTGCAGTACGCTCAGTGGAACCTGATCGCCCTGGCGAAAACCAGCCTTTCGTCAACCCAGGTCAGAAACCGGCAGCGCTCCGTCGCCTCCCAGGGAATCGAGTATAGCGACGTCTACGCTGTCGGCTGTACGAACCCGAAGGACGTGTTCACGTTCCTGGCCGATGACGAACGCCCCGTCTGGTCATGCGGATTGGCGGCGGCATTCTATGCCCAGGTGGCCTTGCACGGCGTTAGTGCCGTCGAGGACGCACTGCAGGACATCAAATTCCGTGATCCCGAGCGGTTTTTGTGGGACTAGACGGCTTGCGCGGACCTTGCCTCGTCAAGAGCCGAGCCCGCCGTGGCGGCGGTCCGGCTCATCCTCTGCCCGCATGGGCGAGACACTGTGGCGTAATCGCGGCGCGAACGCACGACGCAGAAGCGGCTCGGCCTCCCTGAGCCGTTTTCTCTGTTGCTCAAGGAGGAAACCGATTTCCCTTTCAATCATCTCGGAGGCGCGGGCGCTAACGTCCTCGAGACTCTCATCTTCACGCTCGACCGCCGCCTTGTAGCGATTCGCCAGGTCGAGTATGCGCCGTTCGGGCTCATAAAACGGGTCGGAAAGGTCGACACCTTGGTCCATGTGCCTGTCGGCCTCTCCGCCAATGATCGCCCAATCGGCAACTTGGTAGCGCAGGGCTGTCGCGGCGACCTTCACGGCGGCGGAAAGCTCGTCTGTCGAGGGGGCGGCCAGGCGCGCGACGTTCCACGCCATGTATTGAATGGTTGCTAGGTACGGCGGCATCTGTGACGCGGGATAAGGGTGGTGAGTCCCTCGGCGTTGGCGCAGCTCCGCGTCTTTCAAGTGCATGAAATGAGAATATAAGTCGTGTGCAGCGAGAATCTGTCCGGCCAATTCTTGCGATCCAAGGGGAGAATAATCTAAACTCATAATAAACAGTATATGGCCCAGATTATAGTTTTTTCAATACAAAATAATAATTCCTTTGAATTGCATGGTCATTGTCAATGGCAGGATAAATCATCGGAGACGGACCGTTTGGGAACCCTCATATCGTTCGCGCATATTGGTCTGCTCGAAACGATTACTTGCTCCATTTTGCCAGCAGACACGCATGAGGTTATCAACAGGCCTTTGAAACATACGGGAGTGTTCGTCATGTTCATGAGGTTCTGTGTTCAGGGCTTTTTTCCTGCAACAATTCAGCTTATTGCGCGCGAGATGATGACATTTCAGGCGGCCAACGTGACATTTGAGGCGGCATCGATGACGTTTGAGGCGGTCAGCATGACGTCTCAGGCGGCGTTGCGATCATAGTTATCCACAAAGTATGGTGTTTGGAGCGGTCGAGCGGTGCTTCCCCAGCGGCTGCGTGCGCTTTCAATGACTTGTTGTACGTATCGTGACATTTGAGGCGTCGATGCGTACATTTGAGGCGGTCATCGTGACATCCGAGGCGGATCGGCACTATGGTGAGGTACCAACCGGAACCTCGCATTGACCGCACAAGTTGCCCTTCCCGTCGTCATCGAGCGCAGTCCGCGCCGATCGGGCAACGGCAGCGTGATGGACATCAACGCCACCATCCCGAAGGCCGTCGGCCTCATTCAGGTGAAAGAGAAGGCGGGTAATCTTTCCCTGCAGGCGCAGAAGATCATCAACGCGCTGCTGTTCTATTCCCATGACAACATCAACGACTCGAATGCGGTGCACGAGGTGCCGCTGCAGGAGCTGCGTGAGTATCTGGGTCGGCACGAGAGCAATGACCAGGTGCGCGAGACCCTCACGGCCTTGTCGGAGGTCATTCTCAACTTCGACTACCTGGACACGGACGGCGATCGCAAATGGGGCAGCGGCTCGCTCATCGTGGTTTCGGGCTACGAGGTGGGTGACGAGGGCGTCGTGCGGTTTACCTGGCCGCACTGGCTGCGTCCGCTTCTGGCGGAGCCGGCAAAATGGGCGCGGCTCTCCATGCTGACGGTGCGGTCCTTCCAGAGCAAGTATGGGTTACGACTTTTCGAGAACCTCGAGATCGTCGCCAACCGGCACGTGAAGGAATGGATTGTGACCGTTGACGATCTACGCATTCTGCTGGGCGTAAAGGAGAAGCTGCAGGGTTGGGGGGCGTTCCATCGGCGCGCGCTGGCGCCGGCGCTCGAAGAGGTCAACCGGATCGCGGATTTCCATGTCGACTGGCAGGTCCACCGCCAGCGCGGCCGGAAGATTGCGGCGATCCGGTTTCTGGTGACCAAGAAAGGGCTCCGGGAGCGCCGGGAGTTCAATGCGCGCGCCTGGAAGAAGCTGGGGCAGGGGATCATCGTGTTGAAGCCGGAAACGCACGAGGCGGCCCGGCTGCTCGCGCCTGGCATGGATGTTTACGTCATCGAGAACGAGTGGCGGGCCTGGATGGATGGAAAGCCCAGGCCACGCCGGCCCGATGCGGCCTTTCTCGGCTTTGTCGAGCGTTGGGCGCTGCGCCGTCAGGGCAATCTTTTTGAAGACAATGGCTTGGGTGACGGATGATGACCTTTCAGGCGGCGTTTTATCTCTGCTGCTGATTTTCCATGAACGGACGGAAGAACTCCTCAAGCGCCTGCGTGTAGGCGTCCTGCTGCTTCATGCGCCGCGTAGGCGTGTAGACGTAGTCGATGAAATCGACGAGGTCGGCCGGCAACCGGAGGTTCTTGTTGATGCGCCTGACGGCCGGTGTGGACGGCGGGACTGGCGTCGACGGCGGAGCGGCATCTTCCGCTGGCGCTGCATTGGCGACCACGGCTTCAAGAAACTTTACATCGACAGATTCCATACCGGGCGCGTCTCCCACGGGGTTCTGCGGCGAGAATGTCTTCAGGCGGTTGGTGCTCATGCGGCTGTCTTTCCTTGTTCGCGTTGATGCATGAGGCGCAGCAGCTCTTCGCCGAGCGCCTCGATCTCGCGTCGGGCCTTGCTGCCTTTCGGCTCGGTCTCCAGAATGGTGAGGCCCTGGCTGGTAGCCTCGACGAAGGACGCGCGTTCGCACAGCTGGGCCTCGAGCAATGGTCCTCTGGCGGCCTCCAGGCCCTTCAGGATCGCTTTTCCGGCGAGGGTGCGGGGGTTACGCCGATTGATGACGAAAAACCAATCCAGGGGGCGCTTGGAGGCCACTTGCTGGAGATCCCGCAGCTCGGTGATGGTGTGTGCGATGCTGTCGCCTGCCCAGACGTCGAAGCCGGGAAGCTGGGTCGGGACCAGCACGATGTCACTCGGCATGATGACGTCGCGCGCAATCGCGTCGCCGCGTGGCGGACCGTCGATAACCACGCATTGGTATGTGCGCGAGAGCTCGGCGAGCTGGCGCGTGATGGTGCCGTTGCTGATGGCGGTGATCGTCAGATTGGGGACATTGGCATGCTCGCCTTGGCTGCGGCAGGCCGCCCACGCCATGGTGCTGGCTTGCGGATCGGCGTCGATGAGTAGCGTCTTTGCGCCCTCCCCGGCGAGATAGACGGCAATATGCAAGGCAAGGGTGGTTTTACCCGTGCCGCCCTTCTGATTGATGCAAGAAATAAACATTGATTGCGTCTTTCATTTGAAGAAATCATGCCTCATGAAAAGTAATATAGCAACCTTATTTGCAACCATATCAGATATCTTTGCAGCATTCATGCAACAAATGTATTCTGGAGGTAATATTGAAAGGTTGCATGCAAGAAAGCAATAAAGCATGATTGCATGCACTAAGATCGAAGACCTCTAATGACCGCAGATCGATAAATTCCGTCGGAGTACGATAACGTTTGCCAAATCGGAAGATAACCTTTGCCAATTCCAGCGCAACGCCGCCATCAGCTGGCTCGCTATAACCTTGCCGCAAGCTCGTGGCGAAAGAATAGCGATCGTCTGTATATGCCAAGGCATCGCCACGTTCTCCAGTAACCCTTCGGGGGATCTATGGTGGGGCCCCTCAGCGAGTTACCGAGTACCGGCATGAGCCGGGGAAAGTTCTATCCCCAAGATGCGTTGCTCCTCCGCCCTGTCATCCTCCAACGACGAAGCGAACGGGTCGTTGCCACCCATGATCTGGCGCAGTGCGGCTTCCCATTGCAGAAGGGCCGTGCGCTTTAACTTCAGGAGCTCGGCAGCACTATAATGCTTGGCCGTGAGCGGCGCTGAGAGTGATTGAGTATGGCGCCGCGTATGAAATCCCCGTGTCCCAGCAACTCGAGATAAGATGAACAGGTTCGGCGAAGATCGTGCGGCGAGATCGGACTGGGCTGGTTATCGCGGTTGCGAAAGTCGAACACCCACGCGTCATCCTCCTCGCGTCTGGCTGGTTTGCCTTTGTCGTCGAGCGGGCGTTGGGAGCGGCGTAGAGCGGTAGCCATGGCGTGACCTTCGATATGTGTAGCATCCGCAGCCTTTGGATCGCCGACCGGAGAGGGAAAGACGAACGCGCCCTTGGCGTCCGCAAGCGCAGCCGCGAGGATTTCGCGTGACCAGGGAGGTAGCGGCACGATATGTGGCCGAGCGCTTTTATTCTCTGAGATCTTCCAGGTGGCGGCCACGAGATCAACATCGGCAACACGCATGGAGGCGATCTCGCTGGATCGCTGCGCAAGCAACAGTTCCAGCATCAGCATGCGACGAGTCGATTCATCCATCGGAGCCTTCGGCAAGTCGGAGATGAATGTCCGGATCTCCGGCACGGAGAGGATCCGGTCGGATGGCTTCTCCTGGTAGAGGCGATGCCCTCGGGCAGGATTGCCATCGCGCCAACTCACGAGCCGCTGTGCGGCTGCCCAGCCCAGCAGGGCACTCATCGTGCGAAGCATGTGGTTGGCCGCGATCGGTGTGGACTTCAGTGCGTCATGCGCCGTGTGCAGCGTGGCGTAGTCGAGTTTCGACGGGGCCAAGTGACCGAACCGCTTGCGGCAGTGCGCATCGAAGGATTCGCGATAGGACCGCGCCGTGTTCGGTTTCAGGTGAACGCCGACGTGGTGTTGCATCCAAGCGTCGAACAGCTCGGTGACTGTTGAGAAATATTTGTCGGCGTCGGGGAGTGGATCACGACCGTCTGCCGCAACGCCAAGGTAGGTCAGAGCGTCCTTACGGGCTTGCTCGACGGTCTTGGGCCCGAAGCGGCCGATGACACGGCGCTTGGACTTGTTCCCGACCAAATAGGTGACGCAGAAGCTGATACGGCCGGCGGGCGTGACCTGGACTCCGAAGCCGGTGAGTTGATCGTCGCGAATGATACGCAATTTGCCGCCAGGCTTGATGGAGTCCAGCAGCCGCTTGGTGATGACGGGCATCCTTGACCCCCGGACGTGAATTTGCGCCAGATCATAATTTTTGAAGAATATACACGAGATATACACGCGAGGAAGCAAATTGATGCGGGCCGGTGAAGGTATATGATGTCACGTAATGGCTCGCAATCGCATGAAATAAAATGATAAAATGTAATATCTGTTGGCAGATCAAAGTCTTGCATATGTGCAATTTTTCCGATTCCTAATCTGGGGGTCGCAGGTTCGAATCCTGCCGGGATCGCCAATAAAATCAGATGCTTATTCGGTATTTTCGTTTATCCAGCATCGCCGCCACGTGTGGCTGGGACGCCGTCCAGTCGTCGTCGCGATAGCACGTCCAAAGGTGATCGCCACTAGGCTCTCTCCAATACCATCGACAACGGAGTGAAACGGGTTTGGCCATGCTCGTTCAAATTGCGCCCATTCGGCGTGGACCATGGAATTTGATGGCTGCTCGGCGAAATTCAAGGTCAGCACGGAACGGTTGGCTTTGCTTCTTCGTTGATCAAAGCTGACGTTATCTGGGCCCCGAAACAGCCATGGCGAATAAGAACCTCGCGCTTTACCGCGCCAAGCGCGACTTCGAGACGACGGAAGAGCCCGTCGGCAGTCGTACGATCAAGGCAGCCGAGTATCCACGCTTCGTAATTCAGAAACATGCCGCCACCCGACTTCATTACGATTTAAGGCTCGAGCTCGATGGGGTGTTCAAGTCCTGGGCTGTCACAAAAGGACCATCGCTTGATCCGAAGGATAAGCGCCTCGCTGTGGAGGTAGAAGATCATCCGCTCGACTACGGCGATTTCGAAGGAACAATCCCGAAAGGTCAGTACGGCGGCGGGACCGTCATGCTTTGGGACCGCGGTTTTTGGGTGCCCGAAGGCGACAGCAATGCAGAGGCCGCACTGCGCAACGGTGATCTCAAATTCACCCTCGCTGGAGAAAAGCTGCAGGGCAGTTGGGTTCTTGTGCGCATGCGCCAAGACAGCAGCAAACGCAACAACTGGCTGTTGATCAAGCATCGAGATGCCTTTTCGCGCGAGGATGACGCAGACGCGCTGCTCGCGCGGGATTGCTCTGTAGCGTCCGGTCGCACTATGAAGCAGATCTCCGAAGGTCGCGGGCCTGCGCCCAAAGCGTTTATGACGGGTAAAGGCAAGGCGTTTGATCCGAATGCCATCTGGCATTCCAAGAAACCTGATACTGAAGCGAGTGGTCAGCCGTCCGACGATCGCAAGACAAAGACGAGCAAGCGTTCGTCGAAGCACGTTGCGATGCCGACGTTCATTGCGCCCCAGCTTTGTAAGCTTGCCGATCGTCCTCCGATCGGCCCGGATTGGGTCCATGAGATAAAATTCGATGGCTACCGTCTGCAGCTACGCATCGAGAACGGGGAGGCGACGCTGCGCACCCGCAAAGGCCTGGACTGGTCCGAGAAATTCTCGGCTATAACCAAGGAGGCGCAAAGATTTCCGGATGCGATTATCGATGGTGAGGTCGTGGCGCTCGATCACAATGGCGCTCCGGATTTCGCGGCTCTTCAGGCTGCGCTCACGGAAGGCCGCTCGGAGAATCTCGTCTATTTTGCTTTCGATCTATTGTTCGCAGATGGCGCCGATCTGTGCGCGCGGCCTTTGTCCGAACGTAAGAAACGGTTGAAGAGTCTTATCGAAGGGGCGGGTAAGTCAGTATTGATCCGCTACGTCGATCACTTCATCGATGCCGGTGATACTGTTCTGAAGTCTGCTTGCCGCATGAGCCTTGAAGGCATTATCTCGAAGAGCTTAAGCGCTCCTTATAGCTCTTCACGCTCCGATACATGGATCAAAGCCAAATGCCGGAGCGGCCACGAGGTCGTGATTGGTGGCTGGAGTGGAAGTAAAACTGACCTGCGCTCGCTGCTGGTGGGTGTCTACCGCGGCGATCACCTTGTGCATGTCGGGCGTGTCGGCACTGGATTCAACGCGCGGAACAAGCCGGGCCTTATCAAGAAACTTCAGCGGCTGGCAACGCGAGAGAGTCCATTCGGCGGGAACAACGCGCCGCGCCATAAAACCAATTGGAATTGGGTGAAGCCGGAACTCGTTGCCGAGATCGAGTTTGCGGGATGGACTGGCGCTGGCATGGTCCGGCAGGCGGTTTTCAAGGGCCTTCGAGACGACAAGCCTGCTTCGGAAATCCATGCCGAGCAGCCAGCAGATCCGGTCGCAACGAGCGTTGTTTCGCCAGATCCCGACGCTGCTGCGCGGCCGGGCCCGAGCAAATCTAGCGCTACGGTTCTGGGCGTTGTGATCAGCAAATCCAACAAGGCGCTTTGGCCTTCGGAAGGTGATGCCGAAGAGGTTACCAAACTCGACTTGGCGCAATATTTAGAGCGCGTCGGTCAATGGATGCTCGAGCATGTGAAGGGCCGGCCATGTTCAGTCATTCGCGCGCCCGATGGCCTGAATGGCGAGCGTTTTTTTCAGCGCCATGCCATGCGCGGCATGTCGAATCTCGTCACGTTGACGACGGTCTCCGGTGATCGGAAGCCATACGTTCAGATCGACCGGCACGAGGCTTTGATTGCCATGGCGCAAATTGCGGCAGTCGAATTCCATCCATGGAATTGCGAGCCCGGCCATCCAGATGTCCCGGGCCGGCTCGTTTTTGATCTCGATCCTGGTCCCGATGTGCCGTTTGCCACGACGATCGAAGCTGCGCATGAACTCGCCGAGCGTCTTGAAGCCTTGGGGCTCGCCGCGTTCTGCAAGACGACTGGTGGTAAGGGTTTGCATGTCGTCACACCCTTAAAGGCACATCCAAAAAACAAGCTGGGATGGGAGGAAGCAAAGGCTTTTTCTCGAGCGGTGTGCTCCGCGATGGCCGACGACAGCCCCGATCGGTTTGTGGTCAATATGGCTAAGCGTGTGCGCGAAGGTCGCATTTTTCTCGACTATTTACGGAATGACCGCATGTCGACGGCGGTTGCACCACTATCGCCCCGTCTGCGTCCTGGCGCGCCCGTATCCATGCCGCTGAATTGGCCGCAGGTGAAGAACGGGCTCGATCCGATGCGTTTCACAATCCGCACGGCCGCGACACTTCTCAACAAGACCAAACCCTGGTCGGATTATTGCGATGCAGAGCGTTTTCTCGCCGATGCCATAAAGGCGTTCGTTCAAAAGCATAAGAATTAAGCTGTGGCCTCACGAGGTTGCGCTGCGCACTATCGACATTGGCGCTCCACTTACCCTTGCTCACATGGAAACCTTGCCCATCGAAGAATTCCGGCCGACAGGAACTTGGCAGTTCGATCTCAAATGGCATGGCTTCCGTTGCCTCGCTTTTTGAAGCGGATGACTCCGTTGAGTTGCATCCAAGTCTGGAAAATCTCTGACGCGCTATTTTCCAGATGGCTTCGAATTTGACTGTCATTATTCCAGTGGATTTTGCCCTTAGTGGTGAGCTTTTTATTTCTGCCGATAGGGAGCTGGTCGATTGCGTGCGCAACTTGGAGGTTGTGTCAGACGTTCTATTGACGCCCTTGATGGAAAAGGATTGCGCCATGCGGACCAAGCTTTTGCACGAAAATGACGGCAAGCGGGCCTTCGCGGTCATCATGGAAACTGGCGATGAGGTCATGGCATGCCTGACCGAGTTTGCAGCACGGGAGAAGATTGGCGGAGCGCAGCTTACGGCGATCGGAGCGTTGAAAACCGGCACGCTGGCTTATTTCGATTGGCAAGAAAAGAAGTACCTCCCGATCGCTATCGACGAGCAGGTTGAGGTTGCGTCTCTCGTGGGCGACATCGCCATCGGTCCGGACGGAAAACCCAGCATTCACGCACATGCGGTTCTAGGAAAGCGCGGCGGTGCGGCGATTGCCGGTCACCTGCAGAAAGCTGAGGTCAGGCCAACGCTCGAAGTGATCGTGACGGAAGTGCCGGAGCATCTATGCAAGGTGAAAGACGAGGTGAGCGGACTGGCTCTGATTGCGCTGTAAGTCGGAGCTCTCGCTAACCTCGCGGTATTATTTCTGACGGCCTATCCTCTTTGGGTGAAGCTGGCCGCCAAATAATACTCAGGGCGGAAGGGATCTCTCAGAGCCACGCCCGGCAGTGGCGCTAGTTGATCGTGTAGCGCGCCGAGACCGTGTCGCCGTGGTCATCTTTGCCTGTTACGACGACGATTGCTCCCTTGGCCAGTGGCGCTGAAAGCTTGCCGACGAACTTTTCTCCGCCGGAATCGACGAGGTTCACGGTTTCACTCTTGCCAGCGGTTTGGACGATTGCCCGCAATTTCGAGCCTTTGGTCGTGTGTGCCTTGCCATCGGCGACGATGTAGACGGTAAGTTCTGCTGTACCGACAACGAGCTCGATCTGGTGACCGGATTTGCCGGCGAGCATTCCACCATTCGGTCCGGCCTTTTGGGCGTGAGCGGCGGTTGTCATCAACATTATTCCCAGAACTGCTGCAAAACGATTCATGTAACACTCCTTTTATGGGTGGGTTTTGCGACGTCAGAATCGTTGAGCGCCAACCCAACGATCTGATGCGTTTCATTCCTCAAAACGCTTCCGATGGCTGCGCCCCTGGCGTATCGGCGGACGTCGAGGATGTTTCAACCTTTCGATCGGCGATGATCCGTTGCAGCGGTTTCTCGCCGAAGCGCAGGAACATGAGAGGCGTCAGGATCGTGTCGATCAGTGTCGCGCTGACGAGACCGCCAAAAATCGTGACGGCTACCGGATGAAGGATCTCGCGACCCGGCTCGCCGGCGCCAAAGAGCAGCGGAACGAGCGCCAGCCCCGCTGCGAGGGCTGTCATGAGGACAGGTGTCAAGCGCTCCAGGCTTCCTCTGACGACGAGATCACGGCCGAACGCTTCGCCCTCGAGTATGGCGAGGTTGATGTAATGGCTGATCTTGAGGATGCCGTTGCGGGCGCTTATTCCGGCGAGGGTGATGAAACCGATCATTGAGGCGACCGACAGTGGTTGCCCCGCTAGCCAGAGCGCGATGACGCTGCCGATGAGGCCCAGCGGAATGTTGGCTAGAATGATCGCTGCCAGAACGGATGATTGATATCGCTGATAGAGAACCATGAAGATCAGTGCCAGGGAGACGAGCGAAAGGATGCCTATGACGACCGTCGCTTCCTCTTGTGCTTTGAACGTCCCTTCGAGTGAGGTCACGTAGCCACCGGGCAAGTCCGTGTCGGCAATAATTCGCCGGACGTCCGCCACGATAGCTGCCATGTCACGTACACCGTTACCGTTCGCGGATACGACGATCCTCCTCTGTCCGTTTTCGCGCAGGATTTGGTTCGGGCCGTCGCCCTCCTCGATCTTGGCGAGCATGCGCAAGGGGACGAAGCCGGTCGGTGTCGAGACCAGCAGGCCTTCCAGCCCGCTCGTCGATCGGTTCGCGTCCGAGATGCGCATCACCACCTCGAACCGCCGATTGCCTTCGACAATCTGAGACACTTCGCGTCCGTTCGATAATCCTTCGAGGGCTTCGGTGAGTGCCGCAGGCGTAATGCCATAAAGTGCGGCGCGCTCGTAATCGGGCGTAACCGTGAGCTGCGGAATAAGGACCTGTTTCTCGACCTGGAGATCGACAAGACCCGAAACCGATTGCAGACGCGTGCGCAGCGTTGCGGCGAGGGTGCGCAGTGTATCCAGGTCCTCTCCGTAGATCTTGACGGCGATCTGGGCTCGCACGCCCGAAAGCATGTGATCGAGGCGGTGAGCGATCGGTTGTCCGATAGCAACGGCGACCGGTAATACCTGGAGCTTCGCGCGGATATCGTTATAGACAGCTTCCTTCGGTCGATCCGACCGCTCCAAATCGACATCGATCTCGCTGTTGTGCACGCCTTCCGCATGCTCATCGAGCTCGGCCCGTCCGGTGCGGCGGCCGACTGTCTTCACCTCCGGAATTTCGAGGATAAGCCGTTCGGCGATCTGGGCCAGTCGGCTCGATTCCGACAATGAGATCCCCGGATTGAATTGGAGGTTTATGAGGAGTGTGCCTTCGTTAAAAGGCGGAAGAAACGCCCTCGGCAAAAGCACTGCACCTACGCCAGCGAGCACCACGCCGGCGCCGATGGTTACGATAACTGAGCGGCCGTGCGCGAATGTCCAATCGAGAAGTCTTCTATTGCCGGCTTTGAGTTTGCGCACGACAAACGGATCTCTCTCGTGTGCACCGACCGGTTTTGTCAGAAAATAATATGCGAGAACGGGCGTGAGCGTGATCGAGGTCACGAGTGAGGCGAGAATGGAGACGATATAGGCAATGCCGAGCGGCGTGAAAAGCCGCCCTTCTATACCCGATAGGGCGAAAAGAGGGACGAACACCAGAACAATGATCAAGGTGGCGTAGAAGATGCCCGAACGGACTTCGTGACTGGCGGCCGCGACGACTGCAAGAGTGGGGCGAGGATGAGGCTTTTGGCGATTTTCCCTGAGGCGGCGAAGAATATTCTCGATGCCGACGACGGCATCGTCGACCAGCTCGCCGATCGCGATGGCGAAGCCTCCGAGCGTCATCGTATTGATGGAAAGCCCGAGATATTTGAAAACAACGATCGACATCAGAATCGAGACGGGAATGGCGGTGAGAGAGATCAGCGTTGCGCGAATATTGAGCAGGAAGAGCATCAGGATGACAGCAACGACGACTGCTGCCTCGATAAGAACAGTCTTCACGTTACCTATCGAGGTTTCGATGAATGTGGCCTGACGAAATTGGATCTGGTCAGCCTTGACGCCCTTTGGAAGCGTCTTTTGTATTGCTGCCAGTTGGGCCTCAAGGGCTTTCGTTATCGAAACCGTGTCGCCGTCGGGTTGCTTTTGGACTCCGACAATCACGGCTGCATTGCCCATGTAGCCGGCGTCGCCACGTTTCGGACGTGCGCCGAATGAAACGTCGGCGACCTGCTGCAACAGTATGTTCTTTCCGCTACGGGACGCGACGACGACGTTGCGCAAATCCGCGAGCCGGTTCGTAAGGCCGATATTGCGAATAAGGTACTCGCGGGCATGCTGATCGACGAAACCGCCACCGGTGTTGACACCAAACTGGCGAACGGCCTGCTCGATCTGTTGCGGCGTAATTCCGAGTTCATTCATCATCTGGATATTCGGCGCAATGCGATATTGGCGCACCTCGCCTCCCATCGGGATGATCTGCGCAATTCCGGGAATTGTCAGAAGCTGGGGGCGGATTGTGAAGTCTGCGATTTCGCGCAGTTCCATCGACGAGATCGATGTGTCGCCCGTGATCGCAATCAACATGATCTCGCCCATGATCGATGAGATGGGCCCCATTTGCGGCTGCACGCCGGTCGGTAATCGGCTTTGTATGACGGCCAGGCGCTCCGCCACTTGCTGCCGTGCCCTGTAAATCTCGGTCTCCCAGCCGAATTCGATATAGATGATCGATAATCCAACACCGGAGACGGAGCGGACGCGCAAGGCGCCCGGCATTCCGTTCATAGCAGTTTCGATTGGATAGGTGACGAGTTGCTCGATCTCCTGCGGCGCGAGGCCGTGCGCTTCCGTCATGAGAACAACGGTTGGGCGATTCAAATCAGGGAAGACGTCCACCGGAAGCCGCGGCAATACGAAACTGCCATAGGCGATTAGAATGAGAGAAGCGGCCAGGACAAAGAGCCTGTTTCTGAGACTGTGTGTGACGATGAGATTGAACATGCTTCGCCCCCTAACGCACTTGGTTCACGAGAGGGGCGCCCTCGATAACGATCTTATCGTCGGGCTTAAGGCCCGCGGTAATCCGGACCGAATCCGGTCCGAACGGTTCGTAGCGAACGGCGCGAGGCTCGAAGATCTCTGGTTCCTTGTGTCGGAAAACGATCATCTGCCCATTGGGCGCCTGGGCTACGGCGGCCCGGGGGATCACGATCCCCTCAATTGGCGCGCCGGCATAGCCGGTGATCGTGACGGGCGTTCCGATATTCAGGCTCGGGCTCGGGTCGACGACTTCGAACTTGAGTATCGCGTATTGTTGCTGCAGGGCGCGGCTGCGTCCGACAAATCGCAGTTTCGATCGGACATTGTTACTCGTCGACGAAACGGCATCTTCGAACTCGTCCGTCTGGCTTTGATCGAAGATAAGCGCCTCGACCATCAGGCTCTTGGGATCGACGATTTCAAACAGGATGTCTGTTTGGGAGACGACCTGTCCCGCCACGACGCGCACCGCCGTGATTACGCCGTCCACGGGGGCACGTAGCTCTTCCGGCTCGATTTTAGCGGACAACAGCTCTTTGCGTCGTTTCAGGAGACCATCCAGTTGAATGCGAATCTCCTCGACGGCGGCTTCTGCGACAACTTTCTTGTCGAGCAGGTTTTCCTGTCGGCTGAGTTTCGATCGAGCAAGGGCGATCTGCTGTTCCAGATCTCCGAGCGTTTGCGTCATGTCGGATGCGTCCTTCGAGATGAAAGACGGTGCGACGCTACCCATGAGATCACCGGCATTGATGGTCGCCCCAATCAGTGAAAGGCCTCCGGGTGGTGGAAGGTAGCGGCCCGCCATGGTGCTCTGGACGACACCGCTGCGATTCGGATTGGCGACGACACGACCGACAAAATGAATGGCCCTGCGATGGTTTTCCGGCTGCACAATTCGCGTCCTGATTTCGAGCAGCCTTTGTGTGGGTTTGGGGAGAAGGATCGTTCCGTCCGGCAGACGCTGCGGTGCATTGCCGGCGGCACCTGACACGGGCTCTGTGCGGTGGTCATGATCCGGACCTGCGAATGCAGCCGTTGTGCTGACGACCGCGACCGACAGCAGAACAAGGATTGCTGCCAGTGCCCGGCGTCGGCGGGCCAGCAGGAGCGCAATCCCGAAGAAGCCGAAGCCCCCGCCCGCGATCCACCCTGCCTGTTTCAATGACCCTTGAGATGCGCCCACTAGCTCGGCGACATGCGCCCAAATGCCATGGTCAAATCCCTCGGCGGAATGGTGGGGCGACGGGATGGTGATCGAGCCAGCAAGCAAATCGGTGGTATTGCCGTCGACGATGTTGATAAGCACCTCGTGACTGCCGGTTTGCTTCAGCAGTTTGGAGGACACCTCGTAAGTGCCGTTCTTTTGAAGTTCAGCAAATGAGGCAGTGTCGCCGATGGTGACTTCAAGCTTGGCCGACGTCACCGGGGCATTATCGGAAAAGCGGTCGAGGTAGATGACCAGGACCTCGCCCTCGGCGATACCGACAAACTGAAACGTCTCCGAGACTGCCGTGATGCGCGGTGAGATCGGCGCCGCCCCTGTCGTTGAGGGGGCTTCGTGATCATGGCCGGAGTGTGCGTTGGCCGAATGAGCTATCGGCCCTGCCAATCCCGAAGCGAAGACGAGCAGGAATAGCGCTCTGCGCGCGAAGCCGCGCACGTCAAAGCAAGCAATCATGGAATGTGATCCGTTCTAGCGAGCGAAACCGGGCGGAACCCGGATGGTCGATCAGGAACGGAAAGCCAAAGGGGGTCTGTCTAGCGGAGCAGGAACGCTGCCGGTTCCGCCGAAATCATTTGGCATGAGAGAAATGGCGGTCGGTGGAGTTGGCGTCAAACCGTCATCTGTTGGCAGAACTGCCAGCGTGCCGTGGCAAACGAAGTCCGGACAAACATCGCCGTGATGATTGGAAGGCGCCTGCTTTTGGTGGTCACTATGCTGATCGGATGGAATTGGGGCGTCAGGCGATGAAATGGAAGACGCAGTTTCGGCTGTATGGCCGTGCACATGCGTTCCCGCTGCATGGCTTGCGTGACATGCCAGGCCGAGAACACCCGTCGAAATGAAAGCAAAGGCAAGCAGCACGGTCAAAAGCCGTTGCATCGCCGATTTGCCTCTTCCACCGCGCATTCGTGTGCCGACCTGCTCCAAAGCTGCTTCTATGTGGGTAATTCGAGCTTGCGTTCAAGCATTCTCTGCGATGATTCCGTGTTGGTGACAGGATCGCAATGTGCCCTGATCTGCGATTTGTCCCATACTTTACCACGGTTGCGGCAGCACCATGGCAGAGGTGTGCGTCAGATCCCTAGGAGACGTCGTCTGAAGATATTGTAGAACCGATGCGCAACACGATACGGTGCTATCGAAGGCATGCTCTGGGGCCCACACGGCCATTTGCCGCCGTTCATGCTACCATATCGTAGCGGCGTTGAAGCGATCATAGCGACTGCCCGGTCAGAAGGTGTCAGGGTTCAACATGAGCAAGACAGGGGCGACGTCTGTGCCCGATCCGCTACGACTCGCGTTTACCGATAGAGCGGACAGTGCGGTTTTAGCCAACTTCTACGAGGGCTATGATCAGGCCTTCGTGTTGCCTAACGAAAAGGAGCCGGTCGAAGGGTTCCAATCTTGCCTCGACCTCAATCATGAGCCTGCCTACGGCCCCCTTGCCTCGCGCTATGGAGCGTATCGCGAGGTTGTTTTCACGGCGGAGGATCGGGAGACGGGCATGTTGGCCGGTGGGGGGAACTTCGTCGTTTTCTCGCACGCCCGCCCCTCGGATGCGCCAGTTCCTCCTTATCGCACCATCCATTTGAGTTACGTTTACGTCAGACCTGCTTTTCGCCGACGCGGCTACTTGGACCGATTGGTCGGCATGGTCGATGGGCTCGCCACCGAGGTGCTGCCATACACGACTGGCGTGCCGTCGTTCGTCTTCATCGAACAGAATGATCCGTTGAAAATGTCTGCGGCGGCCTATGCCGAAGACACGGCGCAAACGGGACTCGATCAGGTTGATCGCATTGGCGTATGGGCACGCCGCGGCGCGCGCATCCTCGATCTCGATTACGTCCAGCCGCCATTGTCCGCCCAGCACGCTCCGGACAGCACACTCGCGCTATGTGTGCTTCGGCCTGACTTGGGGACTGTCGAGGCCTGCGTCGTCTATCATCACATTCGGGCATTCTTTGCGATATCGGTGCTCAAGGGTGCGAATCCCTGCGGCGTGCCGGTGGCAAGGGATCAGATAGTGATGCTGGATCAGATGTGTCGGGCGAGCCAGAGTATCCGACTGCTCGATCCGATGTCCTGGGTGATCGGCCCCGGCCGGCGCCTCGGGGAGAATGCGTCACGTGTGCCGCTTGCAGGGGGGCTCAGAGCTGTGCTGTCAGCACCCTCTACGGGCTCGCGTTAATTGAGATCCATCTCGGGGGAGAGGGGCGCGTAATGGGGCCAGAGGGGGAGAGCCGCGACTACCAGCAGGCGGTCGACAAGACGATGCATGCCACGCTGTCGCTCTATATTAACAGCGAGCGTATGGAGGAGGTGTTCAGTAATTGGAATCCCGAGACGCAGCGCCTGCTGCAGTCGCGGCAAAGGGAAACACGCCAGCTATCGCGTGCCATCGACCCTCTTTTCAATGACATCGCAATTCGCGATCGCAATGCCGTCGTCGAGGAGTTTCTGATCGATCTCGACGGCGCGCGCTTCGTGGAGCCGGTTCGTATCACGGTTCCCGACCGGATCGCATGGGAGACGGAAGGTCAGCAGTTCGAAGCGAGGCTCGGGGGCGAGATCCAGAGAGAAGTGGCCGCACGCACATTCTGGTACGTCCACTCGAATGGCGCGCTGTCATTTCACATCAGCATGTTGCTGCAGTACGAGCATCGGCTGGCCGACTTCTATTTTCTCTCGATGCTTCAAAAGCTGATGTTTCCAAAGGAGTTCGAGGCTGTCGGCGAAGTGAATGCAGCGATTTGCTCCGGACGGACGGGCGTCTGGGTACTCGATCATCCGACCGTGCGATGCCGTGCTGAAATTGCGGGCGACGAAGGACAGAATATCTTTGACGACGGCGGCGATTTCGGTTTCCGAGGCGACTTGCCCTTCTGGACATTTGTCCGAAGACTCACGTGCCGCCAGATTTCAATGCTGACTGCAGCAGCCGGTCTCAAGCACCGGGTTTCCCCTGTTGATGACCGTGAGATCTGGCGTGCGCTTGTCGCCTGCGATGCCACCAGTTTTGTGGAGATCCCAGGTCTCAAGGCACCTCCAGCTCGATCGGTGTTCTTGCTGCTGGATCGAGAGTTTTTTGACCTCCTGCAGCCCGGCGCCCGTGACCGGCTTCGCGTGGGGGATCTCTACCGGCCACTGATACCCGCAGAGTCGAAACGGAATGCCACCGTGGTACTCGATATCCCGGCGATTGAGGCGGTGCTCGACGGCGCACCGGCGGGAATGGACGTCCGCTATTATTTTCTTTCGGGCTTCTTCCAGAACATTATCGATTTTCTCAACCAGGACGTGTCCGAGTTGCGGGACGGCACCGATCCCGTCTTTCCAAGAACCGCCGAGCAGCAAGACGAGGCACTGTTCATACGTTTCGCGAACAGCCGCAGCCTCTTCCAGGTCGTTGCCTCATCCCGAAGCCTCGAGGTTGGCAACGATTATATCGGCACCTGCCCCTATCTTTTTCTCGTGCACCTGATGGCATTGCATAACGAGTATCTCGTTCAGCGTTACGAGGGCGAGATTGCGTCCCTGCAAATGCGTTGCGATGCACCCTCGCTGACGCGGCTTGGCAATCTTCGCTCATTGCTTGCAGCGATGTCGAAGGAAGCTGGAGGCGGCGCAGCGGTTCCGGCCCGCGAGATCCAGAAAGCCACTGCCGAGTTCTATCAATTTCGTCTCAAGGCTTTCACGTTCTTCAAGCGTCACCTCTATGACAATACGCTGCGCTACGATACCGAACGGGACCTGTTCGATGAGTTGCAACGTATCCGCGGCGTCGCAACACGGCTCGCGCGTTGTGACGGAATCGTGGATGGGCTCGATCGCACCATCAAGGACCTCGAGGACGACAAGCGGTACAGGGATCAGGCCGAAGCCAGAAAGGCCGAGGGCCGACTGGCGAAACTTCTGGGGGTGGTGGGATTTTTCGGCATCGCCCAAGCGTCGTTCCAGGCGGTCGATACGTATCGGCAAATCTTCGAGGGCAATACGCCAAAGTGCGACATAGCCAAGGTATTTGAAGCAAGCCCTTGCACACGCGCGACGTATGCGGACATGACCTCGCTGCTCGTACTCTTTGGTACGGCGGCAGGTATGGTCATTGTAATCTACTTCTTGATACGGCTGGCGTTTACGCCGCGTGATGAATGAACCTCGCGGGACATTCCAAACGGAATCGAGCCAACGCCGCGATTGGACGTTGGCTCGATTCATGTTCACTCGTTTTCCAAGTCAAAAAGCGTAACGGATCTAAGCGCTGGATTGCGACGCCTCGGCGGCGATTTTCGGCAAGGCATCTTGCCAGACTTCCGGCGGCTGCGCGCCGGAGACGCCGTACTTGTCGACCAGCAGAAAGAACGGGACGCCGCGAATGCCCATTCGGATGCCCGCATCCTCCAGGTCGAGCACGGCCTCGAGCGTGTGTTCCGCCTCCAGAGCGGCCTTTGCCGCCTTGGCATCGAGACCGGCTTCCTTCGCGATGGCCACCAGCACATCCTGCTTGCCGATATCGCGGCCCTCCTCGAAGTAACCTTCGAAGAGACGATTGACGATCTCGTTTTGCGCCTCGCGTCCTTCTCGGCCCGCCTGCCAGATCAGACGGTGAGCGAGGCGGGTGTTGGGAGTCCGCTGCATCTTGTCAAAAGCGAACGCAATCCCGACCTCACGCCCAGTTTCTGCCATCTGCATGTCGAGTTGATGTGCCTTTTCCGCTCCGAATTTCGCGGCGCGATATGCCGCGCGCTCCATGCCCTGGTCGGGCATGTCCGGATTGAGCTCGAAAGGACGCCACGAGATCTCGATACGCTCGGGCATCTCCGGAGCGGCGAGAGCAGCCTCGAAACGTCGCTTGCCGATATAGCACCAGGGGCAAATCACATCGGAGTAGATCGTGACCGGGATGGCAACGCCGTGGCCACTGGGGTTGTCTGCATCAGTCATCAGCTGAGCCTCCTTCTTCGTGCGTCGGAGCAAAAATGCGCCACCACGGCTGAGAGAGCCTATCCGAGGGTGACAGCGTGTGTCGAGTGCATGAACTGCGCACAATAGACTGGAACGTCGGTTCACCGGTGCGAGTTGCACGGCGCTGCCAAGTCTCGAAGATCGTTAGTCGGCGCTGAACGGTTGACCTTGCCCAACGCGCGCCATTTCATGACAAGCTTCGTAGAGATGTCTCGGAGCCATTTGACCGGGACAGATGGCAACGAGCGGGTGTGCGTTTGATCAGACGATGGATCCTGGTGCCGGTCGGATGTATCGCAACTGTGCTCGCGGTTGCCGGCGTCGTGCTGCCGGGCTTGCCGACGACGCCGTTTCTATTGGTGGCACTGTGGGCGTTTGCGAGATCCAGCGACGCATTGAACGAGCGCCTGCATCGCATTCCGCTGCTGAGGCATGCTTTGGCGGAGGCGCACCGCTTCGAGGAGCGCCGCGCCGTGCGTCCGGCGGTAAAATGGACTGCGGTGTCGGTCGCCTGGGCATCGGTCGTCGTCACGGCCGTCTCTACCCGTTGGGGCAGTCCTTATCTTCTCGCGAGCGTTGCGTTGGCCGCGATCGCCGCGACGCTCTTCATGTGGTGGATTCCGAGCGATCGGGCGTGATGCCTCGTCGGCCAGACCGAAGCGTGGGGGGCCAAGCGACGCGGGTATTGTCGCGCCGAGCCTTTCGATTTCGCCGGCCAGATGCCATGCTTCGAACGGTGGTCAATCTCGACGATCGTGGAGGACAATGCAGCATGCCCACACACCGGCAGTTCATTTACGTGCGTGAGCCTGAGGGCATGCCGGATGCCGCGTGCTTCCGGCTGATCGAGGCGCCGACGCCTGAGCCAGCCGAGGGGCAGGTTTTCGTGCGCACGCATTACCTTTCGGTCGATCCCTACTTCCGTCGCATGATGGGCGGTGGGCACGGCCAGTACGCCAATCCGCTGAAGATCGGCGACGTCATGGTTGGTCGTGGCGTCGGTGTCGTTGTCGACAGCCGTCATCCAGATTTTTCTCCGGGTGACGGTGTGCAAAGCGAATTCGGCTGGCGCGAGTATGTCGTCCTCGACGGAAAGGGTCTCCGGAAGCTGCCGGCGGATCTTCATCCGATGTCGCTTGGCCTTGGTCTCATCGGTCAGTCGGGAGCGACTGCGCTGGTTGGCCTGGAGGATATTGCGGGGATTCGCAGTGGGGAAACCGTGATCGTCTCGGCGGCGGCCGGTGCTGTCGGGAGCGCCGTCGGGCAGATCGCGCGCATCAAGGGTTGTCGCGCGATCGGCATAGCGGGCGGTCCAGAGAAGTGCCGGCACATCGTCGCCGATTTAGGCTTCGATGCCTGCATCGACTACAAAGCGGGGCCGATCGATGCCGCACTCGCAGAGGCTGCGCCGGAAGGGATCGACATCTATTTCGACAATGTCGGTGGTGACATTCTCGACGCGGTGCTTCCCTACTTGAGACAGAACGGACGGATTCCGATTTGCGGGCAGATTTCGCAATACAACTCCAGCGAGCCTCGAGGTCTTCGCAACATTGGTGCGTTGCTGAACAAATGCGCGATGATGCAAGGGTTTCGCATCGGTAACCATTTAGCACGGCGAGATGAGGCTCTGGACCAACTCATGGTCTGGTACCGTGACGGGCGCTTGCGGTATCGCGAAACAGTCGCTGAGGGCCTTGAGCAGGCACCGGCTGCCTTCATCAACATGCTGTCCGGCGGCAATATCGGAAAGCAAGTCGTGCGTCTCGTCAGCGGTTGATCCATCCAGCACGACAAGGACGAGCTTAGCCCGCAATGGCCCAATGGAGTCAGGTGGCTGCCGCCCGGCGCTCCGCTCCATCCATTTGATGTGCTCAAAGAATATTCACGGTGCCTAAAATATAGGCTATGACCACCTGTCTTGAAACTCAAAGTGGAATGCGCTTCACGTGGTTCATATCGACGAAAAGTTGGTCCCGATTCTTGCCGAAGTCGTCAGCAGGAATGGAGGCGAAGAAGAGTTCCATCAGGCCGTGCGGGAAGTACTTGCAAGTCTCGGCCGCGTCATAGCCAAACATCCACGCTATGCAGATAAGGCGCTGATCGAGCGGCTTTGCGAGCCGGAGCGCCAGATCATCTTCCGCGTCCCCTGGACGGACGATTGTGGCCAGGTCCGGATCAATCGCGGTTTCCGGGTTCAGTTCAACTCGGCGCTCGGCCCCTACAAGGGTGGCTTGCGGTTTCATCCGTCGGTCAACGTGGGCATCATCAAATTTCTTGGCTTCGAGCAGACGTTCAAGAACGCTCTGACCGGCATGCCGATCGGCGGCGGGAAGGGTGGCTCCGACTTCAATCCTCGCGGCCGATCCGATAGTGAAATCATGCGCTTTTGTCAGTCGTTCATGACAGAGCTGCATCGGCACCTCGGCGAGTACACGGACGTGCCGGCGGGTGATATCGGTGTCGGCGGTCGCGAGATCGGCTTCATGTTCGGGCAGTACAAGCGCCTGACCAACCGTTACGAAGCTGGCGTTCTTACCGGCAAGGGGCTCGCATACGGCGGATCGCAGGCGCGGACCGAGGCGACGGGCTATGGGGCCACATACTTTGTTCAACGCATGCTGGAAACGCGGAAGACCTCGTTCGAGGGTCGCAACGCGGTCGTCTCTGGTGCCGGTAATGTCGCTATATACACTATGGAGAAGATCGCCACGTTCGGCGGGAAGGTCGTGGCGTGCTCTGACTCGAATGGTTATGTGGTCGATCCTGAAGGCATAGACCTCGAGCTCGTCAAGAACATCAAGGAAGTCCAGCGTGAACGCATTTCCGAGTACGCCCGGATCAAAGGGGGCGGTGTGCGTTACGTTGAGGGCGGATCCATCTGGGATGTGCCATGCGATATCGCCATGCCCTCAGCGACGCAGAATGAGCTGACCGGCAAAGATGCTGAAAGGTTGGTCCGCAACGGCGTGATAGCAGTTGGCGAGGGGGCCAATATGCCGAGCACGCCCGAGGCGGTGGACGTCTTCCAGAAGGCTGGCGTGCTGTTTGCTCCCGGCAAGGCGGCAAATGCGGGTGGTGTCGCGACCTCGGCTCTGGAGATGCAGCAAAACGCCGTGCGCGACTGCTGGACATTCGAGGAAACCGAAGCGCGGCTCGCGCAGATCATGCGCGACATTCACGATCGGTGCGCGGAAACGGCCGAGACGTATGGAGCACCGGGGGACTACGTCCTGGGCGCCAACATCGCGAGCTTCGTTCGCGTCGCTGATGCGATGGAAGCACTGGGCGTAATTTAGTCGCTCCACAGTGCAGAGAAATGGACCGGCTTAGAGACCGGTTCATTTCCTTCGTGAATCCAATCGCATTCCCAAGAGCGCGAGTGCGGTTGTTTGAGCTGTCGAACAGCACGTGGTTGCGTTGCGTGGATGTCAGCGTTCGACACTACCTTTCCTGCGCATGAGGAACCGCTAAGCCGACATCGCGTTCCGGAATCGACACAGATCGTCAATACGCGAACTTGAGGTCGGAACCGGATGGACTTCAAATATTTTGCTCTTGCTGGCTTAGCCGGGGTCGCCTTGATTGGAACGGCGTTGGCGCAAAACAACTCCGAGCCTCAACAGCCGAGTCCGGCCGAACCTAAAAAGACGATACCCGAGAAGATTGCTCCTCCTGAAAAGAGTGTTCCAGAAAGAAAATCGCCTGGCGGTAACGCGAACGAGCCTCTGGGCGACAGGTTGAACCGCACGGATGGCGTCGTTCGGCCGCCGGAAAATATCGATCCCAAGGTCCAGGTCCCCGCTCCGGTTCCCGACCCGGGGACGACTCGCGTCATCCCACCGCCGGGAAGTCCCGGAAATCCGTCGCCGGTACGCCCGAAGTAGACCATTGTGACGAGATCGTCGGCTTGCCCGATGCAGCGGCGAGCGCGCGAGCAGTCAAATCTTCTGGTATGGGTTCAGGAGCGACCCAAGGTCCTGATTTTGTTGGTACCGCCTCCCCGGATCGAACGGGGGACCTCTAGATCCACAATCTAGCGCTCTAACCATCTGAGCTAAGGCGGCACGCTTGTCGCCGGCGCGGACAACAGGGCCGCGCGGCTGAGCCCCTTATTGCAGGCACCGAGGCTCACTCGTCAAGGCCGAAGCGGTGCTGCTAGCGCCATAATGCTGCCCCGAGACATCTCGTACCTCCCAGCAGCGGCGTGAGCCGCCTGTAGACCGGTCATCGAGGGGGAAGCATGTCAAAGTCAGCCGTGTGGACTCGGGCGGGTGCTGTGGTGGCAACCTTGCTCGTTGTTCCTACCGCAGTGGAGCCGGCCCTTGCGCAATCGGGTGGCACGAGCGAAGCCGTCTCGCCGCTCAAACTCGTCGAGCTTACCCCTGAGGAAAAGGCAGAGCGCGACGCTCGCAAAGCTTGCAAAGTGCGTATCTGCGCCGCCTTCCATAATCGCAAGTCCGAGGCGTCGGATGTCACCTGCAGCGTCCTCAAGTCATGGCGCAAGGAGCAACTCAGCAAGATGCTGGAGAAAGCGAAGGTGTCCTGGCCGTGGGGACGGATCCAGTGCACCGCGGACGTCAAATTGAAGGGCGATATGCTTGTGAAGGCGCTGATGGACGATCGCTACCAGGCAAAGCTTGATACCCACAAGGTCGCCTGCAAGGTCGAGCGGGAGAAGGGCGAGCCGTCGGAGATCAAATTCGAGTTTACGCCCGACGTAACATTCGAGAAGGGTAAGGCTGTCAAGGCGACGCTCAACTGGGGCAAGATCGAAGCACCGACCTTGATCAAAGGCGCTATGTGGACCGCGACAGCGACCGACAACACATTTCACGTTCTGCAGAGCACATTGGTTCAGGACATCAACGACTTCATTGGCCCGCGCTGTGACGAGGTGAAAGCGGACTGGGTCGGTAAGTAAAGCTGGGCTGACGCCCTTCGTCTTTCGCGTAAGACCTTCCGCTTTCCGATACCAACCGGCCCGGATTCCCTATGACAGTCACTCTCTCGATCTGCTAGCAGTATCGGCACGTTTCTAGGGACCGGAAGGAGCGCTGATTCATGGCTTATGTGTTCGATCCGCCGCGCCAGGCGGCTTTGCCCATCCGCGGCAGCGATAAATTGTTTCCCGTACACCGCGTTTATTGCATTGGACGCAACTATGCCGAGCATGCGCGCGAGATGGGGCACGATCCGAACCGTGAGCCTCCGTTCTTCTTTCAAAAGAACCCCGACAACCTGCGCACCGACGGCAAGTTTCCCTATCCATCCTGCACGAGCGACGTCCACCATGAGATCGAGATGATCGTGGCGCTGAAGTCCGGCGGTCGCGACATCAAGGCTGGGACGGCCCTTGACCACGTCTTCGCATACGGCGTTGCGCTCGACATGACGCGGCGGGATCTGCAAGGCGAAGCCAAGAAACTCGGTCGTCCATGGGAGGTCGGCAAAGCTTTCGAATATTCCGCACCCTCGACGGCGCTGGTTCTCGCAAGCGAGGTGGGACATCCGGCGAAAGGAGCCATCTGGCTCGAGGTCAATGGTGAGCGCCGCCAGTCAGGCGATTTGGCTCAGATGATCTGGGATGTTCCTGGTCAGATCGCCTTTATCTCAAGCCTGTTCGAACTGCGCGCGGGCGACGTGATCATGACAGGCACGCCCTCTGGAGTAGGGGCCGTGGTGAAAGGCGACCGGCTGCTCGGACATGTCGACGGCGTCGGCGATCTGGACGTGGAGGTCGTCTAGCGGAGTGGGCACTGGCCAATAATCAGTGGCTAATGCACCATAATGCTAATTGCGTGTGCGGCGCGAAGGAAAGCTTCGCGCCGTTTTGATTCTATAGTTCTCTTACGCAGAGCGCTGCGGCCGGGTCGACTTACTGATTATTGTTGGTGCCGCCGTCAGCAGCCGAATCCGAGAACTTGATCTTGGTTTGCGCCATTTTTCCCACCGAATCAAAATATCCGGTCTCGTCGCCTACAACGAGAGAGGGATTGCAGTCCGGCGTGCAATTGTAGGACTCGCGCTTGCCACCTTTCTGCAGATTGATCACGCGCGCTTCCTCGCGGGCTACAATCACGCGCTGATCCTGGATCACATTCCGCTCTGCATCGAGCGCGATCACGTTTGTGATGCCAAAAGTCTTTCCCGTCACGACGAGCAGATTGCTGGACTGTACGGTGACGTCGGCAATGGTGGGATTCCCGACAATGATCTCGGCAACTGGCCGCGGCAGCCGGAGAAGCTGGGACTGATCATATTTGACGATCAGATCTTGTGCTGCTGCCCCGCTCGCGGGCAAGAGGGCTGCGAGGAGAAAGCTCCGCGCGAGCGTCCCGATGCGCGATCGGGCGGAATTCGTTGTTGCGCGGCTCGACATCGGCTGGCTCCGTCGACAAGGAACAGGTTCGCTCGGATCATGGCGGCAATTCGTGAATGAATGGCAAACGGGTTGCCGGCTGTTGTGCCGATTCGAAGCAAACTCTGGAACGCTTTTCGCGTCGTTCGTGCTGTTTACCGAAAGTTGGTTATATCCGCTCGTGAATAGACATTTCTTGCCGCTATTTCATCGAGTTAATCTCTTGTTCAATGGCTCCGGCTACTCTCGTTCTTGTCGAGGCCAGGCAGTGCCCCGGCCGTGAAAAAGGGGCTCAAGGCCTCTAAAAGTAACCGAGTTGGGAGAGTACCAGTCATGAAGTTTCTTGCAAAGTTTGCGAAGTGCGAGTCGGGCGCCACAGCCATTGAGTACGGCCTCATCGCCGCCCTGATCGGCGTTGTCATCATCGGCGCCGTGACCAGCGTCGGCACCGAGGTCAGCGCCACATTTACTGATATCCAGGAAGGCCTAGCGACGCGTAAGTAAGGTTGAGCTCCCTGGCGATGGGCTTGCCTTCGCCGAAGGAATCGTTGAACCGCCCTCTCTGGAAAGAGATGGCGGTTTTTCAATTTTTACGTTCTATGGAAATTTACCGAAAAACTCGGCGTTATATGTCTGACTCTATAATTACTTGTCTTTGTTGGACTTCTCCCGAGATCGGAGTGCGGCTGTGAGAACAATTAAAATAATTCTTAACATAATGGCTCGCACCAGATGTGTGAAATGTGCTTCTGGCGCCACAAGCATTGAATATAGTCTCATCGCCGCATTTATTGGCCTTAGTATCATCATGGCCGCTGCCAGTGTTGGAACCGAGATGCAGGGGCCCTTCGAAGAAGCCACGTCCGGGCTACAACTACGCAAACAGTGATATGGTTTTTGTGGCATCGGTGGTATCGACTTGCATCGAATGAAATGCCCAAGAGTTCCGCTACGTTGTCCAACGTTCGGCGGGTTCGAAGTCGAATTTACAAAATGACGCGCTCTCGATTTCGATGGTTGATTCTTCTGCTCATCAGTTTCGACACAATCGCGCTTGACGTCGGAGTGGGCGTAAATTGCTTCGTATGTAGGACTTATTTTACTGCCGTGCGATAAAGTGTACGGTGTTCGTCACCGACGTTCCTTTAACGGTACGTCTGATATAGTGGTGGGTCGCTGTGCTTGAATTCTTACTCTTTCTGTCGTTTCCCGCCGCGATGGCTTTCGCGGGTGCGATGGATCTCTTTACGATGACCATCCCGAATCGCATCTCGATCGGTTTGACCGCGGCCTTTCTCGTGGCTGCCCTGATGGTGCCTCTCGGTTGGGGCGAGATCGCAAATCATCTTGGTGCGGGCCTGCTCATGCTTGGCGTTGGAATAGCGCTTTTCGCAGGCGGCTTTCTCGGCGGCGGTGACGCCAAGCTGATGGCGGCTGCGGCTGTCTGGTTCGGCTTTGATCGTTTGCTCGAGTACGTTGTGCTGGTCTCGATTTCGGGTGGTGCACTCGTCTTCTTGATAGTGTTCTATCGCAGTGTTGAACCGCCGCTCTGGATACGTGGTCAGCCGTGGGCGATGCGCCTTCACGAAAAGGCGAGCGGTGTTCCCTACGGAATCGCTCTCGCGGCGGGGGGGCTTTGGCTCTATCCCTCGACATCGTGGCTGCAAAGTCTTGTCGTCTGATTGCAGCCCCGAGTGTCGCCTGAGGCTCAGCGCACTCACATTGCGAATAAAATCTAACCGCTCGTCCATTGCTGGGGCAGGGATTAACTCGTCATTGACATTTGTCGAGCAAAGTCCGCTCACGCTCCCTCCGAACCAGGGACATTGAAAGGACCATTGCGTCATGAAGCGAGCACAGCTCCTTGGCATAGCAATCGCTGGCGTCTGCGGCCTGGGTGCTTTTTTTCTCGCAAAGAACGTGGTCTCAAAGCCGCGCGAGATAAAGGTTGAGTCGCGCTCCAACACCACCGAGGTGCTCGTCGCCCGCTCGGGCATTTCCCTTGGGCAGATCGCGAGCGAATCCTCCTTTCGCTGGCAATCGTGGCCGCAGGATGCGGTGCCGCCCGGATCGGTCAGTCGAGACGCTGGCGGCTCATCGAGCGCCATGCGTCCCTTCATCGGCGCAATCGCGCGAACCCCAATCCTTGCCGGCGAACCGATTACCAAGGCTAAGCTTGTGAGTGCCAAAGAGGGTGGGGTTCTCGCCGCGATCCTGCCCGAAGGCAAGCGGGCGGTCGCCGTTGGAATCCGCGATGAGTATCTTGCCGCCGGAAAACTAATTCTTCCAAATGATCGCGTGGACATCATTTTGGTCCGCAAGCAACGTACGCGCGCCGGCGTGGAGGAAACCTCCAGCGAGACGCTCTTCCGGGATATTCGTGTGCTCGCGATTGGGCAACGCATCGAGGTCAAAGAAGGGCAGAAGAACGCCGACGGGAACACGGCGACGCTCGAGCTTACGCCACAAGAGGCGGAAGAGCTGGTGCTGGCACGCTCCAAGGGTGAGATCACGCTGGCTCTTCGTTCGATTGCCGACTTTGACAAGAAAGAAGCTCCTGTCAGTTCCAAGAAGGACGTCAGTGTCTCGAGCACTGTCAAGGTGCTCCGGTATGGCATCAAGTCCCGGTCGTACGGTGTGAACTGAGTGGCCTGCCTGCCTGGGTAAAAGTTCAGTCAAAGTTTGTGAATGTTGCGTGTGCGTCTGTCCGTGCTCCCGGTAGCTCGTCAGAAAGCTTCAAATCATGCGCAACTTCTCTCTTAAGTTATATGGCGCCGCTATTGCCGGATTCACCGGTCTCGTCGCTCACATTTTGCTCGCACCTGCCGTTGAGGCGGCAGACTATTCAGGGCGTCGGAATGTGAGGCCAATTTCGGCCAACGCATCGTACGACTCAGACCATCAATCCCTCTTGCGTTTGACGGAGCGAGACGGGTTTCCGATCCATCGCGCCATCAAGCTTGGTCGTAACAAGTCGATGTTGATCGAAGTGCCGCACGAGCTACGTGACGTCATCGTGTCGAGCCCGGACATTGTTGACGCGGTGGTGCAGAGCTCGAACCGCGTGTATCTGATCGGCAAGAAAGTAGGACAGGCCAACGCATTCTTCTTCGATGCGAATGGCCAGCAAATTGCAACCTTTGAACTGGTGGTTGAGCACGATACAGCAGTGCTCGATACGCTCTTTAAACGGCTTTTACCCGGGTCCAATATCAAGACCGAAATCCTGAATGAAACGGTTATCTTAACTGGGTCGGTGCGGAACCCATCCGATTCTTCGCGCGCAGCCGATATTGCCAGCCGCTTCATCGTGACACCGACACCCGAAGAGAACGCTCGCCATGGCAAGAAGGTGATCAACCTGCTTCAGGTTGAGGCCGAAGAGCAAGTCATGCTTCGCGTTAAGGTCGCCGAGGTTGAGCGCTCTGTGCTGAAGCAATTCGGTATCAACATGGGTACCGAATTGCGACTGGGTAATCTAACCACAAGCATTATGACGAACAATTCGTTCCCATTGACCTCCGTCAATGGGCTTGGGGCAGCGACGCAGGCGTTTCGACACAATGATCAGCCGTTTGGAACGGGGTGTGATGTTGCGTCGTCTGATGGAGTGGCAAACGGACTGGACAAGGCTTTTGTAACATCCGGGATCTCCAACATTTTGAGCATGGGAAGTAGTTGCCTCAGCCATACAATCAAAGCGCTTGAGCGGAACGGTCTCATCAAGACGCTGGCTGAGCCAAACCTGACGGCGATTTCAGGTGAGTCAGCAAAATTCTTAGCAGGTGGTGAGTACCCGGTACCGGTTTCCAACAATCAGGGGCAGATCGGCATCAGCTTCAAGGAGTTCGGTGTCAGCGTCGCCTTCACGCCGATCGTCCTCTCGGAAGGCCGAATCAATCTGAAAATCGAAACGGAAGTGTCCGAGCTTTCGGATGCCGGCTCTCTGCAGCTTTCGGGAGTGGCTATTCCCGCTCTGAAAAAGCGTCGCGCGAACTCTGTCGTCGAGCTTCCATCGGGCGGTACCCTCGCGATGGCGGGTCTCCTATCGGAGGATACACGAAAGAACATCGACGGTTTCCCGGGGCTGAAAGATCTGCCGGTACTCGGTACGTTGTTCCGTAGTCAGGATTTCATCAAGCGCGAGACCGAACTCGTCGTGCTTGTCACACCTTACGTTGCTCGTCCGAGCGCGATGCACAATATGGCGCGTCCTAGCGACGGCTTGGCGCCTGCATCCGATCTCAAGTCGAACATCCTCGGTCACATGAACCGTGTCTACGGCGATAACGTCCCCGTGTCCGCCCGCGGCGGGCTGAAGGACGGCAGCATCGGCTTCATCGTCGACTAAGGCCAGAGCGCCGGAGACCCACAATGACCAACTCGATCGTAGACACCAAGGTCGCCTGCCACTCGGCCCGTGCCATTTTCCTCGGCTTGGCTTCTATCTTCGCCGGGCTCGCGTTGACGGGCTGCTCAAATGGTCTGGATCCCGGCGGCCACGTCGCTGGCTGGGCCATGATAAGTCCCGAGCAGCGCCATCCGATCATCGTCTCGGAAGAGCCCGCCACGCACTCGGTGCGCGTCGCACGCGGCTCGAACGGCTTGACGCCGCATCAACGTGCTGGCGTGGCGGATTTCATCGGTCGTTATCGTGCATCCGATGCCGGCAACAGCCGCTTGTCGATTGCGGTGCCGTCGGGTGCTTCGAATGAGATTTCGGCGCTTAAAGCCGTGACTGATGTACGCGCAATCGCTCAGGATTTCGGGATCGACGAGAGTCGTATCGCTGTCAGCCCGTATAGCAGTCATGCGCGCGACGCAGCCATTCGTGTTTCCTACACGCGATACATCGCCGAGGCGTCGGAGTGTGGCCAGTGGCCGACAAATCTCGGTGATGATCCGCGCAATCTCCCGTACCCAAATCTCGGCTGCGCGACTCAACGAAACTTCGCGATGCAGGTGGCGAATCCCGCTGACCTCTTGGGCCCACGCACGATGACGCCGGCCGTCGCCGAGCGCAGGGATGCGCATTGGGACAAGTTCAAGAAGGGTGAGTCGACGATTGCCAAGCGAGACCAGGACGAGCGTGCCTCGACCAAGGGCGACAATTGATTGGACGCAGTGAGGAGCAAGGAAACGTACGCCATGGCTTCTGAGGCAACGAGCCGCGAGCTCGCGATGATCGACGAAGATGGGCAGGAGGAAGTACCTGCCAACCGGGCGCGTCCGATCCCGCGCATTTCCATTCAGGCATTCTGTGAAGAACCGCCGACCGCGGAAGCCGTGCAGATAGCCGCCGAGGATCGGCGATTGTCAAAGGCGCACGTGTCGGTGCACATGGGGGGTATAGAGGCGGCCGCCGCCCACTATCAAGAAAGTCCGACACCGAACCTGATCGTTATCGAATCGTCGCTGCGCCCGGCGGAACTGCTCAATCAGCTCGACTTGTTAGCCGAGTGCTGCGATGCGGGAACAAAGGTCGTTGTCGTCGGCGTAGCGAACGATGTGCTGCTCTATCGTGAGCTTTTGAAGCGCGGTGTTGCAGAGTACTTGATCGGCCCTGTTTCGCCGATGCAGGTGATGGAGTCGATCTCAAACCTCTATAATGATCCGAACGCCGATCCGGTTGGCCATATCCTCGCGTTTGTGGGCGCGAAAGGCGGTATCGGGTCGTCGACTGTGTGCCACAACGTTTCGTGGTGCATGTCCGAAATGCTGAAAGCGAGCGTCGTCATCGCGGATCTCGATCTTGCGTTCGGTACGGCGGGGCTCGATTTCAATCAAGATCCCGTGCAGGGCATTGCGGAAGCGCTTGGCAGCCCTGAACGCTTGGACGAAGTTTTGCTGGATCGCTTGCTCACCAAGTGTTCCCAGCATCTTTCGATCTTCGCTGCTCCTGGCACGCTCGACCGTGACTACGATCTCACGGCGGACAGCTGCGACATCGTCCTCGACGTTGTGCGCCAGAATGTGCCTTTCGTGACGGTGGATCTGCCGCACGTGTGGACGTCGTGGTCGAAGCGCATCCTGACGCAGGCCGACGAGATCATCGTTACGGCGACGCCGGATCTCGCGAGCCTGCGCAATACCAAAAACCTGATCGATCTGTTGAAGCAGGTTCGCCAGAACGACCGCCATCCCCATCTTGTGATCAATATGCAGGGTGTTCCCAAACGCCCGGAGATCCCAGTCAAAGATTTCGAGCAGGCTCTCGATCTCAAGGCCTGCTCGGTCATCGAGTTCGATGCCGAGGCATTCGGCCAGGCGGCGAATAATGGCCAGATGGTCGAGGAGATGTCGCCGAAGGCGAAGTCGGTGCAGAACTTCCGTGAAATCGCACTTGCCGTCACGGGGCGTCGCGAAACCCGGGTTGAAAAGAAGTCGGCCCTCGCACCATTCCTCGAGCGTTTCAAGATCAAGCGGTAAGGAGCCCTGACGATGTTCGGAAGGCGATCGAACGAGGCAGGAGGGCCGCGACGCCCGTTGCCCCAGCAGGCAGCGGCACAGGCGCCGGCGAGGATGAACTCTGAGCCGAAGCCGACTGCCGCGCATGCGCCCGCACCTCCGCGGCCCGAACCCGTCGAACCGGAACGCAAGCATTCGGAAGATTACTACGACGTTAAGACAACCGTCTTCAACGCGCTGATTGACACGATTGATCTGACACAGCTTGCAAAGCTTGAGGCGGCGGCGGCACGCGAGGAAATTCGCGACATTGTCGGCGAGATCATTCAACTCAAGAATGTCGTTATGTCTATCGCGGAGCAGGAGGAGCTCCTTGAGGACATTTGTAACGACGTGCTTGGCTATGGTCCGCTGGAGCCGCTGCTCGCGCGCGATGACATCGCCGATATCATGGTGAACGGTGCTACCACGACATTTATCGAAGTCGGTGGGAAGGTCCAAAAGACGGGCGTACGGTTTGCCGACAATGCGCAGCTCATGAATATCTGCCAGCGTATCGTCAGCCAGGTCGGCCGCCGCGTAGATGAATCGAGCCCGATCTGTGACGCGCGCCTTCCCGACGGCTCCCGCGTCAACGTGATCGCGCCACCGCTCGCGATCGACGGCCCCGCACTTACGATTCGAAAATTCAAGAAGGACCGCCTGCGCCTCGAACAGCTCACCAAGTTTGGCTCCATCTCGCCGGCGGGTAAAACCCTGCTCGAGATTATTGGTCGGGTGCGCTGCAATGTGATTGTGTCGGGTGGAACGGGCTCGGGAAAGACGACGCTTCTGAACTGTCTCTCGTCGAGTGTCGATAATGACGAGCGCATCATCACGTGCGAGGACTCGGCAGAGCTTCAGCTCCAACAACCGCATGTGGTTCGTCTCGAAACGCGCCCACCAAACCTCGAAGGCGAAGGTCAGATCACTATGCGTGATCTGGTGAGGAATTGTCTGCGTATGCGACCCGAGCGGATCATCGTGGGCGAGGTGCGCGGGCCGGAGGCGTTCGATCTTCTTCAGGCGATGAATACCGGCCACGACGGCTCGATGGGAACGCTCCACGCCAACAGCCCGCGCGAAGCCATCAGCCGTATGGAATCGATGATCATGATGGGCGGGTTCTCCCTACCGACTAAAACTATCCGCGAAATGATCACCGGCTCCGTCGATATTATCGTGCAGGCCTCGCGCCTCAGGGACGGTTCGCGCAAGATCACGCACGTCACCGAGGTCGTTGGCATGGAAGGTGATGTCGTCACGTTACAAAACCTGTTGGTGTTTGAAATCACCGGCGAGGATGCCCATGGCAAGATCATTGGGCGGCATCGGTCGACTGGTATTGCACGGCCGCGCTTCTGGGAGCGCGCCGAGTACTACGGCGAGACGGAGCGGCTGACCAACGCCCTCGCATCGAGCGAGGTGCGTGATGAGTACGGCAATACGATAGGTGAGTGAGATGACAGAGCTCTCGCCCGAGATGATGCAGATCCTACTGGGATCCATCGTCGCGGTGTCCGCCGGCGCAGTGATCTTTTTGTTCCTCAATCCGTACCTTTCGGGCGAGGTTCAGCGCGATAAGCGTTTGCATGGCGTTACCGAGAATCGCGCAAAGCGTGTTCAAGCACGTGCGCGTGACGACGAGCTGCAGAGCCGCCGAAGGCAGGTCGCAGACACTTTGAAGGAGATCGAGAGCCGTCAGAAGGCGCGCGAGAAGGTGACGCTGCGCCTGCGTCTGCAGCGGGCCGGCCTCGATACCACGCCGAATGCCTTCTGGATCGCGAGTGGGGCGGCTGGTTTCGTCACGGGCGTTCTGACATACTTTTCGACGCCCGGAATGACACCACTCATCTCGCTTGCTGCGGTTTTTGTTGGTGGCCTGGGATTGCCGCGCTGGGTACTTTCTTTCTTGACCAAGAGGCGTCAGAAAAAATTTACCGCAGAGTTTGCCAATGCCATTGATGTCATCGTCCGCGGCGTGAAGTCCGGCCTGCCGCTCAACGAATGTCTTGGTATTATCGCGCGCGAAAGCCCGTCTCCCATCCGGGAGGAATTCCAAGATATCGTCGAGCAAAGCCGCGTCGGCGTACCCCTTCAGGAGTGCTTCGAACGCACGATGCAGCGCATGCCTTTGGCGGAGGTAAAGTTTTTCGCGATCGTCATCGGCATCCAGCAGCAGGCGGGCGGCAACCTCTCCGAGGCCCTTGGCAACTTGTCTGGCGTCCTGCGTGATCGCAAAAAGCTGTCGATGAAAGTCAGCGCACTTTCGGCCGAGGCAAAGGCATCAGCCGCAGTGCTCGGCGCTCTTCCGTTCATTGTCATGACCATGGTTTATCTTACGACGCCTAAGTACATCATGCTGTTGGTTCACACGAAAACCGGCAACTTCATGCTGATGGCTGCGGCTTTCTGGATGACCTGCGGCATCCTCGTGATGCGCAAAATGATCAATTTCAAGTACTGAGCCGAGTGCTGCGCGCGACTTTGGGTCGCCCCGCAGTGAGCGCGGACAGCACGCCTGAAGCGACACGAGGCAAGCCGTGATCGACCTGATTGAAGCCTTGATGAGACCGCAGTTTATCGTGATGCTGTTGGCCTCGATTGCGACCTTCGTGACCGTTCTGACTATCGCGATGCCGGTCCTTCAAAAGGACCGCATGGGACAGCGCATGAAGATCATGGCGACCGAGCGCGACAAAGTGCGGGCACAGCGCCTTGCCGACCTCGCCAAGGATAGCGGCACGGGTCGTTTGCGCCAGGCACCGAAAGGTTTCATGCAGCAGATCGTCGACCAGTTTAATCTGCGCTCGACCTTTGAATCCGAGGAACTCAAGAACAAGCTGAAGATGGCGGGCCTCCGCGGGCAGGCGCCGCTCGTTGCCTATATGTTTTTCCGACTGCTTGCGCCGATCATCGTCGCCATTGTTGCGCTGGTTTATCTGTTCGTGGTCTCAAATTTTCAATATCCGCCGATCGTCAAATTTGGCATGGCAATTGGCGCGGGTTATCTGGGCTTTTACCTGCCCAACATGATCATCGAGAACCTCGTCCAGAGGCGGCAGGCGTCGATCGGTCAGGCATTCCCGGATGCGCTCGACATGCTGCTCATCTGCGTGCAAGCCGGCATGTCGATCGAGGCGGCGTTCGGCAAAGTCTCTAAAGAAGTGGCGACGCAATCGCTGGAGCTCGCTGAGGAATTGAGCCTCACGACGGCTGAGCTCTCCTATTTGCAGGATCGCCGCACGGCCTACGAAAATCTCGGCAAGCGCACGGGACTCCCGGGCATCAAAGCGGTGGCTACCGCACTGATCCAGTCGGAGCGTTACGGAACGCCCGTCGGTCAGGCGCTACGGGTCATGGCCAAGGAAAATCGCGATGCGCGTATGTCGGAAGCAGAGAAGAAGGCGGCTGCGTTGCCGCCGAAGCTGACCGTACCGATGATCATCTTCTTCCTGCCCGTCTTGTTCATCGTCATTCTTGGTCCCGCCGTTGTCCAGGTCATGAAGTGGCAATGATCGCCGCCTTCTGAGCTCCCGGCTTGCCGGGCAATCGCCGAAAGAGCCGCGCGGGAATGTCTCGCACGGCTCTTTCGTTATTGCGGATTGGGATCATGGGATGACGCCTGCATCCGGGCTGTCATGCGAGGTTGAGGCGATCGGGTGCGTCAGTTGGTATATTTCACGGAGCATCCGTAGGGACGGGTTGAGGTCGGCGCCGCAACAGGCTTGCCTTCGCGGAGCGCGATGAGTGCTTCCCTCACATACGGACGCGCCGTCGCGACGGATTCTCGTGAAGTCGTGGGTTTGTCGTCGATGGCGCCCATGTAGGCGACAGTCCCGGCCTTGTCGATCACGAACATATGCGGTGTCGTCGAGGCGCCGTAGAGGCGCCCGACCTTACCATCGTCGTCCAGCAGCACGGCGGTTGGAGCCGCCTTGCGATCGGCGGAAAGCTTGTCCGCCTCTAGGCCGGCGACATGGCCCTGCTGGCCGGGGGCCGATGAGATGACCGTCAGCCACGTGACGCCGTCAGCCTTGGCGTCTTCCTGCAGCTTTTGCATGGTTCTCGTGCCGTAGTGCTTCCCGACATATGGACATTCGTGATTGGTCCATTCGAGGACCACCGTCTTGCCTTTGAAGCTGCTCAACGTCACGGGTTTGCCGCTGGAGTCGGACGCCGTGAAGTCGGGCGCAGGCTGGCCAGGCCGTATGCCTTCGCGTGCAACGACTGGGGACGCTAGCATGAACACGCTGATGCCGATTACGGCGGCGCAGGAAAAACGCTGCGCGATCTGCAGGAACATGGCTTGGCTCCATCGTTTGGCTGCCTGATGTCGGTTTGTTGCACGGGCACGTGAGCTGCGCAGTTCAACGAAACGTGAGGCAGAGGCGATGGCTCCCGAAACTCCCGGTCAGGAGTAGTGGCGACCGCCGTTCACTTCGATTGTCTGGCCGGTGGTATAGGCAGCATCAGGGCTGCACAGCATGGTCACGATATGGGCAATTTCCTCGGTCCGGCCATCGCGTCCGACCGGGACACCGGAAGAAATGGTCCCTGCCGGTCTGGCTCCTGCGGCGGCACCTCGTTCGGTTGCGATGGCGCCCGGTGCGACGACGTTGATCGTGATGCCGTGCGGCCCGAGTTCCGTCGCAAGCGATCGTGTCATGCCGATCATGCCAGCCTTCGCGGCCGAAACATGGGCACGGCCTGCTAGGCCGCTGAACATGGATATGCCGCCGAGATTGACGATCCGTCCCCATTTTCCGGCCATCATGTGCGGTACTGCTGCGCGGGTCGTTAGAAACGAGGCATCGAGGCTCGCTCCGAGTACTTCGCGCCATTCCGCGAGCGACATTTCTGTAATAGGCGTGTTGCGGCGGACCGCAGCATTGTTCACGAGAATATCGACCCCACCGAGTTTCGCGACGGTTGCTTCCACGAGTCCGTTGGCGCCATCCTCTGTCGAGAGGTCCGCAAGGTAGCTTTCAGCCTTGGCCCCGGCTGCTGCGATCTGTGCGACGGTCTCGGCGAGGCCGTCCGCGTCACTCCTGGCATGCACCATCACTGCGGCGCCCTCGCGGGCGAGCATCAACGCCGTCGCGCGGCCGATATTGCGAGCAGAGCCGGTGACAATCGCAACGCGTCCGGTGAGCATGGGCATGAGTGTAAATCCTCAATTGGAAGGTGAGGGAAGAGGGCGAACCCCGATCCTTGCGGCCTCGTCTGTGACCCGTCAACACTGGATGGTCGGCGCCGTTGGTAAATGGTCGCCGGCGGCGTTCTGAAGACGGCCTTGCTTCGAGGCGCAGCATCGCTTAGAAGCCCCGAGTTAGCACTCGCAGCCGATTCTCTGGGTCACTCGTGCCCAAATCATCGTGCCGACCGGGAGCGGCCAGGAGAGGTGGCAGAGTGGTCGATCGCACCGCACTCGAAATGCGGCAGACTGGGTGACCGGTCTCGGGGGTTCGAATCCCCCCCTCTCCGCCAAACACCGCCGATTGCCGCACAAATAATCCAATAATATCTTGTGTTATCAGATAGATAGCACATTTTCGAGCAGTTGCGCTTCGGGCTGGGGTTCACGCACGCCTTGCCATGTAGGATAGTCCTTCGTCACAATCGCCGATCATACGTCCATAGCGTGCTCCGCTTCTGCTCTGGCATGACCGGATTAGGGCCGTGAATGGACTGGTGGCTGTGCGGCAGGAAAGCTGGAATGCAGACGCGCGCTCGCTTTCGGGCCGACATTTCGCCCGGATCGTTCGCCTACCAAATCAGTTTCCGTCCTCGGCGTCGGGATCGGGCGTCAAGATCGGCCAAGGGCGCCCTGACGCAAGATCGGGATGGCGTGGTTCCGATTCCGGCGCACCGTACTCGTCCCGGAGCTTGTCTATGAGATTGAGACAGCGGGCGGCGGGATCATCCTTGCCGCCGCTGCCCGTCATCGCCAGCAGCTTTCGGCGTAGCTCTGCTGCCGGAACGGGCACGATATTGTAAGCACCTTTCCAGTTCTCTACCGGGATGCGCTCTGTGACGGCGCTTTCCACTGCCTGCCGTCCCATAAATGAGTGTCCGGTTCTAATCTCACAATCAATCAGTATCAGCACGCCGTCCGTGTCAGGTTCTTCGGCGACTACGCTGGCCAGCGGGGTAAGCTGCTTTGTTGTCGGCCCATCCTTCAACAGGTCATAGACGTAGGCGCGCACCTCCGGAAATTCCGAAATCAAGCCACCCAGTTCGCGCCGCCAGTGCCACCCATCGTACGACGTGCCGTCAAGAGCGCCGCTGATAGTCAAATCAACAAGACTGCGCGCGGCCGAGGCGCTACTAAGGCTCAACGCGGTCGCGCGCCACTGATTGTTCTGATAAAAGCGCGGGTCTTCTTCTGCGAGCGTGAAGATCACGCTTTCTGCTTCGTTCGAAGACAAGTTGCTGAGCCCGCTTACCATTTCTTCGAGCATGCGTGGATTGCGCTGCGTCTCCGGAATCCCGCGCACAATAGCGGGCAGATCGGTAACTGGCGTCCCAAACGGCAAAAGACGCAACCAATCACGTAGTTGATAGGCGTCGCTTTGAGTGAGAATCCAAGTCTCCTTCTTGGCCGCCTCAAAGGTCTCAGCAATGCCGTCGGACACGAGCTTGATGTCGATGTCCTCGCCAGAGAGGATCAGTGACAACAGCAAGGCTGCGCGCGCTTGCCTCGGCGCAAGAGAAATGAGTTTCTGGATCGTCAGGTCACGCTGGCCATGCGGGAGTCGTGCTCCGACTGTGCCGAGTGCAATTCCCAGCTTCAGTTGCGCATCCGTCGCGCCATCGACAACCAGTGTGTCGATTGCACCGAAGATCGCTTCCGCCTCGGCCGAGGTCGTCGTGGGGGCCGCTGCGCGAGCCTCACGGCGGGCTTGTACGCCCGAAAAATCTACACGGCTGCGGAACGTCTTGTCGTTCTGGGGCACGTTTGCCTTGATCCAATGGACAAGCAGTACTCGTGCCGCGAGTTCGCCAAAATGCTCATCCGTCAGGTATTCACACATTAGCGCAGTGGTCTCCGGTGCATTGATCGCCAAAAACGCACGTTGGTATTCGTGCATATGCGGATGTTGCGCTTCTTGTACGGCGTCGCGATTCTTCCAGCCGCTCGCGATCGCTTTTTCGCGGAAGGCACGATAGCGATGCAGGTTGTCGTCTAGCAATCTCTTCAAGTGTGGAAGATGCGCGACTGACGGCGCATGGCTCATCATCGTTGCAATGGTAGCCACTCGCCAGCGCTCCTCATCCCCTGCGGCAAGCATGTGCTCGGCCCAATCGCGCGCCAGCACTCCTATCGCGGCCAAGCCTTCCTCACTAAAGGGTCGCGCCCGCTCGTCGTCGCCGTAGGTATCGCGGGAAAACAGCTCGGCCAGTTGGGCGATTTCCTCATTGTCAGCGTTCACCGCCCGCGCCTGAACGGCGGCCACCAAACTTGCGCCTGGCGTGTGGCCGATACGGGCGCGCAGACCGTGATAGCGTTCACCCACCTCCTGGTCGTACTTCCCGCTGGCGTCGCGCACGACTTTCCCAGCGGCAAGATACGCGTCGATCAACCGACCAACGGCGTTTGGTCCCAGCACCGAAGCGGCGGCCTCGGCGCGATCGTCGTGGCGGCTTGTTTCTTCGAGGGTGATCCCGAGCAGCGCGTCGTCCTCAAGGGCAAACCCCGCGGCCGCAAGAATATTGTCTGCGCCGTAGAAGAGTTCGCGGTGCTCACGCACGCGGCGCAGCAGCCCGTCAGCGAGGGCCTGCGGGTAGCGCTTTCGCGCTTCGTACAACAGGTGCATTTCGCCATCGCGCTTCCGGTCGATCTCCATTTCGGCGATAATCTCAGCAACCTCGGCGTCGCGGTCATCTCCGCCCGGCGCGTAGATGAGCGTGCGCAGGCGCTGGAAGTGCGAAATGCCAGCGGCCTTGCGCCGTTCGCGCGCTCGCTGGAGTTCCTGCTGCACGGCATTGACTGCTATGTCGTCGAGGTGACCCTTCTCGGCGAGGATGTCGTAAGTCGCGTCGCCCGCGTCGGCGAGCAAGTCGGCGATTTGGCGATCCGCCCGCCGAAATGAAAGCGCATCGACCACCGTCGCTTTCACATCTGGGTCGCTGTCGTTTTTCGCAATCGCGGTCGCGAGGTCGAGGCCGTCGATTTCGCCGTGCGAGGCAATTTCATGCAGCACGTTCTTTCGGATGTCCGGAGGCAACGCCGCGATCCGCGCCGGGGCATCGCTCCCAAGCACGGACGGACGAAATCGCCTTGCCGCCCGGAGGGCAGACAAGTGCACCTGAGTGTTCGCGTGCGAAATAAGCGGCCAAAGAAGATCGCCGAATTCCGGCCTGCCGGACGCGATCATGAAACGCACCGCGCGATCTACCTTGCCGGGCGCGTGCCACTGCTCGGTGAGGCTCCGCATTTCGGCGCCGATCGGTGCCCATACCTCGTCGGTAACGCGGAAGATCATCTCGCCCGCGAGGGTGGGATCGACGTCAAAAGCTGTGCGGACGGCGGCGCTGCATGCGGCCTTCTGCGCGACGTCGCCGCGCGCGCTCCGTTCGACGGCGAACAGGACTGCTTCCTCCCACGGGCGCTGATCGAGCACGTCGGCCTTCAGTTTCTCCCGTGCTGCCGGATCGCTGACGGCTTGTAGCATCAGTCGTTCAGCGTGGTGCGAGGCGTACCATTCCTGAAATTGTTGGTGCTGGAACGAATAGCCCGGCGTGTCGCCGGAGCGCGTCAGAACGTGATTGCTGACAAGCGTGTCGAGCAACGTGTCGGGCTGTGTGGTGATGGTCATCTGCCCATCGGCCATCAGGACCCGCGCGGTCTCAGCAACCGCTTTGCGCGCGTTGCTGTCCGTAATCGCCGTGTTAGCCGTTGTCGTGGCGAACACGGCGAGATTATCCAAATAGTCCTGCTGGAAGCCGAGGGCCACGGCATGAAGCGCCGCCGCATGGCGGGCTTCCTGTTCGTGCGCGGCAACGAAGCGCCGTAGCACTTCTTCCTTTGTGGTCGGAAAAGGCGCGCCTTCTGGCAGCGACAGCAGTGCCGTGAGATAGAGAGGGATTGTGACGAGTTCGCGGACACCCGTTGTCCGCCACGCTTGATCGACGAGCTGTGCGCCAGCCTCGCCGCGCATGGCGCGCGCAATCTCCATTTGCTGCTCGTCGTCAAGCGGCAGCAAATCGACCCGCGTCCCACCGAAAGGAATGTCGAGGGCCTGCCTGCGCGTGGAAATGACGAGACCGAGTTCCGGCAATTCAGTCTTGAGGGCCGTGATTTGCACGCGCGCGCGTTCGCGTGCGGCGGCATCCAGTTCGTTCCAGCCGTCAAGAAGTAGCACGACGCCAGGCTTCGTCGCGACGGTGCGGAAATCCTGCTCTGAAATCCCGTTGAACGCGGGGCGTTTCAGGATGGATACGAGCAGCGCATCGCTTTCAGTGGCCCAATCTCCAAGCGGCACGATAAGCGGCGTGCCATTACCGATCTCCAGCACGCCGTCGGCGATCTGAAAGAGGGTTGTCGTCTTTCCCATTCCGGGTGCCGCGACAAGGATAAGGTCATCCAGCGTGGTCACGGCGTTGGCAAGCGCGCGCGTGCTCAGCGCCTCGTCCACATGCTTCACCTTTAACGTCAGCGTGAGCGCCACGTTTGTGCCCGGCCATTTGGGCGTTCGGCGGAACACTGCCAGATCGGCTGAGGCCGCTGCCCGCAGGCGGCGCCCCAGGTCGTCCGGCGTGGGTGCTTGCATGTCGGGCCCGTACGGCACGTTGTGCATCACGCTGCGCCACGAATCCTCGTTCGTCTGTCTCTTCCACCCGCGCAATTCGTCTACAGTGAATTTCGAATCCTTGGCGTCGACAGCGCGCCCGTGCACGTCGCAGAGCCAGATGCCGTTATCGGCGGCCGCGCGCTCGTCAGAAGTCATCTGCGGGTCGTAGCGGGGACCGCCCGGTGCAGCAGCGCAGATGTGCGAGGCTTGGCCGATATTGATTTCACCCGCGCCATCGGACGTGGCGGCGTGGGTCAAACGGCGGCATGCCGGGTTGGAGCAATGGCCGCGCGCTTGCCGCTCAATGGCTCGTTTGGTCGCAGGCGAAAACTCGTCTCTGTTTTTACTCTTGGCCATTGCCGGCTTGCTCGGGTGAGGTCGCTTGGGCACGCTCGGACGGTTGGCCCTTCGACTGGAATACTGTCGTTATCTGCAGATATCAAAATTAGAGACACATACCCCTTAGTGAGAAGCAGCCGTCCGTTTTCGCGTCAGGCACCGTTGAAGACGAACGGTGCTTGCTGGAGCAGGTTTTGCCCGCGGACGAACACCTTGCAGGTTCTACGTGCGCGGGTGATGCCGTTGTAGAGCAGTCTGGCTTTTAGCTCATCGCTCCCTGGCACGCCGTGCGGCCAAAGAATAACGACGTGATCGAACTGCCGGTTCTTCGCCTGATGGATACCAAGAAGCGGAATGCCGCGCACGCGATCACTCGCATGAGCGCGGAAACTTGCAGCCTTCCGATCTACGAGGGCGCCAAGTTCTGGTGCGGTCCAAAGCGTCTTGCCCTGCCGGATCATCAATTGAAAAGCGGCCGCTGTAACTTGCGACACCCAGCGTGGCGGGCTTTCTAACTGCGCAAATCGCTCGGCAACCTGTGCGGGCGTTAGTACGTCTCCATCTCCTACGACCGACATCACGGCTGCGATCTCGTCCGAGGCATGCGGCTCCAAGCTCAATCGTATCGGAGGTATATTGTAGGTGGCGGAGTGCAATCCTTGACTGAGCCTTTGGGCGATCGCTTCAGCCCAGTCGCGCCCTGCCGGTGGAAAGAGCACGGCACGCGTTCCTTGCGCATAATGTATCGCCGCGCCGATGCGGAATGGAGCGTTGTTCTTGTAATAGTAATTGATAGTGAGCCCCGGACCTGCGCCAGGTGCCACGAGCTGACGCAAGTTCGCGCCGGCGTTCAGCAAGCCAGCAACCGCTGTTCGATGGATGTGGTTGAGTTGGGTGGTATCCCCGCCCTGAAACCACTCCATGAACGGGCCGGTGTCTATCTCCTCGTTGAGGCATTGGAATTCGTCCGCAGCGACAAAAACGGACGCATGCGGCGCGAGCGCGCTTACGATGCGCAATCGTGGCGGTGCGAGTTCCTGCGCCTCATCCACCAGAATGACTGGATAGGAGCGTGCGACCCATCTCGCGACTTGCGGATTCTCCAGAAGCTGCCCGCAGGAATTGCAGTTTGCGTTGAAATCTCCGGCTTCGAGACCCAGCGCCGCCGCAAGCGAACGCCAGCGCGTCAACACCTGCAATGCGAAGCTGTCGATCGTCATGGCGACCGACTTCCCGCGCAACAGCGGATTTAGGCGTAGCTCCTCGTCGAGGCGGCGGCGCGAGCCATGCATGAAAGTGAGCGCGAGCACCTTCTGGTGTGGCAGCATCGCTTCTTGCGCCAGCCGCTCTCCCACAGACTCCATGAGCCTGTGGGTCTTGCCAGAGCCTGCCGGTCCCTCAAATCCCCGGAAAGGCATCGTTGAACGTCCAATGAGTGGTTATGCCGTTCGCGTGGGCTGCGGCTTGGGCCGAGTTCGCAAGGGGTTGCTTGCCTGTCGCTATTGCTGCCAGAACGGAAAGAACGTGCCGCACGCGACGGCTGCACGCGGGCTTGCCGACTATGACATCGGCCAGTGTGATGTGGAGAATTTCGTCGCGCTTGGCTCCGTCGGCTTTCAGATGGTCTGCAAGCCCGCCGATATTTGCGGGCAAGCCGAAGGCCGCGAGGTCGGCGTGCGCGATAATGGTTGCATCGGCGCTGCACACCCACGCGACAACATCTTCTATCATCCAGCCGTTCGGCCACTGGATGACCCGGTGACAAGGTGATGCGCCTGCCGACAAGGCGGATTTGTAGTCATTGCCTGCCCCGTCTCCGTCGACAAGGCAGCTGATTGAAGGATGCACGATGGCAAGGTCGCGGTAGGTCTCAGCAATGCGCGCATCTTTGGTTGGAATGACGCCGACTTCGTGCGTGAAAGTTGCCCCTTGTGGGTCTGCCGGAAGCTCCGTCAAATCGGCGATGCGGCCGAACAAGCGCAGCCATGACGCGTCGAACTTTCCTTCGGGAACGAGGACGGCGGGATGCATGACCGCGGAAACCGTCGCCGCGCGCTCGGTCAGAAAGAGCGAGCGCCGCACTGCCGTCGCGTTCTGGTCAATCGGCGACTTTAGCAACGGATTGGCGGATAGCGCGCCCGCGCGGTTGACCATCAACACGAGCTGATGAGGATCGGCCACCGATGAGACGGTCGGCGAATGGCTTGTGATGATCGTCTGCGTCGCCATCTTCCTCAAATAGTGGAGCAGCTTTCTCTGTTGCGGCGGCGGCACATGCAGTTCGGGCTCTTCGATCAGCATGATAAAGTTATCGCCGCGCGCTTTGCGCAGACTGCCAAACCGCATGAGCAGCACGAGAGTCTGAAGCGAGATGATGCCGTTGCCATGCCTACGGCCAGGCAACGGCGGGCGTCCCGCTTCCTGAAAGTGCGGCATCACGGCATCGAGTACGCCGTCGCTGTCGGTCGTGGTCAATCTAAGACTAAGATCGATCTGGCGGCCGAAGAGCGTTTCGAGATCGTCATTCACCTCACCGACGAGCGCGGCAAGCTTCTCATCTTCTTCGAGCGGCTGTTCGGGATTGCGGAGCCTGTCCCGCTCGGCCAGCACCGCCTCCGCTGGGTTACCCCCCACGTAAGCGACCGTCTTCCGGAACAGATCGGAGCCAAAGGACATCATCCGGTCCCAAGTCCGGTTGGCGGGCACGAGAAAGAGGCCAAGCTCCTTGATGAGGCTGATAGGGAGCGGCACGACCGGCGAGTCATCCGCGAACGGATCGTCGTCATGTCCATCGTCATAGAAGTAGCGCACCGTATCCGTTTCGAGTGTCGTGCGATCGAAGTGCGCACAGAACGCGATCTGGCAGGCAAGCTCGGTCGCCTGCTCTGTAGCCGCCGGATGTAGGTCGCCGCTGACGGGGTCAAACCATTTCTCAACGCCGCGTCCCTGCCGAAACCAGTCATGGTGGTGGTCGGGGTCGTTGTGAGCGAAACCCGAAATTGTGGCGACGATTTTTATTCTTGTTGCCGCGACGGGATCGGAGCCGAAGAAATCATGTTCCGTGAGATGGCGTACCAGACGTTCGCGCCCGAGGAGCAGCGCAAGCGCCTCGACGACAGTTGTCTTTCCCGAATTGTTTGCGCCAATGAGAATAGTGAAATCGCCGAACAGAACCGTTCCGTTCTGGACGCCGCGAAAGCCGTCTATATCCAGTCGAACTATCTTCATTGTTCCTCCCCCCAGGAGAACAATAGCATTTGAGGAAGTGCCGGCGAAGCGTGAAGATTGAAGTGCGCTCGCTCCCATCGCCAAGCGCGCGTGTTCGCCACCGGTTACGGAGCAACCATCAACCTTGAGGCCGTTAGGCATCGCGGCTGCAGTGTCAGTTTCCCGATTAAAGCGATGTTGCCTGATGTTTGCTTCGATGTCCGCGAAGGTGAAGGGTTTCGGGTGCCGTCAGGCGTACGAAAGCCCCTCACCGAAGCAGACAACCGTCGAGACTAGGTCGGCTTGACGCTGGTTAGCGCTCCGTGCTGTCTCGGCTAACCTAAAAATTTGATGATATGCCTTCAATATACGGTAGCCCGACCTATTAGTGATGACCGATCTCGAACAAGCAATTCCTGGCTACAGCGCGACCGAGTTTCCGGTACCAGATGAGTTGGCAGGGACGGAGAACTGGACCGACGATCAGTGGCGCACCGAATTCGCAATCTCACGTGAGGCTCTTGTGACCTTCTTTGCGGCTCGCGATCCTCTAGTTGTCCTTGCCCGAACGGCGCTTCGATATCTCATGCAAGGGGTAAGAGGGGCAGGCAACCCCGCCAAAGTGCGGCCACTTGAGCAGGTGGAAGTGGAGATAGCCCAGGCGTTCGTATTGATGACGGAGGCACCATTCAAGGCGGTGCCAACATCGCCAGAAAACTTTGTTCGATACTGGGCGCTGATGAGTCGCCATATCTACGGCTTCATACGAAAGCAGCCAGAGACACCAGGCGAATCCGAACTCCCGGCCTTGGTTCGTCGACGCGTACGTCTTCAAACCCTCTATTATCGCAACTTATTCAGTCGGGAAGATTGCGAAAGCACCCTATCGGCGGTGCTGTGCAAGATTGATCGACAGTCCGAAGCGGCTCTCGGCTACCGCCTTTCCGCACTTTTTGCATCGATGGTCAAGTTAGTAACTCTAGTCGAAGGGCGTCTTCGCGTTTTTGGCGGCTATGTGAACGACCTGTTGCACTCACCTCATCGCCAGAAGGTGGAGGCTGCGATTGAGTTCTTTAGGTCGAGTTATCCTGTAGCCGCTCGAGCGTGGCGATACGGAGAAACTCGATTTGAAGATTTGGAGCAGCTTCGCCTAGCCGGGTTCCAGATGTCAGAGTTGTCATGGCCATCGGCGTTTACATTCGACCGCGCCACACTCGAAGGGCAATTCCCTGCGGCCATAGTGGACGTACTCTATGATCTGTCGCTGGCGCCAGGAGAACTTAAGGACACCAACCCCGAGCACATCTATCTAGACAATCCAATCTGGACGAAGCCATACATCCGCCTAGCGGACGGCAGCTTGTTCGCGGCACTTCCGCAACTCATTTTCTCCTTTCCATTTGCCATCATGGAAGGGCTCATGGTTGGTCACAAGACACTTGAAGTGGCTTATGAAGACGCTAGAGCAGACTATCTCGAACAAGCCATTGTGGCGTTGCTAGCGACTGCGATGCCCTCTGCTACCATCTATCGGGGCGTTGTTTGGGATGACCCAAATACGGGCAAGACTTGGGAAAACGACGTTGTAGCGCTGCTAGGGAACTTCATCTTCGTTTTCGAAGCTAAGTCCGGTCGCATCAAGGATGCGGCGCGGCGCGGTGGCGACCTTAGCTTGCGAAAGAATTTCAAAGAACTCTTTGTGGAACCTGGCGAACAGGGTTGGCGACTGCAGAACTATCTCGACACCTGCCGACAAAATGCCGCTTTCCGACTCAAATCTGACAACAGCCCCCTCGACTTACATCTCGACCGACCAAAGGTGGTTTTCCGGTACAGTGTTTGCTTTGAGCACTTCGCTAATCTAACCAGCGCTAAACACTATCTGAAGGGTTTAGGCCTAATTGGTTCTGACACGGCGTGGGCTCCGGTGCTGTCGCTGGGTGAACTCCAGATGATTTGCCGCTATTTGGATACCGAGCTTGCAGCGCAGCACTACCTGACGCGAAGGAGCAGTGTTGACGATCTGATCGACTTCGACGGCGATGAACAAGACATTCTGTCACTTTACCTTATCAACGGCCTCTATCTCGATCCAACGGAGCTAGAGGGGAAGAGAGTGGTGTTTCACGCATCCGATACTCCAGTACGGCTTCCAAAAAAGCCTCGTTTGGATAGACGCGCGATCGACGTTCCCGTGGCTCTGTCGCCCATGTGGCGCCAGATTATCCAGGAACTTTATCGCAACTCAGACCAGCGACATCGCTTTGATATCATCGATACCGTACTAAACCAGTTTCCCCCCGCACTTTTCGACTGCGAAAAGAGAGTTCGACGTTTCCGAAGAGGCGTTCCCCACAATGGCGAAGACGTCGCCATGACCAAGTTTGCTGTTGGGCGGAAGCTTTTTGTCGTTGCGTGCCACCTAGCAAAGACGCCATTGGACCCAGGCGAGTGGCAAGACTTTGGACGAAACATCGTAGGGATGTTTGCAGAACAAGCCGAAGTCGTGGACTGCGCGACCTTCCTATTCGTGCGGCGATCCAAAGAACGCACATTCGATGGCGTTAGCTTTTACCGGTATGGCTTCAGGCAAAGGCCAGCCGCGCTGACTGATCCGACTATTCTAGTCCATTCGTAACCGTGAGTGACCGGTTCGAAGGCGCAAAGCGGAAGATATAGCTATTCATTGCCGCTGTGACCGCTGGCTTTGTACCAGCGGCAAACTTGCTACCGAAAACCGCCGATTATCGCATGGAACATGAAATTTCATGCGATTTCGCTGGGCTAGCAACCGACTTCAAGGTTTAATCGGGAGGGCTATAGAGTAGAAGTCGTGCCCATCCGGTTCCCGCACGGCCCGCCACACCCCGCCGATTGCCCTCCATAGCGCGATATTGCCGCCGATCACCGCATCACCACCAAGTTGCATGGTGAACCGCCGGTCACCGCCGTTTTTCACGCCAAAGTTTGACGTTGTCTACAGAGCTAGCTGCTGGGCCTGCCGCTGACGAGGTGAGGGCCGGCTATGGATGGTCTGCTGTGTGACGCAAAGGCGGAAGACAGCCGTCCATGTGCGCTGCGGACCTTACCACGACCCTAGCAGTAGGCCTCAAGCAGCCGCTGGAATTTTGAGACGTTCATATCCTCTTGCGCTTCAACGGCTGGCAGATAGTATTCAGTTGCAGGGGGAAGCTATGGCGACGATCAAGACGATAAACGAGACCAGCGAGACTGGAGCGGCAGCTTCCGCAACTGAAAAAGACAAGCCGGATCGTCGAGAGATCAAGGGTGGAATACCCTATACTACGTCACCAGGCGTTTTTAAGAGGGCACTTGAACTAATCATTCCTGCAGAGCGTCCGGATAAATTCGGAACCAACTATATGGAGACCATCCTGAAGCTCACGGGTGGGGCAGCCAGAGCAGTTCCTCCTCTTCTTAAAAAAATGCAGTTTATTGGCTCGGATGGAGCCCCGACACTCCTCTATTCAAAATTCAAGACGGATAGCGGACGCAGTCAGGCGGCGTATGACGGACTAAAGAATGCCTTTGGCGAGTTATTCAAAAGAAATGAGTATATTCATAAGGCGGACGAAAGCTCTGTTAAAGATACTATCGTTGAGATTACCGGCCTAAGAAAAGCGGACCCGATCGTTCGTCTTATGTATGCTTCATTTGATGCCATCCGAAGTTTCATAAGTAGTGAAGTTTCGGCAAATTCAGGACCTTCAACGCCTGAAAATCGGAGCGAAATTACCGAAGAAATTCATGAAAATGGGGGAGGAATTTCTCTAAAAGGCGGACTTGGCATTTCTTATCAAATAAATATAGTTCTGCCGGAGACGGAGAATATTTCTGTGTTTAATGCGATATTCAAAAGCTTACGGGATAATCTTCTGAGATGACCGCTGAGCGCCACATCGAACTTTTCGTTCTGAAGAGCGCTGTGATTACGCAGAATCTTCGTTCTGTTTTTTCCAAAGAACGTGTGGGAAATGCACGGGGCGCATTGGAAGTGCAGGCGGACTCGTTGGTTTGCGGCGATGCCTCGCCGGTAGGCCTCGGCGAACCCCTGCGCATCAATAAGGCGCCGGCCGAGGATCTTCGAGACGGATCAATCTGCTGTTGATCAGGCGGTTCACGGTCGCCTGGGAGATGCCGTAGCGCTGGACGATCTCGTGGACCGAGTAGGCTGCGCTCAGTCATGAGACACCTCATTCGATACCGGATTGCATTGGTGGCAGGGCGTGCCCTTGTGGATGTCGGCCTTGTGTTCGCAATGGCGCCAGCCGGACGTCCAACCGCAGCGCAGAGGGCAAACGCCTGCCCAACGTCGGTCATGTGCGCGCGGAGAAGCGGCGGCTGCCGCTTCGGCTTTTGTTCGGAAGAGCTCGGATTGCCGGGCCGTTATTTCCCCATCTCGCGGCGGAGGATGGCCAACAAGTGTTTCCGGATGAGAGTGGCCCGCACGGCGCTCATGTTCGGGGAAACTCACATCGATATGGGTCAAAGTTCCGGGCCGGTTGACAAATAGACGGCCAAATAAAGCGGGCGACGCCAGCTTGGGCGCCGCCCGGGTGCAGCTTCGGGGCCAGAGACAGGCAATCACTTTACGAGTGGGCAGCCACCTTTATCCATCGGGCGGAAGGCCTCTTCGCCGGGGATATCGCGGATCAGCTTGTAGTAATCCCACGGTCCCTTGCTCTCTTCGGGTTTCTTGACCTCGAACAGGTGCATCTCGTGGATCTTGCGGCCATCCTTGCGGATATAGCCCTTGCCGAACAGCGGGTCGTCGGTCGGGTTCGCCTTCATCCAGGCCATCACTTTCCCGGTTTCGTCAGTACCCGTCGCCTTGATGGCGTTCAGATAGTGCGTTACCGATGAGTAGTAGCCGGCCTGGATGCTCGTTGGCATGCGTCCGTTCATACGGGCGCTCCAGCGTTTGGCGAAGGCGCGCGTGCCGTCGTTCAGATCCCAATAGAAGGAATCAGTGAGCCTCAGCCCCTGCGCCAGTTTCAGTCCAATGCTGTGGACGTCGGAGATGAACACGAGGAGGCCAGCAAGGTTTTGTCCTCCTTGTCCGATACCGAATTCCGCCGCCTGCTTGATCGCGTTGATCGTGTCGCCACCGGCATTCGCCAAGCCAATAATCTGAGCCTTCGAGCTTTGCCCTTGCAACAGGAAGGACGAGAAGTCCGACGTGTTGAGCGGATGTCGAACGCTGCCAACGACGGTGCCTCCGTTGGCGGTGACGATGGCGGTGACGTCGCGTTCGAGCGCATGCCCAAAGGCGTAGTCAGCAGTCAAGAAAAACCAGGTCTTGCCGCCCGACTTCACAACCGCCGCCCCTAAGACGTTGGCGAGCGCGGCCGTATCGTGCACCCAATGAACCGTAGTTGCGGTGCATGCTTTGCCCGTGAAATCCGACGAAACGGGGTCCGTGGCGATAAAGATTTTGTTCTTTTCAGCGGCGACGCTCGATGTCGCCAGCGAGGCGGCGGAACTGCTCGTTCCAAGAATGACGTCCACTTTATCGACGTCGAACCATTGGCCGGCGGTCGATACTGCGACGTCAGGCTTGTTCTGGACGTCGCCCGAAATAAGCTCGATCTTTTTCCCGAGGACGGTTCCGCCGTAATCCTCGATGGCCATCTTTGCGGCGACGATAGCGCCCGGTCCGTTGATGTCGGCATAGAGGCTCGACATATCGGTCAGTACGCCCATGCGCACAACATCGTCACTCACCTGGGCCGCGGCCGGATGGGCGACGAGCGTCAACGCCAGCCCGGCCATTGCCAAGCTAGCTCTGAGTACAAACTGCTTCAAAGTACTCCTCCCTCGGTTTTATGTGCCCGGCGATCCTTTCGCCGCCGCGCTGATACGAAGTTAGCATTTCTGTATACGTCAGGGAGAAATCTTGCGCATTCGACGAAAAGGGGGGAGTTCATCCGACTATGCTTCGCAGATAAGATGGTTATTTTCATGCCGATGCGCGGCGCCAAGATCATGGGCCTTGGCATTGACGGCAATCGCGAACTGGTGCCGATGCGTTGGGGGGCGATTTTAGGCCGCAATGCCCCTGCAACGGGCCCACGCATACATTCCCGCCGAGAGAAGCGACGTTTAATCGCCGTCCCGATGTCCTGCATATCGGACGTGGGCAGTGCGCTAACCGCTGGTTGCCAACGATTGTGCTGATCCGATAGCCTTTCGTTGGCGAGCCGGCATGAGGGGGCATGAGCGGGCGCGTTCGAACGGAACAGCAGGTACTCAATGCGCTGCCCGACGCCAGCGCGACCGAATGATGTCGAACGGGGACTGCGCCGGTGGTATTCGCAGCGCGGACGGAGAGCGAGACGTGAAACCTGGACGCGTTCACTTGAACGTCGCTGACGCACGGGCGCTTGGCGAGGCGGCACTGAGAGGTATTGGCTACACCGAGGATGAGGCTCGAATTGTCTGTGACCACTGCATCGATGCCGCGCTCTGTGGCTATGAATACTCGGGCCTCGCCAAGATCCTGAATGTGCCGGAGAGCCAGAACTTCAAGAGACCGCGCCGGCCCATCGCAGCGTTGCGCGAGACGGCGGTGTCACTGGCTCTCGATGGCGGCAATAATGTCGGTATGCTGGCGCTCTACTACGCGGCCGAGGCGACGATCAAAAAGGCCGACGTGCACGGCATCGCGCTCGTCTCGGTGCATGACGCCTGGATGAGCGGGCGCGCCGCCTATTACGTTGAAATGATCGCCAAGGCGGGCCTCGTGGCCCTGCATTCGACGGGTGCCCAACCGCACGTGGCGCCCTTCGGAGGCACAACCAAGGTACTCGGTACCAATCCGTTCGCGATCGCCATCCCCTCGTCGAAGGGGCCGATCATTCTCGACATCGGTACCTCGGCCTTCATGATGACAGAGCTGATGCTGCGCGAGCGGCTCGGCGATGAGTTGCCGGAGGGTGTCGCGCTCGGCCCCAATGGTGCGCCGACTCGCAATCCAACACTCGCGCGGCAAGGTGCGCTGCTCCCCTTCGGTGGTCCCGAGGGCGGCTACAAGGGCTTTGGGCTGTCGCTGATGATGCAAGCGCTGGGCTTGCTCGCAGGCGCCGCAGTGCCAGAGCGTAGCGATTACGGCTACCTCTTCATCGCATTTAAGCCGGAGCTGATCGGCCCGGCCGATGTGTTCGAGGCGCGGGTGGGGGAGCTCATTGATCGCATTAAAGAGTCGCCGCGCCAGGCCGGCGTCGACGAGATTCGTATCCCCTCTGAGCGTTCGGCCCGCACCCGCGAGCGTTTGCTCTTGGAAGGGCTAGAGATCGACCAGCTCGTCTTCGATCGACTCACCGCGCTCGCCCAAAGCGCGCGCTGACTCCATGGCATAATCTCGCAAATGGTTGTCGAGTTCGGCGCACGTTCAAAAAATGCATAAATGACTCAGACGCTGCCGATTGCCTAGAATTTCTTCGCATTGCGGGCGCCGGCGTCCGGGTCGCGGTCTTTGCCTTTGGTAGCGTAATAAAATTCGCGAAGATCGGGCATGGGATTGGTGGCCTGATCCGGCGAGATGCCATATGAGCCCGACTGATGGGCAAGGATCACCCATTGGCCGTTCTTCTCATGTCGTTCGAGAACGAAGGTCGTATCCATCAAGCGCTCGTAGGTCACTTGCGCCGCGGCGGCGTAGAAATAGCCACGCTCTGACACTCTAACCCGGGCGAAGTTCGGATCGATGCGCATGGCGTCAATGATGTAGGTGAACTTCAGGGCGTCGAGTGACATATGCGTATAGACGCGCGGTCCAAGGGCGCGGGAGCCATTATTAATATAACGATGATGCGGAGTAGAATCGATGAAGCCCGGCGCCACGATGCTATTGGTGCGGCCTTTATTGGCTTTTGCGAGTTCAGCGTACCATTGCCCGATGACCGTGCGGATGTTGTCTTCGTCGGATAGCGCAGGTGCTTGTGCCAGAGCAGGCGCCGATAGGACGAGCATCAGACAAAGGGCGCGCACGTAACGGACCAAGGTCATCGGCTTTCATTCGCGGTATCAGCAGGTCGCGCGTGGCTTGTGGCAGACGACTTTCAAGTCGAGGTTACATATGGTGTTCCGAGTAGTGAACCAAAAACTCTTTGGCGGCCACAAGGTCAGGAGTGACGCCGAGGCCCGATACATCAGTGAGTTCGAACCGGCCATCGGCGAGGGTGGGGAATGGCTGGGCCAGTATGGCCTGAAGTGGATTTTCCATGGCGTCGTGCTCAAGGAGTCCATCACCGCCGACGGCACCCAAAACGTGTGCCGCAGCGTGTAGTCCGAGCCCTGAATTGAGCCAGTGCGGACAGTATCGACGACCTGCGACAACGGCGCGGCGCGCGACTGCGCTGCACCCCGAAATTCCTCCCCACTTGCAGATGTCCGGTTGAATGACCCCGAGATGCTCTGCGTTGATCGCGGCATCGAAAGCCGCAAAGCCCATGATATTCTCGCCGCCGGCCAGAGGAACGCGAGAGAGCATCGCAAGCTCGGCCCAGTGCTCGGGAGGATCGTCGGCGGGGATGGCCTCCTCGATCCAGTCCAGTGGAAATTGGCTGAATGCCTCGACGGCCGGGCGGGCCGTCTCGAGATCCCATCCCTGATTGGCATCGATCATGAAGCGCTCACCTGTTCTCAAGGCGGAGCTGATTTCACGAACATTGGCGAGATCGCTCTTCAGATTGAAAGCGACTTTGAGTTTGAAGGCGCGATAGCCACGTTCCCGACACATCGCAACGTATTCAGGGGCGCCCTTAGGGTTGAGATTGCTCGCGTAAGCCATCAATGGCTCCGGTCTCGTCGCGCGCCCGAGCGCCTTCCACAACGGAAGTCCGGCTTTACGTGCAGCGAGATCGGACAACGCAATCTCGATCCCCGCGATGCAAGCTGCAAACGGACCTGGCTCGCCACTCTGGATGGCGTAGCGACGCGTTTTCTGCGTCAGATCAATCAGCGCGGCGGCAGGGGTTGACCACGTCCGGCCGAGAACCATGGGAATGATAATCGTCTCGAGCAACGCCGCTTTGCTCGCTGCACCAGTCGGTGGAAAGTTTGCCCAAACTTCGCCCCAGCCGAACGCTCCGTCTTTGTCCTCGAGCCGTAGCAGAAGAGCATTGCGGGCCGGAATCGAACCGAACGACGTGACGATCGGATCGGAAATTGCAGCATTGAAGTGAAAGACCTCGATGCGAGACGGCTGCAGCATACGATCTGTCATCAGAGTTCCTCAGTCGGCAGGAAGAAGGCTTAGGGCGAGAGCAGACAATCGTGATGGTCGCACCAGGCAAGATTAACTCCAAAAGACTTTTCGAACTACGCGCCAAAGAGTGCCAGGTGATGGTTATGTGGTTTGCCGACCCCGACCAGCCCGACGACGATGGCCGCCGCAGCGTCGCCCGCGCCTCGCCCGTTTTCAACATCGCGCAAGCGGATGGTTACGCGTTGCCGGACGGGCTTCCTTCCCTGCTGCCGCTCGAGTGCCATGACCGCGCTGCTGCGTTCGTTGCGGCGACCGGCGCTCGTATTCATATCGGTGATGATTGCGGCTTTTGCCGGTCGATCGATATCCGAGCTCGAGGATGCGTCTCGCACTGGCGGCGTGGTTCACGCCGCCGCTACGACGGCTCGGACATGACCTGCTTTCCGTCGCGATCAGGTCTGCGGCGGTTTCCAGTCAGCCGATGGAATCGTGTTGACCATCCAGGGGACGCCGAACTTGTCGATTAACGAGCCGAAACCGGGTGACCAGAAAGTTTCACCGAACGGCATGACTTGCTTGCCGCCTTCGGAAAGCTGATCGAACCAGCGTTGGGTTTCGACCTTGTCCTGGCTATGCAGGGTGACATCGAAGCCGTTCTTGGGCTTGTCAATGTTGCGGGCCCATTCGACGTCCATATCTGCTCCCATCATTGCCTGATCGCCGACCTCGAGCCAGCAATGCAGCAACCAAGTCTTATACTTCTCGTCGGTGAGCGGCATCCCCGGAGGTGCATCGGAGTAGGGGATTGCGGCAATGATCTTTCCGCCCAGGACCTTGGCGTAGAACTCGAACGCTTCGCGGCACTGGCCCTGGAAGCTCAGGCTGGTCACGATCTTCATGGTCGTCTCCTTTCTGATCGGGCTCGGACGTGTCGGATACCTCTGGGAAGTGCTCCCTCATGTTGCGGAGCCTTACGCTCCCCTGTCTGCAATGCCAGAGATGGCGTTCGTCTTCCCATCGTTGGCGGCGATCCCGATGGCGGCCCGCTGATCTTCCGGAAAACGTCTCGACAAAGATGCGAGCAGTGGTTGGCTTCCACATCGTTGTTGCGCAGCCCAACTCGTGTTCTTGGCCATAGTGTGTCCTGCAGACCTGCCCTTCGCTCATCCTGTTCCGGACCAACCATCGCCACTCGTTCTGCTGAATGGCCGATCAGGAAATGCCGGTCTCTAAGCAGCGGCCTGCGGACACGCAAATCGCGGATCCTCCCGCGATCAAGCTTCGAGCGGCGCAACGACTTTGCGCTCCCATTTGGCGGGGAAAGGACGGAACATCAAGATAATAAGAACCGAAGCCAATCCCATGCCGAAGCTCGAGAGATAGAGCCAGCCATAATCGCCCGTAGCGTCGAATATCCAGCCGCCCAAGAGCGGGCCCGTCGCCATGCCCAGGCTTCCGGCCATGGACGTGGCGCCAATGATGGTCCCCAACATCCGCTGTGGGAAGTTTTCGCGCAGAAGTACGGCGTAGAGTGGCATGGTGCCCGCATAGACAAAGCCGAACACAGCAGCGACAGAGTAGAACGCTGCGAGGCTGCTGGCGAAGAAGTAGCCGAGCGCCCCGATTGCCTGAATCAGCAAGCCAGAAGCCAAGATCTGCTTGGCACCGAAGCGATCGCCGAGGAGTCCAAACGCCACTCTGCCGCCCATGCCCGCGATCCCCTCCACGCTGTATATGGTCACGGCCGTGATCGCTGGTATTCCACAGTAAATCGCGTAGCTCACGGTGTGGAAAATCGGTCCCGAATGCGTGGCGCAGCAACAGAAATTCGCCAGAAACAGGATCACGAATTGCGGCGATCGGAGCGCCTGTGCGACGGTCATGTCGCTGGGGACAGCGTCACTCGCCTCCTGCCCGTCTCCTGCCGCGTTGTCCGGGCGATCGAGGGTGGGGGGCTGGCGCAGGAGAAACGATGCCGGAATCATCACGACGGCCACGATCATTGCGAGGAATGTGAAGACAGCCCTCCAGCCATGGTGAGCTATGAGCCATGCCACAAGTGGCGACATCGTGAACGGAGCCATTCCCATGCCCGCGGAGACAAGGGACACTGCCAGACTCTGCTGGGTATCGAACCATCCAGTGACGGTGGCCATCATCGGCGCGAAGAACGCGGCCACGGCGCAACCGAGAAGCAGTCCGAAAATCAGTTGGAACATGAGTAGCGACGACGCCTGTCCAGCCAGATAGAGACTGATGGCGAGAAGAATTGAGCCGGTGAGGGTAACGATCCGCGGCCCGACACGATCCGACAGTGCACCCCAAGCCATGCTGAACACGGCCATGCTGAGGAACGCGATCGTCATGGCCGCCGAAACACCGGTCCTCGACCACCCCGTATCCTGCGTCATGGGTGACAAGATCACCGGCAGTGCAAACATGGTGCCGATGGCGACGCATCCGAGCAAGCCGCCTGCCCCAACGATGATCCAGCGATAGACTGAATGCGGTAGTGGTTTGGTCCTTATGCTCAAGGCAGGCCTCCTTCGGACATGCCGGCGAAAGTCCGGCGCTCGCGATACAAGGACGGCGAAAGGGACCTCATTCCGACACTGGCCGGCAATTTGTTGCCTCGGTCTACCTCAGGTTCTGGAAATACTGGTCGTTGCAGTCGGTGCAGAAGCGCCCGCTAATGGTGATGGGGATGTGCCATCATGCGGAGATGCGTGAGAGATGTTCGATGGGGAGCTCGCGCTTGGCGCGGATCCTTGGTGGGATTGGATCCACGCTGCTCGCGCCGTTCTTCCGCAATCAGTTGGTAAGCTCTTGAATTGGCTCATCTGGGTCAGCGTGAGTGGTCGCCTCGCGTATTCTATCAAATTGTTTTTGATCTCGGCTGAAAGTTCACTCGTCAGCCTTTCTCGATGGCCGGCACTGTGGCGAGATCGTTTACCCACGGCAATGCCGAGCGCTGCCAGATCTGCCGGTGGGGGGTGAAGGCTGCCCGTTGCGTGATAGTGCCGATGCGCAGCGAGTAGCTCTGAGGATTCTCGATCGCGCAGGCATAAATGGGCGTGCCGCACTCGCCGCAGAAGGCATGGCGTCGCTTGGTGCCACTCTCGGCCGTCTTGATGTAGCTCTTGGGCTCGCCCCGCATCACGAAGTGGCTTGCCGCCGCGGCAACATTGGCACGGAAGGCCGAGCCTGACAGGCGCTGGCAATCGGTGCAGTGGCAAATCGCGACCGCCGCCGGATCGACCTCTGCCTCGAAGCTGATGTTGCCACAGTGGCAGCGACCATCGATCTTCATGTGATGTTTCCTGTGTTCGCTCCGTCAGGGAGCTGGTCTCGCCTGAATATCCGGTGTTCCTAGTTGGAGAGGCAGGCCCGACGGGTTAGCCGATGAAGTGGGTGAGCCAGCCCCTCGGCAGCGGCACTTCCGAGGCCCTGATGAATATGGCATAGGCAAGCGCGGTAGCGATGGCGCCGAAGGCAGCGCTTCTGAACCAGTCCGCTACGCCAGCGATGCGAAACGCAACGATCATGAACAGAAGTGTCGAAGCTGAATAACCGAGCCATGGCAGCGCTGCGGCATAAGCGATGAGTGCCAATGCGGCGTGCGCATGCGCGGGGAGCCAAGCGAGGAAGCCTGCATCGCTGCTCTTCAACTCATCCTGTTCTGTGCTGCCGGCGGCGTCCGATGGGGATGGTTCCTTCCGCGGCTTTTGTATCAGGAGCCACAGCGCCAGCACCGCAAGCAGTAGGCCGAGTCCCATCAGATATCGGTCTGGTCCAATGTCGTCGAACAACATCTGGCCCCGCTCGTTCTCCTGCAGCCGCCAGCCATCGGCGACGCCGAGGAGCGCGAGTACAAGCATAACAGCTGCAAGGATACGTTGCGCCATCGCGGCCGCTCCTCTTTCAGTCCCCGTCGCGAAATTTGCTGACCCTTGCGCTCATGCTAGCGACCATGGAGAGTATGCGGCAACGAGAAGATTGGAGGAAAGATGGAGGGCGGAATCGCAGCCGGTCTTGCGAGCGCGTTCACGCTTGTGAATCTCTGGTATGCGCTGGTTGGTTGTATCCTCGGGACCATCGTCGGCGTTCTGCCTGGACTTGGGCCGTCGTCGGCTATGTCGATTCTGCTGCCGGTCGCTGTGCACCTGCCGCCTGAGGGCGCAATCATCATCATGGCTGGCATCTACTATGGCGCTATGTACGGCGGCTCGACCACAGCCATCCTGATCAATATCCCAGGCGAAGTGTCTTCAGTGGTAACCGCAGTCGACGGCTTTGCCATGACGCGCAACGGCCGCGCCGGCGAGGCACTGGCGATTGCAGGCATCGGTTCTTTCATCGCCGGCATAGCCGGCACCATCGCCATCGCGCTTCTCGGGCCAGTTGTGGCCGATATCGCGTTGAAGTTCGGACCGCAGGAATATCTGGGACTCGTTACCTTCAGCATGGTGGCGCTGATCGGTTTCGCGGGCGATCAACCTTTGAAGGGGCTGACGCTGGCGATCCTCGGCATGTTTCTCGCGACGCTTGGGGCGGACCCACTCACTGGCACGCAGCGCCTGACCTACGGAACCGTGGAGTTAAGCAAGGGCCTCGATATCGTACCGGTGCTGGTTGGGCTCTTTGGCATCGGCGAGGTGCTGATGGCTCTACATCAGAATGTATCGAAAATCTTCACCGGCAACCTCGGGCGCTGGACCGCGATGATCCCGCGCGGGCTCGAGCTTACCCGTGGCATAGTTGCGAGCGTGCGCGGTACGCTTCTCGGCTTCGGGCTGGGGCTGCTGCCCGGCATGCTGCCAGCGGTGACGGCCTATCTCGCCTACGATATGGAAAAGCGTATCGCGGTCGAGCCCGCACGCTTCGGCAAAGGCGCCATCGAGGGCGTGGCCGCCCCGGAAGCCGCCAACAATGCGACGGCCATGGCAGGTTTCATACCGCTTCTATCGCTGGGCATTCCAACGAGCCCGGCGCTAGCCATCATGCTCGGCACATTGATGATCAATGGTCTGACGCCCGGCCCGATGCTGTTCGAGCAGAAGAGCGTGCTCGTGTGGACAGTCATCGGTTCGATGTTCATTGCCAACGCCATGCTGCTGATCCTCAATTTGCCGCTGGTCGGCATCTGGGCGCGCCTCAGCGTCGTGCCCTACTCGGTGATGGCGCCCGTCGTGCTGGCCGTGTGCGTCATTGGCGCCTATGCGCCGCGTAACACGATGTTCGATGTCTGGGTGGCGATCGCCTTTGGCGTCATCGGCTTCGTCATGCGGCGGCTCGCCATGCCGCTGACGCCCCTTGTGCTTGGCTTTCTACTAGGCCCACTCTTCGAGCAGTCTCTGCGGCAGTCGGTGTCGATGTCCGGTGGCAGCCTACTCCATCTGGTCAACCGTCCGATTGCGATAGCCTTCCTGGGCGCGGCTGTGATGGTGCTAATTGTCGTGGCCGTGATGAAGCGTCGCTCGGCTGCAATCAAGACACTGATGCATGACAGTGCGGCGGAAACCTAAGTTAATTACCAAACTTGCGAGGGAGGTTCTCAAGTATGTCTTGGCTTAGAGACGCATTCAGCTTGGCGCTCGCATCAGCAGCGTTCCTTGGGGCAGCATCCTCGGCGGAAGCCCAGAAGCCTTTTACTCGCCCGATGGAGTTGGTGGTGCCGTTCTCAGCCGGCGCTTCGACCGATCTCGGCGCGCGCGTGCTTGCTGGTGCCATGGAAGCACGGCTCGGCGTACCTGTGCGTGTCGTCAACAAGCCCGGCGGGAACACCGTGCCCGCGGTGACCGAGATGATGCGTGCCGAGCCCGACGGCAGCACGTTGCTGGTCGACAGCGCGCCGGCGAGCTCCATGCTTGAGATCGCCGTCAAGAATCTTCCGTTCAAGGTATCGGACCGCACCTTCATCAACATTACGGCCTATACGCCGATGATCTTCATCGTGTCGGCAGATTCGCCCTTCAAGACGCTCGCGGAAGCGGCCGAAGGCGCGAAGGCGGATCCTGGCTCCTTCAGTTGGACCTCACTTGGGGGCGCCGGTGGGCAGGACCTCGCCGCACGGCAGTTTCTCAAGGCGATCGGTGTCGACGTGGTCAAGACACGGCCGCTGCAGCTAAAAGGTGGGGCTGATGCCGTCACGATGACTGCGGGCGGTCACGTCAAACTCGGCACCGGCACTTATGCCGCTATCGCGGCACCGCTGCAAGCCAAGCGGCTGCGCGTCCTGGCCGTATCGGCGGCGGAGCGCTGGCCGAGTCTGCCTGATGCTCCGACCACCCTCGAGCTCGGCTACAAGACGGTTGAGACACCTTATTGGATCGGGTTCTCCGGGCCGCCTAAAATGCCGGCACAACTTGTCGAGGCGATCGACAAGGCCGTGCGCGACTCGCTTGTGGATAAAGCTGTCATTGAAAGTTTGGACAAAATTGGTATGCGGCCATTCTATCACGACCCTGAGAAGATGAAGGCACGGGTCGAAAAGGACCGCGTCGAAACGCAGGCACTTTGGGCGCGCTAACACCGCGCGAGCGAATTATCCCAAATTGCCTTAGCGCTTCGAATTCTTGCGCCGGGCCATCGTTGGCCAGGCGCTTGATGGTCGATGGCTCAGCGCATTGGCAATGTTGCGAAAATCTGACGAACATCGATCGCGTTAGGCAGCGTGCGGATCGCAGCAATGGCAGACGTGACCGTGAGATCTGATAGCGGCGCGATCGCATGTCGGGCGCAATCCCGGAATTTTGCGTTGAGGGCGTCGTCGTCAATTGGCGCAGCCGGAGAACCGGAAGGGTTGGCGACCTCGTGCGCTGCCGAGCGCCCGTTGGTTAGCGTCACGACCAGTCGCGCCCAGCCGCGCTCCTTGCCAGCGACGGGACGCCCATCGATGCTGTCGGCAAGCGTTAGAACCGTCGCGTTGGTAACCTCGGCGACATCATCGATGGTGACGCGCCCTTTGACGAGCGCCGTAGCGACAAGAAACGGCGTCGCGAACTGCGCCTCGATCACATGCGCCGGGCGCCGACGCGTAGTGCCCGGCGCAAGCTGATCGCGCCAAGAACCTTCGTCGGTCTCGATGATGACAGATGCAATTTCAATGGTCTGGCTCCCGAGCTGAAGTTCTCGGTGGAGCGCAATCGCAGCATCGATGGCGGCATGCGATGGCCGGAAGCACGGATAGGGTTTGAGCGAGAGTCCGTCACCTTCCCAGACTTCGCCGAGACTTTGCGTCAGCCTGTCGGCGTTGCCAAGATCCTCGGGCTGGTAGAGCGCAAGGAAGCCGTAAGGCCAGCGAATGTTCGCTCGGTGCCGGTGAAGCCCTCGGCTGCCAGAAAGGCCGATAAAACACCTCCCGATGCTGCGTGGCCGGCCTGAAACCGCTTCGTCATGGCGCCGTCGTCAATGCACTGACGGGTTCCCGACGCCTGTGAGAGCGCAATACCGAGGGCATTTTGCACCTTCTCGGGGGCAAGACCCATCAGCCGCGATGCGGAAGCTGCAGCTCCAAAAACGCCGATCGCGGCGGTGCGGTGCCAACCACGGTCCTGGCGCGCCGTAAGTGCGATACGGCACGCGACGTCGAGCCCGAGGGCGACGGCAGTCACGAACTCGCGCCCCGATATGCCACCCAAAGTTTCGGCTACGGCCATAGCCGCTGCGAGTACGGGTGCGCCTGGATGGATCGAACCAGCCTTGTCGTGTGTGTCATCGAAATCGAGCGCGTGGGCCATGGCGCCGTTGAGGAGTGCGGCCGCTTGCGTCGGTGCGCGCGCACCCGACAGCAGGACCGTCGCATCTTGCCGCCCGCCGGCGCGCAGCACGACACTGCGCAACATGTCGATGCCGGGCGCCCCACTTCCGCCGAGCATGCAGCCGAACGTATCCAGGATATCTCGGTTGGTGGCGCGTATGGTCGCTTCGGGCAAGCTCGTCGCTTTCGCTAACGCAATGTGCCGAGCCAATGCGTATGACGGATCAAGTGCGTCAGTCATCTCGCTCTCCTTGCTGAGTGGCATGTCACAACCTCTATACCGATCAGCATAGAGGTTGCCATCGCAGGCGGCGATGCCCGTGCGCGCTATAGCGCAGGCTGGATGTCGGAACTACTAGAGGCGCCGTTTTCAGCGTGGCAGACGCCGATCATCAGCCGTTCCCATCGGCTGCGCTGGTGGAGCGCAAGAGCGCTATGTCCGAACGGTTTGGTTTCAAGATGAGCTTCGGTTGCATGCGTCTCTGCTATGGGCCGCCGCCTGCTTTGCCGATCCGGCACAAAATAGAGCTGCCGAATCGAATACTATTTCGTCGAGCTATCTTTTGACCCGAGCCCGGAGCTGGCAACTCCATTTTTTTCGCGAGTTCGAAGCGTGATGAATGCCGAGTCTGCCGATAGAGAAACTGTCCCCATTAATCCATCAATTCCGCGACCAACATTGCGACCGGAAATCGAGCTAGAGCGCTGCTCAGCTGAATATGCGCGTTTTGGAATGCGCAGGCATTCACATCTTCCACTAGGACATCTCGCCACTTGGCCTCAATGGGCATGCCATGAAGAGAAACAAAAGTGTCGATCCATTTTTCCGGCGGAATATGCGGCGTGTTTGAACCCGCGAGCAGCCCATGGGCAAGGCGAGGGGCGACAACGATGGCTGCCGTGCGCAGGTGAACGCGTGCAAAAGCAATGACGTGACGGGCCAAGGGCCCCTTGACCGTCAGTGGCTGGTAGCTGCCCTCGGAGAAAAGTTCGGGATGCTGGCGACGAAGTGATAGCGCACGGCTGATCATGTGCAGCTTGGGAATGCCGCAATGCCACGAACGCAACAATTCCTGAGGTGACGCGGCCTCTGACAATCCCAGCGTCCTCGCGCGATATGAAAAATCGACTGGTCGTCGGTTGTCGGGATCGACCAGGCTCAGATCCCAGAGTTCCGCACCTTGGTAGATATCTGGCACCCCCGGCGCAGTCAGCTTGATCAGTGTTTGCGAGAGGCTATTGAGCGCGCCCGTTACAATGATCGGTGAAATTGTACTCAGGAAATCACCGAGAAAAGCCCCGGAGCGATCCGGATCCAAGGCGCCTCGAACAAATCGGTCGAGAGCTGCTTCATAGACCGCGTCCTCGATTGCCCAGCTCGTGTGCACTTTTGCTTCTCGCGCGGCCTTCCTCATGAAATCCGACATGCGGTCGGCAAGTATTGAGAGCCCTGACGTATCGTGCGGGACAAGATCCATTGGCCATGCCCCGAGAAGGGCTTGATAGAATAGCCATTCCATCTCCCCGTCCGGACTACGATCTGCGTGAAGAGCGGTCGTCAGATGGAGATTGAGATGTCGCCAGCGTCGAACGCCTTGCGACCAAGCTTGGCTTATTTCGCTCAGCACGCAAATTCGCGCGCGAGCATCCTCTCCGCGCTTCGTATCGTGGGTCGCGGTTGCGCTGAGGCCATGCGGTTGGCGACTTCGCCGTTCATTCATAGCGCTGTGGAAGTCATCGATCTGCACGCCGAAGTGTGTCGGTTCGCCTCCCACCTCATTCAACGCGATCAGGCGATTTGAGCGATAGAACAATGTATCCTCGATCGCCTTGGCCATAATGGGCCCGGTTGTCTGTTGGAACGCTGTGGTGAACGCCAGAGCGTCGCGGCGCAATCCCTCGTCCGGTAACTCCAGAAGAAGTACGCGCGCGAGGAAGTTCAGCGCATCCTCATTGTCGACGCGGCGAGAAGCCTTTGCCTGCGCCAGTACCTGAGTGATGATCGTTCGATCAGCTCCGTGGGCGCCAGATTTGTCGATATAGGTGCGATAGACAGGAAATGCCGTCGCAAGCTCGATCAGAGCTCTCCGGAGAGCATCGGTTCCGATATCCCGGGTCGCGACATCTTTGGCGGCAAGGATGCGAGCGGCATCTACGAGACGGACCAACTCCGCTGCTAAATTCGAGCCAAGGATCTCGCGCTTGACCTCTGCAGCACGAAACTCGTAGTCGATGTCGTGACCAAGAAAATCACGATAGGCTCGCGTAAGGGTCTGCTCGCCGTCGCTTTCCAGGAGCAGCCCGGTAAGTAGGTTGATGAATTCGTAACCAGTTGTCCCTTCGATGGACCATTCCGGGCGTAATAGCTCTTTGGGGCCGAGGATCTTCTCCACCACAATGTAAGACGCGGTGTGGCTGCGCAGTTCATCTCGAAGTCTTTGCAGGTATTCGCTCGGATCGGCGAGGCCGTCGATGTGGTCGAGGCGGATACCATCGATCAGGCCGGAACGAACCAGCGCGAGAAGCTTGCGATGAACGTCGTCGAATACCTTGGGACGCTCGACCCTCAGGCCCACCAGACCCGTGATCTCGAAGAAGCGACGATAGGTTAGCTGTTCTCGTCCCAAGCGCCAATGAGCGATGCGCCATACTTGCTCTTCAAGGAGAGCGTGCATCTGCTCCGTGTTATCTTGGATATCGGAGCATGTTCTGATCATCAAATTGGCAAAATTATTGTCGACGGCAAGCTTTGATACGGCCCGCTTCAATGTGTCGACGCTGGTCGGGTTGCTTGTTGCAAATTGCGACGCGAGGGCGGCGCATATATCGTTGCCGACGCGTTCGAGAATGCCGGGGTAGGTTGGTGGCGAGAGCGGAAGCCTTAGATCGCCGTAGTCTATATTGAATTCTCCGGTATATCGATCGAAGGCGATCTTCAGTTCGCCAGCGACGAGCGTCCGGCCATAGGCATCGCCAAGTACGGGGAGCAGCAGTTTTGGGGCCGTCCAGTCGATGTCGAAGTGATTTGCGTAACGGCTGTTTCGTCCCCATTCAAGAACGTCCCGCCACCACCGATTGTCTGGTGATGCCGCCATATGGTTCGGTACGAAATCGACAATCGCGCGCAAACCATTTCGGCGAAGTGCGTCATAAAGCGCTTCAAATCCAGCTTCACCGCCAAGAATAGGATCGATGCGGTTGCAGTCCGTCACATCATATCCGTGTGTTGATCCTGGTGTGGCTTCAAAGATGGGAGACAGATAGATGTGGCTGATACCCAGGCGTGCGAAGTATGGCGCGAGAGCTGCGGCCGCGTCGAAAGTCATGCCACCACGTAGTTGAAGGCGATATGTTGCACTGGGCACTTTGCTCATGGCTTTTGCGGTCGCTCTTGTCTCATTGCAGCGCATAAGCTCATGAAGTGCGGAAGGTATGGCATTTCTTCAAGGGCAACCGGCAGCTTCTGTCGCCAGTTGGCATGCTCGTTGATCGTTCCGGGAATATTCATGCAGCCTTCGAAACCGATCAAATCCTCGATTTGTACGGCTGCGAGGCAGCACTGTGTACGGGCGAGGAGTGAGTGGACGGGGAGGGAAATCGCGTCCGGCTGGCGAGATAATGCTGCGGCGTCTGCACCGCGGTTTGGTTCCGCATCCGCGGGCAACAAGCCTTCTGCCGCAAGCAATACGATGAGCTCCACACGTTCGTGCTCGCGCGATTCTCGCGCTGCCACGGCTTCTCGACGCGTGAGAATGCCGAGGCGCTCGCGATCGTCTATATCGCTGCCCCGCCACCATGCAAATAGCGTCGGAAGATCGTGTGTACCGATGCAGGCGAGCGCCTCCCGATCATAAGCGCAGGGCGGGCGAAACCCGGCGCTCGTGTGCTCGAAGATAAGCACTCTATAGCCTTGGATGCCGCGCGCGCGCATGGCTTCACGGAATCCATCCGGGACCGTACCCAGGTCTTCGCCAATCACGATCACACGACGCTCGGCGGACGCCGTACAAATAACATCCAGGAGTTCGTCCAGCGGATACGCCACATAGGCGCCATCGCGTGCGCCGTTGCCGTCTGGGATCAAATATAACCGTGTCAGAGACATCGCATGATCGAGCCGAATGGCTCCTGCGTGTCGCATTGCACTCACAATCACTGAACCAAATGCAGAATTCTTTGTCGTAGAAGCAGCGCGCGGTGAAATGGGTGCAAGTCCCCAATCCTGGCCGCGTACATTGAATGCATCTGGCGGCGCGCCAATGCGGGCTGTTGCAAGAACCTCGTCCGGTGCACACCATGTATCCGCGCCATCGGGCGCCACGCCAACAGCGATATCGAGATAAAGGCCAATACGCATACCGGCGGCAACCGCCCGGCGTTGAGCCTCTGCGAGCTGGCGATCAGCAATCCACTGAAGCCAAGTATGAAAAAGAATGCGTTCCGAATGTCCGTTAGAAAAAGCGGCGACGGCCGCGCTCGTTCGGCTCTTCAATCCGCTTGGCCAGCCGAGCCAGCCAGAGCTGTGGCCGAGAGCTACTTGGTTTTCAGACAACACCTCGAAGAGAGAAAAGTCCTCAAGCGCCTGCCCATGTTGATCGCGGAATGCGCCAAAGGCGATGTCTAAAGGTGAGCCCGTGCCGAATTCGAAACGCCTGAACTTGCCGAATGCAGTTTCGAGCAACTCGCGTTTTCTTGCCAGCACCTCAGCGTAGTTGATGAAACCCGAATTTGATCCAGCTCTATTTTCACCGGTTCGAGTGATCGATCCAAGTTCCAAGCGGTCCGTGGCTATATAGATCGGCGTCACAAATCTGCGGCTTGATGGGGAGTAGGGGCTGAAGCGTGTCGGGTCGGAAAGAAAAAGCGCATGTATAGGATTGACGCCCAGGAAGTCGGCGCCTTGCTGACCCAGCAATTCAGCGAGACGCGCGAGGTCCTCGAAGTCCCCAATCCCTTCATTGCGCGACGATCTGATGCTGTAAAGCTGGCACGTCGCACCCCAGGCGCGACCTTCCTCCAACCACGCCGGGAGATAAGCATCCCGTGCGGTAGTGGACGTCGGTGGCTGCGAAACATGCGCGGGAGGGTTCTCCGCTGGTGCCAATTGGCTGACGCCGTCAATAGGGATGCCAAGAGCTTTCAGCAATCCTATTTTGGCAGCCTCGCTGGCTTGGTGGTGTTTGCCCGACGCATCGGTGTACGCGAGCGCAATTCCATGAGCCTGGGCCAATCCGTCGAGATAGCTGGTGAACATGGCGCTAACTCGTTTCCGACCGCGCGCGCATAAGCATGAACACACCCGACCAGGCGGGCAATTCACCCGAGCTTAGATTGTTGGATGCACGATCTGGGTATTCGAACACGAGAGTCTGATTGTTCTCGCGCGCCGCCGACGGTTCCGGATTTACTGGTTGTGGCGCCGCTTTGGGATTGGCGACAACCTTGTAAGTAACGTCCCCAAATCGCCATGATAGGTCCAGAACGCCGCTCTCTCTTGGAGCCGACGAGGTAGCTGCTCCCTTGGCGAGTAACGGCGTGACAATACGCTGACGGATCTCGAGAAGCTTTCTGATGAACTCTTGACGGGCTTTGTGTGGTTCGCGCTTCAGCGCATTCCAGTCGATGCGCGATGTCTCGAATGTCGAAACCGCATTTGGGTCGGGAATATGGGATCGCAGTGACGGATCCCGGAACTGAGGCCAACGGCTGAACTCGTTTCGCCGCCCCTCGCGCACGGCTTCGGCAAGTCTGCCCTGAAAATCCGTAAAAAAGCAGAACGGGCGTGTCTCGCCCCACTCCTCGCCCATATAGAGAAGTGGAATGTGTGGGCAGAGCAGGAGGATTGCCGTTAGAAGCTCGATCGCCTCTGGTCTAGCCAAAACCGATAGGCGCTCCCCGAACGCGCGATTGCCTATCTGGTCGTGATTCTGGAGAAAGTCGATAAAGGCTAAGGGCGGCAAATGATCACTTGGCACGCCACGCTTGACGCCTTCTTTGAAGATCGATGGCTCACCCTGATAGACATAACCCTCGGCGAGTGCTCGCCGGAACTTACTTAGTGGGTCGATCGCATAGTCGGCGTAGTAACCATCGCTTTCGCCGGTCGCTATCACGTGCGCAACATGATGCACGTCGTCGTTCCACTCGCCGCTATAGAGCTTAACTTCTCCGTTAGGGGAACGCTCATGCAGGTAGGAAATGTTACGCTCATCCTCCGTTGTCAAGTGGATGTGGCGACCGGGCAGGCTCTGCCTGACCTCCGTAGCTAACTCCTCGAGAATGTGTGGGGTCGATGGATCGGAGATCTGATCGATCGCATCCAGTCGTAGACCATCGAATTGATATTCCTCGAGCCAGAAAAGCGCGTTCTCAATACAGAACCGACGCACGGCAGGCCGTGTGTAATCGATGCCGGCTCCCCAGGGCGTTTGACGGGAGGTGTCGAAGAACTCAGGCGCATACAAATGGAGGTAATTCCCGTCCGGCCCGAAATGATTGTAAACAACGTCGAGCAATACCATGAGACCACGCGCGTGCGCTCTGTCCACGAAGCGCTTCAGGTCTTTGGGTGTGCCGTAAGCCGTGTGCGGTGCGTAAAGGAGAACGCCATCGTACCCCCAGCCCCGCACGCCTGAGAAATGCGCGACCGGCATCAACTCGACTGCGGTGACGCCCGTATTTACGAGATGATCAAGTTTACTCTCGAGGCCGGCAAATGTCCCCTCGCTCGTGAACGTACCGGTGTGAAGCTCATAGATTACGGCCTCGTGCCACGGGCGGCCAGTCCAGTTTTTCGTCTCCCAAGAGTATCCCTTGGGATCGATTAGCGCTGAGGGGCCGTGCACATCTGCGATCTGCGCGCGCGCTGCGGGGTCGGGTATCACTTCGCCAGTGGCCAACTGGAACGCATAGGAGCCGCCAGTGGGGACTATATTGGTCTCTCGCATAAACCAGCCGCCTTCGGCCGGCTCCATGGGTTCTCGTTTGCCGAGTTCAGGGGCGACAAGCGAGACGCCGGACTGCGATGGCGCCCACAGTTTGAATCGAGCTCCGCCGTTTGGCAGCAGTTCTGCGCCCCACGTCTTCATATAGCTGTGTGTGAGTGTCATTTGCGCTGTCCCTCATAAAGAAGCACACCGCGCCCAGGCAGTGTAGTCGCACTACCGGATGTAAGCAGTGGACCTGCCGGCTCGATCAGGCCGCCCGCGGAGTCGATGAGTAGCCTCCAGCCGCTGACTGCATGTGGCGCCGTAAGTTGGAAGGGCAGATCGTCGTGGTGTGCATTCATCACAATAAACAGGGGCATGGCGCCGGTCTGTGCCAGCACAAGGCCAACCGCGCGTGCGTGTCCATTTCGCCAATCGGTTTTGGTCATCTGCCGTCCGTCGGGGCGCAGCCACGTGACATTGCGTACGCCTTCGCGTGTCACGCGTTCGCCGTGCAAGAAGCGATCCCGCCGCAAAAGAGGGCGCTGCTTTCTTATCCTGACGAGGCCGGCCACATATTCAAAAAAAAGCTCGTCAGCCTCATTCATTGAGTCCCAGTGCATCCACGAAAGAGTGTTATCCTGGCAGTAAGCATTGTTATTCCCCATCTGGGTACGACCGACTTCATCGCCCATCAAAAGCATCGGCGTTCCCTGCGACAGCATAAGGATGGTCAAGGCGCCTCGGCGCATCCTTTCCCGTAGGGCTACTATTTCAGGATTGTCTGTCGGTCCTTCCGCGCCGCAATTCCAGCTGCGGTTGTCATCGTGACCGTCGTTGCCGTTCTCACCGTTTGCCTCGTTGTGCTTTTCGTTGAAGGCATAAAGATCAGCCAGTGTGAAACCGTCGTGCGCGGTGATAAAGTTGATGCTGGCCCACGGTTGACGACCGCGCTTGTCGAAAAGGTTCGATGATCCAAGAATGCCGGACGCGATACCGGGTAAAGATCCCTCGTCGCCTTTCCAGTAGCTTCGCAAATCATCACGATAGCGGCCGTTCCACTCTGCCCAACCTGGAGGGAAATTGCCGACCTGATACCCGTCTGCACCGAGATCCCACGACTCCGATATGAGCTTGACCTGCGATAGAACTGGATCCTGGCGCACGGACGATAGGAAGTTTGATGATGGATCAAAATGGCGATCGTGACGTGCTAAGGTGGTCGCAAGATCGAAGCGAAACCCGTCGACGTGTCCCTCTTCGACCCAATACCGCAGCGAATCCATCACCATCTGCAGGACGCGTGGGTGTCCGAGATTTAGGGTATTTCCGCACCCCGTCGTATCAAAATAAAAGCGGGGCTCGTCCGCCATCGTGTAATAACTGCAATTGTCGATGCCTCGGAAAGAGAGAGTCGGCCCGAGATGGTTGCCTTCCGCCGTGTGATTGTAGACGACGTCAAGCAATACCTCGATACCGGCCGCGTGAAGGCGATCGACCATCAGCTTGAACTGGTTGAAATCGCCATCGCGTGAAATGTAGCGCTGGTCCGGGGCGAAGAAGGCAAGGGTGCTGTAGCCCCAGTAGTTCGTGAGTTGTTTCTCGACCAAATATCGGTCGTCGCAGAATGCGTGTATTGGCATGAGTTCGACCGCGGTGATACCAAGTCGAACCAGATGCTCAATAATAGCCGGATTGGCCAACCCACTGAAGGTGCCGCGGTATCGGTTGGGGACTGCCGGATGGGTCGCCGTCACGCCCTTCACGTGCGCTTCGTAGATAATCGTATCCGGCCAGGGAATACCGGGGCGTCCCTCTCGTCGCCAAGTGAAGGAGGGTCGCCAACGCGTTGCCGTTTCGACCACCACACACTTCGGCATGAAGGGCGCTGAATCTCGCTGATCGAGCGTCAGATCCGCTTCGGGGGATCCGATCGTATAACCGTAGAGTGCATCGTTCCAGATGAGTGACCCGCGCAAGGATCGTGCATAGGGATCGAGCAGGAGCTTGTTGGGATTGAAACGATGTCCTTCGAGCGGAGCCCAGGGCCCATGTACGCGATAACCGTAGAGCTGCCCAGATCGAACGCTGGGTATGTGTCCGTGCCACACTTCGTCCGTCTGTTCAGGAAGGGAGATTCTGGCGGTCTCATGTGTGCCGTCCTCATCGAACAGGCAGACTTCAACGCGTGTCGCGTGCGCGGAGAACAGCGCGAAGTTCACACCAGTGCCGTCGGGTGTGGCACCGAGTGGATGAGGGCGGCCTTTCTGAACGCGCGCTGTACCCCGATCTTGCTTGCTTTGACTGCCTCTCATGATCAAGCCTGCAGCATGATGGTGGCGAGAGGAGGGAGGTTGAGCTCGAGAGATGCGTGCCTGCCATGAGACCCGACTGGTCTCGCCACTGCCGAGTTACCATTCGAGATATTGCTGCCGGTATAAAGTATGGAGTCCGTATTCAGGATCTCTCGCCAGATGCCCACTGTATCAACCCCGATCCTGTAGTTATGGCGTGGAACCGGCGTAAAGTTGCTGACGACGAGTACTGGTGCGCTTCCGTCATGGGCCTTTCGTAGGAATGCAAGCACGCTCTGATCGACGTCATCCGAGACGACCCACTCGAAACCGTCTGCATCGCAGTCCAGCTGGTGTAGGGCGGTCGTCGAGCGGTAGAGCCTGTTGAGATCGCGCACGAGCGATTGTACGCCTCGGTGCTCAACCTCTGTCAGCAGATGCCAGTCGAGAGAATGATCGTGGTTCCACTCTCGCACCTGCCCGAACTCGCCGCCCATGAACAGGAGCTTCTTACCCGGGTGAGCCCACATGAAACCCAAATAAGCGCGTAAATTCGCAAACTTTTGCCAGCGGTCGCCGGGCATCTTCTCGAGAAGAGATCGCTTTCCGTGAACCACTTCGTCATGGCTCAATGGCAAGACGAAGTTCTCTTGAAATGCGTAGAGCAGCCCGAATGTCAGGTCGCTGTGGTGATGGCGACGATGGATCGGTTCCTGGGCCATATAACGCAGGGTGTCGTGCATCCAGCCCATGTTCCACTTGAAGCCGAAGCCTAAGCCACCTGTATCCACCGGACGCGATACGAGAGGCCATGCCGTCGACTCTTCCGCGATCGTCATTGCGCCGGAGTTGCCTTCGTAGACGCGCGTATTCACGGAACGCAGAAAGTCGATCGCCTCGAGATTCTCGCGCCCGCCGTGCACATTTGGAATCCACTCGCCGGGCTGGCGGCTGTAGTCGAGATAGAGCATTGACGCGACTGCATCCACTCGCAACCCGTCCACGTGATATCGGTCGAACCAGAAAAGCGCATTGGCATAGAGAAAGTTCGCTACTTCGCGGCGGCCGAGATTGTAGATGAGCGTATTCCAGTCTTTGTGAAAGCCGAGCCGTGGGTCTTCATGTTCATAAAGTGCCGTGCCATCAAATTGCGCGAGCCCGTGAGCGTCGGACGGAAAATGGGCCGGCACCCAATCGAGTAGGACGCCGATTCCTGCCCGATGACAGCAATCCACGAAGTAGCAAAAGTCCTCCGGCGCGCCGTGTCGCGACGTCGGCGCATAAAGGCCGATCGGCTGATAGCCCCAGGAGCCCGAAAACGGATGCTCGCTGATGGGAAGCAACTCAATATGGGTGAAGCCAAGATCGCGGACATAATCCACCAGCTCGTGCGCAAGTTGGCGATAGCTTATGAAGCTGCCGTCAGGACCGCGCCGCCACGACCCAAGATGTACTTCATAGATCGAGATCGGCTCCGTCCGACGGTCGCCCGATGAGCGGCGCGCGACCCAATCGCTATCACTCCAAGAGTACGCCGGCAGTCCATGGACCTGCGAGGCTGTGGCCGGAGGCAACTCGTGGCGGAAAGCGTAGGGGTCGGATTTCAGCGGGAGCAGATTGCCCTGCGGCCCGACAATCTCGAACTTGTAGACTTCGCCGCTCGTGAGATGAGGTATGAAGATCTCCCAAAGCCCAGCTTCAATGCGGCGGCGCATGGCGTGGCACCGACCGTCCCAACCATTGAATTGCCCGACGACGCTGACGCGGCGTGCATTCGGCGCCCACACAGCGAACGACACGCCGTCGACGTCTTCGAGCGCCTGAGGTTGTGCGCCGAGCTTCTCGTAGATTCGGCGATGCGTTCCTTCACCAATGAGATAAACATCGATGTCGCCGAGACACGAGGGGAAACGATACGTATCCTCGCATAGCCTGGTGTGTTCGCCCTTGCGAAGCGCGAGCTTGTAACCTGATCCGTCCGTGTCGGCGGGCAAGTGTATCGCGAAGAATCCGGCGGCACTCAGTCTCTCCAGTCTACCGATCAGACGCCCATGTCGATCGATGGCATCGATTGCCTCTGCGTCTGGTGCGAAGACTCGCACTGCCAAAGTTCCGTCAGCCAGTTCGTGTGGCCCAAGGACGGCGAAAGGATCGCCGTGACGCCCCGTCTCAATTGCATCGATTTCCGATGCCGTGGGCTTCCACTCGCTGTTATTGCGGAAATTCGTCATGACTCGCCCGCCTTACTCCGAGCGGTCAGCAGGTCGAGCATTCCTCTCAGCGGGATCGATATCCACCCTGGCCGATTGGCCGCTTCGTATGAGATCTCGTAAGCTGCCTTTTGCAGCATGAAGAAATCCAACAAGGCGCGCGTCT
>JBFWOB010000028.1:0-83113 GCA_050250755.1 Hyphomicrobiaceae bacterium
CAAGGCCAAGGCAGTGTTGCGGGAAGAAGGTCAGGTTCACGCCGAAGAACATGAGCCAGAAATGCAGCCGGCCCAGTCGCTCGGAGTACATGTAGCCACTCATCTTCGGGAACCAGTAATACCAGCCGGCGAACAGCGTGAAGAGGGCACCGAGGGACATCGTGTAATGGAAGTGCGCGACAACATAGTAGGTGTCATGCACCGCACGATCGACACCAGCGCTGGCCAAGACGATGCCCGTGACGCCGCCCATCGTAAAGACGAAGATGAACCCGAGCGCCCATAACATGGGTACCGTGAAGCGGATTGAGCCGCCCCACATCGTCGCGATCCACGAGAAGACCTTAATCCCCGTCGGCACGCCGATCACCATGCTCGCGAATGCAAAGTAAGCTTGCGAGTTTACGGAGATTCCCGAGGTGTACATATGGTGAGCCCATACGACGAAGCCGACACTGGCTATCGCAACCATCGCATAGACCATGCCGAGGTAGCCGAAGATCGGCTTCTTGGAGAAGGTGGCGATCACATGGCTGATCAGGCCGAAGCCCGGGAGAATGATAATATAGACCTCGGGATGCCCGAAGAACCAGAACAGGTGTTGGTAGAGGACGGGATCGCCGCCGCCTGAGGCGGTGAAGAAAGTGGTTCCGAAGTTGCGATCTGTCAGCAACATCGTGATGGCACCCGCCAGCACAGGCAGTGACAGCAGCAGCATGAACGCCGTGACGAGGATCGACCAGCAGAACAGCGGTACTTTGTGCATGGTCATGCCGGGCGCACGCATGTTGAAGATCGTTGTGATGAAGTTGATCGACGACAAGATCGAGGACGCGCCGGCCAGATGGAGCGCAAGGATCGCAAAGTCGACGGCGGGGCCTGGATGGCCGCTCGTTGAGAGCGGCGCGTAAGCGGTCCATCCTATACCTGGTCCGCAGCCGGTTATATCGCGAGCGGCTGCGTCCAGTAATTCGATGTTACAGGTTCCTTCGCCCGGCACGAACAGCGAGATAAGCAATAGCGAGAGCGCGGCTGGCAGCAGCCAGAATGAGATATTGTTCAAGCGTGGGAACGCCATGTCCGGCGATCCCAGCATGAGCGGCACGAAATAGTTGCCAAAGCCCCCGAACAGCGCAGGCATGATCATGAAGAACACCATGATCAGGCCGTGACCTGTGGTGAAGACATTGAACAGGTGCGAATTGGCGAAATACTGAAGGCCCGGCTCCTTGAGCTCCAGGCGAATGCCGAGGGACAGAAGACCACCGATAATGCCGCCCAACATCGCGAACACCAAGTACATCGTCCCGATGTCCTTGTGGTTCGTCGATAGAAGCCAGCGCCTCCAGCCATGTGGTCTGTCGTGTGGGTATGCTGCGGTGCCTGCAGTCATGCCTGCCCCCGTTTTCTGCCAATTTCTCGAAGAGCGTGGTGTGGCAAGTGCCTCGCGTGTGCGCGCCGGCGCAGAAGACGTCGAGGACAGGGCACCACGGCCGATGCCAACAAGCCTCGGGCGTCGCCGACATTCGCGCTTGATCCAGATCAAGCCCGCCCTGCGGCGGATTCCCTCCTGCGACTGAATGCGGATTTGAACAAAAGGCGATCAAGGCGCGGAATGTGGGCGTTTGGCAAAGAGGGCAAACAGGAGCAAGAGTCGGCGGCTCGACGGGACACGAAGCGGAAGCATTTCATGCGTCTTTCATGCCAAGCTTGTGTAAGTCGATCGCGAGCTCTGTGCCATGCGCTACCTGAGGCCGCGCGTATTCGCATCCATCGGTTGTCACGGCGGCGGCGGGTGCCAGCCGGCCGAGCGCTCTTCAATGAAGATGAAGCGGCTAAATTCGTCGCAACCGTTCTTTCGGGCGTTGCGAAGGTTTCAGTATCGCTCCCGGATGGGCGGACGCAGGTGGTCGGCCTGCACTTTCCTTCGGATTTTATTGGCAGGCCATTTGCGGGCCCTATTCCTGATCTGACGGAGGCGGCAACCGACGTCGAACTCTGCTGCTTTGAGCGATCCGGTTTCGAGGCTCTGCTTATCGAGCACAAGGACCTTGAAGAGCATTTCGTGCGCCGGATGACGCGCGACCTCGATGATGCGCGCGAGTGGATGCTGCTACTGGGGCACAAAAGCGCGGAAGAGCGGATCGCGAGCTTGTTGCTGCTGTGTCTGCGGCGGCTGTCGCTTGACGATGGCGTGGCGGATGCGAAACGAGTGGCGGAGGTTCGCTTCACGCTGCCCTTATCGCGCACGGAGATGGCGCAATACCTCGGCCTGACGATCGAAACGGTCAGCCGGATGCTGAAGCGTCTGGTTGTCGATCATGTGATCGCGCTCGAATCCGGTCGGGGTGTGGTTGTGCTCGATCGCGGCGAGCTTGGCCGCCGCGCCGAGGCACTTCGTGTTTGACGACAGCCAGCGAGAAGCTCCCGTGCACTCAGCGGTTCGTGAGCTTCAGCTCGATGCGACGGTTCTTGCGAAGGATCTCGTCGGTGTCGCCCACCTCGAGTGGGGCGAACTCGCCGTAGCCCGCGGCCACGAGCCGATGCGCCGCGACGCCGCGGCTGATGAGATACTTTACGACAGAAATGGCGCGCGCCGACGACAGCTCCCAGTTGGAGGGGAACTCACGGCTTTGAATGGGACGGGCGTCCGTGTGGCCGTCGACCTGCAGTACCCAATCGACCTCCGAAGGGATCTGGCGTTCGATCTCGACGATTGCCTGCGCGAGCTGATCCATGGCGGCCAGACCATCCACCGTCATTTGCGCCTGACCCGATGGAAACAGCACTTCAGACTGGAAGACGAACCGGTCGCCGACGACGCGGATGTCCTTGCGTCCCTTCAACAGCTCGCGAAGTCGCCCGAAGAAATCCGATCGATAGCGTTGCAGTTCCTGAACTTGTCGCGCCAGCACAAGGTTGAGGCGAGCACCAAGGTCATTGATACGGGCCTGCGAATCCTTGTCCTTGGCTTCCGCAGCCTGCAGGGCCTCGTTGAGTGCCGCGATCTGGCGACGGAGCGCAAGAAGCTGCTGGTTGAGCAGATCGACCTTGGCGAGAGCATCGCTCGACACGTTCTTCTCGTCGGAGAGCTCCTTCGAAAGCGCGGAAATCCGCTGCTCGGCCGTCGTAGCACGCGTATCGCCCAGTCCCGCGACGCCCGTGAGGCGCTCGTTTTCGGAGCTTAGGGACGCAAGCGAGGATTTGAGTGCGGCCAGTTCATCCTCTAGCGACTTGCCCTTGCCTTTCTCCAGCGAAAGGAGACTTGTCAGCTCCGCGATTTGGCGTGTGAGTCTTTTGAGGGCGCTGTCCTTCCCGGATGCCTCCTGACCCACAAAGTACTGCGAGATCATAAAAATCGACATCAGGAAGGTGACGGTGAGCAGCAGTGTCGAGAGGACGTCGACGTAGCCCGGCCAGAATTCGCCGTGATCCCCTCCGCGACGAGCACGTCCGCGGGCCATGGATCAAACCTCTCTGCGAGACATGGATCGGGCGAGGTCCTTCAAAGTCGATGCAACTTCGGTTTGGCGTGCCGCTTGGTCGTCGATCCATTCACGAACGACTTTTTGCTCCGCGCGCATCTGCCGGACGAGTTGATCGACGCCCTGGGCGAGCTCCCGGATCGGCTGTCCGCCACCGTCCGCCCCCTCCGTACTGCCGTCGATCCGCCCGCCGAGGTCGGTAATGGCCCGCTGCAAATCGAAAACGGCGACTTGGAGCTGGCGGGCTGACGCGTCGCTGCCGACGACCCCAGACGCGGGCGACAGATCCGTAATGCCGGAAAGCCACTCCTCGAGCTCGTTGTAGAAGCGGTTATGGGCATGATTTGCCTGCAACTCCAGGAACCCGAGAACGAGGGAGCCGGAAAGCCCGAGAAGCGACGCGGAGAATGCCGTACCCATGCCTCGTAGCGGTGCCGCGAGGCCGTTCTTCAGCTCCTCGAAGACGAGCACGCTGTCGGATTGGCGTGTGTCGAGCGTGTTGATCGCTTTGCCGACGGATTGGATCGTTTCGAGCAAGCCCCAGAATGTGCCAAGCAAACCGAGAAACACGAGAAGGCCCACAAGATAGCGGCCGGTCTCGCGTGATTCATCCAGGCGCCCTCCGATCGAATCCATGATGGAGCGCATGGTCTGCGCTGAGAGTGAGAGAGCCCCGGTCCGATCTCGGAGCATGGTTGCCATGGGCGATAGAAGAACGGGCTTGTGCGCAATGGCGAGGCCCGGGTCGGCGATGCGAAAGGCGTTAACCCATCGGACTTCCGGGTAGAGGCGTACGACCTGGGTAAAGGCGCGCAGGATGCCAATTGCGAGAACGGCAACGATCAGGCCGTTCAAGGCCGGATTGTTCCAGAAAGCGATTGCCAGCTCTTTGCCGATAATGGCGACCAGGAAGCCGACGAGGACCAGGAAAATGAACATGCCCCGGAGAAAGCCACCCGGCGTGTTCAGCGTTCGCGAGAACGGCCGCGCCCCGGCCTCTGCTGATCGAACTCTCGCCATCGCCTTCCCTCCGCCCTCTGCGATCCCCGGCGTAGCTTATCTCGGGATCATGGCAGCACAACACAGCGTGCCGATTGAGCTTACTGGTCTTGCGCCATTGTTCCTGTCTCGTCAGGCGGCCTTTATGAGGGCAAGCATATGTTTTTGAACATTACCGTTGCCCGCCAGCACCTCGCCGCTATCCAGCATGGTGGTCCCCCCTCCGAGATCGCTCACAATGCCCCCGGCCTCCCGCACCATCAGGATGCCGGCAGCCATGTCCCAAGCTTGCAAGCCATGCTCCCAATAGGCGTCGAACCGGCCGGCCGCAACCCATGCCAGATCGAGCGCCGCCGCCCCCAGGCGGCGCACGCCCGAAGTCTCGCGCATTGCCGCCTCGCATTCGGACAGAAAGCGCTTGTGGCCCGGGCGACCGCGGTGCGGAATGCCAGTGACAACGAGGCAATCGGCCAAGGTCCGACGATTGGCGACTCGCAGGCGACGGTCGTTGAGAAACGAGCCTTTGCCTTTCTCTGCCGTGAAAAGCTCGTTGGTCGCGGGATTGTAGATGACGCCTGCAACCAGCTCTCCCTCGCGCTCGAGGGCGATGGAGATGGCGAAGTGCGGCACACCATGCAGGAAGTTGGTCGTGCCATCGAGCGGGTCGACAATCCATCGATGTGATTTGTCCGGGCCTTCGACCGCGCCGCGCTCTTCCATCAGAAACCCGTAGCCGTGCCGCGCCCGGGAAAGCTCCGCGAAGAGAATGTCCTCCGCCTTATGATCGGCCGCCGAAACGAAATTGGCAGGGCCTTTCACCGAGACCTGTAGTTGCTCGACCTCGCCGAAGTCGCGCGCGAGACTGCGGCCCGCCTTTCGAGCGGCCGCAACCATCACGTTCATGAGTGCCGACTGGGGCATCTACCCTCTCTCTTTGTGTCCAAGCAAACCGTTGGGCGAAATGTGCTGAAGCGCGGTTGCAGCCTCGCGAGTGCCGCAGAACCCGGTTTGCGCAAGTTCAATCTGTTGATGCAGTGCACTATCGCCGGACGCGTCGGCTGGCAAGCGGACCTTGACCGAGCGCACGAATGAGCGTAGTTCGCCGCTCATGAACAGCATCGTCGACCGAGCTCGTCGTCATTTCCGCCGGACGAAAATCCGAGCGGCGTGCGTTGCTGCCTGATCCTATACCTTTCCCGATCAGTCATACATCGCGCCGCACCTGAGAGGGAAAGCGGCGTACCGAAGGCCGGCTTCTCTCAAGCACACCGAGGGAACAGCCATGTACGTCAATCCCACCTTCAAGACCGACGAAGAAACCGCTTGGGCCTATGTGGCTGAGCGCGGCTTCGGCGCTGTCATTGCCATCGACGACGGCATTCCTACTGCCTCGCAGGTGCCTTTGCTGATCACCGAAGTCGAAGGTCGGCGGCGTATCGAGTTTCATGTGGCCCGCGTGAATCGGCTGCACGAGGTTGTCGCGCGCAATCCGAAAGTGCTGGTGGTCGTATCGGGGCCGGACGCCTACATCTCGCCGGATTGGTACGCCTCCGCCGATCAGGTTCCGACCTGGAACTATCGGGCCGCGCACATCACCGGCCTGGCACGGCCGATGCCGCCGGAGAGGGCGCACGAGCACGTCGAGCGGATGAGCCTCTTTTTCGAGCGGCGTCTCGCTCCGAAGAAGCCTTGGAGCACCTCGAAGATGACTGATGCAAAGTTGAGAGCCATGCTCCGCGCCATCGTCCCGATCGAGATCGAGGTCGAGCAGTTGGAGGCTTCAACCAAGCTCGGCCAGAACAAGTCGGTCGCCGATCGCATGGAGGCGGCGAGGATGCTGGCGTGGCGCGGCGGGTGGGGCGAGACGGCTGTTGCCGAGGCCATGCGGGGCGTAATCAAGAGCGATTTGGACGAGGCGAAGAAGGCGGGCTGAGGAGCCATAGGATCGCGGGCATGCAGGTGCTTGCTTTTGGCAAGTATCTCGAAAATACTCTGCGGATGTCGCCCCCGGAGATCCCATGCCTGATGCCAGCGTTGATGCCGTTCGGAGATTCTCCCGTTATTACACGCGTCGTATTGGCGTTCTCGAGGATGGCCTGCTTGGGAGCGGTCTCACGTTGCCCCAAGGGCGGCTGCTTTACGAGATCGCTCAGTGCCAGGATGGCTCAGCAACACCGGGAGAGATGGCGGCGCTGCTCGAGCTCGACGCGGGTTACGTCAGTCGGCTCGTTGCAGCCCTGGAAGCGCGAAACCTTGTGGTCCGTGCGTCTTCGACCTCCGACGCACGCCGCGTCGTGCTGCGACTAACAGAGAAAGGGCGTGCGGCATTTGCCGCCGTCGACAATCGGTCACACAACGAGGTGTCGGCTCTTCTTGGACGGATTCGGCCGGAGGCGAGGGCGCGTGTCGTCGAGGCCATGCGTACAATCGAGCGCGATCTCGAGCTGCAGGGGAAGGCGCCGCATCGGGTCACGTTGCGAGAGCCACGGTGCGGCGACATCGGTTGGATCGTGCATCGGCACGGGGCGCTCTACCACGAGGAATACGGCTGGGACTGGAGCTTCGAAGCGCTGGTGGCCAAGGTTGCGGGCGAGTTCGTCGATCAATTCAACGCCTCTCGCGATTGTTGTCGAATCGCAGACGTGGACGGTGAAGTGGTCGGTTCGGCATTCGTTGTGCGGAGCCAGGATCCAAGAGTAGCGAAGCTACGGCTTGTCTATGTCGAACCCGCGATGAGGGGAACAGGCGTGGGCCAGCGCCTTGTCGAGGCTTGCATGGTGTTCGCACGGGATGCCGGATACGGCCGGATGACGCTCTGGACCAACGATCCGCTTGTTGCGGCCCGCCGCCTTTACCAACGACTCGGCTTCGAGATGATTGCATCGGAGCCGGTTACTGCGTTCGGGCATGCAATGATGAGCGAGACGTGGGAGCGCGACTTGTAAATCGCGCTCCAGAAGCCTTTGCCGGGCATTGGGAACTTCGTGGCGCGCAAGCGATCTTATCCGCGCGGTTCGGTCCAGCTTTCCGAGAAAGCCAAGGCCGAAGTCGAGAACGGGCGGCCTTCGCGGTCGAGCGGCCATGGCTTCCCGGACGCAATATTCCCATTATAAATGAGGCGGCCCCCGAGCGCCGGAATAAGCACGGTATTCAGGCCGTATTTGCGGCCGTTATGGCCTGGCTGATGGTGAAGCATCAGCGGATCGCCGATGTCGTACCACGTGAGCGCGATATCCTCAGTGGTCGTCACGACGCGCTCGGTCCAGAACGTGCGGGGATCGCCTTCCTTCTCGAACTGGGCGTCGGAGACAGGAAGATCCTTGTCGGCCAATTCGGGATTGAGCATGCCTTGCACTGTGCCCTGCAGCCAGCGGGTCATCGAAATGTTGTCGGAATAGACGCGCCACTTTCCGTCCGTCACCTCGCTCTTCAGAAAAAGAACGTGCCCGGGTCCCATAGGCGAAAGGTTGATGCGCCAGTAGCTGGCATTGGTTGTGAGCGGTCCGTCAGCCGCTGACGATAGACGAAGAAATGGGTTTTCGCCGGTGAGGATGGTCTTGTTCGGATCTGCGATCGACATGCTTTTCTCCAAGGTTGCGTATCTTCTGGTGTGAGCGTCAGACGTCGTCCTCGCTGACGGCCTCGCTCCAGTGCTGCTGGGGCTCGGTCGCCCCTTCGTTCTGGCCGCTGGCGCGACGAACTGCGCCCGCGATCGTGAAGTTCGTCGGGTGCGGAAGTGGATCGACCTCAACGGTGTCGAACGTGGCTGCGAGCTTCGCTTTTGTCTCGGGCGGCAAGTGGCGATCGACGGAAACGACGGCGCCGCCCGAAACATCGATGCGTGGCTGATGGAAGGCGCGGTCGAGATCCCAACCGAACTCGGCCATCTGCGCCAGAAGCTGAAAGACTGCCGGAATGATGCGACGACCGCCGCATCCGCCGATGCCGACCGCGATGCCATCCTTCTCCATGATGGTCGGAACATAGTTGGCAAGCCCTCGCTTGTTGGGAGCGAGCCCGTTCGGGCGGTCAGGGCGCGGATCGAACCAGTTGATGCCATTGTTCATCAGAATGCCAGTCTGCGGCAGCACTACGCGGCTGCCGAAAAGTGACAGCAGGGTCTGTGTGAAGGTCACGATGTTTCCGTCGCGGTCTATGACGGAGAGGTGCGTGGTCGAGGTCGGCATACCGCGCTCGCCCGCGTCGCCCATGCGCGTGAAGCGGTCCTTCCATGCGAAGTCGAGAGCGCTGGCGTAGGCGACAAATCGTTCTCCGTTAGGTTCGGTGCCGGGTGCGCCGCCACTCTTCGCGAGGTGTTCGAACGCCAGCAACAGCGTCGGGCCGCCGTTGAGTTCGGGCAGGACGGTAATATTCTGGCCGCGGTACGTACGGGTGAGGGGCTCGCGCTCAACCGGTGTGACGGCGGCGAGGTCGTCGACTGAGAGATAGCCGCCCATCTCCTGCACGTCCTCCGAGATCGCGCGGGCGAGGGGGCCTTGGTACATAACCTCGACGCCGTCCGACGCGATGGCCTTGAGGGTCCGTGCCAATACCTTGCAGGGGAGTTTAAGAATTTCCTGGCCTGTCTGCGGAGCAGGCGCGACCGGTGGAAAGCCCCCGCGCAAGAAGTGATCGGCGCAACCTGGGTCTTTCTGAAGATCAGCGAGAGCGTTGGCGATCATCAAGGTGGTGTGGAAGTCGACAACAAGGCCGCCTTCGGCAAGTGCGATGGCTGGCGCCAGTAGTCGGCTCCAGGGTATCGTGCCGAGCAGACGGTGTGCGAGGGCCATCCCGGCTGGCGCGGTGGGCGCGACAATCGCCTTGGGACCAACGGCATGCACATTGCCTACCGTCGAGGGCCAACCGAAAAGATTGCCGGAGTCCGTGCCACCGTCGAGCTTGAAATCCTCCATGCGCAAGCCCATCGGCGAGCGCGCGCCGAAGTCCAAGGCCGTAACAGCGCCGGTCTTGGCGTCGCGGTAGAGCAGCGCACCGACGCCTCCGATGCCACTCATCCAGGGTTCGAGCACGCCGATGGCGAAGGCTGCTGCAACGGCTGCGTCGATGGCATTGCCGCCTTCTTTCAGCACACGCGCGCCGATCTCCGACGCGGCCCTGTTCTGCGTGACGACGATACCGCCCGTGGAGCGCGTCGATGGTTTCGTGACCTGACGCTTGAGCGAGATATTGGGCGAGCAGAGATTTCGGGCGGTGGGCATCGCGGTTCCTGAACTGACAATCTCTAATCGCCGACGTGATCTTAAGGCTGCGCACCGAACTTGGCGACCAGCGCGTCAAGAGTCTCGTCCGGCCTCTCCTGCATCATCATGTGGCCGCAACCGGAAAGAGTCACGCACGCCGCATCTTTCACAAGCTGGGCAAGTTCCTGGCCTTTACGTGCCGGTGTCATCACGTCGCTGTCGCCGAGGACGAAAAGGGTCGACGCCTTGACTGCGGGAGCCGACTCGGCGGCGGTATTCCAAGCGTTGCAGGCGGCAAGGTCGGCGGCGAGCGCGTGCTCGCGGCCGCGGCCGAGAACGGCGCGAGCGCCTCCGGTCATCCAGAAACCCGGTGCGGTATTGCCGCCGATTTTTGCTGCGTTGGCAAAGCACCAGCCGGTCATCATGTCATAAGCGCTATCGGGGTCTTCTTTCGCGGCCGTCAACAGCATCGGATGCACCGGCATGGCTGATGAAATGCCGAGTAGCGCGAGGCCTGTCACGCGATTGGGTTTCCGGGCCGCGGTTTCGAGAGCAATCACCGCGCCCATCGAATGGCCAACGAGCGTGGCTCGCTCGACTTTCGCCGCATCCATCGCGGTAAGCACCCAATCACACATCGCCACGATGCTTTCCAGCGGTGGTCCTTCGGAACGACCGTGTGCGGGAAGGTCGAGGGCCAGCGCAGACCAGCCGTGCCAGGTATACCAGCGACTGAGAAGCTGCCAGCAGGTGTGATCGAGGCCGGCACCGTGGATGAAGATGACGGTTGGTTTGGCGGGATCGAAGTCGCGACCGCCGGTTGCCGCAAAGATCGATTTGCCTTTGACCTTGAGCAGCATGGCTCACCCTCTCTGCGACGCCTTGAGTGCCTGGTCCAAATCTTCAGTAAGGTCCTTCGGGTCTTCCAGGCCGATGGAGAGGCGAACCAACTCCTCACCGATGCCAGCGGCTGCAAGCTCCTCGGCGCTCATTTGCTGGTGTGTGGTCGAGCCAGGGTGAATGACCAATGATTTCGCATCGCCGACGTTGGCGAGGTGCGAGAAGACGCGGAGGCGCTCGATGAGTTTAGCGCCCGCAGCCCGGCCACCGTTGACGCCGAAGCTCATCATGGCGCCGGCCCCGCGTGGGAATTGCGTCTTGGCGAGCGTGTGATCGGGATGGCTTTCGAGACCGGGATATTTCACCCAGGAGACGGCTGCGTGCTTGGCGAGGAAGCTTGCAATAGCTTCGGCGTTCGATACGTGGCGCGCCATCCGAACCGGAAGCGTCTCAAGACCCTGCAGCAAGTAGAAAGCGGTTTGCGGCGCCATCGCTGCACCGAAATCACGCAGCCCCTCGGCGCGGGCGCGCATGATGAAAGCGGCTGGTCCGAATTCGTCGGCGAAGGCGAGGCCGTGGTAACCGGCGTAGGGCTCGGTGAGGGTTGGGAATTTGCCCGAAGCAACCCAATCAAAGCGGCCGCTATCGACCACGACCCCACCGATCGCAACACCGTGTCCACCGATGAACTTGGTCGCCGAGTGGATCACGATATCGGCGCCCCATTCGAACGGCCGATTTAGGTATGGCGTCGAGAACGTTGAATCGATGACCAGCGGGAGCTTGGCGGTATGGGCTACCTCGGCGACGGCGCGAAGGTCGAGCACCTCCAGGCCCGGATTGCCGAGCGTCTCGGCCAAAACAAGGCGCGTTTCAGGGCGGATGGCCTCGGCGAAAGACTGCGGGTCGCGCGGATCGACGAGCGTCGCAGTAATGCCGAACCGCGGCAGCGTGTGCACGAGTATGTTGTGCGTGCCGCCATAGACGCGGGCCGACGCTAAGATGTGCCCACCTTGGCCCATCAAGGTCGAGACCGCCAGGAACAGCGCCGCTTGGCCACTTGCTGTCGCCACCGCGCCGACGCCGCCCTCGAGGGCGGCCATGCGTTCCTCGAACACCGCGACTGTCGGATTCGAGATGCGGCTGTAGATGTGACCCGCGCGCTCGAGATTGAACAAGCCGGCAGCGTGCTCGGTCGAGTCGAAAACGTAGGACGTCGTCTGGTAGATCGGCACGGCGCGGGCGCCGGTCGCAGGGTCCGGCTGTTGGCCTGCGTGCAGCGCGAGGGTGTCGAAACGAGGATAGCTGTCGGCGGTCATGGGGCCTCCGGGCGTGTCGGAGGCAGCGTACGGGAGGATACGCCGCATCGCCAGTGCGAGGTGAGGCGCCGTCGGTCATGGTGATAGCTCGAGGGCTTGTCTTGGCGATCAATCGCACGGCATGCTTGATGCCGATGTCCTTCTCGTGGCGATCCAAGGAGCTCAAATGTCCAACGAAACGCCGCTCATCCCCCTGTCTGCCGTCACTTGGGTGGGAGAACACCTGAAACGGCCAGAGTGCGTACTGACCACGGCCAAAGGGGAGGTCTTCGTCGGCGACCATCACTCAGGCATCGCTGAAATCGGGAAGCCGAAACGAGAGATCATCGGCGCGCCTCCCGGTTTTCTGCCGAATGGCGTGGCCATGACGGCGGGGCGCGAGTTTTTGATCGCGAATCTCGGGGCGCCTGGGGGCGTGTGGAGACTCGACAAGGACTGGCGGCTCTACCCGCATGTGTTCGAGGCAGATGGAGAGTTGCTGCGAGTCTGCAATTTCGTCGGGGTCGACAAGACGGGCGTCGAGTGGATCTCGGTATCGACGCGGGCCTATCCGCGCGAGATTTCGTTCCATCCGAACCACGCCGATGGGTTCATCGTGCGCCGCGATGGCGTCAATGCGCATATCGTTGCTGACGGCATCGCCTTTACAAACGAGTGCCGCGTCGATCCTTCAGGGCAGTGGCTTTACGTCAACGAGACGTGCGGCAAGCGTATCTCACGGTTTCCGATCAAGGGGCGCGAGCTTGGTCGCCGCGAGTCGGTGCATGATTTTGGCCCGGGCGAGTTCCCGGATGGCTTCGCGTTCGACAGTGAAGGCGGCGTGTGGGTCGCATGCGTGTGCTCCAACAAGCTCATTCGTATCGAGACGAATGGCCGGCGGACGTTGATCCTCGACGACGCCGATCCCGAAGATGTGGCTTGGGCCGAAAGCTATTTCAATTCAGGAAAGCGTGGTCGCGCGCATGTTGAAATCGGCGCGCAGCGGGGCTTGAGGAATATCGCAAGTGTGGCATTCGGCGGGCCAGACCTGAAGACGGTCTACATGGGCAATCTGGCGGGTGATAGACTTCCGACATTCCGATCACCAATTGCGGGGGCGGAGCCGGTACAGTGGCGGTTCTGAGACCCGACATTCAGAACGAACCGATCCAATAAACGGGAGCTGGAGCGTCGCCGATCCACATCGCGGAGGCGCTTTGCTTCAAGACGAAGGGAGAACGCGTTGCGGGTTATCACGCAGATACCAAACAATGATCTGAAGGCGGCGCAGAAGGTCGCTCAGCTTGCCGAGCGCACCGGATTCGACAGCGTCATCACCGCGGAAAACGCGCACGGCCCGTTTCTCCCGCTCGGTGCGGCCGCGTTGGTGACAGACCGGATCCAACTCGGTACGGCTGTGGCGATGGCGTTCCCGCGCTCGCCGACCATTATGGCGCATCATGCGTGGGACGTGCATCTCGCGTCCAACGGACGCTTCTATCTCGGCCTCGGCGCCCAGGTGAAGCAGCATAACGAGCGGCGCTTTGGCATTCCGTGGTCTCCGCCAGCCCCGCGAATGCGCGACTACATCGGTGCGATGCGCGCCGTGTGGCATGCGTGGGAAACCGAAACGCCGATCGATTACCATTCGCCCACCTACAACCTGACGCTCGTGACGCCCAACTTTTCGCCGCGTCCGAATGGCTTGCCGCAGATCCCGATCTCGATCGCGGCGGTGGGACCGGCGATGCTGAAGCTCGGTGGCGAAGTCGCAGATGGCGTGCGACTGCACCCATTTTCGACGCGGCGGTATCTCGACGAGGTCTCGATCGTACGGATTACCGAAGGCCTCGAGAAATCTGGGCGGTCGCGCTCGAATGTCGAGGTTATCGCAGGCGGCTACGGCTTCATCGGCACGGGCAAGGATGCGGAGACGGTTGCCAAGGCGCGCGCCTACGTCCGGTTCCGTATCGCCTTCTACTGTTCGACACGGGCCTATTGGGACGTGCTCAGGCTGCACGACATGGAATGGCTGGGCGAGAAGGTCAATCCGCTACCCCGGGAGGGCCGTTGGAGCGAGATGGCCGAGCAAATCCCCGAGGATCTGATCGACTTGTTCGCGACGGTCGTCGACTACGAGGCGCTGCCGGAAGCTATCGCCAAGAGGTATGGCGGTTCAGCCGATACGGTGCTGTTGCAGATCGGAGCCGACGAGGACGAAGCGCGGCTCGCCAACTGCGTCGCCGAAATCCAGAAAATCCCGTCGCCGTTCGAGGGCTACGCGAAGAAGCGCGTGGGCTGATTGAGGCGATGCCGTCGCCGTCGGGTCCATGGGTGTCCGGGCCCGACGTCGCACGTCGCGGCGAGCCGTCAAGTCAGCTTGACGTTCATGCGGCCGGCGAGATCCTGGATGTACTGCCAGGCGACGCGACCTGAACGACCGCCCCGGGTGACGCTCCACTCGAGGGCGTCGCGAACCAACTCGTCGTCGGGAAGGTTGAGCTTATGGTGCCGGGCGTAGCCCCGCACCATGTCGAGGTATTGGTCCTGCGATCCATTGTGGAAGCCGAGCCAGAGACCAAAACGATCCGACAGCGAGACCTTCTCTTCGACCGACTCGGATGGGTTGATCGCAGTCGAGCGCTCATTCTCCATCATGTGCCGGGGCATCAGATGTCGGCGGTTGGAGGTCGCATAGAACAGGACGTTGTCCGGGCGACCCTCGATGCCGCCCTCGAGCACCGCCTTCAGCGATTTATAAGACGTATCGTCGTGATCGAATGACAGGTCGTCGCAAAAAACGATGAAGCGGTGCGGTGCCGAGCGCATATGAAAGAGACAGCGCGGCAGCGTGTCGATGTCCTCACGATGGATTTCGACGAGCTTCAGGTCGTCCTTATCGAGTTTCTTTTCCAGGCGGCGGCGCACTTCAGCGTGGGACGCCTTAACGAGGCTCGATTTGCCCATCCCGCGCGCACCCCAGAGAAGCGCGTTGTTGGCCGGGAAGCCCTTGGCAAACCTCAACGTGTTGTCGAGAAGCTGATCCGCGGCGCGTTCGATGCCCTTCAGCAGGGTCAGTGGCTGGCGGTTGACGCGAGCCACAGGAATGAACGCCTCGGGTCCGGTCTGCCAGACGAACGCTTCGGCGCTCGAGAAATCGATCGCAGGTGCAGACGGCGGTGCCATCCGCTCCAGCGCGGCCGCGAGGCGCTCGAGACGGTCGATCAGGTTCGGGTCGGCGGACATGAGGTCAAAAACTCCGGCTGGCTCAAGGCTCACACTCAGACGGCGGTCTCTATAGTCGACATGGCGGCACGCGTCACTGCGGCTGGTTGCTTGGTGGTTGACGCAGCGTGCAAATCGGGGGGTTCCAGTTGCAAACAGGACGGCGGCCACTATAGTCCGGCGCGCAGACGATGCTGGAGAGGCGTCCGGTCGGCCGAATTGGGCGGCGCGACGCATCTGCCTAGATCAATCGCTGCGTCAATCGAGGACCTCCAAGCCGATGCTCTTCATCACTCCGGCCTACGCTCAAGCGCCCGGCGCTGATCCTTTCACCAGCATGTTGATCCCGCTGGCGTTGATGATCCCGGTTTTTTATTTCCTGGTGATCCGGCCGAACCAGCAGCGCGAAAAGCAGCGCCGCGAAATGATCGCCACCGTCCGGCGCGGCGACACCGTCGTGCTCAGCAATGGCTTCATTGGCAAAGTGATGAAGGCGAAGGACGGCGATGCTGAGCTCGAGGTCGAGTTGAACGAGCAGATGCGGGTCCGCGTGACGCGTGGCGCTGTTGCCGAAGTGCGCGGTAAAGGTGAGCCGGTCAAGGAGGCTACGTGATCGGCGGCGATCTTACCGGATACGCATCGCGCGTCGATCAGGCCGCGCACCTTGCAAGACAGGCGAGCGTCGTGGGTCGCTACGTCGTCGAAACGAAAGGCTGAAGCCTGATGTTTTATTTCTCGCGTTGGAAGATCATCGCGATCGTGGCGACGCTGTTAGTCGGCGTGATAATTGCGCTGCCCAATTTGTTTTCGCCAAGCACGCTCGCTAAGTGGCCGAATTGGCTGCCAAAAGGCCAAATGCGGCTCGGTCTCGACCTGCAGGGCGGCGCGCATCTCCTGCTGGCCATGGATAGCGAGCAGCTTCGCAAGGAGTGGCTCGAGAGTTTGCGCGACGATGCGAGGAAGACGCTCGTTACAGACGCCAAAATTCCTGCCAGCATAACGATCCGCGGCAACGCCGTGGTCGTGCGTCTGACGAAGCCAGAGCAGATCGAGCAGGCGATGCGCGAGCTGCGTAAGATTCAGAGCAGTCTTGGAAGTGCCTTCACCGGTTCGACCGGAACCGATGTTGAAGTCGCACGGGGCGAAGGGGGCACGATTACGATTGCCCCAACCCCGGCCGGCTTCCAACAACGTCAAGCCAACGCGGCCGGCGCAGCAATCGAGACGATCAACCGCCGCATCAATGCGCTCGGGACGGCTGAATCGACGGTTGTCAGGCAAGGTCGCGACCGCATCTTGGTGCAGTACCCGGGATTGCAGGACACGACAGGCCTCAAGCAATTGCTTGGTGAGACGGCTGTGCTCTCGTTCCACGAGGTGAATACGAACCTCTCGGTAGAGGACGTACGTCAGCAGGGTCGGCCGCCTGCGGGATGGAAGATCTTTCCTTCGGATGAGGCAGGCGGGCCTGCGTATCTCCTGAAAGAGTCTCCCGTCGTTCGCGGTGATGAGCTCGTGGACTCCCAGCCTGGCTTCGATCAGCAGACGAACCAGCCCATCATTACGTTCCGATTTAATCAGCAAGGGGCTCGGAAGTTCGGGCGCTTCACCCAGGAAAATGTCGGACGGCCGTTTGCCATCGTGCTGGACGGCAGGGTTTTGTCTGCGCCGGTCATCCAGACGGCGATCCTGGGTGGCACGGGGCAGATCTCGGGTAACTTCACTGTGGAAAGCGCCAATACGCTCGCCGTGCAATTGCGCTCCGGTGCCCTCCCGGTGAAGCTGACCGTTGTCGAAGAGCGCACCGTTGGCGCATCCCTTGGCAGCGACTCGATTGCGGCTGCGAAGTTGGCCGGCATCATCGGTGGTATCGCCACCATCGTTCTGACGACACTCGTCTACGGTACATTCGGAATTTTTGCCTGCTTCGGGCTGATGGTGCACCTGATCATGACGTTGGCGCTCATGACGCTGGTTGGCTCCACGCTCACGTTGCCGGGTATTGCCGGGCTGGTGCTGGGTATCGGAATGGCTGTAGATGCGAACGTGCTGATATTCGAGCGTATTCGCGAAGAATTGCGCTCTGGGAAAACGCCGATTTCAGGCATCGATGCGGGTTTCAATCGGGCTTTTGTGACGATTGCCGATAGCCAGTTGACGACGCTCGCCAGCGCAATCGTGATGTTCTGGTTGGGCTCGGGTCCGATTCGCGGCTTCGCGGTGACGCTGACCTTTGGAATCATGACATCGATCTTTGCTTCCGTAACAGTCGTGCGACTGCTGGTTTGGCTATGGCTTCGTGCTCAGCCACAGACCCGTTCCCTTGAGGTTCCAGTCTAACGAGAGACGTTGCTCGACATGCGCTTCATCCCCAATTTCAAGGGCTTTGACTTCTTTCCGCATGATTTGCGGCTGCCCTTCATGCGATATCGCGATCTTGCTGTTGGTCTTTCGATTGTGGCGATGGTGTTGTCCTTAGGGCTCTTTTTCGTCCGTGGCCTCAACTACGGGGTCGATTTCAAAGGCGGCTCGATGATCGAGGTGCAATCGGTTTCGGGCCCGGCCGATGTCGCCGCGTTGCGAGAAAGCTTGAACAAGGCCGGCCTAGGCGGTGTGCAGATCCAGCAGTTCGGTGCTCCGACCGACGTACTCATTCGCATCGAGGAGCAGCCGGGGGGGGAAGAAGCGCAGCAGGCGGGATTGAAAAAGGTTATCGACACGATTGGTGACAAGTATCTTCAACGGCGCGTGGAGGTTGTCGGGCCGGCAGTCTCCAGCGAACTGCGCTTCACTGGCTTCATGGCGGTGTTAGCCGGAATGGTCGCGATTGTGGCCTACGTCTGGTTCCGCTTCGAATGGCAGTTCGCGGTCGGCGCCATTGTCGCCCTGGCGCATGATGTCATTGTTACGGTTGGACTCTTCTCGCTGTTCCAGTTGGAATTTGATCTGTCGATCGTTGCTGCGTTGCTGACGATCCTGGGATACTCGGTGAACGATACGGTCGTGGTGTCTGATCGCATCCGTGAGAACTTGCGGAAATATAAGCGAATGGACACGGTTGAGCTTCTCGATCTCTCGATCAACGAGACGCTATCACGCACAATTCTGACCGGCGTGACGACGATTGTGGTTCTCCTTGCGTTGTATCTCTTCGGCGGTGAGGTGATCAGGAACTTCAACTTCGCCATGCTGTTTGGCGTAATCATCGGCACCTACTCTTCGATGTTCATTGCGGCTCCAATGATCAGCTACTTTGGGGTGCCGCGAGACTCCGGCATCGCCAATGAGAAGGTGAAAGCGGCTGCCCGCAAGCCGGCATAGCAAGGACGCGGAGCGGTACCGCGCAAGAAGGAGGCTGTTGGTTGGTCACTGGCCATCCACAAGCGCGCTATCCCGCGTCCGCACCGATTGATGCCTACGGAAACGGTGGCTTCAGGTTCGCGGGCATGAGCCACCGCGGATCTATTCTGTGCCTTCCCGATGCAATCGAAGCGTGGGATGTCGCCGACGCATGCGATATCTCTCCCAAGACGCTCGTACGCGTGCTCGCACGGCGTGCTGATCTCGATCTCGTACTGCTCGGAACAGGCGAGAGTTTCGTCGTCCCATCCTCGGAAGTGCGTGCGGCATTTTTAGCGGCGGGCGTGGGCCTCGAATTCATGGCGACGGGAGCGGCGGCGCGGACATACAATATGTTGCTCGGCGAGGGCCGGCGCGTTGCTGCTGCGCTGATCGCCGTCGACCGCGCCCTGGGGACCTAATGACTGAGCCGCGACACCGCATACGCACGCCGGTCCGACGGAGAACGGCATGAAGGCGTTTCTTGCCGATCCCGCGCGTGCGTTCTGGCTCGGATGTGGATTTGCCGCGCTTGGTCTCGCTTATTGGGTGGCCGATGGTAGTGGCGACGATCTTGGACTCGTGTCGTTCGTGATCCGTCTCATTCATGTTGGCGCGGCGATGTTGTGGGTCGGCATGATCTGGTTCGTGAACTTCATCCAGCTCGTTGCCCTGCGCGATGCCGACGATACGGCACGGGATGCTTTGTTGATCCACATCGTGCCGCGCGTGACGGCTCTGCTCAGCATCGCCTCGCATATTGTGGTGGCAAGCGGGGTGGGGCTTCTTTTGACGACTGGCTATCTCTTCGATCGATGGGTATTTCCGTCGTCCGTCTACATTCCCTCACCCCGGGCGCTGATGCTCTGGATTGGAGCGTTCGCGGGCTTGGCCATGTGGGGGCTGGTGCATGCTGTTATCCGGCCCGGTCTGGCGACCATTCTGGATCGGGGCGAAGGCCAGGCGAACGTCGCGGAAGCGCGTGGGCGAGTGCTGATGGCAGCTCGGATCAACCTCGTTCTGGCCATTCCAGTTACGTTCGCGATGATCGCTGCGGCACATCTGTACTGATGCGCACCAAGTGGACAGCCGCCGGTCGGCAGGAGGTCTCGACTGAGGTCCGAGACGCGGCGATGCGATATGAGCCCGATCGCTATATCGCTGCGACGCTCGCCCCTCCGAACGTGAGACCGACGCTCGCGGCGATCGCAGCGTTTGCGGCCGAGATCGCGCGTATTCCTTCGCTTGTGAGCGAACCTCTACTGGGCGAGATCCGGCTGCAATGGTGGCACGATGCGCTCGCCGAGGGGCGGCGGGGGCGCTTGAGCGGGCATCCGGTCGCCGATGCTCTCATCGCTGCCGCCAATCAGTGCAATTTACCTAGCGATCTTCTCGATGCAGTCGTGGATGCGCGAGAACTCGATCTTGCGGGCGGTATGCCGCAGGATGATGCGGGGCTCGAGGCCTATCTCAAGGCGAGCGAGGGCGATGTCTTCCTGCTCAGCTTTTGCGCTCTCGGTGGCGAACGGCGCGATGTCGAAGACGTCGCGCGTCTTGCCGGGTACGCGTATGGCATTTCGCGAGCGCTTTGCCGCCTGCCGATTCTGCTTCACAACGGTGGCATGATCTTGCCGGCGGATCGGTTGAAGCGGGCTGGCATCGATCCGGCGCAACTTGCATCTCAACCGGTTCCGCAGCCCGTCAATGACGCCGTCCGTCGCGTCGCAAACGAGATGCAAGGGGAGGCCTTGAAGGCCCTGGCTCGCGCTCGCGCCCAGGCCGTCCGGCTTGATGCGCGGTTGCGGCCGGTGCTGCTGCCGTTGGCCATGGTCGGGCCATATTTTCAGGTTCAGAGCAACCGACGGATACTTATCGAACCGGCCGAGATCTCGCCGGTGAGGCGTGTGGTACGCATCGGGCTCGCGCATTTGACGGGTCGGGTTTGATCCTGCGGGGGTGACATGAACAGCCGATCTCGTGCGACTGCCGCGGCCGCGCTTGGGATTGTCGCGGTCGTCCTTGGGCTTATGGTTTCGCGACCAGCATTTGCCGACGAACCTCGGATTCAATGGCAGCTCGAGAATCCGTTTCGCTTCTTCACCGACCCCAAACTTACGGAAACCCATCGCGCCACCTACGAGGCCTTGAGTGACGATGAGCGGCGACAGCCTGTGCTCGCGGCAGAACGAGCGCTTGCGGAGCGGCACTCCAGCGATGGGTGGGCCGCGACAATGCTGGACCAGACGTGCTGGGATCCGCGAGCCAATCGTCATCGCTGCCGGAGCGAACCGGACTACCTCAATCCCAAATCACATCGCATCGTGGCGTCGCTTGCCGGCGTTTCTGATTTGGCGACAGTCGACTGCACGTGGTTGACGGCACCCCACGGCGAGCGAGGAACCGGCCTGACGGTACCGTGCGACGTACCGGTGAAGCTCGAAATTCCATACCCCGATGGTGCCGGTGTGAGCGTCGAAATCGGCGGCCAGACAATTGCCCGGTCCGATATCCGGATCGAGGACGTTCTGGTGGTCGGGATGGGTGATAGTTTTGGGTCGGGCGAAGGCAATCCCGATGTGCCGGTCCGTTTTTCACGCGAACGCTCGGCGGACTATGGTGACGCTGCGAAAGAACCGCTGCTCGCCGGCTATCCGGCCCGTATGGGCGCGTGGCGCGTGATCGGAGACGCCGCGTTCATCGATGCGAACCCGCGCTGGCTCGATCAGGCGTGCCATCGCTCGCTCTATTCGCACCAGCTTCGCGTTGCATTGCAACTGGCGGTCGAGCAGCCGCAAAGGGCCGTTACATTCGTGAGTTTCGCGTGCTCTGGGGCGGAGATCGTACGCGGGCTCTTCCTACGGTACAGCGGTCACGAATGGGTTCCGACGCCGCCGGACCTTTCCCAGATCTCCGCCGTTGCGCAGGAGCAGTGTGGCGGTCGGCGAGCACCTTCGTATGACCTGCCCGAAGCCTATCATATGCAAGGCAAAGTTCCAGATCTGCAGGGCGGCCTTGTGCTGAGGAAGTGTGACACCGATCACGCCAGAAAGATCGACCTGCTGCTCGTCTCGATCGGTGGGAACGATATCGGTTTCTCGCGCCTGCTGGCCAACGCTGTGCTCTCGGACGAATCCACTCTCCGGAAGCTTGGTGGCTGGATTGGCCAAGTGCACGGATACCGCGAGGCACAGATCCAGCTCAACGCACTCGAAGATCGCTACAAGGCGTTGAACCGTGCTGTGCACAACATTCTGCATATTCCGTGGAAGCAATCGGACCGTGTGATGTTGGTGTCGTATCCGTCACTGACGCTTCTGGACGATGGGCGCGCAGTGTGTCCGGACAGTCGGGCGGGGATGACCGTATCGAGCGAATTTGGACTTTCCGAGCGCAAGGCGCGCGATGCCATGCAGGCTGCCGACCAACTCGACCGGATCATGCAGCGGACCAGTCAGGCGAACGGATGGAGTTTCGTCAGCGCGCATCGCTCCCAATTCAACGGCCGGAGTATCTGCGCCGGTTGGATCGAGGATTCGATTTCGACCGCGGACGATTTACGGCTTCCGCGTCGCATCAAGGGGCAATGGGTGCCTTATAATCCAGCCAACTACCGCCCTTACGCCTCGCGTCAACGGTGGTTCAGGACACCGAACGACGCCTTTCTGACGGCGAACTTCCACGTCAGCCAGTCGCTTCTGCAAAAGGCTCTACCGGCCAAGACCATGAACTGGTTCCAGGTGCTGCTGGCAAGTCTGTACTCCGGAGCGTTCCATCCCACCGCCGAGGGGCAGGCTGCGATTGCCGATGCCGTCGTCGTCGAAGCGCGGAGGGTCCTGGCGCGATATTCCGAGGGCGGAGCTACTCGCTAACCGCCGTTTTACGCAATCTGATGGCGCTTGCGTGTCGTTTTGTGTGCGGTCACTCTTTGTATCCGTCGCGTTCACGCAAGGTATTGCTCCATGGCCCTTGAAGTCGTCGGTGCCGGTTTTGGGCGAACTGGCACGAATTCGCTGAAACTTGCCCTCGAGATGCTCGGATTCGGCCCTTGTCATCATATGTTCGAGGTGCGCGATAGGCCCGAGCAAGTGGCATTCTGGACGGCGGCTGCGCGCGGCGAGCGAACCGACTGGGATACGGTGTTCGATGGCTTCAAGGCGACGGTCGACTGGCCCTCGGCCTATTTCTGGAAACCCATCGCAGCTCATTATACGAATGCGAAGGTCATTCTCTCGGTCCGGCCGGTGGAGACGTGGGTGACGTCGATCCATTCGACCATTCATCAGAGCTTGAAGCGCCGTATGGAGCGGCCAACCGAACTCCTTCGAGCGCAAGGTGAGATGGCCTATGACATCATCGAGCGCCGTACGTTCGGCGACCGGCTCAGCGACGCGGATCATGCCGCGGCGGTGTTTCGAGCTCATGCCGCCGAAGTGAAAGCCACGATCGCATCTGAGCGGTTGCTCATTTATGACGTAGTGGAAGGCTGGGAACCGCTTTGTCGGCATTTGGGTGTGTCAGTGCCGAGCGTGCCGTTCCCGCGCACCAACTCGACCCAGGAGTTTCGTGCGCGAGCGGCAGCCCGAGATAAGGGAGTAGCCTCGCGCTGACGGCGTTGGCCTCTGTCGATCCAGCAGTAGCGGGCGAGCGCGATCTCGCTGCTTGCTTGCTCGCGCCCGCCCAAGTCCTTGACGCCTATAATGCCTTGAAGTCTATGACGCTGCGCACGACTTTACCGGCCTTCATGTTGGCAAAGCCGTCGTTGATCTCATCGAGCAAGATATGTGCTGAGACGAAATCATCGAGATGTAGTTTGCCACGGCGGTAGAAGTCGATTAGGCGCGGCATGTCGGTGCGGAAATGGTTCGAGCCCATCGACGAGCCCTGGACTTTCTTCTCGCGAAGGAAGTCGGCGCCGTGCAACTCGATATTCTGTCCGAAGGGAACCATCCCGACAATGGTGGCCGTACCGCCATGGCGCAGCACCTTGAAGCATTGCTCGGCGGTGAGTTTGAGACCCAGGCACTCGATGGCGTGATGGACGCCGTCGGACGCCTTGCCGCCGAGGGCGGCGCGGATGCGCTCGACAGGATCGCCGTCGCGTGGGTTGATGAGATCAGTGGCGCCGATTTTTGCCGCGAGCTGCAATTTGACCGGGTTCGTATCGACGGCAAAGATTCGGCCCGCGCCGGCGACAGCGGCGCCGTTGAGAGCGGCCATGCCGACGCCGCCGCAACCGAAGATCGCCACTGTCTCGCCTGGGGCGACCTTAGCCGTGTTCACGGCGGCACCGAAGCCGGTGATTACGCCGCAACCAATCAACGCGGCCCGGTCGAGCGGGAAATCCTTATCGATTTTCACGATGGCGTGCTCATGGACGAGCATCATCTCGGCGTAGCCCGAGAGGTTCGTGAACGTGTGGATCGTTTGGCCATCCTTCGACAGCCGCCGCGCCTCGCCGGGTAGCATCTTTACGCTGGTATCGGTGCAGATCACGGGTCGGCCCGACGTGCAGTTCTCACATTCGCCGCAGAATACGGAGAGGCAGGTGATGACGTGATCTCCCTTCCGCACATAACGCACCTCAGAGCCAACCTCCTCGACGACGCCCGCAGATTCGTGGCCCAGCACGACCGGCATCGGATGCGGATAAAGCCCTTCGATGAAGTGCAAGTCGGAGTGACAGAGACCCGCAAAGGCCGTGCGAATGAGGACCTCATGGGGACCTGGCTTCTTGACGTCGATATTCTCGATGGCGAGAGGTTTATTGACCTCATACAAGACGGCGGCTCGCATGGACGTCTCCCAGTCGTGTTATTTGACAGGCTCAGAGTAGGCGAGTTCGGGGTGGGTGGGGAAGTCCAGAACCCGGGATGCACTTGATCCCGATCAGGCATTCACCCTACCAGCCCGACGAAGTGGCTTCTTGTCTCGCCGGGCTTGCAATGGCGACTGTGTTCGCCTTTCTCTCAGGGCAAGCGCATCAATCGACACTGAAGGATGGCCTGGATGGCACCTCGTCCCGTAATGCTCGTGGTTCTCGATGGTTGGGGCTGGCGCGAAGAGAAGGCCGACAATGCCGTGCGGCAGGCGCGCACCCCGAACTTCGAGCGGCTATGGGCAGCGGGGCCCCGCGCTTTCCTCAAAACGTCCGGGCTCGATGTCGGTCTGCCACGGGGGCAGATGGGCAATTCGGAAGTTGGACACCTGAATATCGGGGCCGGCCGGGTAGTGATGCAGGATCTGCCGCGGATTGATCAGGCGGTCGACGACGGCATGCTGGGCAGGGTGATCGACGCGAGCGGCCTCGTCGAGCAGGTGAAAGCAGCCAGTGGCACGTGCCACATCATGGGACTGATGTCGCCCGGTGGCGTGCATTCGCATCAGGCGCATGCAGCCGCGGTGGCAAAGCTGCTCGTCGCCCGCGGGGTGCGGGCCGTCGTGCATGCCTTTACCGACGGGCGCGATACGCCGCCGCAATCGGCCGCCGAGGATATGCGCCGTCTGGCGGCTGATCTGCCTGCCGAAACCCCGATTGTCACCGTGATCGGGCGATACTTCGCCATGGACCGAGACAAGCGCTGGGATCGTGTCGAGAAAGCTTACAACTTGATTGTGGACGGAGCCGGCGCGCCCCACGCGACCGCGTCCGAGGCCGTCGAAGCAAGCTACGCCGAAGGCAAGTTCGATGAGTTCGCTGCTCCCGCAGTGATCGGCGATTATCAGGGAATGAAAGACGGCGACGCCATTCTCTCCATCAATTTCCGCTCGGACCGCATGCGCGAAATCCTGGCGGCACTCCTGATTCCGGACTTCGACGGGTTTGCCCGCAAGCGTGTTGTCCGCATTTCGGCCGCGGCCGGCATGGCGTCCTATGGCGACGCACTCGATCCCTATTGCGCAACCTTGTTTCCGCGCCAGGAGCTGGCGATGGGCATGGGAGAGACCGTGTCAAAGGCGGGCCGGACGCAAGTGCGGATGGCCGAGACCGAGAAATATCCGCACGTGACGTTCTTCTTCTCCGGGGGGCGCGAAGAGCCCTATCCGGGCGAGGACCGCATGCTTGTGCCGTCGCCAAAGGTCGCGACGTACGATCTGAAGCCTGAGATGTCAGCGCCGGAGCTGACGGACAAGGCCGTCGCAGCAATTGAATCCGGCAAGTATGACTTCGTCGTCCTCAACTTCGCAAACCCAGACATGGTCGGGCATACGGGCAGTCTCGAAGCTGCGATCAAGGCTGTCGAGACCGTCGACTCGGGGCTGGGCCGCATCGCCGATGCTATCACGGCGGCCGGTGGTGCGCTGCTGGTCACTGCGGACCACGGAAATTGTGAGCTGATGCGTGATCCCGAGACCGGGGGGCCGCATACGGCGCATACAACGAACGTCGTGCCCGTTATGTTGACAGGGGTTGCGGGCGCGCATTTGCACGACGGTCGCCTGGGCGACATCGCTCCGACGCTCTTGGCGTTGATGGGGATCTCTCAGCCGAAAAAAATGAAAGGACGCTCACTTCTCGATTGAGTGGGAGGGTTGCTGTCGTCGAGCGGAACGCACTTTGTGCTCTCAGCCACGCTCGGTGTCGGCGAGCTTCGCGAGCATTTGCTCGATGGCCTGAACGAATTCGTCCTTGCCTCCCGGCAAGCCGGGTATCCGCGAGACTTCGCGACCCTGGGTGTCGACCAGAACGAACGTGGGCGTTCCGGTGACCCGGCGCGCGAGGCGATAGCCCGCCGTTCGTTGCTGCGAGACGTCGACGTAGCGGAGTGGCGCCCGGTTCTCGAGCGGAGATTTCTCGTAAGCCGGAGCTACGTGCTGGCGGAAGCGCAAGCACCACCCGCACGATTGGCTTTCAAAGACGACAAGTTGAGGCCGGTCGAACGAAAGCGTAGTCTCTCGCCGCGCCTCTGGCGTTGGATTTAGCAGGGCAAGCGCCGTCGCGAGAACTGCGAACAGCACACACAGCGCGGCTGCGGCCTTAAACATCCATGGCGGTGTGGTGCCCTCTTCGTCCAAGCCCATCACTTTCCTCTCCGCCCGGATCTTGCCGAGTAGTTACGAGCGACGATCCTAGTCGGGAAAGCCTGCGTAATCGCTTCGCCACGAGATTTCATCGAAGGAAAGTTAACATAGGTCTTTTGTGTCGAGCGCAGCTCGGGCAGCGCGAGACGATCTCGCGGCCCGAGCTGCCATTGGTTCACTTGATTTCGAGAACGATCCGGCCGCGGACCTTGCCAGCCAAAATATCAGGAGCCAACGCTGGAGCGTCTGCGATGGGCCGTGTCACGGTTATCGCCGCGAGGGCGGATTTATCGAGATCGGTTGCGAGGCGGCTCCAGGCCTCGATCCGTCTGGCTCTTGGGGCCATGACACTGTCCACCCCGGCAAGCGTGATCCCGCGCAGAATGAACGGTGCGACCGATGTCGGAAGATCCATGCCCTGCGCCAAACCGCAGGCTGCGACGCATCCACCGTACTTTGTACCCGCGATGGCATTGGCCAGCGTGTGGCTGCCGACAGCGTCGACCACGCCGGCCCACCGCTCTTTCGCAAGCGGTCGGCCGGGGCCCGATCCGAGCTCAGCGCGATCGATGATCTCCCTGGCGCCGAGGCCCTTGAGATAATCGGCCTCGCTGGCGCGGCCTGTGGATGCAATGACGTGGTATCCGAACTTCGAGAGCAAGGCGACAGCGACGCTGCCGACGCCGCCGGCCGCGCCTGTCACAAGCACAGGACCGCTCGCCGGTTTGACGTCGTGACGCTCGAGTGCCAGCACGCAGAGCATTGCCGTGTAGCCCGCTGTGCCGATCGCCATCGCTTCCGAAGGAGAGATCCCAGCCGGGCGCTTGATCAGCCAGTCGCCCTTGACGCGTGCGATCTCGGAATAGCCGCCAAGATGCGTTTCTCCAAGACCCCAGCCGTTCAAGATAACTGCGTCGCCTGCCTTGAAATCGGGATTTGACGATGCTTCGACGGTCCCCGCGAAGTCGATGCCCGGTATCATGGGCCAGCGTCTGACGACAGGGGCTTTGCCTGTGAGAGCGAGGCCATCCTTGTAATTGATCGTCGAATGAGAGACGCGCACAGTTACGTCGCCGTCCATCAAGTCATTCTCGGTCAGAGAACGCCAAGCCAGCTCCTGCCCCTTATCGCCCTTGGAGAGAACGAAGGCGTTGAAATTCATAGTGTATTCTCCTCTGGCGAGCTAATCGCTCTGTCTTGGGCTCGACCAACGCATAACTGCTTTGCTACGGCCGCAACGCGGCAGCCCTGTCTCTTCATCTCATGCCAGTCAGCGGACAGCAATCGTGTCAAATTCTCGGCAGAGTGGTGGCTTTTGCACAATCAAGATCTAAGATTCACATGCGGAATGCTATATCTCATCTGGAGTGTGCCAAGCCGGCAACGCGCTTGACTGCTGCCTTCTCCGACCCCTCCAGAGATAAATTAGATAGAATACTTGCCTACACCTTAGTAACATTCAAATAGATTTCGATGGTTGCTCTGGTGTGTCCGCCCAAGTAACGGATCTGCAACATATTTTAGATCAGTTTTCTATCTAAATACGATGAACTATTGTGGCGCTGGTGCATTTTTCGCTTGGCAAACTCGTGGCGGCCAGAATAATGGTCGCTCATGGGAGCAGGTGAAACCTGAGCTCTGAGCGGCTTCCGCCGCTGAAGGAGGCACCATGGAACTCAAAATGCGACTGAACGTGCTAGCCGCGATCGTGTCGTTCGGATTCCTGGCGGCGATCGTTTTTGGCATGGTTTGATCCCGCTCCGCGCGTGCGAAGCGGCAGAGGCTAGCCAGAACTGCAGCCTCGGGATCCCATCATAAGATAAAGGCGCGGATCACATGGTCCGCGCCTTTACTTTTCGGGCAGATCGCCGCGCTCAGCGTTTGAGCATGTACCCGACGAGAGCGCCGACCAACGGATAAAGCTTGGCATTGCCTCGGAGGAGCGGAAGCGCGTCCTGGATAGGACCGTTGATCTGGCTGGAAAGCGTAATGGCTGCCAGGATGGCGGCCAGAACCAGGCTTGCGATGAAGGTGCCCGCGGAGGGAACCCGCAGTCCCTTCAGAACCAATGCGCCTGCAAACCCCACCACAGTGATGACAACGGCAAAGATCAGAGCATAGACGAAGATGTCGTACTGGCGGCCGAGTATCGTCGGCAACGCGGCCTTGATCGGATCGGCTAAGAACCAGGCCGCCACGGCCTGGACGAGCAGCAGCACGATGCGCGGCAGCATTTTTATCCCCCGTTCGTCAATTGTCCCTCACCTGCCGATTCGCAGGCGTTGGCTGCAACGAGGCTAACAGGGGACTGTATGGGTTACGAGACAACGGACCTGTCCGGGCAGCGGTCCACAGTGGGAGCGTTGCCTCTACGCATCGATTTATGGCTGGCGCGATCTTCGAAACGCCACAAGGCCCAGTCCGTCAGGCGGCCTGGTTCTTGCGCGCCCGAGGGTCGTAGTTGAGCACGGGCGAGAGCCAGCGCTCTACCTCTTCGACCGTCATGCCCTTCCGTCGCGCATAGTCCTCGACCTGGTCGCGCTCGACCCGGCCAACGCCGAAGTAATGGCTGTCCGGGTGCGAGAAATAAAGGCCCGACACCGAAGACCCGGGCCACATGGCATAGCTCTCCGTCAACTCGATGCCAGCCGCCGTCTCGACGTCCATAAGTTGCCAGAGCGTCGCCTTTTCCGTGTGATCGGGCTGGGCGGGATAGCCGGGCGCGGGACGAATGCCGATGTATTTTTCCGCAATCAAATCGTCGTTGCTGAGACGCTCGCCCTTCACATATCCCCAGAACTCCTTCCTGACGCGCTGGTGCATTCTTTCGGCGAATGCTTCAGCGAGACGATCGCAGAGGGCCTTTAACATGATCCGATTATAATCGTCGGTCTTCGGAATACGGGTTTCGATAGCTTCCTCTTCGCCAATTCCCGCAGTGACCGCGAAGCCTCCGATGTAATCGGGGATCGCCGTGTCCTTCGGCGCGATGAAGTCGGCAAGAGCGGTATGCGCCCGCTCGCGGCTCGGATCGCGCGCCATCTGCTGCCGCAACGTGTGAAGCGTCGTGAGGCGCGTCGACCGCGTGTCATCGGTGTAGACTTCGATATCGTCACCGACGGAGTTGACGGGCCAGAAGCCGATAACGGCGCGGGCTCCGACCCATTTCTCAGCGACCATACGTGTGAGGAGCGCTTGCGCGTCGGCGAAAAGACGGCGGGCTTCCGTTCCCACCATGTTGTCATCGAGGATGCGTGGATAGCGTCCCGTCAGTTCCCAGGTTTGGAAGAAAGGCGTCCAGTCGATGTAGCGGACAAGCTCCGCGAGATCGTATGTGACGAAGGATTTGGTGCCGAGGAACTCGGGTTTCCTGATGCGGGTCTTCTTCCAGTCGATCTTGAAAGCGTTGGCGCGGGCCTCGGCGATCGTGATGCGGCTTTTGCGTGCGTCGCCTCTAAAGTGCGCCTCGCGCGCTTTTGCATATTCGGCCCGGATGTTCTCGACGTAGGGGGCGCGATCGGTTTCCGAAAGAAGGGTTGAGACCACGCCGACGGCGCGGCTCGCGTCGGTGACGTAAATGGCCTGCCCGCGTGTGTAGTTAGGGCTGATCTTGACCGCGGTGTGCACTCGGCTTGTCGTTGCGCCGCCGATCAGCAACGGCAACGAAAAGCCCTCGCGTTCCATTTCGGCTGCAACGTGGCACATTTCGTCGAGCGAGGGCGTGATAAGTCCCGAGAGACCGATGATATCGGCTTTCTCTTCCTTGGCGACATCGAGGATTTTCTGCGCCGGCACCATGACGCCTAGGTCGATCACCTCGTAATTGTTGCACTGGAGCACGACGCCGACGATGTTCTTTCCGATGTCGTGCACGTCGCCTTTCACGGTTGCCATGACCACCTTGCCGGCTGCCGGCATTTGGTCGAGCCCCGACGCCCGCTTCTCGGCTTCGAGATACGGCTGCAGATAGGCAACGGCCTGCTTCATTACGCGTGCCGATTTCACGACTTGCGGCAGAAACATCTTGCCGGCGCCGAACAAGTCGCCAACGACATTCATGCCCGCCATCAGCGGTCCTTCGATGACATGGAGCGGCTTTGCTGCCTGCTGTCGCGCTTCCTCGGTGTCGGCTTCGATGAAGTCGGTGATGCCATGCACCAGTGCGTGCTTCAGGCGCTCCTCGATGGAGGCGCTGCGCCAGACAAGATCGGCTTCCTTCTTCTTCGTTCCATCGCCCTTGAAATTCGGGGCGGCGTCGAGAAGGCGGTCGGTGGCATCCGATCGCCGGTTGAGGACGACATCCTCGCATAGGTCGCGCAACTCGGCTGGAATGTCGTCATAGACGGCGAGCTGACCCGCGTTGACGATCCCCATATCCATGCCGGCCTTGATGGCGTGATAGAGGAATACCGAGTGCATCGCCTCGCGCACGGGCTCGTTGCCGCGGAACGAGAATGAAAGGTTCGAGACACCGCCCGAAATATGCACGAGGGGAAAGCGCCGTTTGATTTCGCGCGTCGCTTCGATGAAGTCGACGCCGTAGTTGTTGTGCTCCTCGATGCCCGTCGCGACCGCGAAGATGTTCGGATCGAAGATGATGTCCTCGGGAGGGAAACCAATCTCCTTGGTCAGCAGCTCGTAGGCGCGCGTGCAGATCTCGACTTTGCGCTCTTGCGTGTCGGCCTGGCCCTTCTCGTCGAAGGCCATGACGACGACAGCAGCACCATAGCGCAGGACTTTGCGTGCCTGCTCGAGAAACGCCGCTTCGCCCTCCTTCATCGAGATCGAGTTGACGATGGCCTTGCCCTGGACGCACTTCAGTCCCGCTTCGATCACGCTCCACTTCGAGCTGTCGATCATCAAGGGGACGCGGCTGATGTCGGGCTCAGACGCGATCATGTTGAGGAACGTCGTCATGGCCTTCTCGCTGTCGAGCAGGCCTTCATCCATGTTGACGTCGATAATCTGTGCGCCGGCCTCGACCTGTTGGCGGGCCACCGTCAATGCGGCTTGATAGTTATCCTGCTCGATCAGTTTCCTGAATCGCGCCGAACCCGTGACGTTCGTACGCTCGCCGACGTTGATGAATGACGAGCCGGAGGGAGTGGTCATTTCTTGCTACCTTGCCAATCGTAGCGAAAGCGACGACGTATCAATCATTGTGCCAACGGTTTTCGTTCAACCCGCCACGAATGCCTCGAGCCCCGACAGCCGCATCCTGGGCTCGATAGCGGGGATTTTGCGTGGAGGGAATTTGGAGACATGCCCGGCGACGTGGGCGATGTGCTCCGGCGTCGAGCCACAGCAACCGCCGACGATGTTGACCAAACCGTCCTTTGCCCATGTCTCGATCTGGCAGGCCATATCGTCGGGCGTCTCGTCGTATTCGCCCATGGGGTTCGGCAGACCGGCGTTCGGGTAGGCCGAAACGAGCGTGTCGGCAATGCCGGCGATCTCGGCGAGATGCGGGCGCATGAGATCGGCGCCGAGGGCGCAGTTGAGGCCAATTGCAAACGGCTTCAGATGGCGCATCGAGTACCAGAACGCGGTCGGCGTCTGGCCCGAAAGTGTTCGGCCTGAGCGATCCGTTATGGTGCCGGAGATGATGATGGGCAGTGTGATGCCCGTCTCGTCGAATGCTTCGAGTGTCGCCACGCCCGCAGCTTTGGCATTGAGCGTGTCGAAGATTGTCTCGATCAGGATGATGTCGACGCCACCTTCCACGAGCCCGATCACCTGCTCCTTGTAGGCGGCACGAAGAGCATCAAAGGTGACATTGCGGTATCCGGGATTGTTGACATCGGGCGAGATCGACGCGGTTCGGTTGGTCGGGCCTACCGCGCCTGCAACGAATAGCGGACGCGAAGGATTGGTGCGCATCGCGGCGTCGCGCGCCTCGCAGGCGAGTCTGGCCGCGGCGACGTTGATCTCGAAGGCGAGCTCCTCCATGCCGTAGTCGGCCATGGAGATCACCTGCGCATTGAACGTATTCGTTTCGACGATATCGGAGCCCGCCGCGAAATACTGGGCATGGATATCGCGAATGACATCAGGCTGGGTCAACACGAGAAGGTCGTTGTTGCCCTTCACATCACGATGCCAGTTCTTGAAGCGCTCGCCCCGATATTGGGCTTCGTCGAATTTGTGGCGCTGGATCATCGTCCCCATGGCGCCGTCGATGACCAGGATGCGTTGCGCCGCGACGCGGTGCAGTTCCTCGGCCTTTCGGCGGCAATCATCCATCGCTCTTTTAACGGTCATTTTCCTACCTGCAACCTAGGGCGACGCGCGCCCTTATTTACTTAAGATGCGCACGGCGCGCTCGCTTCATACCGGCGGTCGCTTCCATGTGTTGCTTAATCGGCCGCAGTCTCATGCAGCCTCTGCCGCCTGCGGGCGCAGGCCAAGCAAGTGACAAATCGCGTAGACCAGATCGGCTCGGTTGAGCGTGTAGAAGTGGAACTGCCGAACGCCCTGATCGACGAGGTCGAGGGCCTGTTCGGCGGCGACGGCCGCAGCCACGAGATGCGTCGTCGCCTGATCGTCATCGAGGCCTTCGAAGCGTCGGGCGAGCCAGGCGGGCACCGTTGTGCCGGTCTTCGCTCCGAAGCTGGCGATCTGCTTGAAATTGTGGATCGGTACGATGCCGGGCAAAACGGGACACCAGATGCCGCGCGCGCGTACGCGCTCCAAGAAGCGCAGATAATGGGCGTTGTCGAAAAAGAACTGCGTGATGATGCGATCCGCACCAGCGTCGACTTTCGCCTTCAGATTATCGATGTCGGCTTCGAATGTTGGACTTTCCGGGTGTTTCTCAGGATAGCCACCGACTGAAACCTCGAAATTGCCGATGCGCTTGATACCGGCCACGAGATCGGCGGCCTGAGCGTAGCCGTTCGGGTGAGCTTCGTAGCGCGTCCCGACGCCAGTCTGCGGGTCGCCGCGAAGGGCAACGATATGGCCGACACCGACCGCCGCGTAATCGCGCACGACCTCGTCGATCTGGTCGCGTGACGCGTTCACGCAGGTAAGATGCGCCGCTGGACGCAGGTGTGTTTCGCGCGCAAGGCGGGCGACGGTGTTGTGCGTTCGCTCGCGCGTCGAGCCACCGGCACCGTAGGTCACCGACACAAAATCCGGGCGGAGCGGCGACAAGCGTCGCACCGAAGTCCAAAGCGCCTCTTCCATCTTCTCCGTTTTCGGCGGGAAGAACTCGAATGAAACGCCAATATCGCCGTTGCCGACAATGCGGCTGCGACGCTCTAGCCTGTCGGTAGTGCCAATCGTCGATGTCATGCGTCGACCCTCTTGCGGCTTTCGCCTGCGGTGCTCAAGTTGGCCAGTGCGGGGCGGACTGCCGTCCAAACTGAAACGGTGAGTTTTCCTTCCTTACCTCGCGTCGCGGGCACGAGATCATCCGTTCCGGTCAGCTCTAGTCCGGTCTCGGTCAGCCATTGGGCCATCTGAGCGTGCGAGAAACCCAGTCGCTCGTGCGCGAATGTTTCGCGCAGGAATTCCATCTCATGCGGGGCGAAATCGACGATGATCAATCGGCCACCTGGAGCGAGAATTCGTGCAGCTTGCTGGATGGCATGTGCCGGCTCGGTCAGAAAGTGCAGGACCTGATGCATGACGACGGCATCGGCCGAGCCGCCGGAGAGCGCCACGTCGTAGAGATCGCCATGGCGAACACTGGCTTCGCGGATATTGGCGCGCTCGAGCTTGCTGCGGGCGTAGGCTAGCATCGAGTGGTTGATGTCGAAGCCGACGGCGCGCTCGTAGTGCCCAGAGAGCAATTCCAGCATCCGTCCGGTGCCGGTGCCTAGATCGACGAGCAGGCGAAAAGGGCCGTTCCCGAGCGCTCGGCAAACGGCAGCCTCGACCTCATCCTCGGTGACATGAAGTGAGCGAATATGGTCCCATTCGGGGGCGTTCGTCTGGAAATACGACTGTGCCGCGACCTCACGTTCGCGCTTTACCATCTCGGCGCGAGAACGATCGCGTTCCAAAACCGGATCCAGAGGATCGACGACGTCGAGCAGTGCATCAGCCAACCGCCCGTGGTCGCCATGAGCGACAAGTTGGAAGTAGGCCCAGCTTCCGTCGCGAACGCGGTCGACGAGCCCGGCTTCGAGAAGGAGCTTCAGATGGCGGCTGATCCGTGGCTGGCTCTGATTGAGAATACGGGTGAGGTCCTTGACGCTCAGTTCGCCTTGGGTGAGCAGCGCCAAAATCCGCAACCGCGTTGGCTCCGCAGCCGCGCGCAACATCGCCAAAACTGTCCGCTGATCGAGCAATGCCACGCCTCCGCGCTTCGACTGAGAGAGAAGAATATAAACATATCTTTATATGTCAAGATGCTCTCGATCGCCTGGACTGACCTGTTGCCCGGAAGGAGGGGGGTGGCCGCTCGAACCGCCTGCGACGCCGAGAGTTAACGGACGATCAATTGCGGGGCGTTAGAATGGGCAGCATTGATTCTCGGGGGAAAACTCTATGTTGCGGATCGAAGGTGCTGAAGCTGCGCCAAGCTGCGCGCTGGACGCTTTTGCGCCCAGACTGACGGTCTTGCCGGCTGCGCTCGGCTTTTCGAAGAGCTTCGTTTTGCTTTCGGTTGTTTCGACGGTCGCGGTTTTTCTCGGTAGCGTCTCACTCGCTACCGTTGGAGAAGCATCCGGCTTGAGTGTTCTTGCCGATCGGCCGCTGGCAACATTTCAGACCGCGGCTGGCCTATCGCTTTGGACGACCCTGCTGGCTTTACCCGCTGCACGAGGGCTCGCGCGTCTTTGGGTCCGGCGTGAGGTACGCATCGAGGGCAACTCGGTGGAGATCCTCCGCCACACTCCGTTGGGAATCGCCCGTCGGTCGATCCCTCTCAGCGCCTATCAGGGTATCGCTCATAACATCCGCGCTTCGCTTTCGGGTCTGACGCACGAGATCGTTCTCGTGCATCCACACAACGATCTCTGTGTGACCCTGCTGTCTGGCGACGACGTTACCGGGCAGACCTTTGATGACTGCAAGTCATTGCTTGGACTGCCGGAAATACCGGCGCGAGCGATCTACGAGCGCGGAACGCGCAGAGGCGCTCCGGAGGTATCGACCGCTTTTTGCAGCACTCGGGCATAAACCTCCGCCGCTGCCCGCAAATTGCCGCGAGCCGCGTCCAAACTGAGGCTATTCGCCCTGACGGGGAGACTTTGACGAGCGACGTGCGCTGTGATCCATTGCCGCCGTTTGATTGGGGGATGCGACCGGTCTGGGAAAGCCGGCGCCATGAGCCATGGGGACGTGATATGGCGAGTGTGGCAAGTCCGGCTTTGTTTGCCGCAACGCGGTGGCTCGGCTTCGTGGCGCTTTTGCTCTTTGCGTGTGCCGCGCCAGCGAAGGCGGATTCCGCCGTTGCCTTCATGGAGAAGGTTGCGCGCGAGTTGCTTGCAGCATCACGTTCGAAATCGCCGGCACTCATTGCGTCGGTGCTTCACCGCTATGCGGATACGGGATACATCGGCAGCTATTCCCTCGGTAATTACCGCGCCCAACTCTCGGCCACGGATCGCCCGGGTTATTTGGCAGGGATGGTGCGGTTTATCGGGCGTTATGCGGCGACCGAGGCGCCAAAGTACCCAGTAGCGAGCTATCGCATGGTTGGCGGGGTGCGTACGGCTCAAGGTATCATGGTCGATAGCGTCATCACCATGCGGGATGGCTCGACCTACGACGTCCGTTGGCTGGTGGTTCCCGTCGGCTCCAGCTATCGGGTGCGAGACGCGATGGTCTATGGCTTCTGGATGACGCCATTTCTGAAGAAGCTGTTCGAAAACTATATCTCGGACAACGGTGGTCACGTGCGGGCGCTGGTCGCCGTGCTCAGCCGCTGAGCGAGTAGGGGGCTTATGGCGCGCGGTTGCTAGCGTCCGTGCGACCGCTGCTGGGCGGCCAGAACGACATCTCTGAACATATCCGGGGTGAGAACGCCTGTGTTCGTGTTGTACCGAGAGCAATGATAGCTGTCGTGTACCGAAAGGCCCGGCTGGATCTCGTGCACGCGGCCATGGCCGAATGGAAAGGCCGCGCGTCGCACCGAAAGGCTAGACAGAACACTGTCGTGCGCGATCCTGCCGAGAGCCAAGATGACGGCCAGCTTTGGCATATCGGAGATCGTCGCACTTAGGAATGAGCGGCAAGCGGCGATCTCGGCAGGGGTGGGTTTGTTGGCTGGTGGAACGCAGCGAACGGCATTTGTGATCCGGCAACCGATCAGCTCCAGCCCATCATCCGGTGCGGCACGGTAAGTGCCGCTCGCCAAACCGAACTCGAGGAGAGTCGCATAAAGCAGGTCGCCAGCAAAATCTCCGGTGAACGGGCGACCGGTTCTATTTGCTCCCTTCAGTCCGGGTGCCAAGCCCACGATCAGCAGCGGTGCATCGTCAGGCCCGAACGATGCAACAGGAGCGTTGTGCCATGATGGGTTAGCTGCGCGGTTATCTGCCCGGAAGCTGGCCAGCCGCGGGCAAATCAAACAATTGGGAGGCGGTTCGGAATCCATCCGGGGGCGCTGCATGACGTGTCGGGTTCACTCCCGCGATAATGGATAATGCCTGACACGGCGCTCGGCAGGCCATCACGGGTGGCATGCTGAAACAGACGATGAGGCAGCAGAGCGCGATCAAAGATCGAGGGGATCGTCGCCGGGATAAATCTCGCGCTCGGGAATGCGTGGGCTCTGAGTGCGGAGGAATTGTCGCTCGCGCGTCTCGCGCGGGACACGCGCCGTTGGATCACGGCTGATATCCTTCTCAAGATCCGCCAAATCGACGAACTGATCCGCCTGGCGTCGCAGCTCATCGGCTACCATGGGCGGCTGCGTTTGGAGTGTTGATGCGACGCTCACGCGCAAGCCTTTGTGTTGCAACGCCGCGACGAGTGAGCGGAAGTCGCCGTCTCCGGAAAACAGCACGACATGGTCGAGATGGTCCGCGAGCTCCATGGCATCGACGCTCAACTCGATGTCCATGTTGCCTTTGACTTTCCGCCTACCGGATGCGTCCGTGTATTCCTTCGTCGGCTTGGTGACCATCGAATAGCCGTTGTAATCGAGCCAATCGATCAAAGGGCGGATAGACGAATACTCCTGCTCTTCAGCGAGGGCAGTATAATATAATGCACGCACGAGCCGTCCCTTTGTACGGAATACCGTCAAAAGCCGCTTGTAGTCGATATCGAAGCCAAGCGCTTTGGCGGTTGCGTAAAGATTTGCGCCGTCAATAAAAAGCGCGATGCGCTCGGTAGGATAGAAGAACATTACCGTGATCGCCTTGCTTCAATTATGCTGGGGACACGCCACCGCTCTATCCACCCGGCTCCCGCTTGTCAGCGCGCAGCGCATGACCGATACGGAGCGGCGAGACGGATCAAACTACACTATAGGCGAGAGTCGGAAGGCTGCAAAGTCGGATCATCAGCCTAGAGGTCTGTTTTTCGGATAAGATCCGGCAGATTAGAACGGAATTCCATAGCGGAGCGAAATGGCGCCTCTTTCCTTCTCTCGCGGCTCGACCGACGCTAATCAGACTTCGACCATTTGGGTTGGCATTGGGGCGAATATCGGTGGGAACTGGGGCGCCCCGCGGGATACGTTCGACCGCGTTCTGGCCGAGCTTGGCCTCTGTGGCTTCTCGATGGTCGTCCGTTCCAGTCTTTATCTTACGCCGCCCTTCGGTCGAACCGGTCAACCTCGTTTTCTCAATGCTGTGTTCGGCATGAGAGGATCGGTCGCTCCCTCGTCCTTGCTGCGGCTTGTGAAGCGCCTCGAGGTGCGCGCCGGGCGACGAGCGAATGGCCGATGGGGGCCGAGGCCGCTGGATATCGATATTCTGGATTTCGGCGGGCGGGTTATTGGGCGGCCAGCAGCGGCCCGCGTTCCGGGTGGACTTGTTCTTCCACATCCGGAATTGGCGTGGCGTGGGTTCGTTCTGGTCCCGTTGGTAGAGGTTGCGCCGCGATGGCGGCATCCGCGGCTCAACGTGAGCGCAGAGACGCTTCTTAGGCATCGTCCCGGGCTGGATCGCGGCATTCAGCAACTTGGGCCGTGGGGGGGCGGTGACAGGGCTCTCTCTGCGCTGGCGCCGAAAGTCCAATTTTTTGACGATCACGTCCCGTCAGGTGTGGACTTACCCCGGCATCTCATATAGAGACACGGGCCTCGGGATTTCCGTCCCAGGCGCATTAGCGCGGGTGTATAGCTCAGTTGGTAGAGCAGCTGACTCTTAATCAGCGGGTCCAAGGTTCGAGTCCTTGTACACCCACCATTGAATTCAAGGACTTAGTCGCCCACGCGCTTTCCCAGAACTCTAAGTTTTACAATTTCGGGCGCCAAGTTGTACAATTGTGGGCGGTGTTTGTTCTCTGTTCATGCCGCAGCGTCATCCAGTTTCGTCTTGTTTTCCCACCTCAGCATCGCTGACGCCGCCATGCTCCCGCGGTCCATCATGCGCGCATATCGTTCGACTGTCTGCAGCGATTGTCCGGTGATGGCAGACACCTCCCCCGTGGTGCATCCAGCCTCGAGTAGAAAATAGACCGAGGATTTGCGCAGGCGGTGAAACGTCAGGCCATCGCACTCGTTTCCGAGTAGATCCAAACAGGCCATCTGATCGGCCCAGACCGCCCTGAAACCGTCGGGAGTGAATGGCTTGCCGCGTTTCGTGGTCAAGAGCAGAAGCGAGCTGCGGGGCATCTGATCCAGAACACTCTGGAGGTCGCGGTGCACCGGCACCCAAACTGTCGTTCGGCGTCGCCCCGATTTCTGCTGGACGACCTGGATCCTCCCGTCCTTGATGTCGCTCCACCGCATTTTGAGAACGTCAGCCTGTCGTTGTCCGGTGAAAAGCGCAATTGCTGCGACGCGCCACAGTTCTGGCACCGCGTGCTCACGAAAGAAAGAAATCTGCTCCCACGACCATGCCGCGTGACCGTCGCCTAATCGGAGTTTTGGGACGTGAACGCACGGATTGTCTGCGCGATATCCGCGAACGATCGACCACGATATGAGGACCGACAGCACGCGCAATATGGCGTTCGCTGACCCGGGGGTATCCCGAAGACTGTCACGCAATTCAGCGACGTGCCTCGGCTCGAGCCTATCGACCCGGAGATCGCCCCACATCTCCGCGATGGCAAGTGCGTATCGTCGTTACTCGCGTTTGGTGCCGCGATCAGATTTTTCCTCAAACTCAGGCGATTTTAAGTAAGCTTGGACCAATGCCCGAAAGGTCCCTGCGACGGGCGGAGCGCAAGGATTTTCCTCACCTCTTTCAAGCTTGCCGTAGGCCTCCCAAAAAATCGGATCCGGCTCGCCACTTAGGTGGTAGGGCGGCCAGGGCAATTTGGTGCGTGGTCCGGCGAAAGAGGTGCCCCGGTGTTTTTGATGCCAAGCATATTCTTTCCCCTTGGCTGTAACGACATGCACGTTTTGGGCGTCGCGCCTCTTTGCTATGGCTTTTCGATCTCCGCCGGTCGGATAGCCCGGACCGGGCGGCGGCAGCGGCCGAACGGGCTGACGATATTGAGGTCACGCAAGGCGAGTTGTTGTTGCCGGGCGACGCCGGTGACCACATCCACTTTGGCGCCCTTTTCTAGCAGGCGGCCCGCGAGATAACTTCCCGTTGCGCCGCCGCCAATGACAAGGACATTCATTTTCGGGGTATTCATATCGCAATCTCCGAAACCAATTCGAATTATTTTGTGACGGAGGATTCGCAAAAACAATTATTTAATTTGAAAATGACGACAATAATTATATTGCTTAATTCATCGTGATTGTGGAAATAATAAAAGCACGAATAGTGAGCGAGGTGGTTCTCGGTTATCTCGGCGCCCACAGTTATCTTTTCTTTATCGTCATGGCCGGCGAATCGTTGCGATTCTATTTTTTCCAAGCTCCACTATGTGGGTGGTCGTAGGGGATTTCGAGTTGACTAACGGCTTGTTATGGCGCGGTTGCGCGCATCGCTGATACAACTCGATCTCTCCAGCCCACCACCCAGCCGCCCGGCAGCGTTCCACTACTGTCGCCAATACCTCATGCGACACCTATGCTGATGGTCCCGCCATATACGCCAGCGACGCGATACGCTGGCGTAAGCCGGGTCATGGCAAGACTGCTTCGACAGCATTTCGATGAGGCGATGTGCGGCTGCATTTCCGTCGTGCAACCAAAATTGGCGCCAATAGTTTAACCATCGCTTCTCCGATGCGCCTTTTTCTGTATCGATCTCCGATCGCCTATCGCCCAGAGCAAATGACAACCGTATTAACTCACCGCCAAGCCGACAAACCCCGACGAATCATCGTCGTCATACCGGCAAAGGATGAAGCCGAACGGATTGGGGAGGCGCTGTTGGCTTTGGATGCGGCGGCCGCATGCACTCCGATACCGGTTTTTGCGTTGGTACTGGCGAATAACTGCGCGGATGATACGGCCGACGTTGCGCGGGAAGCGGCCCGACAGCTCCGCCATTGCATGTTGGAAACGGTAACCGTTGAGCTCCCCGATCAATTGGCGCATGCCGGCGGAGCTCGCCGACGCGCAGTCGCCCAGGGCATCAGGCGCTATGCGGCGACATCGGATGACATCATCGTTTCGACCGATGCTGATGCCCGGTTGCGACGCGATGCGCTGTGGCGCATCTGGAACGCTATTTCCCAGGGCGACGATTTGGTCCTGGCGAAGATCGAATGCGTGACCGATCCCCTGGATCCCGTGCCCGAAGACGCATTGGACTGGGGCCGCCCGGGCATCATCTGGCGGCATTGCGTGCGAAGGTTCGTAGAAACCGTTTTGAGTGGCCGCGTCGCGTCGTCCCAACTTCACGATGACTATGGTGGCGCGGGAATAGCCGTGCGTGTCGATGCCTATCACCGGCTTGGCGGCTTCAGTCCCATAGCCTGCAATGAGGACCTGGAGTTCGTACGCGCGGCCGACCGTAGGCACATGCGCGTCAACCGTCACTCCGGAGTGGTGGTGGATGTGCTTGCGCGCGCGCAAGGTCGCGCGCGCGGCGGAATGGCGGACGCGTTGCGTCACTGCGTAGCGGCTGCAAGACAGCAGATCCCATGCCGCGTCGAGCATCATACCGCCACCATCCGACGCATCTTGCGCAACCCCTCCCACGCGTATGCCTTCGCAACCGAGATCACCGAATGGGAGTGCGCGGCAGATGCGATTTCCGGTCTGGAAGACGCCATCGCCGCTTATGGTCATCGCTCGTGACGCATCTTCAACAATCAAAATTCGCCAACCTGACGCAGTTGCTGCGAAACCAGCGCTCGAGCGAAGATCGCCAGCGCATTGCCAAGGCGATCGCTTTGTTGCGCAGCAAAGGTTTGCTGTCGCGACCCTTTGTCGAAGCGGCGAGCTTGCCTGCCCCAACCGCGCCGCCCTTGTTCTATCTGCTCGTCGCGCTCGGTCGCGGCGATTTGAGCGTGGCGCGTCTCTACGAAGGTCATGTCAATGCGATGCAGCTTCTCGCGCGATTGGGCACGCGAGACCAGCTCGACCGCGCCATGCAAGCGGCCAGCAAAGACGGCATGCTCGGTGTATGGGGTGCCGATGATCCGGCCCAGCCTGCGCGGCTCCTGCAACGGGCCAATAGCTGGCGGCTCAGCGGGCGCAAGACGTTCGCCTCCGGCGCTGACCTCATTGCCTGTCCGCTGATCGCGGCGAAAACCTTGGACATGAAAACCCAGCTCCTGCTGCTCGACCGGGATTCGCTCGGTGGCCGGTTCGACGCAGGTTGGTGGGCCCCAATGGGAATGCAGGCCACCAACAGCTATGCGCTAAACCTCGACGGGTTGGAGGGGGAGGCGGCGCAGCTCGTTGGAAAGCCAGGAATGTATGAGGCCCAGCCGTTCTTTGGTGCGGGCGCGATCCGCTTCGTGGCGGCCCAACTCGGCGGTACGCTTGCGTTGTGGGATGCCACCCGGGAGCATCTCGTCGCCAGCGATCGCTACCAGAATCCGCATCAGGCGGCGCGGCTTGGGCAAATGCTTGGCGAGTTGGAAGCCGCCTACGCACTGGTGAGGTCAGGGTACGCTCGCATCGCTCGATCAATCGCATGGAGCGAGGCGAGCGCCGGCCATCCAGACGATTGCCTGATTGCAGATTGTGCGCGCGTCGGTCTTGAGGCGATCGCCGAGCGCGTCACCACACTCGCTATTCGATGCGTTGGCTGCGCCGGCCTGATGGATGCGCATCCACTGGCTGCTGCGGCCCGCGATCTCCTGGTCTATCTCCGGCAACCGGGGCCGGATGCGGCGCAAACTCGGGTTGGCATCGGCGCGTGCGACGGGCGATACGAGGCACTGTTCGATGCAAGCGAGCTTTGAGCAGTTCTGCCAGCGCACGGGGCTTCGCCGTTCGTTGCTGGTCGTTGCTCCTCATCCCGACGACGAGACGATCGGATGCGGCGGCTTGCTGGCGCTAGCAGGGCTGGCGGGGATGCACACTGTCGTCGTCGTTCTGACCGATGGCGCCGCGTCACACCCGGGCAGCAGGACATGGCCAGCGGCACGGATTGCAGATCAGCGTAAGCGCGAGGCGACACGTGCCGCCGAAATTCTCGCCGTGAGCGAGCCCCCGTTATTTTTGGGTTTGCCGGACAGCCGAACGCAAATGCTTCATGAAATGCACCGTCGGAGCGCCTGCCAGCAACTCGCAGCTGCACTCCTCCACCATCGAGCGGAAGTCGTTCTCACCACGTGGCGGCGTGAACCCCATTGCGATCATCGTTTTGCCTATGAGCTGACGAGGGATGCAGTTCGTGGCGCTGCAACTGGCGCCACCATCGTCGAATATATCGTGTGGGCCGATCTGATCGGCGCACCGGATGATCGCTTGCAACCGGGCGAAATGGAGAGCTTGGAGCTTGACATCAGCACCGTCAGAGCCCGGAAGCGGGTCGCACTGGCCGCGCATCGAAGCCAGTTGGGCCGCCTGATCCGCGACGATCCTGCGGGTTTCAACCTGACCCGCGCGCACTTGAAGGCGATGACCGGAGGCTTCGAACACTATGCGTTGCCGCGCTCCTGACGTCGACGCACACCTTGCGCATTTCGAGGCATTGTATGCGGCGAATGGCGACCCGTGGCACGCTCGCGCCGGCCGTGACGAGGCGCTCAAGCGTCGAGCCATCGGCTACGCGCTTGGCGGCACGGTCCTCGCGCGCGGATTGGAGATCGGCTGCGGCAACGGCGTGTCGACGCGCGCTTTGGCGCGACGGTTCTTGCGCCTCGCTGCCGTCGATGGCTCAGCTGGCGCCGTCGCGCTCGCCAAGCAGGAAATCGGCGAATGCTCGCGGGTATGCGTGTTCCAGCGGACGTTGCCGTGTGTCCTACCACGCCAACGTTTCGACGCGATCGTTGCTTCTGAGATTCTATATTATCTGCCGCGGCACGAACTCGATGTGATGTTGAATGCCGGGTACGACGCGTTGCGGCGCGGTGGCTACTTCATCTCGACTCATCATACGCGTCGCTTCGGTGACGCCGAATGCACTCACGCAACGCTGGTCGAGAAAACACGGAAAATCTTTGGACACGAGCGCCGGCAATTGAGCGGCTTTGGCTGGCGTTGCTACCTCCATGTCAGATAGCAGCGTGGCAGCCCAGCTGAACGGCATGGCTGATCCGCCTTTCAGGCGGCGACGTCTCTATCAGCCTTTTAGCGTCCGGGACGAATTGGCAGCCGCATCATCGAACATGGATGCGTAGTGGGCGCTGTCGGGATGCGTCCGCGGATGGCGGTGGAAGGGGTTGCTGCAACTCTAAGGCCGACACGTTTCCTTTTGGGGTATGGCCGTATCATCCTCCGGGCAGAGATCTCATGTCAGCCGACTTTGCGATATAGCAATGTCTTCCGCGGCTCGGGGTTGCAAGCTGCACCGGCACTTTAGCGATCGGGGCACGACGATGACATTTACGATTTTTCAGTGGCAGGCCCAGGTGCGGGCGGCGGGTATTTACGGCGGCGCTCTGTGGCTGGCCAATCTTATCGCCAAGCAGTGGATTGCGCGCTATCGCGACATCGACGAGCCCATCGACTTTCGTGAGTTCCCGATCGATCAGCTCGACCGTAACGGAGCAACGGCATGGGAGAGGTTGCGCGATGCCGGCTACTTCACCGGTACGATCGAGCGCGCGCACTTCGCCTTGCCAACTTCCATGAGAGGCGAAAGCTCCCCTGATAGATCACGGGATGAGGGGGGCCAAAATCAATTTTCGACATAAGTATCGCAGATATTCGGCGTTCCATCTGTTCGCTTGGGGGCGCAAGTTTCGGCACCCATAACAATCAGGCGGTGTCGTGAGCGGTGATCTCGGAACACATAAGATTCGGCGTGTGGGCACCTGTCCATGGTCCGCGCGCGGCATACCAGGATCCGGACGAGCCATTCGATGCTTCATGGGAGCACAACCGAAGGCTCGTGCTGGAAGCTGAAGCGCTTGGTTATGATGCAGCGCTGATCGCTCAGCACACAATGAACCCTCGTCGACATGGCGACGACCAGCTTGAAACTTGGTCGGCAGCTGCGGCACTCGCTGCGTTGACGAATCGCATCGAGCTAATCGCGGCGGTTAAGCCGCGCCTCTTTCATCCTGTCGTGCTCGCCAAAATGGCGCTGCAAATCGAGAATATTTTCGGTGGCCGCTTCGCCATCAATCTAGTCAATGCGTGGAACCGGCTTGAATTCGAGCAAGCAGGCATTCCCTTCGAAGACCATGACGCGCGCTACGTCTACGGCCGCGAGTGGATCTCCATCGTTTCCCGCCTGATCAGTGGCGAGCTTGTCTCGCACGAGGGGGAAAATTTCAAGATTCTAAGGTATCAGTTGAGGCCTAAGGATCTTCACCGTCCACGCCCTCTCATCTACGTCGGCGGCGAGTCGGAGCCAGCGCGTGCCCTTGTCGCCGATCACGGCGACTTTTGGTTCATTAATGGTCAGCCGCTTGGCGATGTCGAGGCACTGATTGGTGATCTTCGACGCAGGCCAAGAACTGGTGCGCCGATCCGCTTCGGGCTCTCCGCATTCGTGATAGCTCGTGCGACGGAGCGAGAGGCCCGTGAGACCTACCGGCATCTTCGCGAGCTAGCGGCCAAAGATGGTGATCTCTGGTCGTCAGCAAAGCCGAATATCGATCCCAAGGTCGTTATGCACCAGACAATGGCGAAGTCGGCACGCGTCGGAACCAATGGCGGCACCGCAGCCGGTCTCGTCGGCGATTATAATCAGGTAGCTGAACGCATTCGAGCTTTCCACAAAGCAGGAATTGAATTGTTCATGCTGCAATTCCAACCGTTCATTCCAGAAATGGCGAGGTTCGCTCGCGAAATATTCCCGCGTATCGGAAAGACTCTCAATCAGGCTTCCATACTGAGCGATGGAAATTCGCTTCGGCCCCGCGTGTCTGCTCAAACGGAGCTCGGTGCGCATCCGGCTAGGCGCACAAAGAAGGGTAAATGATCGTGAGCATAGTTGAAGAGATCGCCCGGCCCGTCAGTCTTAGGTCAAAGCGCGAGACCATAGGCAAGGAAGGCGCTCAACAGCTTTCCCCAATCAAGACGCTAAGCTTCAGGGACAACAAACGCGCACTTCTTATCTTGTCATGGGTGGCGCCGATCGTGCTGCTGCTGACATGGGAGGTACTGGCGCAGGTTGGCCGGCTCGAACCCCACGTCATGCCGGCGCCAAGCCGCGTCATACTGGCGGCGTACGATCTCACCCTCAACGGAAGCCTGCTGAACGATCTCGGGACCAGCTTGCTGCGCGCCGCAACGGGCTTCTCGATCGGTGGCACGGTGGGCTTCGTGCTCGGCACGATCGTCGGATTTTCCCGCATCGCTGAAGCTGCGATCGACCGCAGCGTTCAAATGGTCCGGGCCATCCCGTTTTTGGCGATGTTGCCTCTCGTGATCGTGTGGTTCGGTGTTGGCGAAGGACAGAAAATTTTCCTCGTATCCCTGGGGGTGACCTTCCCGATTTATATCAATACCATACTCGGTATTCGTCAGGTCGACCCCAAGCTGCTCGAGCTTGGGCGCGTGCAAGGTCTCAATACTGCGCAGCTTATAAGCCGCATCGTGCTGCCGGGCGCGCTCCCCTCGATACTGATGGGTGTCCGCTATGCGCTGGCAACGGCTTGGCTTGCGCTGGTCGTTGCCGAAACGATCGGAGCTCAGTCCGGAGTTGGCTTTTTAGCAATGGATGCGCGCGAGTTTCTACGCACCGACGTGATCGTTCTCACGATAGTAATCTACGCGGTTATCGGTGTTCTTGCCGATGCGATCGCCCGATACCTCGAGGCGCGCCTCCTCGCGTGGCATCCCAACTATGACAAGAAGAACCGATGATCACTCAAAATTCTCAGAACGCTTCGACATCGGCTGCCATCGTCACGGGGTTGAAGCGCGCCTATGGCGAGCGTGTCGTCATCGACGCCCTCAATCTGCGCATCGAGCACGGTGAGTTCGTTGCTTTGCTCGGTGAGAGCGGCTGCGGAAAGACAACACTGCTCCGCGCACTGGCTCGATTAGATCCAATCCAGGGCGGTAGCATCGATGCACCAATGCGGCCCGCCGTCGTCTTTCAGGAGCACCGTTTACTCCCGTGGGACACGTTGTGGCGCAACGTATCTCTTGGTCTACCCAAGGCTCGTGCGCAGGAGCGTGCCGCAGCGGCGCTGACCGAGGTCGGCCTCGGCAACCGGCTGGAGGATTGGCCGCGCAATCTGTCGGGGGGGCAGGCGCAACGCGTTGCGCTTGCTCGTGCACTTGTGCAGGAGCCGAAACTTCTGCTGCTCGATGAGCCATTCGCTGCTTTGGATGCGCTGACGCGCATCCGCATGCATGGGCTCGTTAGGGAACTGGTCGAGCGCTATCAGCCGGGCGTGCTTCTCGTCACGCACGACGTCGATGAAGCCATCAGGCTCGCCGATCGCATCCTGGTCATGCGTGGCGGCGCGATTGCGGCCGAGCACCACGCCAGCTCGACTCCCGATGCAGCGGCCACACGCAGGAAGCTTCTCGCTGAGCTCGGTGTGAATCTTGAAGCATAAAACAAGAATAGCAGGACCTAAGCATGACACCCTCGATTATTCCTTCGCGACGCCTCTTCCTTCGGACCACTCTCGCAGGTGCCGGTGCGGCGTTAGCGGGCGTCGCAGCGCCTTCTGCACTTGACGGCGCCCGCGCCGAGAGTGGGCGTAAGACCGACACGTTGCGCCTTACGTGGGGTTTCAGCGGTCTTATCCTGATTTCGCGCGAACGTGGTGAGCTCGAAAAGCGCTTGGCCAAGGATGGGATCAAAGTCGAGTGGATCGGACCGTTTCCCAATCATGCGCCGACGCTTCAGGCCGTGACGGGCGGCACGGCCGACTTCGGATTCGGCGGCAGCACGACACCGGCCCTCGCCGCGATTATTGCAGGCTCGCCGCTCGTCTTCACACAGTTCCTCATCTACGAGCCGCGCACGACCGCGATCATCGCAAAGAAGAAGTCGAACATCACAAAGGTTGAGGATCTCGTCGGCAAGTCTGTGGCGGTCAATAGATCAGGGCTTGGCGAGTTTCTGCTGGTCGCGGCTCTCGAGAAACACAAAATCGATCGGTCCAAAGTGAATTTCGTTTATCTCAACCCGCCAGATGCGGCGCCGGCGCTCGCCTCGGGCAAGGTGGACGCATGGTCGATGTGGAGTCCTGGCGTGGATATCGCTCGCCTTAACTTCGATGCCGTTGACCTCTTCAATGAGGGGCGCGATCTCGATTTCATGATCGATTTCTCATCCTACGTCACACATCGCAAGTTCGCCGAAGACAATCCGGACATCATCCGCGCCTTTCATGCAGCGCTCAAAGCGGAGGGTGACTGGATCTCGCAGAACACCGCTGAGGCGGAATTAATCGCCCAAAAGCGCGGTAAGTACAGCGACCAAGTGCGAGACTATCTGACGAGCCTCAAGCGCCAGTACAAGTTCCATTCGGCCAACGATCAGGACTTTCTCGATAAGCTCCAGTTTGCAGCAGACTGGCTCACAGAGCGGAAGATCCTGCCATCGAAGGTGACAGTACGAGATCACCTAGCGAATCTCTGATTATGCCCGCCAAACCTTATAGGGCGGTTTTGACTCGCAAGGACAGATTAGTAACAAAGCGAGGCCTTTTGGCCTCGCCTCTCTTCCTCGTCGGGCAAGGCTGTCATTGCCAAGGGTAGTCTATCGCTCCGCTCCGCAATGTCGAAGGCTCTGGCTCGTATCGAATGGTCGGCCCGTGAGATGAGATACGGTGTAATAATAGCCAAAGCTTGGCATTGAACAGGCAGGGACAAGGGCGATGCGATTTACGCGGAATGAAACACCAGCGCTCTGATCTCGATGCTCTCTCGCGGCGCCGCATCGGCTGGCGTCGTCGGATCGGTGAAGGCGGTGTGCGGTGTGAAGCGTGCGCGGCCGTCGGTCTGCGAGTCGTAGCATTTCAGTAGCAGCACCTCTTCGACCGTCATCGAAGGCACGTAGAACCATCGATGTTTTTGATCGAACGTCACCGAGTAGGTTTCGCCAACGCGATGCGGGTAGACAAGATCGGATGGGATGAGTTGCTCCGGATCCACCGTCCGAGCGTCGCAGACGGCGAGCGGCGCGTCGCGCAATGGGCCTCGGATCGGACGCCATAAATTTATGATCTGCACGCGACCACGCAATAGCTGTTCCGCCTCGTCGGGAAGCAAATCATGAACCCGCTGCGGCCCCGATCTTGCCGTGTGGTCGACATGGACACGCGGAACCGGCTGACGTGGTCCATTTGCCTGTCGATCCTCGGCATTCGGCACGCGACGGCGTACCGTGTGGTCGAAGATATGAACACGATCGGCCCCGGTTAGGTCTTTCAGGAGGCGCTCCGCCTCCGAATAATAGAGGCTCGTGACTTCTGCATCATCGTAAAAGTCGCTCACCTTGCTCTTGTGCCTCACGAGGGTGAACCCTTCCCCGTCAAGCGTCATATCGGAAACCACGCTCCGTACGTCGATAATAGCAATTTCATGCGGATCATTGACCGCTGTCGAGCGGGCTACGCCGACCGGCGGCTCATAGGTGTAAGTGCGCGGCCGTTCCGCGGAGGGGGCAAGATAGTTCAAATCCGCCTTGACCCACGGCAGGACACCTTCGGCCGCATTTTGTAAACTCATGTCGCTTCTCCGTCGCGTTGTGCAAGATCTCCATCGGCTCAAGACAGCTTCCATGCTGATGCGAAGCAGGTTCACACGCCCATGTTCTGCGTGGATGACCATGGGCTTGCCGGCGGCTTGGCCAGTCTCATCGAAATCGATAAGACCGTCGTGCCCTGCTTACTCAGCTTGTCAGGACAATGCCCGTTCAGGCGTTCACCGCCTCTGCCTCTGAGGCGCTCACACGCACCGTGATAGGTCCGATGTTTCGTCCCGAACCGATGGTCATGATGCGGGGACAGGTCGCAACTTCGCAACGAAAAATTTTTCATATATAAGGCGAGATAATTTCATCTGAGCGATATTAGAAACAAATGATTCACCGGACGATTTTTAACAATTGAGCCTGAATAGTGATTCAGTGCTCTTTGCACGGCCCGAACGGAAATCACGCGACGAGAGTTACCGTAATGGCGATCGGCTTTTTTTTTACGATTGCGCTGGATGTCGATACGGTTCCACGGTTGGCCAAAGGAGTGATCGCCAATGGAACACGGCTTCAACAGAGATGGGACGTAGCGAATATGCTTTTCAAATATTCGTATTTCCCTTTCTTTGGCGCCTAGCTTCTTTCTTTGATCGTGGCCTCATGCAAGAGAGACGCGATCGTACCGGCCCTCACACTATGGTCGCGTTTTGGTTGTTTGCCGCAGTTATGGGCCTGATGGGTCCGGCAGCGCTTGACGATCCCGATCGCAAAGATCCTTCGGCATCCCAATGTGGTGCCATCCAATATCAAATCATTTGGTGATGAAAATCCGACCAACAACGTTGCGGAGAGCAACAGACCCGGGGTGATAAACATGAGCTTGCAACACGTTGATCAGTCGATCTTGGTCGATAGGGAGGTGAGTGCGAGCGGCGCTGGCGCACATCTCATACGCAGGACATGGCAGATCGCGGTCGATCTCGTGCCGCGCTACGGCGTCATCCTTGCAATTCTCGCAATTTGGCAGCTCTCCGGCCAATTCGGCTGGATCAATAAAGCGGTTTTTCCTCCGCCCGATGCGGTCCTGACCGCACTCTGGGACGGCATGATTGGGGGCGTCTTGCTTGATGATATGGCAATCAGCCTGCAGCGGTCGGGCACGGCGTATGCGTCAGCGGTTCTGTTCGCCATTCCGCTTGGTATCATCATGGGACAGATTCCGACGGTTGAGCGCGCGCTTGATCCGGTCGTGCAGGTCTTCAGGCAGACGTCAGCACTGGCCGTCTATCCCATCTTCATTTTGATCCTTGGCTTGGGCGAGGCGTCGAAAGTTTTTGTCATTTTCTGGGCGACTCTATTCCCGCTATTGCTGAACACGATTGGAGGCGTCAAGGAAGTCGATCACAAGCTTATCGAGATGGCGCGCGTCTATGGCGCCTCTCGGCTAACCGTGTTTCGCCGCGTCGTGATGCCCGGTGCGATACCATCGATCTTCGTCGGTTTGCGGTTGAGCGCGACGACAGCGCTGCTCTTGCTGATTGCATCCGAGATGATCGGGGCCAACCAGGGTGTTGGTTTTCGCGTGATGAACGCCCAGTATAATTTTCAAATCCCAATGATGTTCGCGTCGATCGTTCTGCTCGCCGCAATCGGCCTGTCGGCGAACTACATTCTTGTCTTCCTACAAAGGCGTCTCTGCCGCTGGAGTGATCTCTCCAAGTGACGGAAGTCGTTCGGAACCATCTCGAAGCACAGAAGCTATCAAGGATGTCGATCATGAGGTCGTTTGTTCGTCCGCTCGGAGCGCTTGCGCTATTTGCCTCCTGCCTGTCTCTCGGATCATCCGCGACCGCCTTTGCGCAATCGGCAGAGCAGGTGACTCTGCGATATCTTTCCAGCCACGGCGGCGTTTCTCCGCACGAACTGGCAGATGAGCTCGGCTATTATAATGGCCTTGAGGTCAAACTGAAGAATGTGGGTTACTCCGCCGGAGGCCCCGAGTCTCTCTTTGGGTTGGCATCGGGCAGCGTTGACGTTGGCTCCGCTGCGACGGCCGCGGTCATCAATGCAATAACAGGTGGCAACGATTTTGTTGCGGCCTATCCGTCGAGTGGCCTTAGCGATCGTGTGAAGAGCGTTTTTTATGTTCTCGATGATAGCCCGATCCGGTCCATGGCGGAAATTCGCGGCAAGACTGTTGCCGTAAATACTCTCGGTGCTCATCTGGACTATGCGATCAGAGAGGCGTCCCGCAAAGTCGGGTTGCCGAAGAATGCGGTTAAGCTTGTCGTCGTGCCGGGCCCGCAGCTCGAGCAGACGTTGCGATCGCGACAAGTCGATATAGCTGCCGTTGGCTATTGGCAATCCACTTTCAATGGGCTTCTGGTCGAGCACGGTGGCGTTCGCGCCGTATTTGACGACACCGACATACTGGGCGATCTCGCGGGAGGTTTCACGGTGCTGCGTCGCGACTTTGTGAAAGCGCATCCCAAGGCGGCGCATCAATTCATCGAGCAGGCCGCGCGCGCGGCCGACTGGTCGCGGCAAAACCTCGACGAGGCACGCAAGGTGCTCGCGCGAATCCTTCAAAAGCGCGGAGAAAACGCCGACCTCGCGAAGTACTGGGCTGGTTTTGGAATGCGCGAAGGAGGGCTCGCAACCGATCGGGACATCGACTTCTGGATCAAGGCCCTCGAAGACGAAGGCCGACTGCCCAAGGGCAAGTATAAAGCCGCCGACATTCTCTACCACCCGAAGAAAAATATTACCACTGAATAAGGGAAAGCAGCGTGAACGAGATCGCCCAAGGGCCTCGTGGCGAGGTCACAATTCGAGAACTCTCGAAGTCCTTCACGATCAGCGGACGCCCTCTGACCGTATTGAAAGGGCTGAGCCTCGATATCCGCTCAGGAGAATGTCTTGTCATTGTCGGCGCGAGCGGATCAGGCAAGACGACACTCCTGCGCGTGCTTGCCGGGCTGGAGCAATTCGATAGCGGCACTGTATTGATTGGCGGCTTCCCTATCCGGGGCGTTGGCACGGATCGCGCGGTCATCTTTCAGGAGCCTCGGCTCCTCCCGTGGCAGACGGTACTTGGCAATATTGCTTTCGGGCTCGAGGTTCGCGGCAGCCCGCGGGCCACGGCAGAGAGGAAAGCTCGCCGCTACATCCAGCTCGTGGGGCTCGGCGACTTCATCGACGCTTACCCCAGACAGCTTTCCGGTGGCATGGCGCAGCGCGTAGGAATCGCCCGAGCACTCACGGTACAGCCCGAGATCCTTCTTCTCGATGAGCCGCTGGGTGCGCTCGATGCCATGACAAAGATCACCATGCAGGAAGAGTTGGCGCGTATCTGGAGCGAGGAGAACATCACCATGATCATGGTGACACATGACCTTGAGGAAGCGGTCTATCTGGCCGACAGGGTCCTGGTTCTTCCGAAAGAGCGAGGCGCCGATGTGCGCATGATCGACGTCGATCTTCCTCGCCCGCGAGACCGAAGCGAAAGCCGATTCGTCCGATATCGCGAGGAATTGCTGCGCGAGTTCGGTCTGCACTGATTGGCGCGCGCAGAGAAGCAACGCTCAAACGGCATAGTCGACCGATCGGTTCTGCGTTGCAGGGTAGCCGGTCCCTCGCATGCCCAACTTGGAGGATCATGAAATGGCGAGACGCGGCGAGAGGATGAAGCTTGGAGCCTTTCTCTACTTCACCGGGCATCATGTTGCAGCATGGCGCCATCCAAAGGCGCAAGCCGGGGTCGAGCTGGAAGACTATATCGAGCTGGCGCGCATCGCCGAGGCGGCGAAATTCGATACGGTGTTTTTGGCCGACGGCGTTAGCGTCAGGCTCAAAAATCTGGAGGCTGCCAGCCGCCGGGCGAATAACGGGGTGACGCCTTTCGAGCCGATCACGCTCCTCTCTGCCCTCGCGGCAGTTACCCGTAATATCGGCCTTGTCGCAACGGCGTCCACGACGTTCTCTGACCCCTTCAACCTCGCGCGGCAGTTTGCGTCGCTCGACCGGCTCTCGAAGGGGCGTGCCGGTTGGAATCTCGTCACCTCGACCGATCCGGACGCGGCATACAATTTTGGTCACGATCAGCAAGTCCTCCACGCGGACCGCTATGCCAGGGCCGAGGAGTTCGCCGACGTTGTACTTGGACTATGGAATAGCTGGCACGACGACGCCTTCCTGCGGGACCGCAGCAGCGGTCGCTATTTCGACCCGGCGAGAATGCGGACGCTCAACCATCGTGGCGCGCATTTCAAGGTAAGAGGCCCGTTGAATATCCCGCGTTCGCCGCAGGGCCATCCGGTGCTGGTCCAGGCCGGTGCATCAGCGGCCGGCATCGATCTTGCTGCGCGCACGGCAGAAGTCGTGTTCGCCGCTCAGATCACGCTCGAGGAGGCAACTGGTTTTTATTCCAAACTGAAGAAGCGCATGGCGAGCTTCGGACGCCATCCCGAGGATTTGAAGGTCATGCCGGGTATTTTTCCCGTGGTCGGCCGCACCAAGTCCGAGGCGGAAGGCAAGTTCGAGGAATTGCAGAATCTGATCCAGCCGGAGGTCGGGTTGGACCTCCTCTCGACCATGATCGGTGTCGATCTGACCGGTCACCCGATTGACGGTCCGGTGCCGGAGCTGCCTCAGACGAACGGCGGCAAGAGCCGACAAAATTTGTTATTGGAGCTTGCCGGTCGTGAGAACCTCACTATTCGAGAGCTTTACCTGCGGATCGCCGGGGCGCGTGGTCACTGGCAAGTTGTCGGAACGCCGACGGAGATTGCTGATCTCCTGGAGGAACGCTTCGAAAGCCATGGAGCGGACGGCTTCAACGTGATGTCGCCAATCAAGCCGGGAGGCCTCACCGATTTCATCGAGCTGGTCGTGCCGGAGCTGCGCCGCCGCGGATTATTCCGCAGCGCATATGAAGGAAGCACCTTGCGCGAGAACCTTGGCCTTCGCATGCCTTCCCTTCATGCAAGCGAAAAGATGGCTGCAGTTGGCGGGTGATCCAGACTTTCGAGGGAGGGATGCCCGCGTCTTTTCGAGGGCATCCCTCCCACTATGGTTCAGAACAAGGGAATTTCGCACCTGCAATGCAGTCTTGTACGATCCGGGATGCGAGACTACGGCACTGCAGCCGAATGTCGGGGACTGCCGTACACTCCCAAAATGACGCCCGGGTGAGCGGGCCAAGGGCAAAGATGCGGTCAGATGGGATGCCGTCACGCGATAGAACCGCCAAATCAGGCGCGATGTCGATGCCAATGCCAAGTGGATCCGCTCGAGCCAACCCTTGCGAAATCAGGGACCGCATGAGCGGGTTTTCCGGCCTCGTTGGATCGGTATTGAGAGTTCTGATTGGCTTTGCATACGAACGTCAGATCGACCGGCAAACAGTCGATTCGTGCCGGCCTCTGCGATCTGTGCATCGGACACTTCAACGCAAGCGATTGCTGAAGCGTCGTCCCAATGGACTGTCCTTCCAGGCCAGCAGTGGGCTCTCGCAGGTGCGGGTTTTGCCATAGACGATCCAAGGATCATCGACAGTGCCGATCACCGCATCCACTCGGAAACGGTCCGGATACCGATCTGCCAAATCCAGTCGCGTGATGCCGCTGTCGTAGCGGCCGGCAAGCAGCCCTTCGGCCACCGTTGCGGTCGAGATTTCAGGAACAAGGGATGGCCACCGGGACGTGTCGGCGTAGTCTTTCGTTGCCGGCTGCAACGCCAGAGTTGTCGGCTGCTCAACTTCCGCACGCGTCAGGATCGCCAAGGGATGACTTGGCGCCACAAACGCGTCGACGACATGGATCTGATGCTTGAAGTGCGCCTGCGCAACCAGCGTCGTGGTCGTTGGATGCACGGCGACCTGAAGAATGTGGTCCACGTTGCCACACACCAGCATATCGAGTGCGGCGGTGAAATCGCTCACTAGCATGATCTGCGCGTCGTGCTGACCATGAAACGATAGATAATGCTTTGTAACCAGCTCGTGGTTGCTTCCCTCCGGGCCAAGGGTCGCAAATCTCAGAGGTTGGTCTTCTCGGGCGACGGCCAACGCGTAACTCCCTTGCGGTACCCAAAGAGGCTATACGAGACCCCCCCACACCCAGAAGCTCAAAAAGCAAACACCGTGTTCCGATTTTCGGCAAGACAATCGGGCGATGCGCCAAGTACCTTGCGTGCAGCTCGGAGGCGTGTTCACCTATGTGCAGTGGAGCTGGACAAGCTCCACAATGGGGACGCCGAGGCAATCCAGCAAGGAACAACAAGGGCCGGCAAGCACGAATGAGGGATGTCGAACTCACGGCGGCAGCCGGGTCAGGAATGGCCAGCGAGGAAATACTGGTCGCTTTCAAGGATGTGACGAAGACCTATGACGGTCGAAGTCTTGCCGTCAATGGCCTCGACCTGCAGATCGGACGCGGCGAGTTCGTAACATTCCTCGGCCCATCGGGATCGGGCAAAACGACGTCCCTAATGATGCTTGCTGGCTTCGAGGAGCCTACCGGTGGCGACATCCTGCTTGGGCAGCGGTCGGTCCGTCACATTCCGCCCCACAAGCGCAATATCGGGATGGTATTCCAGAACTATGCCCTGTTTCCGCACATGAGCGTCGCGGAAAACATCGCCTTTCCACTCTCCGTGCGCGGTGTTGCCCGCGCCGAGAGTGATCGCAAGGTCGCTCACGCCCTGGAACTGGTCAGACTGATGGGCTTCGGCCATCGTCGCCCCGCTCAGCTTTCAGGGGGGCAGCAGCAGCGGGTGGCCTTGGCGCGGGCCATCGTGTTCGGGCCCGATCTGGTGCTGATGGACGAACCGTTGGGCGCTCTCGACAAGCAATTGCGCGAGCAGCTCCAGCTTGAGATCAAGCATCTCCACGCCAACCTTGGCGTCACGATCGTTTATGTCACGCATGATCAGTCCGAGGCTCTCACGCTTTCGGATCGTATCGTGATCTTCAACGAGGGGGCGGCTCAACAGGTCGATACGCCGACGGAGATCTACGAGCATCCGACGAGCTCTTTCGTTGCGCAGTTCATTGGTGAGAACAATCGCCTCGATGGCCACGTGACGACGCTCGATGGCAGGTATTGCCGGGTTCGCACGCCGGTCGGCGACATTCGGGCTCTCGCAGTGCGCACCAGCGGCGTTGGCTCGGAGACGTCGTTGTCCATTCGGCCAGAGCGCATCCTGCTTGGAGCACCGGGAACACTGGCGACGGATAACGTTGTCGGGGCCCGCGTGCTCGAGCGCATCTATCATGGCGATCACCACCGCATTCGGCTGGCGCTCGATGGCGACGGTGAGTTCGTTCTGCGCGTGCCGAACACCACCGAACTTGCCACGGACGGTATCGTCGAGATCGGGTGGGCTGCCGAGCACTGCCGCGCCCTCGACGCTTTCGCGACAACCAGGGTAAACGACACTGGAAGCAGACAACAAGGAGCCGCTGCATGAAACGCCTAGCACTGTCCATTGTCCTCGGTTTGGTGTGCGTGACCGCTGCTTCCGCACGCGACCTGACCGTGGTCGCATGGGGCGGCAGCACGCAGGCGGCTCAACGCAAATTGTTTTACGAGCCCTTCATGAAATCGACGGGCATCAAGCTTCTCGAAGATTCCTGGTCGGGTGGCATTGGGATTCTGCGCACGAAGATCCAGGGCGGCAATGCAAACTGGGATGTCGTACAGGTCGAGGTCGACGAACTCGGACTCGGATGCACTGAGGGCCTCTATGAAAAGATGGATTGGAAACTCCTCGGCGGTGAGGACAAGTTCCTGAAGGATGCGGTGCACGAGTGCGGGGTCGGCGCCGTGCTGTGGTCGACGGCCCTGACCTACGATGCGGACAAGCTCAAGGAGGCGCCGCAGAACTGGGCCGATTTCTGGGACGTCAAAAAGTTCCCCGGCAAGCGCTCATTGCGCAAAGGCGCGAAATACAATCTCGAGTTTGCCCTTATGGCTGACGGTGTGCCGTTGGCGGACGTCTACAAAGTGCTCGGCACGCCCGAGGGCGTCGATCGCGCCTTCAAGAAGCTCGACGAACTGAAGCCCCACATCGTGTGGTGGACATCCGGGGCTCAACCGATCCAGCTGCTCGCGTCCGGCGAGGTCGTGATGACGTCGAGCTACACGAGCCGACCGTTCGGAGCGAGGCGACAGGAGGGCAAGAACTACAATGTCGTCTGGAACCAGAGTATCTATGCCATCGATTTCTGGGTCGTGCTGAAAGGAACTCCGAACAAGGAGAACGCCTTCAAGCTCGTGAACTTCATGACACGACCGGAGCAACAGCGCCCGTATCCCAATCTGTCCGGTTCGAGCGTGACCAATCTCGAGGCTATCAAAGGGATCGATGCCGACGTTGCGCCTCTGTTGGCGAGCTATCCCGATAACATGAAGGTTTCGCGGATCATCGATAGCGATTTCTGGATCGACAATGCCGATCAGCTGACCCAGCGGTTCAATGCCTGGGCGTCCCGATAGTGGCCACGACGGCGTCAACCTTGAGCTTGCCTCGGCAAAGAGATGAGACGTCCGTCGGCGCCGCCGATATGCGCATCGCCTTGCGAAAAGCGGAGCGGCGCAGCCAGTTCGCTGCGGCGCTTCTCGTGGCGCCGTTGGTCATCTTTCTAGTCTTCGCGTTTCTGGTTCCCCTAGGCCTGATGCTGAGCAAGGGCGGCAAGGACACAGAGTTTGGCAGCGCTTTCCCAGATACCGTAACGCGCCTCCGGTCATGGGACGGTCGCGCGCTCCCACCATCTGAAACCGTCGCTACGTTTCTCCGAGAGCTCGCTGGCCAACGGGGGAGCCAGTCGCTCAGCTTCGTCGCCAACCGGCTGAATTTCGATATCAATGGCATGCGCTCAGCGCTGATGAAGGTCGCGCGCCGTCCACCAGCTTCCGATGTGCCTGATCCTATGGGATCGCTCATAGCGCTCGATCCGAGATGGGGCGAGATCGAGACCTGGGGCACGATGAAGCGAGCGATTGGTCCATGGACCGACTTCTATTTGCTGGCGGCCGTTGATCTGAAACGCGATGCAACCGGCGCGATCGCAAAGGTTCCTGAAGAGCGCGCCGTCTTCACGACCGTATTCGTGCGCACGTTCTGGATCAGCCTGATCGTCGCCTTCTTCTGCGCGGCGCTGGGTTACCCGGTCGCCTATCTGCTTGCGACGCAGCCGCCCGCCGTCACCAATCTCTTGTTGATCCTGGTTCTGTTACCATTCTGGACGTCCGTCATGGTGCGAACCGCAGCCTGGGTCGTGCTGCTGCAATCGGAAGGCCTTGTCAATCAGGTGCTCGCTTGGGTGGGCTTTATAAATGAACCACTCAAGCTGATATACAACCGAATTGGCGTCGTGATCGCCATGGTCCATGTGCTGTTACCGTTCATGGTGCTTCCCCTGTACAGCGTCATGAAGGGCATCAGCGGCAACACTATGCGAGCTGCCGTCTCGCTTGGAGCACACCCGTTCGTCGCGTTTGCGCGCGTCTACTTTCCACAGACCTTGCCCGGTGTGATGGCGGGAACGCTGCTCGTCTTCATATCTTCGATCGGCTACTACATCACGCCAGCCATCGTCGGCGGCGCCGATGACCAAATGATCAGCTTCTTCATCGCCTTCTATACGAACCAGACGTTGAACTGGGGGCTTGCAGCCGCATTGGGTACGGCCTTGCTGGGCGCCACGCTGCTGCTCTACTTTGTCTATGCCCGCCTTGCTGGCGGTGCGAAACCGCAGCTCGGGTAGGAGGGCGGTGATGGCACCTTACGCAACACCGATAGAGATTGCGTGGCAGTGGTTCTTTCGGCTGATCTGCACACTCGTCTTTGTGTTTCTTCTGATCCCGATCCTCGCCATTATTCCGTTGTCGTTCAACTCCAGCACGTTCTTGACGTACCCGCTCCAGGGATTTTCGATGCGCTGGTACAGCGATGTTCTCGGAACCGAGCGCTGGTTGCTGCCAATCAAGAATAGCCTGATCGTCTCGCTATCGACCACGGCACTGGCCACAATACTCGGTACGATGGCGGCACTCGGACTGTCGCGCCTCAAAAGCCGCGCGCGCAGCCTGACCATGGGTCTCATTTTATCGCCGCTCATTATTCCCGTTATTATAACGGCCGTCGGGATGTATTTTCTTTTCGCCCCTCTGGGTCTCACCAACGGTTATCTGGGGCTGATCCTTTCACATACGACGATCGCGGTTCCCTTTGTCGTCATCACGGTTGCGGCCACCCTGCAGGGCTTCGACACGAATCTGATGAGAGCAGCCGCCAACCTTGGCGCCTCGCCTTTAACGGCTTTCCGTCGCGTGATGCTGCCGCTCATCTTGCCGGGCGTGATTTCAGGGGCGCTATTCGCGTTTGCCGCCTCCTTTGACGAGATCGTAATCTCGCTGTTTCTGGCGGGGCCACAGCAGCGTACGCTTCCCCTGCAGATGCTGAGCGGCGTCCGCGAGGAGATCAGCCCATCGATTACCGCAGTCGCCACCCTGCTAGTGATCTTTTCCGCCGTACTGCTCGCATCGGTCGAGTTGCTCCGTAGGAGAAGCGAGAGGCTGATGGCGAAAGACAGGGCCTGAACCGGTTCCCCATCCACCCAAGCAAAGTTTTTCCCCTTGGAGGGCTTTTGAAATGTCGCAATGCCGAACAGCCCGTGCGCTCTCGATATAGCAAGTATCGTGCATCCTCAATCCAATCTGAGGGTACACCTCAAGTCTGTGCGAGGCGGATTGCTTTGATGCCTACTAGCCCGCGCGGTTGTTCGCGCTACCACTATCGTCGCGACCAAGCGTTTGAATGTTTAGCAAGCTCTTAGCTCGGATCTTCAACGCGCCGGCAGGGCAGCCGGATTGTGACTTTCAGTCCTTTGAGTTCGCCATTGGCAAGAGATACGTCGCCGCCATGAGATCGCAGAACGGATCGGGCCATGCTGAGCCCCAATCCGTACCCACCTGTCGATCGGGAGCGTGACACCTCTGATCCCACAAAGGGCTCGAAAACTGCCTCGTGCAGGTCGACCGGCAGCCCGGGGCACCTACGCCGAAATCGGACATGTGAGCCGCTGGCGGTCCGATCCTTATTTCCCGTTTATGCCCGAGCGCCAAATTCCCAATCGAAAACTTATGGCGACCGCGCCATTTCTCCTCCATCGCTCATTGGAGGATCGCCATGCTCGATCTTGTCTTTCTCGCTCTCGGCCTTGGCAGCTTTGTCCTGATCGGCGCCTACGCCGTCCTCTGTGACCGACTCTGAGGGGGTAGCAATGAGCGATCCCACGATTGGGCTCCTGGTTACCATCGGGCTTGGCATCTACCTCGTCTACACTCTGCTTCGACCCGAGAAGTTTTGACCCTCGGGAGGTATTTCCATGACATTGATTGGTTGGCTGCAGATCGCGCTGGTACTCGGCGCGGTCCTCGTCTGCGCTTGGCCGCTGGGCTTCTACATGGCGCGGTTGTTTCAGGGAGAGCGGACGCCTCTGTCTCCCCTCCTTCTTCCCATTGAGCGCGCGCTGTATCGTGTCGCTGGCATACCTGCTGAAAAGGAACAGTCCTGGCGCGCCTACACGCTGGCGATGCTCGCGTTCAACGGGGCTGGCTTCCTCCTTCTCTACGTACTCATGCGTCTGCAGGCGTATCTGCCGCTTAATCCACAGAACTTCGCCGGGGTGGCGCCCGATCTCGCCTTCAATACCGCAATGAGCTTTACGACCAACACCAATTGGCAGGCCTACGGTGGTGAGACGACCATGGGCCATCTCGTGCAGATGGCCGGACTCACCGTGCAGAACTTTCTGTCCGCTGCCACCGGCATCGCGCTGGCCGTCGCTGTCATGCGCGCCTTCGCGCGAAGCGCGGCGCAGACCGTCGGCAACTTCTGGGTCGATATGACCCGCGCCACGCTCTACGTGCTGCTGCCGCTCTCGATCGTGCTTGCCATCGTATTCGTCCTGACCGGCATGCCGCAGACGTCTGCCGGCAGCATCGAGGCAACGACGCTCGAAGGTGCCAAACAAACGATCGCGCTCGGTCCGGTTGCCTCGCAGGAAGCCATCAAGCAACTCGGCACCAATGGTGGCGGCTTTTTCAATGCCAATGCCGCGCATCCCTTCGAGAACCCGAATGCATGGTCGAACGTGCTCTCCATCTGGAGCATGTTGCTCATCTCGACCGCGCTCCCCTTCACGTTCGGACGCATAATCCGCGACCGGCGGCAAGGCTTCGTGTTGCTCATTGCCATGTATGCCCTCCTAACGACGGCGACCGCCGTAGTCTATTGGGCCGAGGCCTCCGGCAATTCGCTGCTCGCAAAGGCCGGCGTCGACATCGCCGCGGGCAACATGGAAGGCAAGGAAGTCCGCTTCGGTCAGGCGCTTTCCGCGCTTTACGTCGTCGCGACAACGGGCCTGTCCTGTGGCGCCGTCAACACCATGCACAACTCGCTCATGCCGCTCGGCGGACTGATGCCGCTATTTCTGATGCAGCTTGGTGAGATTTTACCCGGCGGTGTTGGCTCCGGCCTCTACGGCATGATCGTGATCGCCGTCCTGACCGTGTTCATCGCCGGCCTGATGGTCGGACGCACGCCCGAGTATCTTGGCAAGAAAATAGAAGCGCGCGAGATGAAGCTTGCCATGCTGGCGCTGCTCATCCTGCCGCTCACCATCCTCGGATTCTCCGCGGCAGCAGCGATGATACCGAGCGCGCTCCAAAGCCTAGCCAACGCTGGTCCGCGCGGGCTCATTGAAATTCTTTATGCCTACTCGTCCGCGACAGGAAACAACGGCTCGGCTTTCGCCGGGCTCTCGGCCAATACGCCTTGGTACAACACAACTCTCGGTATCGCGATGCTGCTCGGCCGCTTCGCCTACGTCGTGCCGGTGATGGCCATCGCAGGCGCTCTGGCCGCGAAAAAGAAGGTGCCTGTATCTTCCGGAACATTTCCTACGCACGGCCCCCTCTTCGTCGGTCTCTTGATCGGCGTGATCCTGATTCTCGGTGGATTGCAGTACTTCCCGGCGCTCGCGCTCGGTCCCATCGTCGAGCACTTCCTGATGCAGGCCGGCAAGGCTTTTTGAGGAAGCCAACCCATGACCAACAATGCGATCCCGCTCCTGGACGCTGTCATTCTTCGGCAAGCTGCACTGGATGCCTTTGGCAAGCTGATGCCCAGAAAGCTCGCGCGCAATCCCGTGATGTTCGTGACAGCCGTCGTCGCGCTACTCGTCACCCTGCTGTGCCTGCGCGATCTGCTCGCCGGTCGCGGCGGTCTCCTATTCTCTGGCCAAATCGCCGTCTGGCTATGGTTCACCGTGCTGTTTGCCAACTTCGCCGAGGCCATTGCCGAAGGGCGCGGCAAGGCGCACGCAGACGCTCTGAGATCGACACGTAGCGACACGCAATCCAAACTCCTCCTTCATCCTGACGACCCCAAGGATGATCTCTGGGAGCCGAAATCTGCCGATCTTCTTGAGGTGGGCGAAGTCGTGCTCGTGGAGGCCGGCGACACCATTCCGGCCGACGGTGAGGTGATTGAGGGCATCGCTTCGGTCAATGAATCCGCCGTCACAGGCGAATCGGCACCTGTCATTCGCGAATCCGGTGGCGACCGCTCTGCGGTCACCGGAGGAACCATCGTTATCTCTGATTGGATCAAGGTGCGCGTCACCGCAGAGCCGGGCTCGTCGTTCCTCGACAAGATGATTGCATTCGTCGAAGGCGCGCAACGGCAGAAGACGCCGAACGAGCTGGCGCTCTCGATCCTGCTATCCGGCATGACGATGATCTTCCTGATTGCGGTGGCGACGCTTTGGGGCCTCGCCAGCTACTCCGGCACGGTGCTCTCGATCACGGTTCTGGTCGCACTGCTCGTGACGCTGATCCCGACCACCATCGGCGGACTTCTCTCCGCTATTGGTATCGCAGGCATGGATCGGCTGATCCGCTTCAACGTGATGGCAACCTCAGGGCGTGCCGTGGAAGCGGCCGGCGATGTCGACACACTGCTGCTCGATAAGACCGGCACCATCACTTTCGGCAATCGTCTTGCGGCAGCTTTTATCCCCGCCCCCGGTGTTACGGAACGCGACGTGGCTGCTGCAGCACTCCTCTCGTCGCTTTCGGACGAGACTCCCGAAGGCCGCTCGATCGTTGCGCTCGCCAAGGGGCAGTATGGCCAGACCGAACCGAGCCTCGATACGTTGAAGGCGACGTTCATCCCGTTCTCGGCACAGACGCGGATCTCCGGCATCGACGTCGATGGCCGCAGCATCCGCAAGGGCGCCGTTGAAGCGGTGTTGAAGTCGATGGGCCAATCAATGCAAGAAACGCCCGTCGCTTTCCGCGAAGCCGTGGAAGGCATATCCCGTACGGGCGGCACGCCTCTGGCCGTGATCGACGGTCAGAATCTGCTTGGCGTCATTCACCTCAAGGACGTGGTCAAGCCAGGCATCAAGGAGCGGTTCGCCGCGTTGCGCGCCATGGGCATTAAGACCGTAATGGTCACGGGTGACAACCCGATTACGGCGGCTGCTATCGCGTCTGAAGCGGGAGTGGACGACTACATCGCCGAGGCGACGCCACAGGACAAACTTGCCTACATCAGGACCGAGCAGGCTAAGGGACGCCTCATCGCCATGTGCGGTGACGGCACGAACGACGCCCCGGCGCTGGCGCAGGCCGATATTGGTGTTGCCATGCAGTCAGGCACGCAGGCCGCACGCGAGGCTGGCAACATGGTTGACCTCGACAGCAATCCGACCAAGCTCATAGAGGTGACGGAAATCGGCAAGCAACTTCTGATGACGCGCGGCTCGCTCACGACGTTCTCGATCGCCAACGACGTGGCCAAGTACTTCGCGATCATCCCCGCGCTGTTCCTCGCCACCTATCCCGAACTCGGAGCGCTTAATATCATGCGTCTCGCCACCCCCGAGAGTGCGATCCTGTCGGCGGTCATTTTCAATGCGCTCATCATCATCGCACTGATCCCGCTCGCTCTCAAAGGTGTCGCCTATAAGCCGATCGGTGCTGACGCGTTGTTGCGCCGGAACTTGGCAGTCTACGGGCTCGGCGGCCTGATCGTGCCGTTCGTCGGGATTAAGCTCATCGACCTTGCTGTATCCGCCTTGCGGCTTGCCTGAAGGAGAATTGCCATGCTCTCGCATCTCCGCCCCGCGCTCGTCATGCTGACACTCTTCACGATTCTGACCGGCCTGCTGTATCCGCTGGCGATCACCGGCATCGCTCAGATCGCTTTTCCGGCGGCTGCAAACGGCAGCCTCGTGGTCAGGGACGGAACCGTTGTCGGCTCGGAGCTGATCGGCCAGTCCTTCACATCCGACCGCTACTTTTGGCCTCGGCCGTCGGCGGCGGGTGAAAAGGGCTATGATGCGGCGGGCTCATCGGGATCGAATCTCGGGCCATTGTCGAAGAAGCTGATCGAGCGCGCGGAGGGCAGCATTGCCGCGCTGCGCAGATCTGGCGCTTCGGTCATCCCGGCCGACGCGGTGACAACCTCGGCCAGCGGGCTCGATCCACACATTTCGCCGGCATTTGCCCGTTTGCAGATTGCTCGCATTGCCGCCGCCCGAAAGGTTTCCGAGGCTGGGGTGCGCGCCCTCGTAGAAAGACTAACAGAGCACCGCTTCCTAGGCTTCGTTGGCGAACCTCGAATCAACGTTTTACGATTGAACCTCGCTCTTGACGCAAGCCCGCCGGAAGGTGCCGGATAGGCGAGTATGGCCGAGCCGAACGCCAAATCCTCAAACGAAAGGCGACCCTCGCCCAAGGCATTGCTCGAGCTTGCCGCCAAGGAGAGCCACGGCAAGCTCAAGGTGTTTCTCGGCATGGCTCCGGGCGTCGGCAAGACCTACGCGATGCTATCCGCTGCCAGGGCGAAAAAGTCCGAGGGCGTCGATGTCCTGGTGGGTGTTGTCGAGACCCATGGACGTTCCGAGACGGCAGCTCTGCTCGACGGGCTCGAGGTGCTGCCGCGCAAGCCGGTGCCCTACCGGAAGCGCACATTGATGGAATTCGATGTCGAGGCCGCTATCGTGCGCAGGCCCAGCCTGCTCTTGGTCGACGAGTTCGCGCATACGAACGCATCAGGTTTGCTTCATGCCAAGCGTTACCAGGACGTCGAGGAAGTCCTCCGCAATGGCATCGACGTCTGGACCACGCTCAACATTCAGCATCTGGAGAGCCTGCAGGATGTCGTGCAGCGCATTACCGGCATTCGCGTTCAGGAGACCGTGCCGGACAAAGTCTTGGAGAGGGCCGATGAGATCGTCGTGGTGGACCTGCCGCCGGAAGAGCTTGTCCAGCGCCTGAAGGAAGGCAAGGTCTACCTGCCTGACAACGCCCGCCGCGCCATCGATCAATTTTTCAAGCCGAGCAACTTGACGGCTCTGCGTGAGCTCGCCCTTCGCCGCACCGCCGACAGGGTCGACGAGCAAATGCTGGCGCAGCTTCGCCAGCAAGGTATCGAAGGTCCGTGGCCGAGCACAGAGCGCATTCTGGTCTGCGTCGGTAGCGATGCGCTGTCCGAGACGGTCATCCGTACCGCGGCACGACTTGCGACCGCTCAGAAGGTCGACTGGGTGGCTCTGCATCTGGAGCCTAAAGATCGCGAGATCGCGGATCGCGCCGTCGTGCGGCGCACCGAGAAGATGATGCGGCTCGCAGAGCGACTCGGAGCGAGCACGGTACGGCTGAATGCGGCTGATTTAGTTGGTGAGATCCTTGCCTATGCCAAGCGCAACAACATTACGCAGATCGTCATCGGGCGATCGAAAGCGGGACCCGTTGGCGGGCTGCTCAATCGCGCGCTGTCGCACGATCTAATCCGGCGCGCGCAAGGGCTTTCAGTGCTGATCGTGGCGCCCGACGGTGTACAAACGTCGAGGAGGCAGCCGCTCAGCCGATCCAGGCGCATTTGGCCGTCGACCCAGCCGCTGATCAGCTCGCTTGCGTGGGCGTTGGTCGCGGTTGCCGCAGCGCTTCTCCTGGGAGAGATGCTCGACCAGATCGCGCAACTGCAGAATCTTTCGATGGTCTTTCTGCTTGCCGTACTTCTGTGCGGCATCCAGTTCGGTACGGTATCGGCAATTGCCGCCTCCATCCTTTCCTTCCTCGCCTACAATTTCTTCTTTATTGAGCCGCTTTACGCGTTCACCGTTGCCGAACCCTACGAGGTTCTGGCCTTGCTCATTTTCCTCGTTGTCGCCTTTGTCACCGGCTCAATGGCTGGACGCCTGAGGGAACAAGCCATCGCCACCCGTGAGCGCGCCGAGACCACGCAGGCTTTGTTTGATTTCTCCCGCAAACTCTCCGGTCTCTCCAAGCTCGATGACGTACTATGGCTGCTTGCCAGCCAAGTCTCCGCCGTTGGCAAGGGAAAGGCTGTCGTTCTCCTGGATCAAGGCAAGGGGCTGCTGATCGAGACGAGCTGGCCTCCGGATGACGAGCTTGCCACATCGGACTGGGCGGCGGCGCGATGGGCGCACAAAACGTTGGAACCTGCCGGTCGAAACACCGGCACACTGCCCTCTGCACGCTTCAACTTCCGTCCGCTCATGGGCTCGAAAGGTGCGATTGGCGCCGTTGGCATTGACCCTGGTGACGGCGACGACAATTTAAGCGAAGCCATCACCGCTACGCTGCAATCCTTCATCGAGCAGGCAGCGATTGCGATCGAGCGGATCGCGCTCGTCGAGCAAGCATCGAAGGCTGAGACGGCCGCCGAAGGTGAGCGCCTCAGGGCGGCGCTGCTCTCTTCGATCTCGCACGATTTTCGCACGCCTCTTGCCTCCATTGTGGGGTCGGTCACGAGCCTGAGAACACTCGGGGATCGCATGTCGAAAGCCGATCGGAGCGACCTTCTGGCGACCATCGAGGAGGAGGCGAGGCGTCTGTCGCGCTTTGTTTCGAACCTGCTCGACATGACGCGGCTCGAAGCCGGCGCCATCGACATTCGCCGCGACTGGGTGGATGTCGCTGACGTCGTGTCAAGCACCGTCGAGCGCGCGCGCAAGGCCTTTCCGCGACGCAAGATGCAGACGGCCGTCTCCGACAAGATGCCACTCATTCGCGGCGATGCTGCACTCCTGGAGCAGGTGCTGTTCAACCTGCTCGACAATGCACACAAATTCAGTGGCCCAAGCTCGATTACGGCGGTCAAGGCATATGCGGAACCGACCAGGATTGTGTTGACGGTTGCCGATCAAGGTATCGGCATTCCAGTGAATGCCTTGGAGAAGGTTTTCGATAAGTTCTATCGTGTCGCCGGCTGCGACGGCCGGCCCCCGGGCACCGGTCTCGGGCTGTCCATCTGTGCCGGCATCGTGAAGGGCATGGGTGGGACCATCAAGGCCGAGAGCCCTGTCGTTGACAATCGCGGGACGAGGATCACGATCGAGCTCCCAGTTGACGCGAACGGGTCGGTATCACAAATGGAACCCCGAGCATGATGGCACAGCGCGTGCTCGTTGTTGATGACGAGCCGCAAATTCTGCGGTTCCTGAAGCCGAGCCTGGGTGCAGCCGGATACGATGTCATTGCCGTCGTCAACGGCGCCGAGGCTCTGAAGGTCGCCGCGACGCAAGCTCCGGATGTTGTCCTGCTCGACCTTGGTCTGCCCGACATGGACGGCAAGGACGTGATCGCCGAGCTACGCCGCTGGTCCAAGGTGCCGATCGTCGTGCTCTCAGCACGCGATCGTGAGGCGGAGAAAATCGCGGCTCTTGATCTTGGCGCCGACGACTTCGTCAACAAGCCTTTCGGCATGGGCGAGCTGATGGCCCGGCTTAGGACGGCGCTGCGGCATGCGACACAAGGCGCGGGCGAAGTCTCGAAGGTGGTTAGCGGCGACCTCGTCATCGATATCGCCGCGCACTCGGTGATGCGCTCCGGCAAACCGATCAAGCTGACGCCGAAGGAGTTCGAGCTGCTCGTCATCCTGGTCCGCAATGCCGAACGGGTCGTCACACATCGCCAGATTCTCACTGCCGTTTGGGGGCCGGCGCACTGTGAAGATCTGCAATACCTGCGCGTCTTCATTGGCCAGCTTCGGCAAAAGCTCAAAGCCGGTGCTGAGAATCCCGACCTGATCCAGACCGAAGCCGGCATAGGCTATCGGCTCGTTCATCCCGAAAACTGAGGTCCCCGATGTTTGCTTGAAAGGGCCGTCGTCCGAAAGCTTCGGCATGGGGACGACCGGCGGCGCAATCAACCTGCAACAGAAAACGGCGCACCTTAAGGATACGGGAAGCGTTGATGTCTCAGTTGGCACCGGCCCAATGGTCCGGACGACGGTCGACATCAATAAGCAGGTCAACGAAACGACGGCAGCGCGGGCTGTCGGAATGTATCACGACCAGGACATCGTCGATCGTGATCATGTCTTCTCTGATCGCTGGGGCTTCCTGGGATCACTTGCCTTTGGCCTAGGCACGGATACGAAGTTCACGCTGAACTATCTGCACCAAGAGAACGACCGTCGACCAGATTACGGCGTTCCGTTTGCCTACAAGCCGGGGGCTACAGTTGGTCTGCCGGTAACTGAGTTCGGCGTTCCCCGCTCGAACTTTTACGGCAAGAATACCGATAAGGACGAGTCGACCGTCGACATGTTGACGGCGCGACTTACGGCTCGGGTGAATCCGAACCTTACATTTAACAACGACACACGCCTCGAATTCTTCAATCGAGACTTTAGCACCACAACCGCCCTTTGCGCTCAGCTTACCTGCAGTGTTCCGTTTTCGCTAGGACTCGATCCCGCGTATTCATTTGGCGCAGGTGGAGGTTCGCAATACACGCAAGACAGCTGGGGTATTCAGAACATCAGCACGGCTATTGCCAAGTTCAATACCGGACATCTCCGGCATGAATTCGTAGCGGGAATAGACGTCTATTATCAAGAAGATGCCCGCCTCGGTAAGAGCTACCTACCGGCTAAGGGACCTGTTGGTACAATATGGAATCCGGATTTCAACAGCGACACTTACTCAATCGCCGATAATCCGAACAATAGGAAAAAAGCCGACGCGACGGACTTTGCCTTGTTTGCCAGCGATCGTGTGTGGTTGAGCCCGCAATTCTCGATTCTCGCTGGAATTCGCTGGGACGACTACAAAGCCAACTATGCCTATACCAACACGGCGACAGGCGTGTGGAACCCTGAGAAATCGTCTGAAACACGGTTTTTCAGCCCGAAAGTAAGCTTGATCTGGGAGCCGACTAAGCAGCAACTGTATTATGCGTCGTGGGCGACCTCGGCGACTCCAGCTGGCCAGTACATCATAAATAGCGCGAACCCGATAGGAACCGGTGCGGGGCAGGAATCCCTGGACCCGGAGGAAAATGAGACCTACGAAATTGGCGCAAAGTATTCTCTACTTGGTGGCAAGCTTGGTCTGACCGGCGCCTTATTCAGGGTCGATAAGTCGAACGCGTTCTACACCGATCCGCTTGGGAATGCTGTTGCCTCAGGCGAAAAGCAAAGAGTTCAGGGCGTTGAGCTTGGGATGACCGGCAAGCTTACGGACAAGTGGACCGTGAACATTGCTTATGCCTATCTCGATAGCGAGATTACGTTTGCCAATACAGCCGCCATTATCGGGAATCACGTGCCGGGTGTTCCCGAGAACTCCGGTAATATCTGGACGACGTACGATGTGGCTTCGCTTGTGAATGTCCCGGGCCAGCTGATTGTGGGCGCAGGTCTGACTTACGCGCAGGATATGTACATTCGCAACGATCAGACGACGAAGGTTCCAGTGACGCTGAGCTTTGACAGCGTGATCTCGTATGAGAAGGATGGATGGAAGTTCGCGGTCAATGGCTACAATCTAACCGATGAACTCTATTATGATGCCTTCTTCCAAGGCGAAAACTCGTATTCATCGCGTGCGATCCCGGCTCCCGGCCGCACAGTGATCTTCTCGGTTGGTAAGAAATTCTGATTTCTTGCTCCAGTTCGATGTTAGACGGCGGCAGACACTTGCGTGTCCGCCGCCGTTTGTTTTTCTATTAGCAGGCCCTAGCCGGGAATTACCTTGTCGCCATGCCTTGCAGGGATGTCATGGCGGCCCGGCATCGAAATTCACTGTCGTAGCTCTTCGATAATTCATGTGGATGCAATTTTCTCCCGGTGACAGCGTCAGCCGACGTCGCATCGTCACCACAACGCCAAGCAGATATTGATATGGAGGCGTCACGTAGGCAGCTCGGCGCGAGGCGCCAATGAACAGGCGAGAGATGGATCGAACTCTTCCTGGTCTACCTGCACAGGTGCAATACTGAGCCAGAGCGATTGGCTCTTGCTTGGCTTGATCGGGGAGTGCGACATGCTCTTGGTCTGGACGGCCGGAATACACGGTACTTCTCTGGTCCCGCCAATATCGAGGAAATAGAATAGGGGGCTCTGCAGCGCACCGAAATTCGGGAGTGGATGGATGCGGGTAGCAGCATCTCTGTGCCTCGTCGCCGCGACTTGGTTTATGGCTACGGTACCGCTGATATCACAAAGCTTGGGACAACAGGAGCAAGCAGAAAACCGGCAGAAGACCTCAAATTTTGCTGATATCTATCGGCGCTGGCAGCAAGCCCAAGAGCCCGAGCAGAAGATTGCCTTGGGCGAGGAAGCCATCACCCAGGAGACGGCGCTCACAGCATGGCCGCTCAGCGAGCCGCGCGAGCGCGTCAAGGGTGAGCTTTGGTTTGATTTGGGCAGCACATATGTCATGCGCGCATCCGGCATACGCGCCGATAATCTCGATAAGGCCGTGGCCTACCTCGAAGCCGCCCTCACGGTCTTCACGCGCGAAGCCGATGCTCAGAACTGGGCGGTGATCGAGAATAATCTAGGTAACGCCTATCAAGCGCGTATCCACGGCGAACGGGCCGACAACCAGGAACGGGCTACTGCGCACTTTGAAGCCGCGCTGACCATCCTGACGCGTGAGGCTTACCCACTGCAATGGGCGCAGCTCCAGAACAACCTCGGCGTGGCCTATTGGAGCCGTATCCGCGGTGAGCGCGCCGAAAACCTCGAGGATGCGATCATGCACTTCGAGGCGGCGCTGACAGTCTTCACGCGCGCGACACACCCGCAACTGTGGGCGGCCACTCATAACAATCTCGGCAGCGCCTATCAGGTTCGCGTTCTCGGCGAGCGCGCCAACAATCGAGAGAAGGCCATTGCCCACGTCGAAGCGGCGCTTACGGTGTTTGTGCACGACGCCACGCAGCGTGAGTGGGCGCAAGCCGAGAACAACCTTGCCGCTATCTATCTGGGTCGCATTCGCGGGGAGCGCGCCGACAACCAGGAAAAGGCTATCGCGCACCTTGCGTCCGCACTGACGGTCTTCAGGAGGGAGGCGTTTCCGCACGAGTGGGCGACAGTCCAGCGCGGCATCGGCAACGTGTACGCAGAGCGTGTCGTGGGAGATCGCGCGAGCAACAGAGAAACGTCGATTGCGGCCTACGAGGCCGCGCTATCAGTCTTCACCCGCGAAGCTGCGCCGCTCGAGCACCTGCGCACTGCCCGACGCCTTAGCCATATCCTGCTCCAGACAGGTCAATGGAATAAGGCGGGCCTCGCCCTTGCCGGGGCGCGCGAGGCCTTCCTGCTTCTGTTCGGTCAGGGGCTTGAAGACGCCGAATCGCGCGCACTCATCGCGGAAGCGGGTCCTCTGTTCGCGGAAGCTGCCTTTGCCGCCCTGCAGCGCGGCGAGCAAGAGGCCGCATTCCAACTGGCGAACGAGGGGCGGGCACGGCTCCTGGCTGTTGTGATGAAGCTGCAGATGCTCGAGCTTCCTGCGGGGGAACGTGAGCGTCTGGACAATCTGCGCGTCGCGATCCGCGTGGCGCAGCAGGCCGTCGATACTACACACGGCACCGAGCGAGGTGAGGCTCTCGCTAGGCTTTCGGCCTTGCGCCGGGAATTGCTTGGTCTCGTGGACAGTGGTCGCGGTGTGGGGACAACCTCCACGCTTGTCCAGGCACACGCTCTTATCACTGCTGGCAGTGCCATTGCCATGCCGGTCGTTACGGAGTTCGGTGCAAAGCTACTGGTGATCACAAAACGGGCCGCAGACGGCAACGCCATCGCCGTCATCGATCTTCCGGAGCTGACCACGGACCGCATCTCCCGACTGCTCATCGGTCCAGGTGATGGCCCACCTGCGGGCTGGATCGGCGCCTATTTCGTCAACTACCTGGACCCTGAAGAACGAGAAAGGCGCTGGTCTGAATGGGTCGGGGCGATCGACAAGCTCGGCCCCGAGTTGTGGGATCTTTTCGGTGCCCATCTCAATGCGGCCTTGAAGCAGGCAGGCATCAAGCCGGGGGCTCGGCTCGTGTGGCTGCCATCGGGTTGGCTCGGTGTCCTTCCGCTTGGTCTCGCTCAGAACCTCTCGAGCAAGCGCCGCATCGCCGACGATTACGAGATCGTCTATGCGCCGAGCATCGAGGCGCTCACGGCCGCGCAGAATCAGATTGTGAAGGCCACCGGCAGTCCAACGCTCGCTGCGGCCGTCAACCCGACCGGCGATCTGCCGGGCACGGAAAAGGAGGGTGCCTTCGTGGCGTCGCACTTCGCCGGCGGTGCGCGCACGGTGCTTGAGCGGGACGCTGCGACGCCCGATACCGTTCTCGCCGCACTCAAGGGCAAGACTCACTGGCACTTCGCGTCGCACGGCACCTTCTCGTGGAAGGACGCGCGTCAGTCCGCGCTCGTGATGCACGGGCCTGCCATGCTCAGCGTCGGTCGATTGCTCGAGACCAGCGGACTTGGTCGTCCGCGCCTCGTCGTGCTGTCCGCCTGCGAGACGGGGCTCTCCGACATCACGACGAGCCCCGACGAGTTCATCGGCTTGCCTGGCACCTTCATCGCACTTGGCGCAGCCGGCGTGCTCGGCACCCTGTGGCCGGTTTCGGATGCGGCTACTGCGTTACTGATTGCCAAGTTCTACGAGCTGCACATGAGCAAGCATCTTCCACCGCCCACCGCTCTGCATCGTGCGCAGCATTGGCTGCGTAGGGCCACTAGCAAAGACCTCAATAGCTATGCCAGGATCGCCGTCGCGCAGGGCCGTCTCCAACGCCGCGACCTCTCAGAGATCGAGGCGGCTCTGAGCCCCGAGGGGCTGAGCCGCGCGCGCAACGGCGCACTCGTAGAATGGGTCACCCGCAAGGGCATGGCATCGGGGGCGAGGTCAAGACGGCTCGCACGGCCCTATGCTCATCCCTATTTCTGGGGCGGATTCATCTACACCGGCCTGTAGGACAAATCAGGCACCGGTGCTCTCACGTACCGATCTGGCACTTCGCTTATTCCACCGATGTGCTTTTTGTGGGGCGCAGCCAATCTCCGCTGACGGGGCGTGGCGGTGATGACCAAGTCGGTACTGTAGTGATGTACTCAATTTTATCTCGACGAGCGCTAGACCTTCATGGGAACGGACCGGCCGCACGTACATCAAAGTCGTGCTTAAACCGTAGATCGGTCGTCGTGGCCAAGCCAGAACAACTGAAACATGGCTCCCTTGGCATCCACGCCATTCACCTTTGCGTGGACATGGTGGTCAGGGCATGTGGCGCCGGTACTACGAGCGTTGGGCTGACATGACCATCGATAATCTCGGTCCTGACATGATAGCGATCGTGCTCGAGTTAGCTCGCTATTGTCCGCCGGGCCGGGTGATCGACAAGTTTGTTTACTCGCCCTGGATCAGCACGGATCTGCACCACCAGCTCCGGAAGTCGAACATCGATACGATTGTCATTACGGGCGGCGAGATCGATGTCTGCGTGCTCGCCACCGTGCTTGGCGCCATCGACTGGGGCTTTCGCGTTGTGCTAGTGACGGATGCCGTTTGCAGTTCCGCCGACGAAACGCACGACGCGACGATGACCATCTACAAAAATCGTTCCGCCGAGCAGGTGGAGACGGCTCCAACGCAGCGTCTTCTCGAAGAGTGGGAGCCGATTTAGATCGCACCGGTCGGCGCAACGGGGCGGGGAAGCTGTTCGAACGTGCACTGGCTCGGTCTCTTGTCCGGGTGCAATCCTTGCTCACGGTGCGCCCCTCTTGGGATCGAGCGCTGCTCCCTGGAGAGAGGAAGCGGCGTTTCGCGTCGGGATGGTTTAATGCCGGTCATACTCGTCCCGTCGGCGCCACCAGACTCCAGCCTCGTTCCGTCCCTTCGGTGCACGGTCGAGCCACGCGTAGGCACCCCAGATGCTGTCCAGGCCGCGGGCATAGGCGGAATAGGTGTGATAGACGACACTGTCGTCGAGTGCGAAGGCGCTGAGTCCCGGCCTGTCGCGCGTATAGTCCGGCACGTCGGTTCCGCAGGTTGCGGCGAGCTGGGCAACAGGCTCCGGAGCGGGCCTCATATCCATTCCGTGACCGCCGCGCCGGTAATTGTATTCGATCGCGCCTTGGCGCTGATGCTCTTCGTTGAAGTAGACGTTGAAATCGCGGTTGAAGTCGCTCGCGAAGGACGATGCCCAAGGAAAGGTCCAACCCATGCGCTGCTTATAGGCTTGCAGCTTTACCAGCGGCGCGCGCGAGATCGCCCACAGCATCACGTCATGATTGGCGAGATGGATCGTGAACCCGTTGAAGCCGTCGGCAATCATCGAGCAGGAGGGGCAGCCAGCCGACCAGTCGGGCCCGAACATGAAATGGTAGACGAGAAGTTGCGAGCGTCCGCTGAACAGATCACGCAACGACTGCTGCCCCTGGTCCGTGTCGAAGACATAGTCCTCGTCGATTCGAACCCAGGGTAGGTCCTGACGTTGCCGCGCCAGCTCGTCACTGCCCCGGGTGAGTTCCTTTTCGGCTTGGAGCAGCTCGATCCGGGCCGTCAGCCATTCGTCACGTGTTCCAGTCTTGTGTGTCGTCATTTCTTCACGCTCCAATAGGTGTCTGGTGCTCGTGCAATAGATCTGGCACCGGGTAGGGATGGGGTGGGAGTGACAAGTGCGTCGGGATTCCGATGGACTCACTGATCACGGCAGCCGCACGCGCACTCGCAACGGGCGATCCACTTGGCGCGTTGAACCGGGTCGCGCTGCGCGACGATGCACCGGCCCTCGCGCTGCGCGGCATTGCGATGGCGCAGCTTGGCGATTTCACGCGCGCGAAACTGCTTCTGAAACGAGCGGCGCGCACCTTCAGTCTGAGAGAGGTGGTGGCGCGGGCGCGGTGCGTCGTTGCCGAGGCCGAGATCGCCCTCGCATCACGCGACCTCGGCTGGCCGCCGAAGGTACTTGGCGCTGCGCAGTCCGTACTCGAGGAGCATGGCGACAGGGTGAACGCCGCCCATGCCCGGCACATCGAGGTGCGCCGCCTTCTTCTTGTCGGGCGCCTGGATGAAGCAGAAGACGCTCTCGCCCAGCTGGATCCAGCTCCACTACCGCCAGCGTGGCGCGCCGCTCATGAGCTGGTGGTCGCGGGGATCGCGATCCGACGTCTTCGGACAAAGATCGCACGCGACGCTCTCTCACGCGCGGAACGCGCGGCATCTGATGCCGGTTTCCCCGCGCTGATAGCCGAGGTTGAAAGCGCATGGCATGTGCTGCGGACGCCAGCGGCTCGACTGATTGCGCGCGGCGACGAGCGGCCTCTTCTCCTCGAGGAGGTCGAAACGGTGTTGGCATCGAAATCCTTAATCGTGGACGCGTGTCGCTATGTCGCGCGTGATACGCGCATCGCAATCTCACTCGCGCGCCGGCCAGTGTTGTTCACACTTGCCTATACGCTCGCCGAAGCCTGGCCCAACGACGTATCGAGGGGCGACCTGCTGGCGAGGACATTCCGGGCCAAGCATGTTGACGAGTCGCATCGCGCGCGGTTGCGCGTCGAGATCGGCCGCCTGCGAAGAGCTCTTCGACCGCTGGCCGACGTGATCGCAACCAAGGATGGCTTCGCGATCTCACCGCGATCCGCACGCGACGTCGTCGTGCTGGCGCGGCCTGTCGAGGAACAGCATGCCACGGTCCTCGCCCTCCTCGCCGATGGCGAGCTGTGGTCGAGCTCCGCCTTGGCGCTTGCGCTTGGGACCAGCCAGCGCACCGTGCAGCGCGCGCTCGACGAGTTGGCGGCCGCCGACAAGGTTCAATCGTTAGGCCGGGCGCGGGCGCGACGCTGGACTACCCCGCCGCTGCCGGGTTTCACGACGACATTGTTACTCCCTGCGCCGTTGCCCAGTGACTAGATTCCCAGGACATCTGAGCAACGGAGGTGTGACATGAAACGCGCAGCAGCCGAAATCCTGCGAGAATACGGTCCCTTTCCCGGCGCCGAAAAGGTGCACGGTCTCACGTTCGACGGAGCCAGCGTGTGGTTTGCGTCCGACAACAGGCTGAACGCTCTCGACCCCGAGAGCGGCGAGATCGTCCGCTCCATCGACGTGCCCGCGCACGCGGGAACGGCCTTTGACGGGCAGTATCTGTTTCAGATTGCCGAGGACCGCATCCAGAAAATCAATCCCAAGACGGGACACGTGCTCTCGACCATTCCAGCACCGGGTGGCGGCGGCGATTCCGGCCTGGCCTGGGCCGAAGGCTCACTCTGGGTGGGTCAGCATCGAGGCCGGAAGATCCATCAGATCGATCCCGAAACGGGCGCCATCCTGCGCACCATCGAGTCCAACCGCGTGGTAACCGGCGTCACCTGGATCGACGGCGAGCTCTGGCATGGCACGTGGGAGGGTGATGAGAGCGACGTGCGGCGCATCGATCCTCAAACGGGCGAGGTACTGCAGCGGCTCGAGATGCCGTCCGGTATGGGTGTGTCGGGGCTCGAGTCCGATGGCGGCGACCGCTTCTTCTGCGGCGGTGGCAGCAGCGGAAAAGTGAGGGCGATCCGCCGGCCGCAGCAGGCCTCCACGTCCAAGCCGAAGCGGTGATGGCGAGCGAAAAGGCGCATCGCACGCAGAACGATCCGCTCCAGTTATTCCGATTGGCGGCTCTAAGGGCCGGTATCATGTCAAGCGGATACACTCCGATCTGCTTGTTCGCGCGGCCGATCGCCAGCACCGGCCAATAGAATGCCGACGGAGACCCGCATTCCAACAAGCGCTGACAAGTTGCCGGCTCGATCTACTCCAGCTTCTGCATATGAATCGACCCAAGCCGTTACCGGCCGGCAGCGCGCCACGCAGGTGCCGACCGGCCTTTCTGTCTTCGTGCGCAACCAGCGCTCGCCTTGGAGCGACTGGCGGCGCCATTTTATCTTCCCAAAAATCAAAATTGTCGGGAACCGACATCACGGATTGCGAATTATCACACCGAGGTCTCTCCCAACTCCCCGATATAGGCCTCAACACGGCAGTTCTATCCCTCCCAACTGCCCATAGCTCCCTCCGGTCCCCCGCCGGTCGGAGCTTTCTTTTATGCTAGGCCAGTTGAAGCTGCTCCGCGCATCAGCATGGCAAGTGAGAGCAAGGATGTTTCGGGATCCGTGCCGGTGCGACCCTGAAGCTCTGCCGCATTCATCGTGCTAGATTATCTCGCGGAAGCCAAGCGGAGCGTGACCGATGCCCACCATACCCAACCGCGATCGTAAGACGCTGGTTCTCACCGGCGCTTCGCGAGGCATTGGCCACGCCACCGTCAAACGCTTTTCCTCGGCCGGCTGGCGCGTAATATGCTGTTCTCGCCATGCTTTTCCCGAGGATTGTCCATGGGAGATGGGATCTGAAGATCACATTCAAGTCGATCTCGCTGACCCGGCCGCGACGACGTCGGCTGTAGCCCTTATGAGGGAGCGCCTTGCCGACCAGGGTGGCCGCCTTAACGCTCTCGTAAACAATGCTGCCATCTCCCCGAAGGGGGCAGGTGGGTGTCGCCTGGGGACGATCGAGACCCCGCTTGATGACTGGCAAAGGATATTCCAGGTCAATTTTTTCGCGCCGATCATGCTTGCCCGCGGTCTCATCGATGAGCTCGATGCAGCTAAAGGCGCGGTCGTCAATGTGAGTTCGATCGTCGGAAGCAGAGTTCACCCATTTGCCGGATCCGCTTACGCGACGTCCAAGGCTGCGCTCATGGCTCTCACTCGCGAGATGGCTCATGACTTCGGCCCACGCGGCATAAGAGTGAACGCGATCGCACCTGGCGAGATCGACACGTCAATCCTTTCGCCCGGCACCGAAAAGATTGTGAAGGAGCAAATACCACTGGGCCGAGTGGGCGAGCCGGACGAGGTGGCGAAGGCTATCTATTTCCTATGTTCTGATGCCTCGAGTTACGTGACCGGCGCCGAACTGCAGATTAACGGAGGTCAGCACGTGTGACGGGCCACCCGGCGCCGGGGGAGGCCCGGCTGCGTCGGCAATCACATGTCAACCGGCCACTCCTCAACCTAGCGCTATCTGACAAATCGTGCGGCCTGGGCGCAGAAAGAGGGTGCGAAGGAGGCGCGCGAGGTGTCCTGGCAGTACTGGATCGCGGCGTTGTTTGCAGCCGGCCAGAGCTGCTCGATCTCGACGAGGTTCAGGAGATTGTCCGGGCTGAAGTTCTTCCAATTGATCAACGCGAACTTGGCAGGGTCGATGGCGAGAATCACAATGAGGCTGTCCTTCACGTTGCCGTATTGGTCCCTGGTCTCAGCGTAAACCTGGAGGGCGAGCTTCGTTCCCGGCGTCCGCTGGGCAGCAGGTTCGAACCGCTTTCTAGGGTGAACGCTGGGATAGTCAGAGCGGTGCTTGACTGAGGTCACTGCGCAGCGTTCTATAGGGACGTATGCTGATTAATGTTGCAATTGAGCATATGTTTTGCCGTAGAGTGGATCGCTGACTACCCATGGCAAGCACCGATGGAGCTTACGACCAAATGGTCGTGTACCTGATTACGAGAGCGCGAAGGCAGAACGCGATCGCTGCGCTTGTTAGGGAAAGTGAGGCAGCGCTTCAGTCGGAGACGTCAACCGAGACCCGGAAACAAATCGCACGAGCGATCCTGCGCGCTGTCGCCAAGGAGTGATAACAAGCCCATATTTCTAGCGTTCGGATGCGGAGTGTGGGTGTGTGGTTGCGGCGGCTTCTGAGCTCAATTTTGGGACCCAATTCACGCCTACGTGCCTGCTTGTGTGGTTTCCAGTGGCAGCCCCTCGGTAAAATTGGAGCCGGTCGTAGCGATGTCGCTCAGGCAAACGAAATCGAGAGTGGGCGCTAGAACAATGGCGCGCGCCGGGTTCGCGTGATCAACATATCTCCCGGTTGACGGCTGTTCACGGTCCTGAGCTTGCGACCGTCGATGTCAAACGGAATGCCGGTGACAGCCCGCGATGGTGGCACAACACGACGAAAACGAGCGCACCTTGATCGCTGGTCCGTTGCCCTCGTGGAAGGATCCCGAGGCCCACGCACTTCTATTTTCGAGCCAGATTCAGTGTCTCCTACACCGCGATGAGAAGACGGCCGGCGGATGGGGAACTGGTTGTTGCTCGCCAGCTTTCATCTCAGTTTAAAGCCGCTGCAAAGTCTTGCCAAATGCGCGACTTCGGACAACTCGCCGTAAAACCTGTGGCGCGACGCGGGAGAATTCTTTTCGCACGAAAGGAGCGGTTGTTGACGGGTCAAACGTTACGTCTTGCTTGAGCGCCCATTTGCGCCACAAATAGCGGTCGATCTGTAGGCGCTGCGTCAGCTCGTCTCGCTCGGTGGACCTTAGGTCAGACAAGGAGACCGGTCGCCATCCGGTTCGTTTCGCTAGTGACTGGGCCTCGTTCTCTCGAACCGCTTGCTGAGGGATGCCCAGTGCCTCAGAATGCCAAGCGAGAACTTCGTCGATCCTCGTGATATCAGCGACGATGTCAAATTGCTCGAGCGCAGAATTCAGCAAGTGTATCTTATCGGCGGCGCTTTGAGCTGCGATCCTCAGCCATGGCAATTCCAGCCAGCGCTCTAACAAGAAGTGGGCCACCGGGTCGACTGGCATCGAGCGCAGAAAGAGTCGGAACGAGTAAGGAGAGTGCCCCGCGCTTATATAGCGCATCATTCTGAAATTGTACCAAGAAAGAAATTGTTGCTCCGGTTCTCGAAGAATGAGCGTGCGAATAAATTGTCGCTCCGGAAATAAGTTCTCGATCGAGCGCCCCAGAAAGTGACCAGAAATGGCGACGACCGACTCAATCGGACGCGCTTCCGCGCGATGGTACTTCCGGCCGAGAAGCTCCAAGGGGAAATGGCGTGATCGCTTGTTCACACTCCAAAAGCGCGATCGCAAGTGCAAAGCTAGGTGGCGCTGGATGGTTCGCCCACCGCACTTCGGCACATGGACGAAGATTCGTAATGGTTGTTCACTAGCGCTCATTCCACATCCGGCGTCTGATAAAACAGAGCCACCTCCCGCTCTTTAGATTATGCATGGCCGGCGCGGCGCCTGTTCATTGCAGAAGCGATCTTACTTGGCTACGCACTCTTCACTCAACTGCGGAGCGAAGGTGCTTTGGTCGCATCCTCGAATGTCATTTGAGTAGGCTGGACCCGCGATGGATGGGCTGCGATCAGAAAGGCGGCACTGTGAGAACGTAAAGAGACGTGGCGCTGCTGATCGTCATCGGCGCACGTTCCCAAGGGTACGCGATGCGATGTGTCCGAATTGCCGCGGCCGAAGCCTCAAGGCTTCCTCTACGATTGGTATTATCAACCAAACCGCCGAGGCAGTCGCGGCATCTCTTGACCGAGGCTGAAGGCCCGCGGAGGGTGCTACGTGGGTGTCATGATACCGGCGCCCCTAAATAATGAAGCTTCCCCATTGAGGCGTTGCCCTCGGCAGCAACATCCTAATTGCAGACGTTTTCATCATATCTGTGGCGTAACGACATCGGTTGGGCTCTGCGGTCAATCGAAAGCGGCTGCATGACTTCGCTCTAAAATTTCAACAATGCCGCGGTTTGTACTTGAAGCATGTAGGTTGATTGAGGCCTGGTAAGCTTGGGACTTCGCGGCCACGATCTCGTCAGGAGTCAATGCTGCGAGAAGAGCAGGAAGGGCGTCCGCGCGGCCGCCTGGGACGACAGCTCCAATTCCGTGAGCTGAGAGAACATCTGCCATATCGGTATTTGCCGGAACGATCGGTAGCAGACCCGCATAGAGATATTCGAAGAGCTTGTTCGGTAGCGCGTAACGGTTCTGGCGCAAGCTCAGGTCGGGTAGAAAAATTCCGATGTCGGCTTTGTTGGCTAGTGTAACAACATCGTTCTGAGGTGCCATCGGCTCAAGCGCGACGCGATGCGCCACGGTCTGATGCGAGACGGCTCGATCGATCTGTGCACTAACGCGCTTTGAGTTGGCCGCTCCGCGTAGAACGAGTCTGAAGCCGTTTGGCCACTCGCTAACAGACCTTATCAAGGCCTCAAGGCCTCGATTGCTTGTAAATATGCCATGATAAAGGACGGTCACGGGGGTACCGACAGGGCTCGGCGCGATCGGCGGATTGTCCGGAAGATTGGGAATGACAATCGGGCTATTGGATAACCCGTACTCTTTTGACATGATCGCCGAGATGCTGGGACTGACACAGGAGATCGAACGAGCTGCTGTTGCTCCCAATCGCTCGATCTTTCGAATAACAGGTGGGAACAGGAGACGCCAAGCAGCGCGATCGATGTGTTCTTCGGTAGCAAGTTCATGCGTATCGTAGTGTATGGAAATCTGCCACCGCGCGTGCGCCTCCAGCGCAGCCGGTAGCGTCGTCCAATCGTTCGCCACTATCACCGGCGTACGCGGGGTTTCAGTACGAATCGCATGATCTAATGCCAGCCGCATGCCTCTTACGCCAGGGATTGCGTCGGCAATTCCGATCGTGGCAGAGTCTGTGAGGGGTGCTCGCGCCGCCGATAATGCAACGGCAGTTTGGATGCGCCTGATGGCGCTCCAAGCTACCTCAGCGATCGTTATGTGACGGGCCGCCGTTTTTGTATCGATTGGCTCTTCGCCATCGGTAGGTCCGAGGCCGATCGCGACAACGCGGCAACCTGCCTCTGTGAGCCGACGGCAATGGCGGCGGACTCGTCCGTCACGCGGGATGTGCGATAAAGACAGCACGAACACTGTCGGTGCGTGCATGAAGCTGCCCCTCGTCCCATGGAACTGCGATACTCATCGCAGCCGCCCATATGCCGGCTCGCGATTGGGATCGCACCAAGCGATTCCGAACTCAAGTGTCATCGACATATGTTGTTTGCATGTGTCTTTTTGCCATGGACAAGGCATATGAGTTCCGATAGCCGTTCCGGGACATCCTATATGGACAGCGGGCGGCAACTGCTACGGATTGCCTCTGGACACGGGCTATCTTGGCTGCAACCAATGGAGCGCGGGGGGGCCAGATGCAGTTTACGAACGAGGTGGGGGGTCCCGGTTTGGCTGGGGGCTCGCGGGCCGCGCATGATGTTGCCGAGCTTCCGCTCTTGAAGAATGTTCGTATTGCGGTGATCGGCCTGGGCTACGTTGG
>JBFWOB010000029.1:0-80566 GCA_050250755.1 Hyphomicrobiaceae bacterium
GGCGGCGGACAGAGCAAGACTGCAGGTTGTTGCCAGAAGCAAAGCGCGCGCGGGCGGAGAGTGTGTGCGTCGCCCGGTTCGATAGCAGAGCGGATCTCAACAAAGCTGCTGTTTGGGAACACCCGTAGGGCCCCGCCTTCGCGGGGGTGACGTCCTTGGGAGGTGGAGTTTGTCGATAAATCCACCGTCGTGCCCGCAAGTGGGGGGCGGGCGGGCTCAGCATCACCATCCCGCCGTCATACTCGCGAAGGCGGGTACCCACGTGTGTTTGGATCGTGTGGGCGGTTTGTCAAAGGTTCGGCGTCGGCGGCGGTCGGAGCAAGAATACAGGTTGTTGCCTGAAGCTATGCTCGCACGGGCGTTGAGTGTGTGCGTCGCCCGGTTCGATAGCAGAGCGGATCTCGACAAAGCTGCTGTTTGGGAACGCTCCTAGGCCGCCGCCTTCGCGGGGTGACGTGGAGATTGGATGGGACGACACAGCAATCGGTTGCTGATTTGCGTCTATAGCGACGGAGTGATGTGGGGCGCGGGCTATGTGCGCCGGAAAGCTGCGGCGGGGTGGCTGGCCGGCAAACGTGGTGTTCCGTAAAGTTTCTCGCGCAATGTGCCGTGGCGGTAAGCGGTCTTGAAGCGGCCGCGTGACTGCAGCTCGGGAATGACGAGGTCGACGAGGTCGGTGAAGCTTTCCGGCATGACGACGTAGGCGAGGTTGAAACCGTCGATGCCTGTCTCGTCGACCCAGGACATCATCTCCTCGGCCACATCGGCTCCCGAGCCGACCAGGACGGGACTGCGGCCGCCGATGGCGACCTTCTCGGCGAGCTCGCGGACTGTCCATTCACGATTGGGATCGGCCGTCGTGAAGCTTTCGAGCGCCGATTGATTGGCGTCGGTCTTCACGTAGCGCACAACGTCATCGAGTCCGAGTTTCGAGAGATCGACACCGACCCAGCCGGACATAAGCGCGAGCGCGCCCTCATGACTGACGTACTTCAGATACTCGGCATGCTTGTCGCGAGCTTCCGCCGTCGTGCGCCCGATGATTGGTGTTGCAAGTGCGAGAATCTTGATCTCGGCGGGATCGCGTCCGGCTGATGCAGCCTGTTCGCGAATGCTTTTCACGTACGGCTTGATCGCCGCCTTGGTCGGCCCATTGATGAACACGCACTCGGCATGACGCCCGGCGAACTGGCGGCCACGACCTGAGGCGCCAGCCTGATAGAGCAGCGGCGTCCGTTGCGCTGATGGCTCGCACAGATGGATCGCATCGAGCTTGTAGAACTCGCCGTCGTGCTGCATGCGGTGCACTTTGGATGGATCGGCAAAGATGCGTGACGCCTTGTCGGCGGCGATGGCGTCGTCCTCCCAGCTTCCCTCCCACAGTTTGTAGACCACCTGCATGTAGTCCTCGGCAATATCGTAGCGGCGGTCGTGGCTCGTCTGTGCGCGATCACCCATGCCTTTGGCTGCGCTGTCGAGGTAACCCGTCACGATATTCCAGCCGATGCGTCCTTTGGTGAGGTGATCGAGTGTCGACATGCGCCGCGCGAACGGATACGGCGGCTCGAAGCTCAGCGTGCATGTAACGCCGAAGCCCAGGTTTTCCGTCACCAGTGCCATCGCGGGGATCAGAAGGGACGGGTCGTTGACGGGAATCTGGATGCCATGCCGCAGGGCGGCATCAGGAGTGCCGGCATAGACATCGTAGACCCCGAGCACATCCGCCAGGAACAGCGCATCGATAAAGCCACGCTCGAGTGTGCGCGCGAGATCGGCCCAGTATTGCAGGTCGGTGTAGTGGCGCGCACAATCTCGTGGATGCGTCCACATTCCCGGCGCCTGGTGGCCGACGGTGTTCATGTGGAAGGCGTTGATCAGGATTTCGCGTCTCATGCGCGCCTCTCTGGCAACGCGCGATCATTGGCGCGTCGGTGTCAGAATAGGCAGAAGCTGCGTCGAGAGCGACCTCCGAGATCGGTCGAAATACGGCGACTACCATCTTCTCCAGATCAACTCGCCGATCAGCAGGCAGCCGAAGCAAGCGAGGATCACGCCGGCGACCTCGTTGATCCGCTGCATACCGTCCTGCGTGAGCCGGTGGCGCATCCCGTTGATCAGGTGCGAGGCGACAAGCCAGTAGAGAAAACTGCCACCCATGATGGCAAGCACCATGGCGATGGCATCAACGAGAGAATCAACCTCAACGAACGAGCTTGCGCCGCCGAAGATGGCGATGAGGCTCAATACCGCGCCTGGATTGGTGATGGTGAGCAGCATCAGCTTGGGAATGTCCCAGGCGTAGTCTGCAAGCGTTGCGCTTTCCGCCTCCTGGACGCTGCGGAACGTGTTGCGCGACAGGAACAGCTTCGCTCCGGAGCCGATCAACGCCACGCCGCCGACGATCTGAATCGCCCATCGGTAATGGGCGACTGCGCCGGTCAAGGCTTTGACACCAAAGGTGGCGATGGTGGCGATCATGGCATCGCCAAGCATGACCCCGATGCCCGCGGCCAATCCGCCGAAGAAGCCACGCTCGACGGCGCGTTGCAGCGCGAGAAGGTTGATGGGCCCGATCGGCAACGCGATCAGCACGCCTATGACGAGGCCGACGGGAATGACGAGAGGATTTGGTACGAGCCCCAGCACTACCGCACGCTCCGTCGCACCAATCTGCGGATCACGGTTCCATCCCGAGAGATCCGTTGTTGCGGCCGGAGTTGCCATTGCCCTGCCCGGTGGGCCCGCCCTATCTTGCGCCCGCCGACATTCGCGACTCTCAAACGGATTCCTCCCGATGCCAGTCCGCCACAGACTGACGGCTTTGTCCGTCTTGCTACTGGTACTGAGCGCAGCGAGCATTGTCCATTCATCCGCCGCTGCCCATGCACAACCTGTCCCGCAAACGTCGTCGGTCAACGATGCGGTATCGCTTCGTCCCTTGGTCGGCAAAGCAGGCGAGGGGCTTCCGGCCGCTGCTGCCGACATGCGCGCTGCAATTCTCGAAGCGGTCCACACCGGGCGGCTCGACGATCTGCGTGAGGCAATCGAGTTGAATGAGATTCGCCCTGTGATCGGCAATGGACAAGACGCTGATCCGCTCGTTGCCATCCGGAAGGCGTCGCGTGACGGCCAGGGTCGCGACGTGCTCGACGCTCTCGGGCGAATCCTCGAAGCCGAATGGATTGCCGTGCCGCGGGGCGCCGATATCGAAAACAATCTGGTCTATGTCTGGCCACGTTTCGCGGAAACGGGCGTCGTCGGTCTGAAGGCCGATGAAAAGGCTGCTCTGGCGGTTATTTTGCCGGCAGATGCGCTTGCGCCGACACTCGAGAAGGGCGTCTACGATCATTGGCGGATCGGCATCGCAGCCGACGGAACCTGGCACTTTCTGCGCCGCTGAAGAGCGGGCTACCGCTGCCGTTCGAAACAGGAGAGCCTCGATCAGACCTCTTTGGTAACCATAAGCGAACGGGGGTGTAGGTCCTATCGCAGGCGATCCATTACGTGATGGCTTCGCTCAATAGAGGGCCTCTCATGCTTCGCCTCATTCTCCCCATTGGCTTGGCCGTGGCGATGTCCGCGCCGGCCGCTGCCCAGACATGGGCTCCTTGGTATCAGCGCGACCTCTTCGAGTCGTCGACACCGCCCCGTGCCGCGCCGAAGACGAAGAAGCCGCATCGCAGTCAGGCAACCTCCGCTTCCGCCGGACCAATGTCTTTCGGTTCGATTTTCTCGGACAACTGGGACGAGGACGACGACCAGCCGCGGAGACCGCTCGGCCCGAAGATCGCGGACGGCGGAGCGCGCCCGAGCATCTCACCGCAGTCGCCGACGGTCGTGACTTACAATTCAGGTCAATCGCCCGGCACTATCGTCATCGATACGGCGGCGCGTCGGCTCTATCTCGTGCAGGCGAACTCCAAGGCGTTGTCCTATCCGGTTTCGGTCGGGCGCGAGGGCTTCTCGTGGACCGGCACGGAGAAGATTACGCGCATGGCGAACTGGCCCGACTGGCATCCGCCCGCTGAGATGCGCGAGCGCGATCCGCGGCTGCCGGAGAAGATGACCGGTGGGGTTCGTAATCCATTGGGCGCGAAGGCACTCTATCTGGGCAACACGCTCTATCGCATCCACGGCACGAGCGATGCCCGCTCGATCGGCAGAGCTGCCTCGTCGGGCTGCTTCCGCATGCACAACAGGCACGTTGTCGATCTGGCGCGTCGTGTCGGTGTCGGCACCAAGGTTGTTGTTGTTGCCGGCAGCCGGTCGACCCGCACCGCGCATCGATGAGCTACTCCTTGAGGACGGTGCGGTAGGACTTGGAGACGATCCGCCACGTGTCGCCGGTCTTCAGGAGCAGCAGATAATCGGTGAAGAAGCGAGGTGGGATCGAGCACTCGACCTTGACGCTGGCGGTCTCCGGACCGCTCTGGTCGATCGAGACGATCCGATCGGTTCTGGGCAGCCCTCGCGCTTTGGCGGAGGGTCGCCCGGCCAGCATCTCGAACCATTTGGCGCGCGGCAGATCATCCACGCCGTCCTTCCCGACCGAGTAGAGATGACTGACCTCGTGAAAGGCTTTGGCGAGCTTGTCCGTATCCCCTTCGTGGAGCCCGTCGAGATAGGTCCAGATGACCTCTTCGATCGCACGGATGTCATTGGCGGGAAGCGGCGTGTTCATGCGAGGCTCCAAGTTTGCTGCGAGGCCAGAGTGCCTCCGGTCCTGCTCAACTTTGCACCATTCGCTAACGAAAGTTGAAGTGGGTTCTTTCAATAGCCGCAATCTACCCCATATGTGCGAGGGAGGGAGTAGAACACCATGAAGCGTAATGTTTTTCTCATTTTCGTGCCAATCCTTCTGATGGCGACGGCACCAGCCTTCGCGCAGGGGTGGGGGTGGAACGATCCGGAGCCGCGCCAGCGCTACTATCGCGAGCGCAGCGGCTACTATCCCGGTCCAGGCTGGGACTATCGCGCGCCGTCGAGCCGCTCCTACAATCGGGACCGCTACTACGACGAAGATGATGACGATGACGACGATGAGTACGCTCCGCGTCGGCGTCCATCGACCCGTGCCGTTCCAGGCGCAATGCCGAAGCTGCTGAGCGGTGGCGAGCGGCCGAATATCACGCCGATTCCGCCGAAGCGCGTCAGCTTCGTGAGCCGTTATTCGCCGGGCACCATCGTGATCGATACGTCGGGGCGTCAGCTCTTGCTGGTGCAGGATGGCGGGACGGCGTTGCGCTATCCGATCTCGGTTGGCCGCGAAGGGTTTTCGTGGACCGGTGAGGAAAAGATCAGCCGCATTGCGGAGTGGCCGGATTGGTATCCGCCCGCCGAGATGCGTCAGCGCGATCCGAGGCTACCTGAGAAGATGACGGGAGGACTGCGTAACCCGTTGGGTGCGAAGGCGCTTTACCTCGGGAACACGCTCTATCGTATCCACGGTACGAACGATGCCAAGTCCATCGGCCGGGCGTCGTCATCGGGCTGTTTCCGCATGCTCAATGGCAACGTGCTGGATCTTGCCAGCCGTGTGGGTGTCGGCACCAAGGTCGTCGTGGTCCGGAGCCTCAAGACCACCGTGAACGCAAGCAGCCAGTAAAGTATTGGGTTATCCAATATTCATCGGCCTCTCTTCCGATATGGAAGGGAGGCCGAATTGTTTTCGGCCCTGCCGGGGCGTGTATCCAAAGGTGCTCAGGCTGCCCCTTCGAAGAATCTCACGGGTGTGCCCGCGGCGCTGGCTTCGATCTCGCCCTGCCACATCACGCGCCGTCCGCGAACGAACGTGCCGACCGGCCAGCCCTTCACTTTCACGCCGTCGTAAGGCGTCCACGCGCACCGTGACTCGATCCAGCCATTCGTGATGGTTTCGGTGCGCGCGAGGTCGACGATTGTCAGATCTGCATCGTAACCGACCGCGATGCGGCCCTTGCCGACGATGCCGAAGATGCGTTGCGGGCCTGCGCTTGTCAGGTCGACGAACCGCGCGAGCGACAGGCGCCCGGCGTTGACGTGATCGAGCATGGTCGGAACCAGTGTTTGCACGCCCGTCATGCCCGAATGGCTCTCGGGGTAGGGGTGATGCTTCTCCTCGATCGTGTGTGGCGCGTGGTCGGAGCCGAGCACGTCGACCGTGCCGTCCGCAATGCCGGCCCAGATGCCTTGGCGATGCGCGTCATCGCGAACCGGCGGGTTCATCTGTGCAAACGTGCCGAGCCGCTCGTAGCAGTCCGGCGCAACGAGTGTGAGATGGTGCGGCGTCACCTCGCACGTTGCCCAGTCCTTGTGTTCTCGAAGCCAGCGAATTTCGTCGGCGGTCGAGATGTGCAGCACGTGCACGCGGCGGCGATATTTCTCGGCGAGACCGACAAGACGCTTCGTTGCGATCATCGCCGCTTCCGGATCGCGCCAAAGCGGATGCGTCGAGGGATTGCCATGCTCGCGCACATCGGCGCGCGCTCTCAAACGTGCCTCATCTTCCGAATGAAATGCGGCACGCCGTGACAACCGCGCGATGATGCGGTCGAGCGATGGTTCGTCCTCGACCAGAAGATCGCCCGTCGAGGCGCCCATGAAGACCTTGATGCCGGCCGAGCCTTCGAGCTTTTCGAGCGCTGGAATGTCGCCGATGTTCTCGCGTGTGCCACCCACATAGAAGGCGAAGTCGCAGTGCATGCGCCCGCGCGCCCGGGCGATCTTGTCGGCGAGGGCCGCTGCGTCAGTGGTAAGCGGCTTCGTATTCGGCATCTCGAAGACCGCGGTGACGCCCCCCATCACGGCGGCCCGGCTACCCGTCGCGAGGTCTTCCTTCTGCTCGAGGCCGGGCTCCCGGAAGTGCACCTGACTGTCGATCACGCCCGGCAGGACGTGGAGGCCGCGTGCATCGAGGACGTCGACCGCCTTGGCCGCGCCGAGCTGGCCGATGGCTGCGATGCGCCCGGCGCGAATGGCAATATCGCGCACACCTTCGCCATCATGATTGACGACGGTTGCGCCCTTGACGATGAGGTCATACGTGTCGGCCATATATGGGCACCCGCTCGGCTGGCGCCACGCGTGCGGCGCGAGAGATCTGAACGCCGAGGTAACGCATAATTCTGCCGGCGAGAAGCACTGCCGTTCCATTGTCGAGAGCTACGGAGACGATCATGAGCGCGAGTCACATCGCAATTCTTGCCGACCGCGGCGTCGTCTCGGTGACAGGCGAGGATGCGAAGACGTTCCTCGACAACCTCATTACGAACGACATGGACGGCCTCGATACAAAGCCGGCCATCCATGCCGGGCTTCTGACGCCGCAGGGCAAGATCCTGTTCGAGTTCTTCGTCGTCACTCATGGCGATGGCTTTCTGCTCGACACACCGGGCGAGACGGCACTCGACTTCATCAAGCGCCTGTCGCTTTACAAGTTGCGCGCGAAGGTCTCGGTGAACGATTTGTCGTCGAGTCGGGTGGTCGTTGCGTCGTGGGGAGGCCCGCCGCCCGTTCAGCCGTTGGCTGTGACCTATCCCGATCCGCGTTCGGACGGCCTTGGCGATCGGCTGATCATGGCGCCCGAAATGGCAGAGAAGCTTGCCGGCGAAGATGAGGGCGTGGCGGCCTACGATCGCCATCGGATCGCGCTTGGTGTGCCCGAGCCCCGCCGCGATTATGCGCTCGGCGATACGTTTCCGCATGAGGCCAACTTCGATCGTTTCGCCGGCGTCTCGTTCACGAAGGGCTGCTTCGTCGGACAGGAAGTGGTTGCGCGGATGCAGCACAAGACGGTGGTGCGAAAGCGAGTCGTGCGGATCGCGGCCGATGCGGATCTTACCGCTGGCGCCGACATCAAGATCGGCGAAGCCGTAATTGGCCGCGTGGGCTCTGTGGATGGTGGCAAGGCTCTGGCCTTGATTCGCGTGGATCGCGCTGTCGAGGCGGCCGGCAAAGAGCAGCAATTGACCGCGAACGGCGTGCCGATCGCCGTTGATCCTGAAGCGCTTTCAGCTTACGAGGCCGCCACGAAGGCCCGCGCCGCCACCAGCCTTTGACGGATGCAATCTCAAGAGGCCGTTCAGGCGCTCCCAATTTTCGACACCTTGACACCGGATCAAGGCCGGAGCCTTGTCCGACCGACGTTCTACATATCTTGAGAAGAGGAAGCCGGTGCCAACCCGTCGCGATGCTCTGCGCTTTTCACTGGGCGCTGCTTTGGCCTCTACGCTTCCCGCGCTGCCGCTCTCGGCGCAAGGTCGTCCACAGGGTGGCGGGCCGCTCGAAGTCGATATCGACCAGGCGAATCTGAGGCCGCGGCCTATCGCCGTGCCAGCGCTTCTGTCGGAGGATCCGCGCCTCGGTCAGGAAGTGGCAGGCATCATCGCCGCGGACCTCGAAAGCTCGGGCCTGTTCCAGCCGCTCGATCCACGGTCCTTCATCGAGCGCATCAGCGACAGCAACGTCGCGCCGCGATTCGCGGATTGGCGATCGGTGGGTGCGGAAGCGTTGGTCGTCGGTCGGGTCGGCCGAACAGGAGACGGGCGCATTCGGGCTGAGTTCCGCCTCTGGGACGTCACCCTCGGTAAGCAGCTCACGGGCCAGCAACTTACCACCTCTGCCCAGAGCTGGCGTCGAATCGCGCACATCATTGCGGATCAGGTCTGGGAAAAGCTGACGCTCGAGAAGGGCTACTTCGACACGCGTATCGTGTTCATCGATGAAACCGGGCCGAAGCAGAAGCGTATCAAGCGCCTCGCCATGATGGATCAGGACGGCGCCAGCGTGCGCTATCTCACCAACGGCCAGGAACTGGTGATCACGCCGCGCTTCAGCCCGAACAGCCAGGAGATCACGTACATGACCTACACGCGCGGAGAGCCGCGTGTGGTGCTCATGAACATCGAGACCGGCCAACGCCAGGTGGTGGGCGATTTCCCCGGCATGTCGTTTGCGCCCCGGTTCTCACCGGACGGACAGCGAATCGTGATGAGCCAGGGCGAGAACGGCGTAACCGGGCTGCTGGAAATGGACCTGCGCACGCGCCAGATGCGTCGGCTGACCAATCCAACTTCAATCGATACTGGCCCATGCTACGCCCCCGACGGGCGGCACATCGTGTTCGAATCGGATCGCGAAGGGACCCAGCAGCTCTACGTCATGTCGCCGGACGGCGGCGGGGTGCGGCGGTTGAGCGTCGGCGAAGGGCGCTATTCCACGCCGGTGTGGTCACCGCGGGGCGACTACATCGCTTTCACGAAGCAGCTCGCCGGGCGATTCCTCATCGCCGTGATGCGCGCCGATGGTTCCGGGGAGCGCGTCTTGAGCGACGGGTTTCACAACGAAGGACCGACGTGGGCGCCGAACGGGCGATTCTTGATGTTCTTCCGCGATGACGGGAGTGCCAACGGCGGGGCACGGCTGCATTTCGTCGATATTACTGGCCACAACGAGCGGCCCGTTCGCACGCCCTCGTTCGCATCGGATCCGGCTTGGTCGCCGCTCCTGAAATAGGGCGCTATTTAACGCCGAATTAAGTGTTCTCACGCATTGTTGGGCCACCGTTTGCCGGGATTCCAGCGATCTCGGAAAGCGGCCTGTCGCCGGGAAAGGAAGCATACGTTTCCAGTCTCCTGGAGCGTAACACCAGGGGGGCACCGAAGTGGTATTTTCGCATCGCAAGACTTGGAAAAGCCGCTGAAACCAGCGGCACTTCTTGATCTGCGACAGCCACAAGGATACCCCAATTATGCGATTGCCGAACTAGCTCTAGGAGAGAGAACATGAAGGCTGTCAAGAGTGCCATCGTCCTCGGGGCGATCCTCGCTACGGTCGCCGTCGCTGCATGCCGCCGCGAAGAGTATCACGAGCCCATGAAGCTCGGCGCGGACGTGCCGGTGACCCAGCAGGTCGCTCGCTAAAGTGCAGCCCTTCGGGGCAAAGGGAGTGGTTAGCCGGCTAAATGGCCGTCATGTTCAAGAGTAATGCAGCTACTCCTATTGCACAGCGTTTTGAGTTTACTGAGAGGCCGTCCGTATATCGGACGGCTTCTTTCTTTTTTGGCGACACAATGCTCGCATATCGATGAAGCCGTGGTCGCAAATTCTACCCTGCGTCGAAGCAACCTGGGGATTGGTGCTTCTACTGGGTTGCGCCCACCGAATGATCTTGCGAAATCGCTGTTTGGCCGAGCGTAGGCCACAATTTTGTACGCGGGCTGGGATACGAGACCGTGAGCAGACAGTGTCGTTGCGTCGGGGAAGACACGAACACAGTCGCGGAAAAGGGGGTTAGCATGGGCAAACCGATGGGTATGAGAATGCTGACCCGCATGCTCATGGCAGCAACGCTTGCAGTCGCTGCAGGGGCTTGCGCAAACCAAGGGCCGAAGCCTGAAGACGCTTTAGGGCCAGGTGGTCTCGGTAGTGCGCGTGGACACGCACGCCCTGGCTCTGCACAGGATTTCGCGCAGAACGTGGGCGACATCGTCTATTTCTCGACTGACGCAACGGATCTCTCACCTGAAGCGCAGCAGACGCTCGCCGGTCAGGCTCGCTGGTTGCAGCAGTATTCGCAGTACACCATTACCATCGAAGGCCACGCCGACGAGCGCGGTACCCGCGAATACAACATCGGACTTGGCGCCAAGCGGGCCGAATCGGTGAAGAATTTCCTAGCCCGGCACGGCATCAGCGGCGGCCGCATCCGCACTATCTCCTACGGCAAGGAGCGCCCGGTCGCGGTGTGCAACGACATCTCGTGCTGGTCGCAGAACCGCCGCGCGCAGACGGTGCTGAACAGTCGTGGCGTGGGTTCCTGATCGCCGCGTACGATTGGATCATTTTTGAGAAAAGGCCGGCCGGGTGCCGGCCTTTTTGCGTTCGCGGTGACAGTCATCCGAAAGCTGCGTCTCTTGCAGGCCCGCCTAGTCGTGTTGCCCACGTCAACAAAAATGCGCCCCAATGTGAGGGCATAGGGGCTTGATAGTTCCCTCGTGGCGGACCGGTCAGATGTTGGCGGACGGATCGAGCAGCGGCGATATACGCTCGGAAGTTCTTGCGAAGAATTCGAGTTCGCGAGCCATGAGCGCTGGCGCATGCGGACGGGTGTTTCGCCGGTGCTTTGTAGTTGGCGCTCTTTCGCTTCTTGCCATTCTGGCCGTGTCCACAGTCACAACTCAGGCTGAAGAAACGGCCGGGAGAAACTGGTGGAGCAGGCCCGCCATCGACCCCGTGCCAGCCGACCCACCATCCACGCGGGAGGTTCTGCTTGGAACGATCACGACCGGAAAGGTCGAATCTCCGAGCCGGCCGGAAGTCGCCGATCAGATTTTGGCCGATGGTCTGGACGCTTTGAGTCGTGGCGACGTTATGCTGGGGCGTCGGCGGCTGGAAGCGGTGGTCGATGCCTATCCCGAATCGGCGGCCGCTGCGACCGCGCGCGAGGAACTGGGCTCGCTCTACAATATTCGAGCACGTAACGCCTCAACGAGTGGGACAACAGAGCCAACAGCGCGGTGGATCCCCGCACAGAACAATTCTCCCCCCGAACCGGCCAACGATAGCGAAGTGCGCCGTGTTGGCAGCACCGATAATGGGGATCGCAGCACCCTCACGAAAGAGGCGCTTGCCCGCGCGCGACAGACTCGCCGTGATGAGCGCTGGCTGCGCGCGCTGAGTTTCGATTTCCAGATGGCGGCGGGCGATCGCGTGTTCTTTGCGGAAAGCAGCATCGATATCGGCGCGCGCGCACGCGATGTGCTGGCGGCGCAGGCGCGCTGGCTGACACGTCATCCCGAGCTCCCCGTGTTCGTCGAGGCGCATGCCGATGACTACACCGGCAACCGCGATCTCGAAGTTCAAATCGCGGAGCGGCGCGCACGCGCGGTCCAGCAACGGCTGATCGAGGAAGGGGTCGATGCTGCCCGCATCACGGTCGTCGCTTTCGGTCGGGATCGGCCGGTTGCAACGTGCCAAGCGCCGGAATGTACGGCGCAGAATCGTCGCGTGATCACGCGAGTCGGCCACCTCCCGGATCTCGAGAGGGGGCGGCACGGTATCGAGAAACCAGCGCTTGCGATCGTTCCGCCGCGCAGTGTGCCGACCAACCGCGATTGATGCGGCAGGAGCGCGTCTCCGCTGCTTACGGCGTTGACAATGCCGGGACCCAAGAGACAGTTAGCGATGTCCTGAGCGCGGAGGTGGACCGTGCCGACAAAGGTCCGTTTGAGATAAGGCGTCGGCAGCGAAGCCGTCAAACCGGAGAGGGGCTAAGATGAGCTTCCAACGACCCTGGCTTGTCGTTCTGGCAATAGCGTGCGGCGCGTGCGTGGGTGTCGCGACCCCCGTGACCCAGCAGCAACAGGCGCACGCGCAATCGCGCAATAAGGCGACCAAGGAAGCCGCCCGCCCGGCGAGTGGCGATTCCGCGCTGCAAGGTCGTGTCGAGCATATGGAAGAGCAGCTTGCCGACATGCAGGTGATCGTCGGCACGCTCGAATCGCTGGGCCGCGGTGGCTCGGCTGGCGCGCCCGCGCCCGGAGGGATGGCGTCATCGGGTGGTGGCGTCGATCAGGCCCGAATCGACAGTCTCGAAACTCAGATCAGAGCGCTGACGGCCCAACTCGAGCAGCTTTCCGGCCAAGTGCGCCAGCTTTCCGGCCAACGCCGCGGTGATGTTGCGCCGCCGGCAGCCTCTGCTTCGCCGCCCACCTTCGGCCAGGCTCAGCCACCTGTCGGTGGGTTCGGCTCGACGACGGTGACACAGCAGCAAGGCAACGGAACCGACCCCATTGGGCGTATGCTTGGCGCCGACACACCGCAAGCAACGCCTGCATCGGCAGTTCTGCCGCCGTCTGTAAATGGTGGCAATCCGCGCGAACTCTACGAGACGGCGTACGGTTATTTGCTGCAGCAGGACTATGGAGCCGCAGAGGCGGCTTTCGATGAGTTTCTGCGGCGCTATCCGGAGGATCGACTCGCCGGCGATGCGCAATACTGGCTGGGAGAAACGCTTTACGTTCAGCGTCGCTACAAGCCGGCCGGCCAAGCCTTCCTGGCCGTGATCGAGAAGCACAAGACGTCGGCCAAGGTGCCGAACAGCCTGCTGAAGCTTGCTCAGTCCCTGGATCAGCTCGGCCAGAAGGATTGCGGAATCTACGCCGAGCTCGAAAGCCGCTACCCGAATGCACCGGCCGACGTGCGCGTCAAAGCCCGGTCGCTGAAGCAGCGGCAAGGCTGTTGAGGCGATCGTGACACAAGGCGATGACGCCCCACTGGGCGGTGACGAGCGGGATATGCTGCTTGCGCCGCTGGCGTCATTCGCCGTTATCGTGTTGGCGGTCTCGGGCGGATCCGACAGCACTGCGCTGCTGCATCTCGTGCATGATTGGGCTCGGCAGCATAAGCGATCGCCCGAGTCTCTGATCGCTGTAACTGTCGATCACGGTCTTCGTCCCGAATCGGCGGCGGAGGCGGAACTGGTGGCGGGGCAGGCGCGGGGCCTTGGTATCGAGCATCGGACGGCGCGGTGGGTTGGACCGGCGCCGGCGGCGGGTCTTCAGGCGGCGGCCCGTCAGGCGCGCTATCGGTTGCTCTCCGAGGTCGCCGCCGAGAAGGCCGTAAAGGCAGGCGGTCCGGCGGTTATCGTCACCGCTCATACCGCGGACGATCAAGCCGAGACGCTGGTGATGCGCCTTGCACGCGGCAGCGGTGTGGGCGGTCTCGCGTCAATTCCACCAATCAGTCATGTGCCCATCCGCACGACGACAGCGGGGGAGGGTAGCTCGTGCGCTGTGCTCCGGCCGTTGCTGGGCGTGTCGCGCCAGCGTCTCATCGCGACCCTCGCCGTGAATGCGGTTCCGTTTTCGGGTGATCCGAGCAACCGCGATCGTCGCTTCGAGCGGGTGCGTGTCCGCCAGGCGTTGGATGTCCTCCAGCCGCTGGGAGTGAGTCGTGATGCCTTGGCGAGATCGGCTCGGCGTCTCCAATCGGCGCTCGAGGTGCTCGAGCAGGCGGCTGACGATCTTGAGGCGCGTGCCGTGACGTCCATCGCGGAGCTTGTCTACGACGTCGATCGCGCTCAGCTCGCACAGGCGCCGAGGGAAACCTCTGTTCGCCTCGTCCGCCGGTTGCTGGTGCGTGCGGGCGGTGCAGCTCCGCCAGCCGATCTCGGTGCAATCGAAACGGCCGTCGACCGACTGATCGAGTTGCCGGTCGTGTCGGCCTTCACGCTCGGTGGGTGTATCGTCGACATCGATCGCGAGACCAGTTCCACTCTCGGCCTCGTCCGGATTTATCGCGAGCCCGACCGAGACGGCGGTCTTCCCCACGTCGAGTTGATGCCGGGCGAGGCGGTGCGCTGGGACGAGCGCTTTCTTGTCGCGGTCCGCGCCGGCTATTCATCGCGCGTCGTGGTCGGGCCGCTGGGTGCCGATTGGTCGGGCGTGCTCGCGGCATTCCCGAGTCTCGCACGAGTCGGGTTGCCACGGGCCGCCGCCCGCGGGATCCCTGCGTTTCGCGGTGCCGACGGTCTGCTTGCGGTGCCGCTGCTTGCCGGGCTTCTGCGACATCTTGGCGAGGTCGAGATGGCGCCGCAACTTATCGACCCAAGCGAGGAGGCGCCGGGTGGTCTGATCACGCCAATATTCACGACAATACCGATCCGCGAGGACCCAATTTATGGGCAAGGGCCACCCGGCGACTAAAAGGGCTTCTAAACGGCTCCGTTATAGTGTCGCCAAACTTGGCAAGAGTCCTGCAGATCCCTATGTTAGCGGGGCCGCCATAGTGCACCTTGGCTGATCGTTGGTAGCCTGGCTGGCACCGCGGCATCGCTGCCGTGGCGGTGTGCGCCCCAGGAAGGGACTTCGATGAATTCTCATTTCAGGAACTTCGCGATCTGGGTCGTCATCGGCCTGCTGCTATTCGCGTTGTTCAACCTGTTTCAAAATCCGGTTCAAAATCGGCGTGCGAACGAGATCAGCTACTCTGAGTTCATCACTCAGGTGAAGTCTGGCAACATCAATGAGGTGTTGGTACAGGGCAACCGGTACTCCGGTCAGTTCTCCGACAAGTCCCGGCCGTTTACCACGCTTGGTCCGAACAACCAGGGCGAGGTGATCAAGGAGCTCGAAGGCAAGGGCGTGAAGATCAACGTCCGCCCGCCCGAGGAAGATGTTCCGTCCCTCCTGGGGCTGCTGGCTTCCTGGTTCCCGATCCTGCTGATGATCGCCGTATGGGTGTTCTTCATGCGCCAGATGCAGTCTGGCGGCGGGCGCGCCATGGGCTTCGGCAAGTCCAAGGCGAAGCTCCTCACGGAACGGCATGGGCGCGTCACGTTCGAGGACGTGGCGGGCGTGGATGAGGCCAAGGTCGATCTTCAGGAGATCGTCGAGTTTCTACGCGATCCGCAGAAATTCCAGCGACTTGGCGGCCGCATTCCCCGTGGCTGTCTGCTTGTCGGTCCCCCAGGCACCGGCAAAACGCTGATCGCGCGTGCCGTCGCGGGTGAGGCGAATGTTCCGTTCTTCACTATCTCGGGCTCGGACTTCGTCGAGATGTTCGTCGGCGTCGGCGCCAGCCGTGTCCGCGATATGTTCGATCAGGCAAAAAAGAATGCGCCCTGCATCATCTTCATCGACGAGATCGACGCTGTTGGACGGCATCGCGGCGCGGGCCTTGGCGGCGGTAACGATGAGCGCGAGCAGACGCTGAACCAGTTGCTGGTGGAGATGGATGGCTTCGAGGCCAACGAGGGCATCATTATCCTCGCCGCCACCAACCGACCCGATGTGCTTGATCCCGCGCTGCTGCGCCCCGGTCGCTTCGACCGGCAGATCACCGTGCCGAACCCGGATGTGGTGGGGCGCGAGAAGATTCTGCGCGTTCACATGAAGAAGGTGCCACTCGCGCCGGATGTCGATCCGAAGGTGCTTGCGCGCGGCACCCCTGGTTTCTCCGGCGCCGATCTCGCAAACCTCGTCAACGAGGCCGCGCTGCTGGCCGCGCGTCGGTCGAAACGCCTCGTCACACAATCGGAGTTCGAGGACGCCAAGGACAAGGTCATGATGGGCGCCGAGCGCCGATCGATGGCCATGACCGAGGAGGAGAAGCTCGCGACGGCCTATCACGAGGCAGGTCATGCGATCGTGAACCTGTTGGTGCCTGGCAACGATCCTCTGCACAAGGTGACGATCATCCCGCGCGGTCGCGCTCTCGGTGTCACCATGAGTCTGCCCGAACGCGATAAGCTCAGCTACTCCAAGCAGTGGTGTGAAGCGCGCATTGCCATGACGTTTGGCGGGCGTGTCGCCGAGCAGCTCATCTACGGCAAGGAGCACCTGAACACGGGTGCGTCTTCCGACATCACGCAGGCGACCAGTCTGGCCCGCAGCATGGTGACCGAGTGGGGAATGAGCGAAGTGCTCGGGCCGCTGCGCTATACTGATAACCAGCAGGAGGTCTTCCTCGGTCACGCCATCACGCAGCGCCAGAATATGAGTGAAGAGACGGCGCGCATGATCGACGAGGAAATCCGCGCCATCGTCACTGCCGGTCAGGCGAAAGCGTGGGAGGTGCTTGGGTCACATCGCGCCGAGCTCGAGGCCGTTGCCCAAGCGCTCATGGAGTACGAGACCATCAGTGGCGATGAATGCCTCGCGGTGATGCGTGGCGACAAGATCGTACGCCGTTCGGACGACGAGGAAACGAAAGGTCCGATGGGTTCGGCCGTACCCATCGCAGGCAAGCAGCGCCCCCCTCCTCGCGAGGAGCCGGGTACGGGCGGTCTCGAGCCGCAGCCGCAGACCTGATCGGCGTTACAACTTTCGGCAACAGCAAGGGCGGCATTCGTGCCGCCCTTTTTGTTTTCGTCAAGGTTTGGAAGGGAACGCCAAAGCGTTTGACTTGCTCGGGAGGAAACTTATTTTACCGTATCATATTGCGATGAGGAGTTATGTGATGGAAGCGCGTGTCGCCGATATTGTGCGCATTGGGCAATTGGAGTTACGTTTCGTCGTCAACGAGAGCGGCGCTACGGTGTTCGAGTTTACCGTGCCGTCGAAGGCACGCGTGCCGACACCGCACTATCATCGCGATGCCGATGAATTTCTCTACGGGCTAGAAGGCGTTCTTACGGTCGTCATTGACGGTCGCAAGCAAGAACTACGCGCTGGCGAGGCCGTCTTCATTCCGCGCGGCGCTGTGCACCATCATGAAAACCTGCATGAGGGCACCGCACGAGTTGTGGTCGCCATAACTCCGGGGACGATCGGGCGTCGCTATTTCGAGGAGATGGCCGAGTTGGTCAACGGGCCCGGCAAGCCGGATCCCGCCAAGGCAAAGGACATCATGCTGCGCCATGGGCTTGTGCCAGCTTAGAGCGAGTTCAAGTCAGACAGACGCGCTTACGACTGGATGGCTTACAGCTTTGAACCCACGGGCACGCTCACCACTGCTTTCCCAGACGCCGTACGAAGCGCGGCGAGCCGGGATCACGTGTTCGATTGAACTCGGGAAAATCGAACCCAAGCGACCCCGGTTCGCCACCGTCGCTAGAGCGCGTTCACTTTGGATGGACGTGCGATGTCCCTTGTGGGGCCGAGCCTATTCGGCGTGGCGACGAGGCACGTTCCCCTCCCCCTCGCGGGGAGGGGTTAGGGGTGGGGGGATTGAACTTTGCGATCGCCGATGGCGAAGCAAGACATCCGACCAGATTTGATCGCTATCGCGAGCGACGGAGCAAGACATTCACCCCACCCCCGACCCCTCCCCGTCAAGGGGAGGGGAGATGAATCTGTGTGTGTTTTCCCAGGGCAATCCCGAGGGCGGGCTTGCGGCCTGCAGTCGCCCGCGCCGGCTGCAGTTACCTTGCTACCCAGCCGCCGTCGATGGAGTAGTTGGCACCGGTGATGGAGCGAGCTTCTTCGCTGGCAAGAAAGGCGCAGAGTGCGCCGACTTCGTCTACCGTAACGAAGCGACCCGTCGGCTGTGAAGCGAGTGTTTGTTTCTTCGCTTCCTCTTCGGTGATGCCCTCTGATTTTGCGAGATCGGGAATCTGTTTCTCGACGAGCGGCGTCCACACGAACCCCGGCGAGATGGCGTTGACCGTGATGTTCGTCTCGGCGACCTCGAGTGCGACGACCTTGGTCAAGCCGGCGAGGCCATGCTTGGCGGCGACGTAGGCCGCCTTGAAGGGCGAAGCAACGAGGCTGTGCGCCGAGCACAGATTGATGATGCGTCCCCAGTTGCGCTTCTTCATGCCCGGTATCGCAGCCCGGATCGTGTGGAATGACGACGAGAGGTTGATGCCGATGATGGCGTCCCATTTCTCGATCGGGAATTCCTCGATCGGCGAGACGTACTGGATGCCGGCATTGTTCACCAGAATGTCGACCGAGCCGTTGTCGCGTTCGCACTTGGCGATCATTTCGGCGATCTGATTGTGGCGCAGCATGTCTGCCGGATCGAACGTCACTTTCGTGCCGAACTCTGCGATCGAGCGGATGGCTTCCGCGTTGTCGGCCTCCGATCCCAGCCCGTTGACGACGATGTTAGCGCCAGCCTTCGCGAGGGCGCACGCCATGCCGTGACCGATCCCGGAGGTTGAGCCGGTGACGATGGCGTTCTTGCCTTTGATTGACATGATCACTTCTCCGTTTGACGGCAGGGAAAGCGCCGTCAGTCGCTTTTGAAGCCTTCAAGTCTCATGAAGCGCACGTGCCTCGGCTTCCCGAGGCCGGCCGGAACGTCTTCCTGGCGGACCTCGGTCGCTTGCGAGAAACGGTCGGTGATGCGCTCCGCATCCTGACGTAGCGAGACCAGTAAAATCGGACCTTTGACGTCTGCCCGGAGCGGCCGTGTCATCTCGTAGTGATCGAGCGGCCGCGGACCCGAGAGCCAAGCCCTGATCGGTGTCGGCTCGTGTCTTATGTAGTAAAGGAGCGCCGCCGTTACCGCACGCTCGTCGGCGATCACGGCTGCGTAGGGGTGGCCTGCGGCTCGTGCTTCGGCCAGCACCGCCTCGGTCCGTGTGCCAAGGTCGCTCCAGCCGAGGGTGCGCTCGAAGGGATCGGCTCCAAACGGCAGTGTGAACCGTCCCGCCATCGTCGTCCCGGCGATCAGCAGCGCCATGATCGCGACATGCAACGCCAGCGACGCCTTCAGCCATCGCTCGAGCCCGAGACGCAGAAACGTGACCGATACCAGAATGCTGCCGGCGACGTAGGCCGTCGCGGCCCAGTTCGCGTGGGCGCGCGAGAGAAATGCTTGGGTCGTAATGACAGCCAGAATGGGAACGGTGAAGCACACCAGCAGACGGTCGGCCGCCGAGAGACCGTTTCGCCAGCCGCGATGCAGTGCGAGCACCAGGCCGCCGAGCAGGATCGGGCCAAATACGGCGGCCTGTGCAGCAAGGAACTCGAGAGCCTTGCCCGGCTTCAGAAGCTGCCCGCCCCACTTAGCGTTGTCGGCCGTATGCGCGAACGTCGCGAACTTATGCGCTGCGTTCCACGTCAGGTTCGGCATGATGAATAGGACGCCGACCGCGAGTCCGACCCAGAGCCTCGGATCCCGCAGCAATCCGCGAGCGGATGGCGTCACGATGAGCCAGATCGCGAGTGAGGCAGGAAAGAACACCATCGCATACTTGGCATTGAGACCGAGACCGATGCCGAGCCCTAATGCCACCGCCGGTGCCCAGCCGTTACGCTGTTGCATCAGCCCGACGAGCCCGAGCAGCGCCAATGCCCAGGCCGTGAGCAACGGCACGTCGGTCGAGATGATGCCGGACGAAAGCGAGACACCCGGCAGCGTGGCGAAACTAAGCGCCGACCAGAGCCCAACGCGTTCGTCGTAGAGACGCCGTCCGATCAGAAAGATGAGCGCGGCCGTAATCGTGTGCAGCAAAGGTGCCGCCACTCGCACGCAGAATGTGCCGTCGCCGCAGACGGCGCCAGTTGCGCCGATCAACGCGGCAACCAGTGGCGGCTTCGAGTAGTACCCGAATGCCGGCTCGCGCGACCATGTCCAATATTGGGCCTCGTCGAAGAAGAGATCGGTGCCATTGAAAGCCAGCGCCACCAATCGCACCGCCAGTAGCCCGAGCAGGCCGGCGAGCAGCAGGTGCGTCACCTGGCTGCCGGTGTCGGTCGCGGGCGCGGACAGCGCACGTCTCATCCGGTGACTGGCCTCTTCTTGCGATGACGGCAACGCATCGAGCGCCGGTAGGCTTGGCCTGCTGGCCGTACCGGTCGCCGTCCATCGATTTCCTGGGCTCGTTTAGCGCGTCGGCTGGCCGCACGAAAGCCTGAAAGGTAATTTTCAATGTGTGCCGAAGGTGCCTCAGTCGATCGCGCTGCGATTTGTCGTGGATAGGCCATGTGCCGCGTCAGGTCGGCGCATGGGCGACACTTAGCCCCTGTGTCATGCCGGCCGAAGAAGGTCGGCAGTACGGACGGGCCGCTGCTGTTGTGGGAGCACAAGCACCATGCGTGTCACGGTCGTCATTCCAGCTCTCAACGAGGCCGGTAACATTGGCCGACTTGTCGAGGAAACGTATGCCAAGGTTCCGGCCGAGATGCTTGGTGAGGTCATCGTCGTCGATGACTGCAGCGAGGATCTGACGGGCACTGAGGTGAAGGCCCTGATCGATCGCGGCTCCATGGCGGGCTTGCGCTATCTGCGCCATGGCGAGCGCAGCGGTCAGAGTTCCGCGATGCGCACCGGTATTCTCGCGGCGACCAGCCCTGTCATCGCCACCATGGATGGAGACGGCCAGAACGATCCGGCCGATATTCCTCGCTTGGTTGGGTTGCTCGCGGCGCCGGGCAGCAAGGGGCCGGCTCTCGTCGGTGGTGTGCGAACCGATCGCAAGGCCGAGGGATCGAAGCGGCTCGCGTCCCGTTTCGCCAACTGGCTGCGCGACAGCATCCTGAAGGACGAGTGTCCGGACACCGGCTGTGGAATCAAGGTCTACTGGCGCGAGGCGTTTCTACGGCTGCCTTACTTCACGTCGATGCACCGCTATCTGCCCGCGCTTTTCATTACGTATGGCCACGAGGTGGCCTATGCGCCGGTCAACGATCGACCGCGGGTTGCGGGGCAATCGAAGTACACGAATCTCGGGCGGGCGATCGTCGGTATCTACGATTTGATCGGCGTGTCGTGGTTGCGTCGCCGCACGAAGGTTCCGCCGATCGTCGAGGACAAGCCTGAAGGCCGCCAGATCTCGGATCTGTCGAGCCGACTGAAGCTGCCGGATGGGGCCGCCCGGCGGGCTGGCCAAACCGACAAGCCGTGAAGATCGTCATGTGAGCTCCGGCGTGGCGTTGCAAGTATCGCGACGGTGGCGGCAGGCGAGCGTTGCAGTTGTCAGTTCCTATTGGAGCAGCTTCCCATGATCACGGCCAAGCTTGCCGCCTGGTGGGCCGAAGTCTCGATGACCGAAGTGATCTGGGTGACGATCGGCTTCGTCGCTCAGCTCATGTTCTCGATGCGCTTCCTGATCCAATGGATCGCCAGCGAGCGGGCCAAACAGTCGATCGTGCCGGAGACGTTCTGGTATTTCTCGGTGCTAGGCGGTGCGTTGCTGTTCGCCTACGCCACCTACCGTCTCGACCCTGTCTTCATGCTGGGGCAAGGCATGGGCCTCTTCATTTACGCTCGAAATATCCAGCTCATCTGGAAGGATAAGGCGCGAATCGCCAGAGACGCGGCCGGAGAGGCGACGGGCGCGCAAGGCTCCGCAATGACCGCGGCGGGAGGGAATGCTCCGTCCAATGGCGGCGCTCTCGATCGGCGAGAGGCGGGATTAAGAGGTGTGGCGAGCTAGGGCTGCGTCATGGTGTCGAGAAGCGTGTGTGATGGGTATCGAACACAGTGACGATCTCCCGAATGCCGGACACAGCGAGGTGCCGAGCACGCCGTCGCTCAAGAAGATTTGGCAATCACCTCTACCGGCACTCGGATTGATCGACCGGACCTTGACGAAGGGCCTGTGCAGCACAGCTTTGCGGCGCTTCGCGGCCATCCGTGGACTCGAGCATATTCGGCCCGATCTCGATCCGTTCGTGCTTGCGTGCAATCACACGTCGAGGTTCGAGGCTCTGGCTCTGCCGGCGGTGCTCATGTACTATCGCGGTGGCCGGCGCGTGCATTTTCTGGCCGACTGGAATTTCCAGATGATCCCTGGCATCGGCTTGCTCTATCGCCGTTCGGGCGCCATCGTTGTCATGCGGAAATCCGCACGCCCCCGTTTTCTCAACGCGCTGAAGCCGCTCTATGCACCGGCGGAGCCGTCACACGTGCGCGCTTTCAATCATCTTCTGGCTGGGCGCAGTGTCGGCATCTATCCCGAAGGCACGGTCAATCGCGATCCTGGGCGTCTTATGAGAGGCCGCCTCGGGGTTGCTCGATTATCGCTCGAGGCTGGCGTTCCGGTTGTGCCCGCCGGTATCCGTATCGTGGGCGGCGATGCACGTTGGCCACTCCTGGACGTCACGTTCGGTTGCCCCTTGCGTCCGCCCCCTCTGGCCGCGGAAACTGTCACACGCGCAAATATACGAAGCTGGCATGCGATGATCATGACTGAGATTTCCCGGCTCTCGGGAAAGGCCTGGGAGCCATCGCAACAGGAGCCCCGTCATGAGTCGGCATGATCCGGCAATCACGCGCCGCGTGAAAAGCGAGGCTGAGCGTCAGCAGGTGATCGAGGTTCTGCGGCAAACCTATGCCCGTGAGAAGGGTTGGATCGCCGACCCCGAGACACAAATTCCAGCGGCGGATCTGGAGCGCGACTCGATCGCCTGGTTCGTCACCACCATGGGCGGCGAGCCGGTTGGCGTGTTGCGGATCCTGTTCGATCCGGCGATCGAGCAATATGCGAAATACAGCCTGAAACTGATCGATCCTGCGTTCAAGGTGGATGAGTTGCTGCAAGGTTCGCGCATTGCCGAGGTCGGACGCTTCGCGGTTGTCGCCAGACGGCGCGGTCGCTTCACGGTGGCGACGAGCCTGATGCGCGCGGCTTTCTCGGAGATCATTGCGCGCGGCTATACGCATCTCGTCACCGACGTCTTCGAGGACGACCCGCATAGCCCCTATGGCTTCCATACGCGTGTGATCGGCTTCAAGCCCATTGCCACGCACGAGGTTGGTGAGCTTCGCAGCCGGAGTCGTCGCATCACGTTGGTGCTCGATATGAAGGCCGCCTACAGCCGTCTCAGGTCTCACAGCCGCTGGCTGTTCCAGAACCTCACCCTCGATTGGACCGAGCGCATGCACCAGAAGGCGATGGGGTAGGAAGGAGCGTCGTCCAGGTGTTGATGGCTGTACGTCTGCTGACAAAAAAGATGGGCCCGGCGACGCCTGACGCAACATGGCCAATGTCATTGAGAGACTTCGGACCCCAGTTGAAATTCTGAGCAACACAATCGCGTCAAATCGCCTGCCGTTCGTCGGCGTCGTCTTCGATGATGCGCTCGGCGGTGGCGAGGTCGACGGAGACGAGTTGTGATACGCCCTTCTCGGCCATGGTGACGCCGAACAGGCGGTTCATGCGCGCCATAGTCATTGGGTGGTGCGTAATGACGAGGAACCGGGTCGACGTCTCCGATGCCATTTGCTCCATCAACGTGCAGAAGCGATCGACATTCGAATCGTCGAGCGGCGCATCCACCTCGTCCAGCACGCAGATGGGGGAAGGGTTGGTCAGAAACACCGCGAAGATCAGCGAAAGGGCCGTCAGCGTCTGCTCGCCGCCGGACAGCAGAGACAGCGTCGCCGGTTTTTTGCCCGGCGGCTTGGCGATGATTTCGAGGCCGCCCTGCAATGGATCTTCCTCACTCTCGATCATCTCGAGGCGGGCTTCGCCGCCTCCGAACAGCGTGCCGAACAGGCGCCGAAAGTGGCCATCGACCATCTTGAACGCATCGCCGAGCCGCTTCTTAGCCTCGCGGTTAAGTTGACCGATGGCGCCGCGCAGCTTCAGCACCGCCTGCTCGACGTCCGCGCGTTCGGCATCGAGCTTGGCATGCTCCTCCGAGAGCCGCGACAGCTCCTCCTCGGCATTCAGGTTTACGCCGCCGAGCCGATCGCGCTCGGATTTGAGACGGGTGAGCTGGCGCTCGACGTCCGAAAGTGCGGGCAGCTTGCTGTCTTTCGTCTCACCCGCAAGGGCCAAGCATTCCTCGGGCGCGACTTCCAGCGATTCCCGGATACGGCGGCCTTCGTCGGCACGTTTGGCCCGAGCCGCTTCGAGTTGGGCCTCTGATCGTGCTCGCGATTCACGCGCCTCGGTAACAAAGCCCTGCGCAGTTCGCAGGGTCTGTTGCGCACGTTTGAGACCTCCTTCGGCCGCCGCATAACGGTCTGCCGCCTGTTGCCGATCGCGCTCGGCGTTGGCCAGATCATCGATGAGACGCTGACGCCGTTCGTCCAGCATCGCGGGAAGATCATCGAGACTGGCGAGTTCCGTCGAAACGTCGTTATGACGGGCCTGCAACGCTTCGACCTGTCGCTCTGCATCGGCAACGCGAGCCACCCACCGTTCGCGGTCGCGCGCAATCGCGCCAAGACGTTCGCTTCTCTGCCGGCATTCGCGAGCCAGCGCTTGTAGCGCGTCGCGACGCTCTGAGTGTGCTGCCCGGGCCGACCGTGCTGCCTGCTCAGCGGTTGCGACGGTTTCGTCCAGTCCGTCATCGGCGTCCAGCATATCGAGCGTGGTCTCGGCCTCGAGAAGCTGTTCCTCGGCGTCGGCCAGCGTGTCCGCAATTCGTGATCGCGCTTCGTCGAGCGCCGCCAGGCGCTGTTCCGTCTCCCGCGCGTGATGCTCAATCGTCGCGAGAGCCTGGCGGGCCTTTGCGAGCTCGGCTTGTTTCTCGCGCTCGAGATGCCGCAGCCGCCGTGCCTCGCCTTCGCCGGCGGTTTGTCGCTGCACCGCACGCTCGGCCTCTTGAGCGCGCATCGTGGCTTCGCGTGTCAGCGTTGCCTCGCGCGACTTGAGCTGAACCAGACGGTTACGTTCGGCGAGCCGGACGGCTGCTGCAGACGGAGCCTCGGATGCGGCGACAAATCCGTCCCATCGCCACAGATCTCCCTCGCGCGAAACGAGCCGTTGGCCGGGCTTCAAATGCTTTTGCAGCCGTCGTCCGTCGGTGCGGTTCACCAGACCGATCTGACGCAGCCGCCGCCGCACTTCGGGCGGACCCTCGATGTTCAGGAGCAGCGGCTCCGATCCGGCCGGGAGCGGCGGGTCGTCATCGCTGTGGCCAACGAGCCTCCAATGTTGCGCAGCCGCTTCCTCGATCGGCGCGTCGAGGTCATCGCCGAGTGCCGCGACCAGCGCCATCTCGAAACCGGCGGCAACGGACATCTGATCGACTACGGGCGGCAAATTGCGCCCGCCGGGTGGCAGCAGAAATTTCTCAAGCGTTGCGATTTCGGTTGCAATGCGGCTGGCTTCGAGCTGTGCGACAGCGCTCGCCTCGCGGAGGCGGACAGCCGTCTCACCAAGAGTTTCGAGCTGCTCTTCGGCGGCGAGCGATTGTGCCGCGACCATCTCGATCTCGTCGCTGAGACGCGTCACCGCGTCGGCGATCGATTTGTGTTGCGCAACATCAGGCGCACGCGCGGCTGCATCCCGACGCTGGCCTTCGAGCGTGATGAGTTCCCGCTTTGCCTTTTCAACGGTGCCCATGCGCTCGACACGCACGCGCTCCAGGCCTTGGCGGCGGGCGCGGGCCTCGAAAGCGCGTCGCGTCACTTCTGAAAGCGCGGACTCGGCAGTGCGCAGATCCACCTCGGCGGATGCAAGCGCGTTCTCGGCCTCGTTCTGGCGATCCGCATCTCCATCTGCGTGGGTCGTGAGCGCGGCTGATTCCTCCTCGAGCCGCCTCATCACTTCGGCCGCTTCGGCGCCAAGTCCATTCTCGCGTGCCAGATCGCGGTCGAGCTGCTGAACCCGTGCCTCGAGCTCTTCGCGACGACGCTGCAGGCGCTCGGCTTCCTTCTCGAAGGCCTCGCGCTCGATCCGGAACCGGGCGACGACGGCACCCTTCACGGCTTCGGCCTCGCGTAGAGGCGGCAGCCCCTCGGCAATCTCGGCTTCCTCGGCCAGCGCCTGTGCTTCCGCCTCGGTCGCTCCGGCGAGCTTGATCAAGGCATCGCGGAGTGCCGTCTCGCCCGCCTCGACCTCGGCTTGGGCCGCCATCCACGCGAGATGTGCGGCGAGTGCCTCGACACGGCGGATCTCGCCGGACAGCTCGCGATAACGCCGGGCTTGACGGGCCTGTCGTTTCAGGCCCTCGACCTGGCTGGTGAGGCCGCCCAGAACATCCCCGATGCGGGCGAGATTATCTTCCGCAGCCTTGAGCCGCAGCTCTGCCTCGTGTCGTCGCGTATGCAAACCGGCGATGCCTGCGGCATCTTCCAGAATGCGCCGCCGCTGCTCCGGCTTCGCATTGACGATCTCGCCGATCTGACCCTGGCGGACGAGAGCGGGCGATCGGGCGCCGGTCGCGGCATCCTCGAACAGCACCTTCACGTCGCGTGCCCGTACGTCGCGTCCGTTGATGCGATAGGCCGAGCCCATGTCGCGCTCGATCCGGCGAGTCAGCTCCAAGATGTCGTTATCATTGAAGCCAGGCGGCGCCTTGCGCTCGGAATTGTCGACGAACATCGTCACCTCGGCCCAGCTTCGGGCGGGGCGTGATGTCGTGCCGGCAAAGATCACGTCCTCCATGGCCGAGGCGCGCATGGCCTTGTAGGAGGTTTCGCCCATCACCCAGCGGAGCGCTTCGAGCAGATTCGATTTGCCGCAGCCGTTCGGGCCCACGACACCGGTGAGGCCGGGCTCGACCCAAAGCTCGGTGGGTTCGACGAACGACTTGAAGCCCAGAAGCCTCAGACGCGTAATCTGCATGCCTCAGCGACCTCGTTGCTCGCGAAACCGGAACACCGCTCGAGCTGCGAGGATGTTCCGGGTCAGCCGGCCTTTTGGGCGCCTCCGCGTCCGGCCAGCATCGGGTCGAGAATCGCCCGGATCTCCGGCATCGTCAGCACCGATTTATACAATCGGTTTCCGATGAAGAAGTTCGGCGTGCCGATGACTCCAAGATCGCGACCGCGCTCCTTGACCCACTTCAAGCCATCGATCATGGGCTGATTCTTGACGCAGGCATCGTATTGGGCTCGCGTTACCCCCACCTGCGAGGCGACTTTCATGATCGCTTCCGGCCGCACCTCCTGCGAGACCCAGGCCGACTGCTGCTCCAGGAATTTCCGATAGAGTGCCAGATACTTGTCCATTGGGGCACAGCGTAGCGCGATTGTCGCGTTGCCGCTGGTCTTGCCGATTGGGAATTCACGGATGATGAGGCGGACCTTGCCGGAATCGATGTACTCGCGGCGAAACGTCGGGAATGTCTCTGCCATGAAGCGGCGACAGTGCGGGCACGTCAGCGACATGTACTTGACCATGACGATCGGGGCATCGGCCCGGCCGAGCGAAAACTCCGGCAGCGGCCCCTGCTTGAGAACGTCATCAAGCGACGGATTGGCAATCACCTCGCGTAGCGGTGTGGAGGTCGTTTCCTCAGGGGCGAACGGGTTGAACGTCGCCTTTGGCGCGGCCGCGCTGCCATAAGGCGATTTATCGGACGTGTCAGGCGTAGCCTGTGACGACGCTCCGGTGGCACTGGATGGCGTGAGCAGTGTGGCACTGTCGCCCGCGCAGCCGCCGACGCCGAGCACTACCCCCAAACCAAGTGCGCCCGCGACCCGCCGAAGCAAGGGCGCGGCACGCCTTGCGTTCCGGTGGCCTTGGCCCGGAAATACACGTCTCCACGCCATGCCTTGCGGCTCCTCCATCCGTCTCCCGTGTGGGAGTGTCCCCTCGGTCTCGGCGCCGCCGTTCCTGCTATGACTTGAGAAGCGGCTCGAGCGCTTTGTCGAAGTAGTCGATCTGGTCCGAGCGATCGAGCTTCTTCCCATTGATGAAGAACGATGGTGTCGCGCGCACGCCGAAGTCTTTGTTGGCGCGGTCGCGGTTCGACGTGATGCCTTCCAGAAGCTTCTGGTCCGTCAGGCACTTGTCGAAGTTTTCTTTCGTGAAGCCGTGCTCTTCGGCGATCTTGAAGAGGCCCGGCACGGGGTTACCCTGCACGAACGCCCAATCGTCCTGCTTGGCAAAGAATGCGGCCATTAGTTCGTGCTGCTTGTCCTCCGGCGCGCACCGGATGAGCATCGAGGCGGCCGCGGCGAGGTTGTCGAGCGGGAACTCTCGCATGATGAGTCGGACTTTGCCGGTGTCGATGTATTTCTCTTTCAGCTTCGGCAGCACGGCATTGGCAAAATGAGCGCAGTGGCTGCAGGTCATCGAGGCGTATTCGATGATCGTAACGGGCGCATCGGCTTTGCCGAGCACGATATCGGGGAGCGGCCCAGGCTTCATCAGCTCGGCCGTCAAGTCGCCATCCGGGGTTTTGTCTTGTGCGAAAGCAAGACGCGGCGCGAGCAGGAGCGCGGCAGCGGCGATCGCAATCGGCCGCCGCGTCACCATCGTTCGCGCGAGGCGTTCGTCGAGGTCGCTCACGTGGGTTTCCTCCGCTTCGGATCGCTACGAGGACCGGAATTCGGTCATGGATATGACGTTCAAGTCCGGTCCCTTTAAGGCGGTTCCCGGTTGAACACCTAATGAATTTGCCGTTAGCGAGGCAATGCGTCAGGAGAGCGTCGGCGTCAAGCTCTGCTGCGGATTCGCGCTCTCCGCGCTCCGAGCCCTGCAGCCATGCGCTCGAGTGCGGCTCTCAGGCCCGGCTCACTGATCCTCTGCAACTCCTCGCGCGGCTTGGCGGCGGGAGCAACCGGGGTCACGGGCGGAATCGCGATGGCAGCTGGTGGCTTGATGTGTGGGACTTGAACGATGCGCAGATCCGCGACGGCGCGATAGCCGAAATAGCTGTTGATACGGTCGATGAGTTGCGTCGCCTTGTACTGAATATCGAGCGCACGCCCTGCTGCGACGGCAAGAATCAGCGTTGCACCGGGGCGGCCGCGATCTTCCTCGGAGACTTCATCGCCGGTCCAGGTTACGCGCTTTGGCCACTTCAGCCGGTCGGGCATCGTATAGACGGCGATATCGGTGCCAACGATCGTCTCCCAATCGGTGATGAGCGTTGCGGCCGAGAAACCATAACGCTCGAACGCGGGCCGCGTGAGGCGCGGGACGAAACTGCCGACTGTCTTGGCAAGCACAGGGCGCGGCGCCGCAGAGCGTGTCGGCGGCATGCGGTCAGGCAGACGGGCGGCGTAGGCAGCGAGCGCACTACGCGGCGTCGTTCTACCCGCAATGCTCGTACGTGGAGGTAACGTGCCCATTGGCGCGTCGAAGTTGTTGCGAGCGGTGGCCTTGAGCTGCATCGCCGGTCGTCCCCCATCGGTGCGGTTCCCATCGCACCGCGACATCCTTAATATCGAGTTAATCGATTCGCCGGACTGACGCGCGGGGCCTGCCATGACGACTGTGGCACTTGAGCAACCATTACGTCCGGGGGATGTCTCCACGGGCGGACCAAACCAGCCGGTGACCTTGCCGCAAGCAGGTGCATCGGGCGAGGTCGAAGCGATGTCGCTGCTCGATTGGTACGATCGGGAGCGCCGAGATTTGCCGTGGCGCTATGGTCCGGGCGAGACGGCCGATCCCTACAGGGTCTGGCTCTCCGAGATCATGCTTCAACAGACCACCGTGAAAGCGGTGGTGCCGTATTTTCTCGACTTCGTCAGGCGTTGGCCCACCATTACGCGGCTTGCCAAAGCCAAGCTCGACGACGTTCTCGCCGCCTGGGCAGGTCTCGGCTACTATTCTCGTGCGCGCAATCTTCACGCCTGTGCAAAAGCGGTCGTCGAGCGGCATGGTGGACAGTTTCCGGTCGCCGAAGCTGAGTTGCGCGAGCTTCCCGGGATCGGCCCCTACACGGCTGCGGCCATCGCGGCGATCGCCTTCGGCCAGCGCACGACACCGGTCGACGGCAACATCGAGCGTGTGATGGCGCGTCTGTTCGCCGTCGAGGAGCCGCTGCCTGATTCGAAGTCGCGTTTGCGCGCCCTTGCAGCGACGCTGACGCCAGAGTCTCGTGCCGGCGATCATGCCCAGGCGCTAATGGATCTTGGTGCCCGTATCTGCACGCCGAAGCGGCCGTCGTGTCTTATGTGTCCGCTGGCGTCGGGTTGCGAGGCCCGTGCGCTTGGCATAGAGGCGCGGCTTCCGGCGCGCCGGCAGAAATCCGAGCGCCCTGTCCGTTACGGCACGGCTTTCGTCGTGGTGCGAGAGGATGGCCACGTTCTGCTGCGGCGGCGACCCGACGCGGGACTTCTCGGCGGAATGCTGGAGGTACCATCGACTGAATGGGGCGATAAGCCGATGTTGTCCGAGGCTGCACTCCGGTCAGCACCGTTACGCGCGGAATGGTGGCCAGTGACGGGAATGGTGAGCCACACCTTCACCCACTTCCGGCTCGAGCTGACGGTTTATCGCGCCGTTGTCCCGCCCGACGCGCCGCTCGATCTATGGGCTGACCCCGACCGATGTCGCTGGCTCCCCCGTCGTGCGCTCGACAAGGCCGCGTTGCCGAGTGTCATGCGCAAGGTTCTCGCCCACGCCATGGGTGATGGGTGACGGAGCCTCTATGGCGTCGAGGAGCGGCTCTTCAGCAGAAATCGCGATCTGCAAGTGCTCGTAGGCCTCCGCCTTCGCGGGGGTGACGGCTGTGGGTGGGCGGACTCACCATCGCCACCATCGTCATACCCGTGAAGGCGGATATCCACGCGCCTGGATCATGCGAGCGGCTCGCAAATGTTTCCGCTGTCGTCGGGAAAAGAATGTGGGCGGTTGTTTGAAGCGATGCGCACGGTTGGCGAGCACGTGTGTCGTTCGTTTTTCATAATGTGACAGAGCGGATCTCAGCGAAGCCGCGATCCGCAAGCGCCCGTAGGCCCCCGCCTTCGCGGGGGTGACGGTTGAGGGTGGGCGGGCTCACCATCGCCACCATCGTCATACCCGCGAAGGCGGGTACTCATGACGAGGCTTGAGACGCCCTCGCTCCTTGATCAGTTCGCCAGCGCCTCAGGCTCCAGCATCAGAGTGGAATCACCACCCGTTACAATGCTGTCCTTCAGGGCAACTGCAGCGACGGCCTCATTCTCGGCGAAGTAGCGGGCCAGCGCGATCCGCGAGTTTACACCGCTGCTTTCTGCCGTCGCACCGTCCCGCACGACAGCCAGCGCGCCGCGAGCGAGATAGACGCCGCCCGCCGCCAATCCGAACAGACGCAGATAGGGCTGCGCTCCGGCGAGGGCACCTTCGGTGTTCGTCTGAAGCGCCTTTCCCATCCATCGCGATGCCTCCGCGAGCGCGGCGACTGCTTGCGCCAGGCGTTCTCCCATCAGGCCGAACTCTGGGCGGTTTGAGGTGCGCACCTCGTCGGCTGACTTCGCCAGTTCTGCGATGTAGGCCTCGACGACCTTGCCGCCCTCGAGCGGAAGCTTGCGGGTCAACAAATCGATCGCCTGGATGCCATTGGTGCCTTCGTAGATCGGCAGGATGCGCGCGTCGCGATAGTGCTGCGCTGCGCCCGTCTCCTCGATGAAGCCCATGCCGCCGTGCACCTGGACACCGATCGACGCCACCTCGACGCCGATATCGGTCGAAAATGCCTTGGCAACGGGCGTGAGCAGGGCAGCGCGATCGAGAGCCACCTTGCGTACCGCTTCGTCGTTCGCCGCGTGTGCTTTGTCGAGCTCGGCTGCGGTCACGAGGCAAATGGCGCGCGCCGCCTGCGTCATGGCTTTCATGGTCATCAGATTGCGGCGGATATCGGCGTGCTCGATGATCGGGCTCATCTCGCCGGGTTTGCCCTTGGCCGATCGGCCTTGCTTGCGCTCGACTGCATAGGCGATCGCGCGCTGGGTGGCGCGTTCAGCAATGGCCACGCCTTGTACACCGACGGCCAGCCTCGCCGCATTCATCATGACGAACATGACGTTGAGGCCGCGGTTTTCCTCACCGACCAGATAGCCCACCGCGCCATCGCTGTTCTCGCCATATTTCATGACGCATGTCGGTGAAGCATGAATGCCGAGCTTGTGCTCGAGGCTCGCACAGACGACATCGTTGCGCTCGCCAAGCGTGCCGTCCGCGTTGACCAGGACTTTCGGCACCACGAACAGCGAGATGCCACGCGTTCCGGGCGGGGCATCGGGGAGGCGCGCTAAAACAAGGTGAATGATGTTCTCAGTCAGCTCGTGATCGCCATAGGTGATGAAAATCTTCGTGCCGGTGATGCGATAGGTCCCGTCCGGCTGAGGTACGGCCTTGCTGCGGAGATGGCCGAGATCCGAACCGGCGTGTGGTTCAGTCAGGTTCATGGTGCCGGTCCAGCGGCCGGATGCCATGTTCGGAAGGTAGGCGCTTTTCAATGCGTCGTTGCCATGCGCCTTGATCGCGTCGATGGCGCCCTGCGTCAGCAGCGGGCACAGGCCGAAGCCCATGTTGGCCGAGTTCCAGATCTCGCTCGCTGCCATTGCGACAATCTCGGGCAGATCCTGGCCGCCGAGGCTTTCGTCGGCACCGAGCGATGCCCATCCGCCGTCGGCGAAAGCCTGATAGGCTTCCTTCCAGCCGGGCGGAGTCACGACCGCGCCATCGACCAGACGCGACCCCGAACGATCGCCCGTCGTATTCAGAGGATCGAGAACGGCGGTCGCGAATTTGCCTGCTTCGTCGACGACAGCGCGTATCGTGTCCTCGTCAACCGCGACCGTGCCTTTGTCGATCAAGTCGTCCAGGCCCGCAGCAGTCTTGAGCGCGAACATGATGTCGTCTACTGGAGCGCGATAGGTCATGGAGCTCGCTGCCATTTTCTGAGGTCACCGGCCACGGCTGGCACGGGGAATGAGATCCGGGGCCGAGGCCCAAGGTAAGAAGAGGAATATACGCTCAGTGCGGGTCGCTCAACCGACGCCAGCGACAATCCAGGATGCTGCCGCGCTGCTGCGCGCTGGTCATCTCGTCGCGTTCCCGACCGAGACCGTGTACGGGCTTGGCGCTGATGCAACTCAAGGTCGCGCGGTCGCGGCGATCTACGAGGCGAAGGGTAGGCCGCGCTTCAACCCGCTTATCTCGCACGTTTCCGATCTCGTGGCTGCCGACGCCATCGCCGAGATAACGGGGCTTGCGCGGCGGCTCGCCGAAGCCTTCTGGCCCGGGCCGCTGACGCTCGTCCTGCCGCATCGCGCCGGGTCGCCAATCGCCAGTCTCGTGACGGCGGGGCTCGACACCGTGGCCGTCCGCATTCCGTCGCATCCGGTGGCGCTTGATCTTCTGCGGGCGGTGGGGCGGCCGGTGGCGGCGCCTTCCGCTAATCGCTCGGGCCATGTCAGTGCAACGACGGCGGCGCACGTCGTGGCCGATCTCGGCGAGCGCGTGGCGATGATCGTGGATGACGGGCCGACCGTACACGGGATCGAATCGACAATCCTCGACGTCACCTCAGCCGATGCCCCCATCCTGCTCAGACCGGGCGCCGTGACGAGCGAGGCCATCGCAGAGGTGATCGGACGTATGCCAATGCGCGCACAGAAATCAGCTGGCGCGCAACCTACGTCGCCGGGCCAGCTCGAGAGTCACTATGCGCCGGCATTGCCGGTTCGCCTCGGAGCCACCAACCCGCGTGACGGCGAGGCACTCCTTGCCTTCGGACCGTATGCGCCGGCCTATGATGGCCCGCTTCTCAATCTCAGCCCTCGGGGCGATCTCGGCGAAGCGGCGGCAAATTTGTTTGCCGCCTTGCGGCGTCTCGACCGATCCGGTGCGACAGGACTGGCGGTGATGCCGATTCCCGAGCATGGTCTCGGTGCTGCCATCAACGACCGTTTGCGCCGGGCAGCCGCGCCGCGCCCTCCGAGCCATTCGATCAGCCAGGATCGCACGCCCGCATGAACCTTTACCTGCCCATCGCGGAAATCGCACTGCCCCTTCCCGTTCTGTTCGGGCTCGGAATTGCGGTGGGTGTCCTCTCGGGAATGTTCGGCATCGGTGGGGGTTTCATCACCACGCCGATGCTCATCTTCCTCGGCGTGCCACCGGCGGTTGCCGTCGGAACCGGAACGAGCCAAGTCGTCGCTTCGTCGGTTTCGGGCGCCCTAGGGCACTGGAGCCGGGGTAACGTCGACATAAAGATGGGGCTCTACCTCATTGCCGGTGGCCTCTTCGGCGCGACGACTGGCATCTGGCTTCAGCAACTTCTGAAAGCCATCGGCCAGCTCGATTTTTTCACGACCATGACCTACGTCATCATGCTCGGCGCTGTCGGCGGGCTGATGGTGATCGAGGCGGTGCGCGCCCTACTTCGCCAAGCTGGCGGACAGCCATTGGGTAGCGCGCGGCGAGGGGGACAACACAGTTGGCTTCTGAGGCTTCCGCTCAAGACTCGCTTCCCGGCCTCGAAACTCTACATGAGCGCCATCCCGCCGCTGATCATCGGAGCCATCGTTGGCTGGTTGACGGCTATCATGGGCGTTGGCGGCGGTTTTCTTCTCGTTCCGGCGCTGATCTACACGATCAAAATGCCCACTCGGATCGCGCTCGGTACCTCGGCCTTCCAGATCATCTTCGTCGCGGCCTATGCGACGCTGCTCCAGGCATCGCAGAACTACGCCATCGATGCTGCCTTGGCTTTGCCTCTCATTCTCGGCGGTGTCATCGGCGCCCACGTCGGCGTATTGGTCGCCGGTTGGCTCAATCCCGAGCAGTTGCGGGCGTTGCTCGGGATCCTGGTGCTGGCTGTCGCCATTCGCATGGCGGGCGGGCTGGTATTGAAGCCTGCCGACCTCTTCTCGCTGGATACCGGTGAGATCCGTGTTGAGAAGGCCACGGCCGAAAAGCAGAGAGCAACCCCGGCAGACGCCGCCGACTCGGCGTCAGCTCGTTAACGCGAGGGGAAGGCAGCGGTCGGGCCTGCGATCTCGGTCATCGTTTCGCTAGAAGCAGAAACGGAGCGTCGTGATGGCTTTCCCGCCGCAGCGTATTGTCTGTCTGACCGAGGAGACCGTCGAGACGCTATATCTCATCGGAGAGCAGTCCCGCATCGTCGGTGTGTCTGGTTACGCTGTTCGGCCTCCTCAAGTGCGGCGTGAGAAGCCGCGCGTTTCCGCCTTCATCAGCGCTGACGTTCCCAAGATCCTCGCCCTGGAACCTGATCTCGTCCTGACATTCTCGCGGACCTTCAGGCCGACATCGTCGCCGACCTTGTGCGGGCTGGTGTTGCCGTGCATGCCTTCAACCATCGCACCATCGCCGGCATCCTCGATATGATTCGCATGCTTTCAGCTCTGGTCGCCGCTTCAGGCGCTGGGGAGCGGCTTGCAACGCAGCTTTCGGAACGTCTGGAGATATGCCGCGCCAAGGGCGAAGAACGGCCGAAGAAGCCACGCGTCTACTTCGAGGAATGGGATGAGCCAATGATCAGTGCCATCGGCTGGGTGTCGGAGCTGATTGGTATCGCTGGCGGCCGCGATGTGTTCGCGGATCTCGCCACTCGAAAGTCGGCCAAGGACAGGATCGTAACAGCGGATGCCGTGATCGCCGCCTCGCCCGACATCATCATCGGATCGTGGTGCGGCAAGAAGTTTCGCGCCGACAAGCTCGCGGCCCGATCGGGATTTGCCGACATCCCCGCCGTTCGGCACGGCCAATTGTTCGAGATTAAATCTCCGCTCATTCTGCAGCCTGGCCCGGCCGCTCTGACGGACGGTCTCGACGCCATCATGCGCATCATCGACGATTGGGCAGGGCAGGCCACGGGACCATGAAGACCATCCTCAGCTGGAGCAGCGGCAAGGACGCTGCCTGGGCCCTGCACGTGATGCGGCAAGATCCGGCCGTCGAGGTGACAGGTCTCCTGGTCACGATCAACGAGGCCTTCGATCGCGTGGCGATGCACGGTGTCCGCCGCTCGCTTGTCGAGACGCAAGCCCGCGCCGCAGGACTACCCTTGCACGTCGTCACGATCCCCAATCCTTGCCCCAACGAGGTCTACGAGGCGCGCATGGCAGCGTTCGTCGGTGAGGCGCAATCGCTCGGGATCGAGGCGATCGCGTTTGGCGATCTTTTTCTCGAGGACATTCGCAATTATCGAGAGCAGCGACTGATCGGAACCGGCATCACGACGCACTTCCCGTTGTGGGGTCGGAATACATCCGAGCTTGCGCAGGAGATGATCTCCTCCGGCGTGCGTGCACGTATTGCGTGCCTCGACCCGAGACAACTCGATCGCCGCTTCATCGGACGCGATTTCGACGCCGCACTCTTGTCGGAACTGCCTGCGAGCGTCGATCCGTGTGGCGAGCGCGGCGAATTCCACACCTTCGCCTACGCGGGTCCGATGTTCTCGGAGCCCATACCGATTGAATTCGGCGAAATCGTCGAGCGCGATGGCTTTCTCTTTGAAGACCTGATGCAGAGTGGGCCGCCACAGCAGTAGCATGATCGAAGCCTCCCAAATCTCATGCCACATGAAGGCGATCGCATAACGCCACGCCTCTCCGCTGGGTGACTCTCTCCAACCCGCCCGCTACAGTTGCCGACATGCCCAACGTAGCACTTCCCAGCTTACTTGCGGCGCATGTCATTCCCGGCTGCGTCGACATCGAGGCGAGCCCGCTCGGCGGCCCGGTTGCCCGTCTCCGGTTCGGCAGGTTTCAAGCGCTGGTCGCGCTTCACGGTGCGCAGGTCTTGAACTGGACGTGCGATGGCGAAGGTCTGCTCTGGCTGTCGCCGATTGCGCGCATTCGAGATGGCAAGGGTATTCGCGGCGGCATCCCTGTGTGCTGGCCGTGGTTCGCCGATCATCCGACCGACCCGACGAAACCCGCTCACGGTTTTGTGCGCCATCGCGCCTGGTCTGTTGCCGCCACGAATGCGGCTGCCGATCGCGTCTCGATCTCCCTCACCACTACAACGGATGCGGATCAGGTGCTCTGGCCGCACCATGCCGACGTGCGTGTCACCGTGAGCCTTGGCGAGACGCTTTCCGTGGCGCTCGAGACGCGCAACATCGGCGGCGATCCCTTTCCGCTGACAGAGGCACTACACACCTATTTCCGCGTTTCGGACATCGCCAACGTCTCCGTCACCGGTCTTGAAAGATGCACCTATCTCGACAAGCTCGACGGTTTTGCGCGCAAGATGCAGTCCGGCCCTATTTCCGTGTCAGGCGAGGTGGATCGCATCTATCTCGGTGATACATCCACGATCGCGCTTCATGATGCTGGTGCAGGCCGCCGCATTCTCATCGAGGGGACTGGCAGCAAGAGTGCCGTTGTCTGGAACCCGTGGACCGCGAAGACGGCCCGGCTCGGCGACATGGGCTCGCCTGACGCGTTCCGTCAGATGATCTGCGTCGAGACCGCAAACGCGGGCGACGACATCGTCACACTCGCTGCGGGCGCGGCACACACGCTCGGCGTCAGCTATCGTCTCGAGGTGTGACGCGTCTCTTGCAATCGCGACTGGAGCGACCTGCTTTGCAGTTTTAGCAAGGCTGGTCCCCGCAGCGTGCCGGGCGGCAGGGTCAGCGATCGGGTTTAGGGCTGCCTATTTTGTAGTCTTCAAAGTTATCCCCGGTGCCATGCCGTGAGATATACTTCCAACGCGACTGGTGTACTCTCTAATTGCTTTCGATCATCCAATATAAATTCAAGCAGTTCCGGAGTAATGAGTTGACAGCGGGCCGCTATTTTCGTATGTTTCAGGTATAACGCGACAGTTGGGCTCGACGATGACTGGTATTTGGTAGCGCCCCTCCGCAAGCCATTGCCACATGCTCGTCGACTGCCGAACGGCTCTCTCCGCTGAAGGACTGCGCAACATCCGGCCGGCCATCTTGCGGCCCGGCCCTCTCGTTTGCGTGCCCGGCTGGTGAAGCTTCGTGCTCACTCTTCCGCCGGAGCCTCCATGACCAAAACGAATGCGCCCGATTGGGATGCAATCCGCCGTCGTTACGAGGAGACACAAGACAGGATTCAAGACATTTGCGCCGATGCTGGTCTCGAGCGAGGCCGCTTCGAGACACGTCGCAAGCGAGAGAAATGGCGGCGGAAAAATCCTCGTCCGTTTCCTCCACTGCGCAAGGCGTCAGCCGAGACAACGGATGTGCCTTCGCTCCCTTTATCGACGAGCGCCGATGAGGCCTCGCCGCAAGTGTCTGATGTACCGCACATTGCGCCACGTCTGCTCGCGACACCTGCCTCGCGGCGCCGGCTGCTCGACCGGCTGGTTGCCGCCATCGACATGAAGCTCGAACAACTGGAACGCCGTATGACCAACGATCTTGCCGTCGGTGAGGATGCTACCGCGACCGATCACGAGCGCGAGGCGCGTGCGATCGGCGCGCTCATCGACAACCTGGAAAAAATCACGGAGATCGAAACTGGCCTTGGAACTATCGCCGGCAAGTCCGGCTCCGCCGCCATCGCCACCGATCTTGCCGACGAGGCGGACCGCTGCCGCCGCGAGCTTGCGGAGCGCCTTCATCGCATCGTCGAGGCTGCTGAGGCCAGCGCGTGAGGCCGCTCTCGCCGCACTGCTCGGTGATGACGCACAAGCGCACTTCATCTCGCACGACTGGCAGCTTTGGGCGCGCGACGATCAGCTTCCGCCGACGCAAACGCCAAACGGAAAAGCTTGGCGCACATGGCTTCTGCTTGGTGGCCGCGGCTCGGGCAAGACGCGCGCCGGTGCGGAGTGGGTGCGCGCCGTTGCGCTTGGCCTGTGGCCCGGCGAACCCCGCGCGGCTCGCATCGCGCTCGTCGGACCGACGCAGGCACACGTGCGCGCCGTCATGATCGAAGGCGTTTCGGGTTTGCTGTCCGTCCATCCGAGAGACGAACGTCCGGTGCTCGAGATTTCCAAGGGTCAACTCGTCTGGCCGAAGACGGGCGCGATCGCGCAGTTCTTCTCGGCCGAAGATCCCGAAGGTTTACGTGGACCGCAGTTCGACGCCGCCTGGTGCGATGAGCTCTGTCGCTGGAAGCGTGGCAGCCGCGCGTGGGACATGCTGCAGTTCGGGCTGAGGTTGGGCACGCTGCCGCGCCAAGTCGTCACCACGACGCCACGCGCAACGAAGTTGCTCAAGTCGATCATCGTCGACGAGGCGACCGCCGTCACACGCGCCCGCACGGCCGACAACGCAGCCAATCTGGCACCGGCGTTTCTTGCCGAAGTCACCCGCATGTACGCGGGCACCGCGCTCGGACGCCAGGAGCTTGATGGCGAGGTCGTGACGGAGCGGCCGGACAGTCTCTGGCAGCGCAAATGGATGGTTGAGGCACGTATCGGCCGTGCACCGGAGATGCACCGTATCGTGGTGGCGGTCGATCCGCCCGTCACCGCCACGGAGAATGCCGATACGTGTGGCATCGTCGTCGCCGGGCTCGGACCCGACAACCGCGCCTACGTCCTCGCCGACCGTTCCTTGCAGGGCCGCGATCCGGCCACCTGGGCGCGGGCCGTCATCGCCGCCTTTCGTGATTTTGCTGCCGATCGCATTGTCGCTGAAGCCAACCAGGGCGGCGATCTCGTCGTCAACGTCATTCGCTCAGTCGATGCGAATGCGCCCGTCAAGAAAGTCCACGCTAGTCGCGGCAAGTTTGCCCGTGCCGAGCCGATCGCTGCGCTTTACGCCGAGAACCGCATCGTGCACGTTGGTGAGTTTCCCGCGTTGGAGAACCAGATGTGCGACTTCGGGCCGGAAGGTCTCTCGGAAGGGCGCAGTCCGGACCGCGTCGATGCACTCGTCTGGGCGTTGACCGAGCTGATGCTCACCACCACCCGCGACCCTGTCATCCGACGCCTTTGATGTTTTCGCGATGCCGGCGTCAGTGCTCGCCAGCAGGCGGACGGAGCGTACCACAACCTGGATCACGGCATCCCGCACAGACGGCCGCCTGTCCAGTTCAGTGCGGGATGCTCCCTCAAAATCCGATCCTAATATTCCGCTCTAGCTTCGCCCAGACACAGGCGCTCATGAAAGCTTTCCTTCGCGGGCGTGTCGCTCTGTTGAGTGGCGTCCCATGGCCACTGCGACGCTAACGGCCCAATGACAGGACCCGAACTCATGCCAACCGCTGCCCACGGCTTCGGTGCGCGCCTCGTCGCGTCTCTCGCTCGAGCGTTGCGTTCCACGCCAGCAAACAACTCTGGTTCCTCTCCTCCTGATGGAGAGGGACCAGGGGTGGGAGAAACATCTCTCCAAAGCGTACATGCTGCGTCCGAGCTGAAATCCTCGCGCGTTGGTCCGCTCATCGCCTTCGAGCATCTGCGTCGGCCGGTTTGGACGCCTCGCGATTATCGCGCCTTTGCAGAGGAAGGCTTTCGACAGAACGCCATTGTTTATCGTTCGGTGGCCATGATCGCCGAGTGCGCAGCTTACGTGCCTCTGCTGCTCTATGCCGGCGAGCAGGAGATCGAGACCCATCCTCTCAAAGATCTCATTCGTCGTCCCAATCCCAACGAGACCTGGGCCGACTTCATGCAGCGCCTCGTTGGCTACCTGCTCGTTTCCGGCAACGCTTACATCGAGGCCATTGCCGTCGAGGACGCATTGCGCGAGATACATCTCCTTCGGCCCGACCGCGTGCAGGTTGTGCCGGGTGCCGATGGCTGGCCGGAAGCGTTCGACTACTCGGTTGCGGGGCGCACAGTTCGCATCTCGGGCGAGGCGGTCGATGGTGTCCGCGCGGTGCTGCACATCAAGCTTTTCCATCCGGCTAACGATCACTACGGCCTCTCTCCGCTCGAAGCCGCTGCGTCAGCCATCGACCTTCACAATACCGCTGCGCGCTGGAACAAGGCCCTGCTCGACAACTCAGCGCGCCCCTCTGGCGCGATTGTCTATACTGCCCGCGATGGCAATCTGACCGGAGAGCAGATCGAACGCCTCAAAGCCGAGCTCGAAGCCGGTTTCCAGGGCGCCGCCAATGCCGGTCGTCCGCTACTGCTCGAGGGTGGACTTGACTGGAAGGCGATGTCTCTTTCGCCCAAGGACATGGATTTCATCGAGGCCCGTCATGTGGCGTCGCGTGAAATCGCACTGGCGCTGGGCGTGCCACCGATGCTGCTCGGCATTCCCGGCGACAACACCTATTCGAATCTCGCCGAGGCGCAGCGGAACTTCTGGCGCACCACAGTTCTCCCGATGGTTGACCGTATCGCCGCGCAACTCTCGAGTTGGCTGGCGCCTGCTTACGCATCTGATGCGGCAATGACCGGCGGGGGCACCCAAACGAATGCGGCCCTCGAGCTGCGGCCGAACCTCGACAACTTGCCCGTGTTCGCGTCCGAGCGTGAAGCACTTTGGGCCTCGCTCGAGAAAACCTCGTTTCTGACGCGCGATGAGAAGCGGGGCATCGCAGGTTTCTCGCCGGATCAGACTCCCTGATCCCTCGCTGTCGTTGCCTCGATACGCCACGCCTCCGCGGCGACACACCTGTTGTCCGCGTCCAAACGCACGTCTGGAGCTTGTCATGTCTCAACCGACCGAGGTGCATTTCACGGCCCTCGACCTCAAATCAATCGGCGACGATGGCGTCTTCGAGGGCTACGCCTCGCTGTTCGATGCCGAAGATCTCGGCCGTGATGTCATTGCGCCGGGCGCGTTTCGAGAGAGCCTGGCGCGCAAAGGCCATCAAGGCATTCGTCTTCTGTTTCAGCATCGCCCCGAAGAGCCGATCGGCGTGTGGGACGAGTTGAAGGAAGATCGCCGCGGCCTCTTCGCGCGCGGCCGCCTCGCAACCGACGTCGGCCGTGCTCGTGAAATTCTTTCGCTGATGCGGGCCGGCGCCATCGACGGCCTTTCGATAGGTTTTCGCGCGCTCAAGGCGCACCGCGATCGCGCGCGCGGCATCCGGCGTATTGAGAAAGCCGACCTCTGGGAGATCTCGATCGTCACGTTTCCGATGCTGCCCGGTGCTCGCATCCGCACCATCAAGCACCGCCCGTTCGCGACGTCACCGCCGACGGGCCGCGAATTGGAGCGCTGGCTCACGCAGGACGCTGGGCTCACACGCTCCGAGGCACGCGCGCTTTTGCGCCACGGCCTCAAAGGTCTTTCAGGCATGCGGGATGCTGCCGTTGGGCCTGTAGAGCAGGCCCGCCTCGCCGAGCGTCTTGGCTCGGTGGCGCGCCTGCTTCGTACTTCGTCGCAATCGAACAGGACCATTTGATCCTATGGACAACTACGAAACGAAGGGTACGGGCGATCTCGCTACGGCCATCGACGATCTTGCGCACGCCTTCGAGGACTACAAGGCCACCAATGACCAGGCGCTCGCGGAAATCAAATCGCGCGGCAACGGCGACGTGGTGACTGCCGAGAAGCTCGCGCGTCTCGATCGCGCTCTCGACGAGCTTTCGCTGAAGACGCGCCGGCCACACCTCGCCGCGACGGGCTCGCATCGCCAACACACCGATCTCGCACACAAGTCGGCGTTCGACAGCTACATCCGCAAGGGCGAGACCAACGGCCTTCTCGAGATCGAGGCGAAGGCGCTCTCGGTCGCCAGCGGTCAAGATGGCGGCTATCTCGTGCCTGCCGAAACCGAGACCACTGTTAACGCCGCGCTAAAGGACATTTCTCCTATTCGCGCCATCTCGACCGTTCGCCAGGTTTCCGGCTCGGTTTTCAAGAAGCCGTTCTCGTTGACTGGCCCTGGCACCGGCTGGGTCGGCGAGACAGCGTCGCGACCACAGACGACAACGCCGACGCTGGCCGAGCTTTCGTTTCCGACGGTCGAGCTCTACGCTATGCCGGCCGCGACGCCACAGCTTCTCGACGATGCAGCCGTCAATATCGACGAATGGATCGCGGACGAGGTTCGCGTTGCGTTTGCCGAGCAGGAAGGCGCTGCCTTCGTTTCCGGTGACGGGTCGAATAAGCCGCGCGGCTTTCTCGACTACGATCAGGTCGCTGACGGTTCGTGGGTTTGGGGCAAAATCGGGTTCATTGCGACGGGCGTTGCAGGCGCGTTTCCGGCATCGAATCCGACCGACAAGCTTATCGATCTCGCCTATTCAGTGAAGAGCGCCTATCGCGCCAACGCGCATTTCGTCATGAACCGCGCGACCGAAGCTGCGATCCGCAAATTCAAGGATGCCGACGGCAACTACATCTGGCAACCGGCCGCGCGCCCCGGCGAAGCGCCGACGTTGCTCGGCCATCCCGTCGCCGAATCCGAGGACATGCCAAGCATCGCCGATGAAGCCACGGCGATCGCTTTCGGCGACTTCCGTCGTGGTTATCTCATTGTCGATCGCGTCGGCATCCGCGTTCTCCGCGACCCCTATTCGTCGAAGCCATACGTGCTTTTCTACACGACGAAGCGCGTCGGCGGCGGCGTCCAGGACTTCAATGCCATCAAGCTCCTGAAGTTTGCGGACTGACCTATCGCCGCTTGAACCCGGCCGGGCGCTCGATCGCAAGAGCCCGGCCGGACGATCGAGCAGCCTTTGCCCATCCCTCTTTCATCTCTGGATCAATCATGTCTCTCGTCATGACGAGTGGGCCTGCGCTCGAGCCGGTTTCGCTGGCCGAGGCCAAGGCTCATCTGCGTGTTGACGGCACGGCCGAGGATGCCCTCATTCAAAGCCTGATCGTCACATCGCGCCTGCACGTCGAGGCAGCCCTTGGCCTCGCTCTTATTACGCAGAGTTGGTCCTATTTTCTCGATCGCTGGCCGAAAGCGGGTCGTCTCGTGCTTCCGCTGAGGCCCGTCGCTGCCATCGCGCACATTCGCGTCTGGAACGACGAGGGCACGTCGGAATCGCTGAACCCGTCGGATTTTCTTTTGGATGGGCATGGCATGCCGCCCCGCCTCGTTGCGATTGCAGGCGCTGCGGATATTGCTCCACGGCGCGTCGCGAATGGTATCGAGGTCGGTTTCACCGCAGGCTTCGGCGCTGCCGCAGACGACGTGCCCGCTACGATCCGCCACGCACTTCTACTGCTTGTCGCGCATTGGTACGAGCACCGCGAGCCCGTTCAGATCGGCGTCGGCGTGAATGCGGTGCCGGCCATGGTCTCCGATCTGCTCGCGCCGTATCGCCGGAGGCGATTGTGAGCGCGTTTCGTATTGGCGCGCTGCGGCATCGGATCGTGCTCGAGTCGGCGACGCGTACCACGGATGGTGGCGGTGGCGCTTTTCTCACATGGCTTCAGATTGCCGAACTGTGGGCGTCCATCACGCCAGCGAACGGCACGGAAACTGTTGTCGCGGATCAGATCACCGGGCGTATTTCGCACGAGATCATTGTGCGCTACCGCGCTGACATCGCGCCTGCGATGCGCTTCCGTCTCGGGTCGCGGATTTTCGAGATCGTCGCGGTGCTCGACATTGGAGAACGACACCGATTGCTCCGCTGCCTTTGCCGGGAGGAATTGCTGTGAACGCCACCTTTCGGCTTCTCGCGAATTTGCTGCGAAAAATGCCGGTGGGCGTCCTCTTGTTTGTCGCAGAGCAGACCGCCGCCTGGATCGGGAAGCGGGGTCGCGCCGCAACCAAGTGCAACGCAGGCCCTACCTCGTCGCCCGTTGACCAGCCGATCCCGCGACGTGGCTCCGGCAATGATGGGAGATCATAACCTATGTCGAGTTCCAGTTGGGCGCTTCAGAAATCCGTCTACGAGGCCTTGTCTTCGGATGTCGCGTTGACGAGCATTCTCGGTGCGGGGCGGGTTTTTGACGACGCGCCGCAGAGAAGCGCCATGCCCTACCTCACGTTCGGGCAGTCGACACTGCGCGATTGGAGCACGGGATCGGAAGCGGGCGACGAGCATCTGCTGACACTTCATGTCTGGTCGCGCGCCGAGGGGCGCCGGCAGACGCACACGATCATGCAGGCATTGCGCGATGCTTTGCACGAACGCGTTCTGGCGCTCGACGGTCATCACTTGGTGAACCTTCGCTTCGAGTTATCCGAAGCACGCCGCGAGCCGGACGGCGAGACCTATCACGGCATCGTGCGGCTGCGCGCGGTCACTGAGCCACTTTGAGTGAGGCGCCGCGCGCCGAGTATGACCAGCGGCAACTTTGCCGCGTCACTTTACTTTTCGTTTCAAGGAGCCACACCTCATGTCTGCCCAAAGAGGCAAGGATCTTCTGCTGAAGGTCGATGCCGATGGCGCTGGTTCTTACGTGACAGTCGCGGGATTAAGGTCCCGCTCCATCTCGTTCAATACGGAAACCGTCGACATCACGCATTCCGAGTCCGCCGGCCGCTGGCGCGAATTGTTGTCCGGTGCTGGCGCCAAGTCGGCGCGTGTGACCGGCACCGGGCATCTTCAAGGACGCGACCTCGGACGAGACCGTGCGCGGCTACGTCTTCGCCGGGACCATCTGCAACTGGCAGATCGTGGTGCCTGATTTCGGCACCGTGACCGGACCCTTCCAGATCACCGCGTTCGAGCTGTCGGGACGGCACGACGGCGAGGTGACATTCGAGATCTCGCTCGAGTCCGCGGGCGAACTGACTTTCGCCGCAGCCTGAGCCATTCAAGGAGTACCCGGCCATGCCCAATCTGCACCGCGGCGAAATCGAGGCCGTATTCGACGGCCGTCCCATGACGCTTTGCCTTACTCTCGGCGCGCTCGCCGAACTCGAAGCGACATTCGGTGATGAAGACATGCTGGCGCTCGCCAACCGCTTTGCATCGGGCCGTCTCTCGGCTCGCGACGCCATTCGTGTCCTCGGTGCTGGCTTCCGTGGCGCCGGTCATGAACTCGCCGATAGCGATGTCGCGCGGCTGCAGGCCGAAGGTGGTGCGGCCGGTTTCGTCGATGTCGTTGCCAGATTGTTAACCGCGACGTTCGGCGCCGGCCAGGCGATTCGGCCGGGGTCCAGCGGAGACGCCGCCGCGCCATCGACGCCCGACTCGGCAGACGCCGGCCCTTTCCCTGGACGGAGGTAATGGCGGCCGGCCTCGGTCTCCTCCGTCTCAGCTCCGCCGACTTCTGGGCCATGACGCCGCGCGAGCTTGCGGCCGCCTTGGGGGCACGTCTCGGGCAGCCTGCCCGCGCCCCGATGCGTCGCGGTGATTTTGTACGCCTGATGGATCGCTATCCCGATCGCAACTGAGCGCGCTCGCTTCCGCCCCTTTTTCCGAACAGGACCACCATGGCCGATACGACCTCGATTCCGGGATCGCCCTTCGAAGGCGGCGACCTCACCGAGATGCGCCTCGAACTCGACGCTTTGACCCAGAGCCAGCATCAGCTCAACCTTGCACTTGAAGGCGGCGATCGACTTGGCCGGCAATTCGGGCACACCCTCACGACCGCGTTTATCGGTCTCACAGTGCAGGGGAAAAGCTTCAGCAACGTGCTCAGCACGCTGGCGCTCAGTCTTTCGAAGACCGCGATCGGTGCAGCGTTCAAGCCCCTCGAAACCGCTTTCGGCTCCGCGCTTCAATCAATCATTGCGGCTCCGTCGCCGGTCAGCGGTGCTGCTATCTCCACGCCCGCCGCATTGTCGTTCGGATCAAGCCTCTTCGGCGGCAACGGTTTTGCGTCGACCGCGTCCGCGGGCCAGGATCTCGCGGCGCCGCTGAGTGGTGCGGTCTCTGGCGGGTCCAACATCGTCTTCAACGTGACGACTCCCGACGTGCAGAGCTTCCACAATTCGCAATCGCAGATCGCCGCCCTGCTCGCCCGGGCCGTCGCGCAAGGTCAGCGCAATCTCTGACCGGCGGCATCGGCATCCTTCAGGAAACGAGCCCAGCGAGGCATCATGTCTTTCCACGAGATCCGCTTTCCAACGCAAATCTCGCGCGGCGCGACCGGTGGGCCCGAGCGCCGCACCGATGTCGTTGTTCTCGGATCGGGCTTCGAGGAACGCAACGCGCGATGGGCGCACGCCCGACGATCGTATAACGCCGGGTATGGTGTCAGATCGCTCGACGATCTTCACCAGGTCGTCGCCTTCTTCGAGGAGCGGCGCGGACGCCTCTACGGCTTCCGCTGGAAGGATCACGCCGACTTCAAGTCATGCGCGCCGGAGCAGGGCGTGAGTGCGACCGACCAGGGCCTCGGCGTTGGCGATGGCGTGCGCGATACCTTCGCTCTCGTGAAGCGATACGGCACCTTGCATGCGCCATACGAAAGGCCGATCGGCAAGCCCGTCGCCGGCAGCGTCATTGTCGCGGTGGATGGCGTGATCCAGACGCACGGCACCGACTTCGATCTCGATGCCGGGCTGGGACTCGTTTCGTTTCGGGCAGGTCATGTTCCAGTATCTGACGCGAGCGTCACCGCAGGCTTCGAGTTCGACGTTCCCGTTCGCTTCGATACGGATCGGCTCGAAGTCAATCTTTCCGGCTTCCGCCACGGCGGTATTCCGTCCATTCCAGTCGTCGAGCTTCGTATCTGAAACAACGCGACGCGGCCATCGCGGCCCGCGGCTTTCGCGCCTTCACCTGGGCTTTCCTATGAGAAACCTGCCTGCGTCGCTCGCAAGCTCCCTCGCGAGCGGCGTTACCACGCTTTGCTGGTGCTGGCGGATCGCGCCGCGTAGCGGTTCCGCCCTCGGTTTCACCGACCACGACCGCGACATCGTTTTCGACGGCACGACGTTCGAAGCCGCATCCGGCTTCACGGCGAGCGAGATCCGAGAATCGGTTGGCCTGTCGGTTGACAATCTGGAAGTTGAAAGCGCGCTTTCGTCATCTCGCCTCAGCGAAGCCGCCCTTGCGGCGGGCGATTTCGACGACGCCGAGGTTGAGATCTATCGCGTCGACTGGACCGATCCAGCGAGCCGCGTACTCGTCCGGCGCGGCTCCATCGGCGAGGTTCGTCGGACAGGAGGTGCCTTCGCCGCCGAGGTGCGCGGGCCCGCCCATTATCTGCAACAGACCAAAGGCCGCGTGTTCCAATATTCGTGTGACGCGGAACTCGGTGATCAGCGTTGCGGTATCAATCTCATGAGCCCGTCGCATCGTGCCGAGGGTATTGTCACGTCCAATCTCGGGGACCGCGTTTTCGCGACGACTGACGTTGGCGACTTTGCCGATGGCTGGTTCACGCGCGGGCTATTGACGTTCCTGACCGGCGGCAATGCGGGGCGAGCGGTCGAGGTCAAACGGCACCAACGACGAGTGTCCGATGTAACGCTGGAACTCTGGCAACCACCCGGAGCTCCACTGGTCCTGGGTGACACATTCGTCGTGACGGCCGGGTGCGACAAGCAGCACGCTACGTGCCGCGCAAAGTTTTCGAATATTGTTAACTATCGCGGCTTTCCGCATATGCCGGGCAACGATTTTCTCACGACGCCTCGCGCCGGCTGACATCGCCGCGCCCATCCGAGTAACTCTATGACATCCTTCTCGCAACATCGCCGTGCGGCGATCGTCGCGCATGCGCGACGGTGGATCGGCACGCCTTATCATCATCAGGCGAGCCGTATCGGCGTGGGCGTTGATTGCATCGGAATCGTGCGCGGCGTGTGGCGCGCGTTGCACGGGAGCGAACCCGAAACGCTGCCCGGCTACAGTCGAGACTGGTCGGAAGCGACCGGCCAGGAGACGCTGCTCGAGGCCGCACGCCGGCATTTCAAGGAGGTTGCACCCGAAGCAGCCGGCGCCGGCGATGTTCTGGTTTTTCGCTACCGTCCGCAGGCCATCGCAAAGCACGCTGGTATTCTTGCTCTCAGCGAGGCGAGCGGTGTTGAAACGCATACGGCGCGCCTCGGTGATCCCGCAACTCGCTTCTCTCTCATCCATGCCGTCGAACGCGCTCCGGTTACCGAGGTCGCGCTCACCGATTGGTGGCGCCGGCGCATCGCAGGCGCATTTCAATTCCCGAGGATGATCGACTGATGGCGACTCTTGCTCTCACCGCGGCCGGTGCTGCTCTCGGCGGTGCCGTTCTGCCCGCCGGCATCTCGGTGCTCGGCGCCACGCTCTCGGGTGCGACGATTGGATCTCAAATCGGTGCGCTCGCCGGCGGCTATATCGATCAGGCACTATTCGGCGCGAGCGGCCAGGCGCGCGCAACGTCCGGCCCGCGACTATCCGATCTCAAGATCACGACCTCGACTGAAGGTGCCGCCATTCCTCGGCTATTCGGCTGGTCGCGGCTCGGAGGCCAGGTCATCTGGGCGACGGATCTCGAGGAAGAGTCGGTCACCACGGTAACCGGCAGTAGCGGCAGCTCGAAAGGTATGCCGTCCGGTTCAGCGGCAAAACGTACCGATTATCGGTACTACGCAAACTTCGCCGTTGCTCTCTGCGAGGGCGAGATCACTGATATAGGGCGGGTATGGGCCGATGGGCAGGAGATCGATCTCGGCGAGCACGTGTGGCGTCTCTACTACGGCACCGAGACGCAACCGCCCGATGGGCTGATCGTTGCGCACGAGGGCGCTGATGCAGCGCCGGCCTATCGAGGCGTCGCTTACATCGTGTTCGAACATATGGCGCTCGAAGCGTTTGGCAATCGCATTCCTCAGCTCTCGTTCGAGGTCTTTCGTTCCGTCGATCCTTTCGCGAAATTAGTCCGTGGCGTGGTCATGATTCCAGGCTCGGGCGAGTTCGTTTATGCGACCGATCCTGTGACGCGCACACTCAGCCGCGTCAGCACAGAGCCGGAGAATCGGCACACACTGCGCGGCGGCACTGATTGGCAGGTGGCTCTCGATCAACTCGGCCGTTTGCTGCCGAACGCGCGTTCGACGTCGCTGGTCGTCAGTTGGTTTGGCAATGATCTGCGCGCCGGCGCCTGCCTCGTCCGGCCGTGCGTCGATAGCCGCGACAAGACCAGCGAGCCGCTCGTCTGGTCCGTGGCCGGGCTCGATCGAGCTTCGGCGCCGCTCGTCTCGACCGTCGATGGCAAGCCGGCTTACGGCGGCACACCTTCCGACAGCACCGTTGTGGCGGCCATTCGCGATCTCAAGGCGCGCGGGCACAAGGTGGTGCTCAATCCGTTCATCCTGATGGACATCCCTGCCGACAATGCTCTCGATGATCCCTATACCGGCGCCTCCCAGCAGCCTGCCTATCCATGGCGCGGGCGGATCACCGTCGATCCAGCACCTGGGCGGGCGGGTTCTCCCGACAAGTCGGCAGGCGCGGCTACTCAGATTGCCAAACTCGTCGGTACAGCGACGTCCGAGCACTTCGCTGTTTCCGGCGATGCCGTGGGCTATTCTGGGCCGGCTGAGTGGACGTTCCGGCGCATGGTATTGCACTATGCGCATCTGGCGCTTGCAGCAGGCGGAGTTGACGGTTTCCTCATCGGAAGCGAGATGCGTGGTCTCACCCAGGTGCGCGCCGGGTCCGAGACCTATCCGTTCGTTTCCGCTCTCGTCACGCTTGCCGCCGACGTGAAAGCCATTCTCGGCGCATCGACAAAGGTGAGCTACGCGGCCGATTGGTCCGAGTATTTCGGTCACCAGCCCGCGGATGGATCGGGCGACGTGCATTTCCACCTCGATCCGCTCTGGGCGTCACCGGCCATCGACGCGATTGCGATCGATTGCTACTGGCCTCTCGCGGACTGGCGAGACGGCGACCATCTCGATCGGTCTGCCGGAGCGCGCTCGGTCTATGATGTCGACTATCTCAAGTCGAACCTTGCCGCTGGAGAGGGCTACGACTGGTTCTACGCGACCCCCGCCGATCGCGACGCCCAGCTTCGCACCCCGATCACGGATGGCGTCGCAGATAAGCCATGGGTTTACCGTTACAAGGACGTTCGAAGCTGGTGGCAGAATAAACACTACGATCGGGCGGGTGGCGTCGAGAGCAGTTCTCCGACCGCTTGGGTACCGCAATCGAAACCGATCTGGTTGACGGAAATCGGTTGCCCCGCGATCGACAAAGGTGCCAATCAGCCGAACGTCTTTGTCGATCCGAAGAGCTCCGAGTCGTTCGTGCCGTACCATTCGAGCGGCGAGCGCGACGACCTTATGCAGCACCGCTATCTCCGGGCCGTGCTGGAGGCGTTCGATCCGGCGCACGCCGGATATCTCCCTAACGCCAATCCGGTCTCTTCGGTCTACGGCGGCCGGATGATCGATCTCGACAACATTCATCTCTATGCGTGGGATGCGCGGCCCTATCCGGCATTTCCCCAGAACGGTGCGGTTTGGAGCGATGGCGAGAACTGGCGCCTCGGTCATTGGTTGACCGGGCGGATTGCGAAGCAGGATCTCGGCGCTGTCATTGCGGCACTGCTTGAAGACTATGCCTTTCGCGACATCGACGTTTCGGCCGTCGATGGACTGGTCGCCGGTCTCGTCATCGAGCGCGCCATGTCCGCGCGCGAGGCGCTGCAACCGCTGGAGCTCGCCTATTTCCTCGACGCCGTCGAGAGCGGCGACGTCGTCCGCTTCATGCACCGTGGTGCCGAGCCGCCGCGTGTCGTGCTGAACCTGGACGATCTCGTCGAGACCAAAGCCGGTGCGGATCTCGTGCAGTTGACGCGCGCCCAGGAAACCGATCTCCCAGCCGAGGCGCGGCTTTCCTATGCGGCGCTCGAGTCCGACTATCGTCAGGCGGTGGCGCGTTCGCGTCGTTTGGTCGGAGCCGCGGGGCGGATTTCCGAAGCTCAACTCGCGCTGGTGATGGATGCAGACCAGGCCATCCGAACGGCGGATACCTGGCTTTTCGAGACGTGGGCGGCGCGCGAGCGGGCCCGCTTCGTTCTGCCGCCGTCAGCGCTTGTTCTTCAACCGGGCGATGTCGTGACGCTCGAGCGAGGTGAGCAATCCCGGCTCTTTCGCATCACCGATGTGGGAGAGCACGGTGCGCGCGATATCGATGCGATCGGCGTCGATCCGACGGTCTATGCGGGTGGCGGAGGGGTAGTTCGCCCTGTTCCGCCCTCGGAAGGCGACAAGATTGGTCCGATACTGACCACCTTCCTCGATCTTCCGTTGCTCGCGAGCAACGCAGCCGAGGTGACGGGATATGTCGCGATGGCACGCGAACCCTGGCCGGCCGGCGGAGCGGCACTTTATCGATCGGCGGAAGACGCCAACTTCACTCTGGCTTCGATTGTTACGCGACGGGCCACGACTGGCATCACACTCGATCCCATCGAGCCTGGATTCGAGGCTCGCGTCGATCGCGGACGTCGTATCCGCGTGAAGCTGGATACCGGCATGCTGGTCTCAACCACTCCTCTCAACTTGCTCGCGGGTGCCAATGCTGCAGCCATCGAAGGTACCGACGGCGAATGGGACGTTCTTCAGTTCCAGACAGCATCGCTGATTGCGCCACAGATTTATGAACTATCGTCGTTGTTGCGCGGGCAAGCTGGCACCGAGCACGTCATGCGCGCGATGATCCCAGCCGGCGCTCGCTTCGTGGTGCTCGACGGTGCCGTGGCGAGCGTCCCGCTCACGCTGGGTGATATCGGACTGCCGCTTTCCTGGCGCTACGGCCCCGCGCAGCGTGCCCTTGGCGATGCGTCGTATCGAACAATGAGCCAAGCGTTCCGCGGCATTGGATTGCGCCCGCTCAGTCCCGTGCATGTTCGTGGCAGCCGGAGCACCGGCGATCTCAACATCACGTGGATCCGACGCACGCGGCTCGGCGGTGACAGCTGGGAAGCGGTCGAAGTTCCGCTCGCAGAGGCGTCCGAGGCCTATGAAATCGACGTTCTCTCGGGCGGCACCGTCGTCCGCACTCTGTCGAGCATCGCACCGGCCGTTCTCTATTCCGCAGACGACCAAGTTACGGATTTCGGCACCTTGCCGTTCAGCGTGACCGTTCGTGTCTATCAGATCAGCGCCGTCTTCGGCCGAGGCGCTCCGCGCCAGGCGATCATCTAACCGGCGCTGAATCTTTCCCAGAATTGGAGATGTTTTCGTCATGCTTGACGCTGCCCTGCGCCAGCCGGCGTGGCTCGATCACGCCTGGGCGGAGCTCGGCCAGCGCGAGATCGCCGGCCAGGCCAGCAACACCCGCATCGCCGACTATATCCGTCGCGTGGGCCATCCCGAGGTTGCGGATGATGCCACGCCTTGGTGTGCCGCATTCGTGGGCGCCTGTCTCGAACGCGCCGGTCTTGCAGGCACGGGTTCTCTGCTTGCGCGGTCGTATCTTTCGTGGGGCCTGGAGACGGATGAGCCATCTTTTGGAGCCGTCGCGGTTCTGTCGCGCGGTGCCGATCCCGCTCTCGGTCACGTCGGATTTCTGATTGGGACAACGGATGATCGGCTGGTTCTGCTCGGCGGTAATCAGTCGGATGCGGTCACCGTCGAGGCTTTCGCGCGGAGCCGATTGCTCGGTTTCAGGGTCCCTGCGCTCACGTCGACGAAGGCGCCCGCGTCGCCTCAACCACTGTCGTCGGGCTTCGCGTGGTCGCTCGCGCGGATCCTCGAATTCGAGGGCGGATATTCAGACGATCCGTTCGATCCCGGCGGTCCGACCAATAAGGGCGTGACGCTCGTCGATTACGCCGCATTCAAGAAGGTCGCTCTCAACGCTGCTTCTTACGAGCGCCTGAAAGCCGAGCTCCGGCGGATCCCCAATGGCGACGTCGAGCGCATCTACCTCGATCGCTATTGGCGACCAGCTCGATGCCCTGATTTGCCACCGGCACTTGCCCACTTTCATTTCGATTGCGCCGTCAATCAGGGCGTCGGAGGAGCAGCACGCATGCTGCAGACGGCCCTCGGTGTCACGGTCGATGGCGCGATCGGGCCGCTGACGCTTACGGCCGCTCGGACACGGCCCATGTCGCGGACGCTCGAGCGCTACGCCGAAATTCGACGGGAGCGCTACCGGCGCCTTCGCCATTTCTGGCGCTTCGGCCGAGGGTGGCTGGCGCGTGTCGACAAAGCGCTTGCGCAGGCCAATGGGCTGGCAAGCCCGATTCCGACAGCGACCCCGCCCAGCCTCGAAGACCGTCAACCCGACGTTTTCGTCCCAGAAGCCAAGGAGACTGAAACCATGCCTGATACGTCGTATCCGCCGCTGTCCGCACCAGCGACCGATGCCAAGTGGTGGGGAAACTCACTCACGATCTGGGGCACCTTCATTACCGGTCTTTCGACCGTCGCCCCGACGATTCTCTCCGTTTTCGGCTTCGACATCCCATCATCTCTCATCGAGCAGCTTGGCGCCGATGTGGTTACGGTCGCCCAAGCTGTGGGCGGTCTCATTGGCACGGTAATGACGATTGTCGGCCGAACCCGGGCCGCTACGCCACTCGCGCGGCGCCCGATGTCGATCCGTCTATAGGGTACCGGACAGCTATTCATCGCGGGTTCAGTCGCCATCGCCTATCGAGAGGCGACTGGAGCTGCCATGTCCCGTCGCTTAACCATACTCTTTGCCGTCGCTGCGCTCGCTGCCTCTCTTTCGCCCGTCGCGGGGGAGAAGGCGGTTGCCGAGACGCGATGCTATGGAGACTGGTCCGAGGCTGCTCCGATCGTCGCGCGGGAAAAGCTTCGCTCCGCACTCGATATGCACGATATGGCGCGGGAGGAGCTTGGCGGCGAAGTTGTCAGGATCGTGCTATGCGAGGGAGAACGAGGCTTCACCTATCGGCTGGTCCTGCGTCGCCTCGACGGCCATATCGGTACTTTTACCGTCAAGGCTACCGACGATCGGAAGCGTTGACGTGTCGTTCTACGGGCTGATCCGCCGCGCCTCGCGACAACGGCACGATTCGAGGCTATTCTCCCGGCCAACAGGGCTAGGACGACCAAATCCGTCCCGCCAGCAACGCATGAGGCCACCCGGTGCGCGTTCTCGTCGTCGAGGATGATCCCGATCTCAACCGTCAGCTCGTCTCTGCGCTGACCGCCGCGGGCTATGCCGTCGACAAGGCGATGGACGGCGAGGAGGGCTATTTTCTCGGCGAAACCGAGCCGTACGATGTCGTCGTGCTCGACATCGGTCTTCCGAAAATGGATGGTATTTCCGTTCTTGAGCAATGGCGGCGGGCCGATCGTAACATGCACGTCATCATCCTCACAGCCCGCGACCGTTGGAGCGACAAGGTTGCCGGCATGGACGCGGGGGCGGACGATTACGTCGCCAAGCCATTTCACATGGAGGAGCTTCTGGCGCGCATTCGCGCGCAGGTGCGTCGCGCCACGGGCCATGCCCGAGCGGAGATCGAATGCGGCCCATTGCGTCTCGACACCAAGACGGCGCGTGTCACAGTTGCTGGCCAGGCGGTCAAGCTCACCTCGCACGAGTACCGGCTCCTCGCCTACCTCCTGCATCATTCGGGTCGTGTGGTGTCGAGAACGGAGCTGGTCGAGCACCTTTACGATCAGGATTTCGACCGCGACAGCAATACCATCGAAGTGTTCGTCGGCCGGCTGCGCAAGAAGATCCCTGCACACCTCATCAAGACGGTGAGGGGCCTCGGCTATCGTCTGTCGCCCGAAAAGGATGAAGCTTAACTCTCTCGCGTTCCGGCTTTTTCGTACCGCTGCCGTGTGGGCGGTGCTCGTTCTCCCATTGGCCGGGCTCGCTATCGACTGGGTGCACACGCGCGACACCTACCAGAGCTTCGATGCTCGTCTCTCACAGTTGTTGACGCTGAACATCGCCTTTTCGACCGATCGCGGCGAGCCCGAACCCGGCGTCCCTCGAAACGTCGGCGAGCCGCTGTTCGAGCTGGCCCACTCTGGCTGGTACTGGCAGATCACGCCAATCGACAAAAGTCCTGGCCGGCGCCTCATCTCCACGTCGCTCGCGAGCGAGTCGCTGCCGCTTCCCTCAAAGCTCGGCCTCAAGCCGGATCGCTACAATATTATCTGGCACAATACGCAAGGGCCGGTTGGCGAGCCTCTCCGAATTGCCGAGACGATCTACAACTCCGGTGATGACGAGAATCCGCACTTCTACTCGTTCGTGGTTGCGGGGAACCTCGAGTTTGCGGAGACGCGCGTGCGTGATTTCCGAGTGCCTCTCGTATTCTCACTGGCTATCGCCGGGTTGGGCCTCGTCCTGTCGACCTTTCTTCAAGTCCGCTATGGGCTGCAGCCTCTGCGGCGCGTGGAGCGACGTCTGTCTGCCATCCGTTCCGGCGAGGCGGAACGGCTCGAAGGACGGGTTCCGGCAGAAATCGAGCCTCTGCAGACCGAGCTCAACGCGCTCATTCAGTCGAACCTGGACATCATCGAACGGGCGCGCACGCAGGTCGGCAACCTCGCGCACGCGCTCAAGACGCCGCTGGCGGTGATCACCAACGAGATCGGGGACGATGCCTCGCCCGCCGGACGCAAGGTTGCGGAACAGGCGCAGGTGATGCGCGATCAAGTTGCCTATTATCTGGATCGCGCGCGTATGGTTGCACGCGTCGATGTCATCGGTCGCGTGACCGAAGTTCGCCCCATCGCCGAGGCTATCGCCAGGGCGCTCGGCCGCATCAATCGTGAGCGCAATCTCGAAATCGTGGTCGACTGCCCGTTGGATGCCCGCTTCCAGGGCGAGAAGCAGGATCTCGAGGAGATGCTCGGCAATCTCGCGGACAACGCCTGCAAATGGGCGAAGTCTCGCGTGCTCATCAGAGTGACCATCGAGACGGCGAAGGAAGAGCGCCATCCCCGGCGGTTGCACGTCTCGGTCGACGACGATGGCCCAGGATTGACCGCGGAGCAGCGGGCGCAAGGCATCAAGCGGGGGCGACGGCTCGACGAGTCGAAGCCGGGATCGGGCCTCGGACATTCCATCGTCGCGGATTTGGCTCAATCGTATCGCGGGCAATTCACGCTTGAGGCTTCTATCCTAGGTGGTCTCAGCGCCCGCCTGGACCTGCCTGCCACGTGACGCACAATACTTGTGGATGCGATTGAAAGAGCCAATTCGAGCCGAAGTTTCGCCAGAATCCGTCAGGATGGTCAGTATCGTTTGCGAGCGCCACACCCGGTAAATCAAGCGTTGGTCGCGTTCGCTCGGGGGACTTTCAAAAAGGACGAGCACAATGCACCGGGTGATTGGGGTAGCGGTTTTGGGTTGCGCGCTTTCGATCGGAGGTTGTGGGCCTGAAGGACCGAACAAAGCCGATACGGGTCTGGCTGTGGGCGCGATCGCGGGCGGTCTCCTTGGCAATACGGTCGGCAAAGGTGGTGGCCGGGCGGCTGCGACGATCGTGGGCGCGGTCGTCGGCGGTATCGTCGGCAGCGAGATCGGCCGATCTATGGACGAGCAGGATCGTCGGCTTGCGGAGCGGGCCGAATACGACGCTTTCGAGTCGGGAGCGGATGGTCGCCCCGTGCGCTGGAGAAATGCTGACAACGGGCGTTATGGGGACGTCGTTCCTATGGCGCGCTACCGCCGTGGCGAGTTCGATTGTCGCGATTACACCCACACCATCTACATTGATGGCAGGCCTCAGGCCATGCGGGGAACCGCCTGTCGCAATCCGGATGGGTCCTGGCGCAACGTCGCTTGACGTTTCGCGCCTGCGGCGCCGTCAGCTAATCGCTTTCGACCCGCGGCATTTGCGAGAGGTCAAGCCGCAATCCTTGCTTCCCGGCTATGGCGTGCCTATTCAATCGACAGGTCGTCTGCGTCCGGGAACTTAGATGCTGCTGTGGGTTGTTTTCGCGGTAATGTCGGCAGGCGTGGTGGTCACGCTCCTGCATCCGCTGCTGGCTCGCCGGGTCCATGGAGTCGAGGGCGGCGGTGCGGTGACGGCCGTCTATCGCGATCAGCTTGCCGAGATTGATACGGAGGCGAATCGGGGCCTTATCGGTGCGGACGAGGCCGAGGCTGCGCGCCGCGAGATCTCGCGGCGCCTTATAGCTAGTGTCTCTTCCGTTGGTGATGGTTCCGCCGGCCCGCTTCTTTCTGATGACGCTGCCGAGCCTGTTGTGGCGCGCCGGCGCTTGGGCGTTGCAGCAATCACGGGGCTACTGCTTCCCGTCGCCGCGCTGGCCGTCTATCTCCAGACCGGAGCCCCTGGCATTCCGGCTCAACCGATCGCATCGCGGCATGTTTCGCCCCCGGTCAATGCCGAGATGGCAAAACTCATTACCGCAGTTGAATCCCGTCTCAAAGAGCATCCCGAGGACGGTCGAGGCTGGGATGTCATCGCCCCTGTTTATTTGCGCCTCGGTCGACACGCTGATGCGGCCTTTGCTTATGGTCGTGCGGTGCACCTGTTAGGAGAGAATTCTGCTCGTCTAGCGGGTCTCGCCGAGGCCACAATGCTGCGGGACAACGGCCGCGTTACGGACGAAGCGAAACGTGCCTTGGAGCAGCTCCTGAAGCTTGAGCCCGGTCACATCCAGGCGCGATTTTGGCTCGCATTCGGGAAGGAGCAAGAGGGGCAATTTGCCGACGCCGCCGCTGCCTACGAAAAGCTGATGGCCGATGCTCCTGCGGATGCCGAATGGCGTCCTATGCTCCAGGAGCGCATCGCTGCGGTTCGCACGGAGATGGGTCCGGGCAATGGCAGCTCGCAGTCCCCCGTGGCCGCGCCTCCCGCCAAGCCGGAGGCTGGTCCGACTACAGCCGACATCAGCGCGGCAGAACGCCTTTCACCGACCGAACGCCAAGCGATGATCGACGGTATGGTCTCTGGCCTTGCAGCACGGCTCGAGAAGGATGGGCGCGACGTCGAGGGATGGGGAAAGCTCATTCGTGCGCTCACGGTGCTCGGCCGGAAGGACGAAGCCCAGGCCGCGCTCGGCCGTGCTCGACAATCGCTGGCGGATGAGCCGCAGGCGCTGGCGGCACTTGCCGATCTCGCCAAGAGCCTCGGGCTCGGTACGTGACATGCAGAGGCAGCGCGAATGACCCGAAAACAACGGCGTGGCGCCTTCATTCTTTCCGGTCTTCTCGTGATCGGCCTTGCCGTCGGGCTCGTTCTGTTCGCGCTAAGCGGAACCATCACGTATTTCAAGACACCAAGTGACCTTGCGGAAAATCCCGTGCCGACCGGTCAACGTTTTCGGCTCGGCGGTCTCGTTGCCGAGGGCAGCGTCAATCGAGGCCAGAGCCTCGATGTCGAGTTCCAGGTGACTGATACGATCAAGGCTGTGCCGGTCGTCTATCGCGGCGTTCTCCCAGATCTCTTTCGCGAAGGTCAGGGCGTCGTGGCGGAAGGTCGTCTCGACGAGAACGGCCGGTTTCGCGCTGACACGGTGCTCGCCAAGCACGACGAGACGTACATGCCGCCCGAGGTCGCGAAAGCTCTCAAGGAGAAGGGCGTCAAACTCGGAGAGGGTGCCACGCATCCGGGCGCTTCGGCCGGGCAGGTGAAGCAATGATGCGATTGGGCATTATTTTGGGCTACGAGCGCGCATTGAAGATGAGGCGTAAGACATGACCGTCGAGATCGGACATTTCGCCCTGATCCTGGCGCTGTTGGTGTCATTCGCGCAGATGCTGGTTCCAGCTTGGGGAGCACGCGTCGGTGACGAGCGGCTGATGGCGGTCGGCGGCTCGGCCGCGATCGGCACGTTTGTGCTTGTTTTGATCGCATTCATCATGCTCGCGGAGGCCTACGTCACGAGCGATTTCTCCGTGCTCAATGTATGGACCAACTCGCACACCGCGAAGCCGTTTATCTATCGCCTGTCCGGCGTCTGGGGAAACCACGAAGGTTCGATGGTTCTCTGGGTTCTCATTCTTGCGCTTTTCGGCGCAGCCGTTGCGGTGTTCGGCGGGTATCTTCCGAGCACCCTCAAGGCACGTGTGCTGGCAGTGCAGGCATCTGTTTCGTTCGCGTTTCTCACATTCATCCTGCTAACCTCGAACCCGTTCGAGCGTCTTATTCCTGCTCCGGTCGAGGGACGCGGTCTAAATCCCATTCTGCAGGATCCCGCGCTAGCGTTTCATCCGCCGTTTCTCTACGCCGGCTATGTCGGCTTCTCGATGGCATTCTCTTTTGCGATTGCAGCACTCATCGAAGGACGGACGGACGCTGCTTGGGCGCGCTGGGTTCGGCCCTGGACGCTGGCCGCCTGGATGTGTCTCACACTCGGCATCGCGATGGGCTCGTGGTGGGCCTATTACGAGCTCGGCTGGGGCGGATGGTGGTTCTGGGATCCAGTCGAGAATGCGAGCTTCATGCCGTGGCTCGCGGGAACCGCGTTGCTCCATTCCGCTCTCGTGATGGAGAAGCGCGAGGCCTTGAAGGTGTGGACCATCCTTCTTGCGATCCTCACTTTTTCGCTGTCGTTGATGGGCACCTTTCTGGTGCGCTCCGGCGTTCTCTCGTCGGTTCACGCCTTCGCCGTTGATCCCAAGCGCGGCATCTTCATTCTCGCGATCATGACCATCTTCACCGGTGGCGGACTTGCTCTTTTCGCCGCCCGCGCTTCGGACCTGAAGCAAGGAGGCTTATTCTCGCCGATCTCCCGTGAGGGTGCGCTGGTTCTGAACAACGTGCTGCTGGCGACGGCCACGGGCACAGTCCTCATTGGCACGCTTTATCCGTTGGCACTCGAGGCCGTAACGGGCGACAAGATCTCGGTCGGCGCGCCCTACTTCAACCTGACCTTCGGTCCGGTGATGGTGCCACTGCTTCTCGCCCTCCCGTTCGGCTCGTTTCTCGGCTGGAAGAGAGGTGATCTCCGGGCTGCGGCCGAGCGCCTTCTGGTTGCCGCGGGAATTGCGTTCGTTGGAGCCGTGATCGCTTTTGCCTATATGAGGCCGGGGCCCTGGGCGGCTCCGCTCGGGCTCGCGCTGGGGTTCTGGGTGTTGGCCGGTGCCATCTGGGAAATCCTTTTCCGCGCGCGTTTGGGTCAGGCGAGCGCATCGGAGGTGGTGAGGCGTCTCACCAATCTTCCACGTTCCGCCTGGGGCACGACGATGGCGCACGCCGGTGTCGGGCTCATGGTCATCGGTATCGTTGCGACGACGGCGTGGCAGAGCGAGCAGATCGTCGCCATGAAGCCCGGCGAGAAAACGTCGATTGCCGGATACACGCTCGAATTTCAGGGCACCGAAGCGGGGCGGGGTCCGAACTACAGCGAGGATCGAGCGCGATTCATCGTCACGCGCGGCGGTCGCCCGGTTACCGAGCTTTATCCAGCAAAGCGACTCTACGATGCGCCACGCCAGCCAACTACCGAGGCCGGTATTCACGTGGCGCTCGCAGGCGATCTCTATGTCGTGCTGGGTGATGCACAGAATGACGGTGCCATCGCCGTCCGGCTCTATTTCAATCCCTTGGTGCGCTTCATTTGGATCGGTGCCGTGCTGATGTTCATCGGCGGCGGTCTCTCTCTCTCGGACAGGCGTTTACGAGTCGGTGCGCCACGCAAGGCGCGCAAACCGGTCGTCGTGCCTGCGGAGTGATGCACGTGATTCAACTTGCACCCCGTAGCCCAGGTATTTTCTTATCGCGATCCCTCTGGTCGCTGCGGCCATTGCTCGCCACCATCGCTGTCCTTTTGCTTGCTGGCGTTGCCATGGTCGCTCCTGCTCGGGCTGTGCAACCTGACGAGGTGCTTCCTGATGCTCACCTCGAAGCGAGGGCCCGCCATATCTCGTCGGGATTGCGCTGCGTTGTTTGTCAGAACCAGTCGATCGACGAGTCGAATGCGCCGTTGGCCCGCGATCTTCGGCTTCTCGTGCGCGAGCGTCTCAAGGCCGGCGACAGTGACGAGGCGGCGATAGGCTACATCGTTCAGCGATATGGCGATTTCGTGCTTTTGCGCCCGCCGCTGAATGTTGAGACGATACTCTTGTGGGTTGCGCCACTGCTGCTTCTGGCGGGGGCTGGCACGCTTGCGTTCAAGCAATTTCGGAGCCCGGCTCGTACGAGAGCGACAAGCAGCGACGACGCTCCACTCTCTCCTGACGAAGCTCGCCAGCTCGACGATATTCTCAACAAACGTGGCTAATCGTCTTCACTCCGCGCAATCAGGGTCTGCGCGGTGCCGGTGGTGGCCCGGCGCTTGTGGGCGACACCTGACCAAGTCCCGTCGCCTCGCGATTGAGGCGCGAGAGCAAATCGTGGGTGGCAAGTCCCGTGACCGGCATGCGTCGCTGCCGCTCGTAGCCTTCGATCGCAGCCCTGAGAATGGGGCCATAGCTGCCGTCGATCCTGGCCTGATAGAGACGCTGCTCCGTTAGCCTTCGCTGCAGATCACGTAGGGGCTCGCCTGACGAGAGAATGGTGGCGCCGCTCAAAAGCTCGATCCGGCCAGCAAAGACGCCGGCGTTGACGGCCGTGTTCGCAACGGTCTCCGCTTTTTCCCTCAGTGTGACTTGTCCACCCTCGGTCAGAATCTTGGACTGCACGTAGGTGCCGACGTTGATGCCTATAACCGAAACTGCGCCGTCTCGATCGATCAGCAGGGGCGAGCCGGACGACGCGCCGCCCGTATCGCAATGATGAAGCAGCATTTTCTCGGCATTGAGGAAATCAGGTGCGATGGATGTCCAGGGTACCGACTTGAAGTTGCGCGCAACGCTGCAGGGTCGGGAGTAGGCGAGGCGCCACTGTGTCCAATCGCGGTGATAGGACAGTTGGAAAATGCGACCGGCGCGTGCCTCCGTGGCAACTTGGGCGGACGTCATGGGCGTGACCTGCAGGCCCCCGTCCTTGCAGACTGGTTTGTTCAGCCGCACCAGTGCCCAATCATTCGCCGCGTCGATCGGCGGGCGGATCCGGTGCTGGAAATCTCCCATGATGATGCTTTGGGGCGATGAGCCCGTTTCATAGCCCTCGATGCGGGCGTAGTCGCGCAGCCGATCGTAGCCGCGCGCGAACATGAAATCCGCGAGACGGGCCGGTGTACCGTCCGGCTGAGAAAGACAGTGCGCCGCGGTGGCTACGATATTTGAGGCGACGCAAAACGCCGTGCAGACGGTGCGCGACTGATTCGAAAAGAAGAGGCCGATGCTCTCCGCCGCCTTGGCATACCGAGACGGTGCCGCCACCCGGTCGTCGGTGCCGAATATCGCGACGCGCTCGATTTGCGGGCTCGTCTTATCGTCGCGCAAGTCGACGGGGGAAAAGCCCGTCGCCGGCTGGATTCCGGCGAGTAGCAGCGCGAGGGCCAGGGCCGGCCACCGATGTTTCGGCATTGAGTCTTCGCCCATCAGACCATCCCTGAGCGTCTTCCTCGAGTCTCGCGGCCAACGCTCCACGGATTACCAAAGATTAATGGCGCTGCAAGGTCTCTGTAATGCGACGCTCTCTATAGCATGCTCATAACCGTTGATCAGTGCCGGAATGACATCGAAAGGTGAGACACATGCAGGTTCCCAGTCCGAAGTCCCGCGGTCCAGTCCGCATGGGCGTTGCGAGGCGCATAGCGCCGGCCGCGCTACTTGCGGCGACGGCGCTGGGCGGCTTCGCCTTCTGGCAGCCCGAAGGAGCGCTTGCGCAACGCGCCGAGCCGCCCACTGTGGCAACACCTTTCGGGAGGGCGCCCTACACTTTTGCTGACATCATCGAGAAGGTGAAGCCGGCCGTCGTGAGCATCCACGTGGTTGCAGGCGGTGGTCCGCGAGTCGCAAGCCGCGGCGGACGTGGTGGAGATCCGCTTCCTGAGCTTCCAGACGACCATCCGCTCAAGGAATTTTTCAAGAACCTGCCCCGGGAGTTTGGCGGTGGGGTCCCTGGTGTTCCGAGACGCGCTCAGGCGCAGGGATCGGGTTTCGTTATCACCGCTGACGGCTACGTGGTGACGAACAACCATGTCGTGGCTGGCGCCTCGAAGATCCAGGTCAGCTTCGACGATCGCGAGAAGCTGGATGCGACGCTCGTTGGTACCGACGCGCGGACCGACATCGCACTTCTCAAGATCGACAAACCGAAGGGATCGCTACCGATGGTCCGTTTCTCGTCGAAGCCAGTTCGCGTCGGCGATTGGGTGCTCGCCGTTGGTAATCCGTTCGGCCTCGGTGGCACTGTCACGGCGGGAATCGTCTCCGCGTTGAGTCGCGATATCGGCTCGGGGCCCTATGATTTCCTGCAGATTGACGCGGCCGTGAATAAGGGCAACTCGGGAGGTCCGACGTTCAATCTCGAAGGCGAGGTGGTCGGCGTCAATACGGCCATCTACAGCCCCTCGGGCGGGAGCGTCGGCATCGCGTTTGCCGTCCCGGCCAAGACTGCGAACGATGTGGTCGAGCAACTACGGACCAACAAGACGGTCAATCGCGGATGGCTCGGCGTAAAGATCGAAAGCGTGGATGAGGACAAGGCAGCGAGCCTGGGTCTCAAGGAACCGCGCGGAGCTCTGGTCAACGAAGTGACGCCTGCGGGCCCGGCATCCTCAAGTTCGCTGAGGGCTGGCGACGTTATCCTTTCGGTCAACGGCGCTCAGATCGAGAACAGCCGCGATCTAGCGCGTAAGATTGCCGAGTTCGCGCCGGCGTCGAATGTCGATCTCGAGGTGTCGCGTTACGGCAAGACCGAGACGATCCGGATCAAGCTCGGAACATTTCCGTCCGATGGTCAGGTCGCCGCGGCCCCGCAGACCAAATCGGATGCCGATTCGAAGGAGCTCACAGCCCTTGGCCTCTCGATCGGCGTAGTCCCAGATAGCAAGGAAGACGGTGTCTTGATCAAGGAGGTCGAGAACGACTCCGACGCGGCCCTCAAGGGTCTCAAGTCTGGCGATATCATCCTCGAGGTGCAGGGGCAGGCTATCAAGACTGCAGACGATGTTGTTGCCGGCTTGAAAAAGGCGCGCGACGATGGACGCAAGGCAGTTCTCCTGCGCGTCAAGCAAGGTGACGCCACTCGCTTCGTAGCTGTGCAGCTGAAATCCACGGGCTGACCAGGACGATCGAACAAGCGTTGATATGATGAGGCGCACCTGTTTTAGGTGCGCCTCTCGCCCTTCGAAGCTATCTCTCGGAGAAACGGAAAGAGGCTGTCATGCGGGTGCTGATCGTCGAGGATGATCGGGAGATCGCCCACTTTGTGCAGCGCGGGCTCAAAGAGAGCGGTCATGGCGCCGAAGTCGCGTATGACGGTGATGAGGGCCTCGATCTCGCCCTTTCCGGCTCCTTCGACGCTATCATCATCGACCGCATGCTTCCGGAGCGTGATGGACTTTCCGTGATCCAGGCTTTGCGCGGCGCCGGTGTTCGTTCGCCGGTGCTGATTCTGTCGGCCTTGGGCGAAGTCGACGATCGGGTGAAGGGCCTGAAGGCTGGCGGCGACGATTATCTGACCAAACCGTTCGCGCTCACCGAATTGCTCGCACGGATCGAGGCATTGGGCCGGCGCGTCTCAGCGGAGGAGCCGGCAACGCGCTATGCCGTCGGAGATCTTGTTCTCGACCGGCTTACGCACAAGGTCATGCGCGGCGGAGAGCCGGTTGCACTGCAGCCCCGCGAATTTCGGCTGCTGGAATACCTGATGCGAAACGCGGGCCAGGTGGTAACCAGGACCATGCTTCTCGAAAATGTCTGGGATTATCATTTCGATCCGCAAACCAACGTCATTGATGTGCATATTTCGAGATTGCGAGGCAAAATCGACAAAGGTTTCGAAAAGCCGCTGCTTCATACCGTTCGCGGCGCCGGCTACATGATCCGAGATGGCGCCGGGTAGGCTGCTTCGATCGCGCGTCTTCCGGAGGACGCTTGCGGTTGTGTTGCTGCTCGCCGGGGTTGCCGCGGTCATCACGGCGCTTGTCGGCTGGCATGCCAATGAAATCTATACGCGCTCGGCCGAGCGTTCCATCGAGACGGATGCCGCTGAACTGAAATCCGAGCTTGTCACCCGCGGTTTCGATGCACTCGTGAAGAGTGTGGCAGAGCGCAGTCGCTCCGGCGGCAGTGGCGTTTATTATGTTGCCGACACGAAGGGTGTCTATCGCGCTGGCAATCTGACGCGTCTCCCGGATTGGCACGATAAGCTCGGGCGCGGCCTATTCAGCTATTCCACCGGAGGTGGCCGACGCACTGCGGCTGGTCTTTTGATCAACATCGACGGTGAGCCACGCCTGGTGGTCGGTCGCGATGTTGAGGATCAGCGCGCGCTGCTGCTTGCCGTCTACCGCACGATTGGTTACGGCACGGCTTTCCTTCTTCTCCTCGGGCTCGCCGGGAGCGTCCTTATTGCGAGCCTGATCCAGGCCCGCATCGAGGATATGAGCCGGGCCAGCGCGGACATCATGGCCGGTAATCTGTCGGGACGTATTCCAGTCGACGGATCCCAGGACGAACTCGACCGGCTTGCCGTGCAACTCAACGAGATGCTCACCCGCATCGAGCAACTGATGGTCGGTCTGCGGGAGGTGTCGGATAACATCGCTCACGATCTCAAGACGCCCCTCAATCGACTGCGGAATCGAGCGGAAGCGGCCCTCGCCGATGGCCGTGGGGCGAATGCCTGGCGATCTGGGCTAGAGAAGGTCATCGATGAGGCTGACGAGCTCATCAAAACATTCAACGCGTTGCTGCTGATCGCCCGGTTGGAGGCGGGCAGCGCGGCCGATTCAGTCGAAATCGTGGACCTTTCTCGCCTCGTTGCCGATGTCGCCGAGCTTTATGAGCCGGTCGTGGAAGAGGAGGGCTTCCGGCTCCGCCGCGCGATCGAGCCGGATATTGTCGTCAGTGGCAATCGTCAGTTGCTGGGCCAGGCGCTGGCCAATTTGATAGACAACGCGTTGAAATATGCAGCCTCCACGAAAGAAGATCGCGAGATTGCCATCAGCGTGGGCAAGAAGACCGATGACGTGGAGCTGGTCGTCGCAGATCGGGGTCCGGGCATTGCGGCGGAGAACCGCGATCGTGCTCTCAAGCGCTTCGTACGTCTCGAGCAGAGCCGTTCTTTGCCGGGTACCGGACTTGGTCTCAGTCTCGTGGCTGCTGTCGCCCGGCTGCATCGGGGGGGTGTCACGCTCGAGGACAATTCTCCCGGACTGAGGGTCGTGGTGAAGCTACCACTCGCGCAATCGGCGGATCACGTGGCAGAGTTGAAGACGGATCTCAGCCACGAGAAGGAGCCGGTTCGGGGATGAGCGATGAAAAGGGGCCGCTCTACGCACGAATTATCGAAACGCCGCGTCCGATCGATCCCGCGCAGGAGGCGGCATCGCTGAACGATCTCCTCGAGGACAGCAAGGAGGCCTCTCAACATGGCCGTCTTGCTAGACTCTTGGAGGCCCCCTTGGTGCGCGATCTGATCGGTGGAACGATCAATTGCTCTCCCTATCTTGCCGGTCTGATCCGACGCGATCCCGATCGTCTGGTTCGCGTGCTGGATTGCGATCCCGAGGAACATCTTTCGCGTCTTGCTTCGGAACTGAGCGACGTGGCTGTGGCTGCTCCAACGCTCCCTGACGCTATGCGTTGCTTGCGCGAATTCAAGAATGAGGTGGCACTTCTTATTGCGCTCGCGGACCTTGGGGGAATTTGGTCCGCGATGTGCGTGACTGCAGGGCTTACGACGGCGGCCGATGCTGCGGTTGCCGCCGCGATCCGTTTTCTTTTCGCGCAAGCCGTGCAACGGGGCGACTGGGTCGGTGAAGTCAACGAACGACCCGAGCAGGGCTCTGGCTACATGGTTCTCGCCATGGGTAAGCACGGCGCGCGCGAACTCAATTATTCCAGTGATATCGATCTGATCGTTTTCTACGATCCCGCTCTTGCGCGCTTGAAGCCAGGTCTTGAGGTCCCGGCTTTCTACGTGCGCATGACGCGTGATCTCGTGAAACTCATGCAGGAGCGGACAGCCGACGGCTATGTATTTCGCACCGATCTGCGCTTGCGGCCCGATCCCGGGGCAACACAGATCGCCATCGCTTGGGATGCAGCGCTGAACTACTATGAGAGCTTCGGACAAAACTGGGAGCGCGCAGCGCTCATCAAAGCGAGACCCATCGCCGGCGATCTCGATGCGGGACGCTCCTTCCTCGCCGAACTCGCGCCGTTCATCTGGCGCAAATATCTCGATTTTGCCGCCATCGCCGACATTCACGCGATGAAACGGCAGATTCACGCATTCAAAGGCTTCGGCCAGATCGGCGTCGCGGGACACAACATCAAGCTCGGCCGCGGCGGCATTCGCGAGATCGAATTCTTCGTGCAAACGCAGCAATTGATCGCCGGCGGGCGGCAGCCTGATTTGCGCGTTCCGACGACTCTCGGCGCGCTTGAGCGGCTCGCCGAACGAGGTTGGATCGATCCGGCGGTCGTGGGAGATCTCACCGAAGCCTATACGTTTCTGCGGCGCATCGAGCATCGATTGCAGATGTTGGCTGATGAGCAAACACAAACGCTTCCGACTGCCCAAGTAGATCTCGAACGTTTGGCCCGGTTCTCAGGCTATGACTCGTTCGAAGCCTTTTCCGTTGCTTTGGTATCGCGATTGGAGCGCGTTCAGGCGCACTACGCTGCGCTTTTCGAAGCAACGCCGGAATTGACGTCTGCCGGTTCCAACCTCGTCTTTGCTGGTGAGGCCGATGATCCCGCGACGCTTGAAACCCTAGCTCGGATGGGGTTCGAGCGGCCCAGTAATGCCATTTCTGCCGTGCGTGGCTGGCACCACGGCCGCTACCCTGCCATCCGTACCGCGCGGTCGAGGGAGCTGCTCACCGAGGTGCAGCCCTTGCTGATAGAGGCCCTTGGGCGCACAGCCGACCCAGATGCCGCGCTTGCGAGTTTCGACCGCTTCCTTGCCGAGTTGCCGTCGGGAGTGCAGCTTTTCTCACTTCTCCGAGCCAACCCCAGTCTGCTCCGTCTCATCGCCGACATCATGGGTACCGCGCCCCGGCTCGCGCGCATTCTGAGTCGTCGCCGTCGCGTTCTGGATGCGGTACTCGATCCTGGGTTCTTTGGAAGCCTGCCCGACGACGAGGCGCTGAGGCGGATCGTCGAGGCCTCGATCGGAGACGGTCCCGACCTGCAGGAAGCTCTCGATCGCGCTCGCGTTATCGGTAGTGAACAAGCCTTTCTCATCGGGGTTCGCGTGCTGTCGGGAACGATCTCCGCGGCGAATGCTGGCGGGGCCTACGCCGAACTCGCCGGTCACCTCATCAGAGCGCTATCGGGTCGCGTAGAGACGGAGCTGACGCGCGCTCACGGGGATGTGGCCGGCGGTGCCGCTGTTGTGATCGCGATGGGTAAACTTGGCGGCCGTGAAATGACGGCGGCCTCGGATCTCGATCTCATCGTTGTCTACGACTTCGACTCTGAGGTCAGCCAATCCGACGGCGAACGCCCGCTCGCGCCAAGTCAATATTATGCCCGTTTTACCCAGCGGCTCATATCCGCGCTTTCCGTTCCCACTGCCGAGGGTGCGCTCTATGACGTCGACATGCGGCTTCGGCCCTCGGGTCAGAAGGGGCCCGTTGCGACACAGCTCTCTCGTTTCGTGAACTATCAGTCGAGCGAAGCTTGGACGTGGGAGCACATGGCGCTGACGCGAGCGCGAGTCGTCAGCGGCCCCCCGGAATTGGTATCGAAAGTCGAGGATGCCATCCGGAACATTCTGATCCGCCCTCGCGAGCGCGCCAAGATCGCGGCCGACGTGCGCGAGATGCGCGCCATGATCGAAAAAGAAAAGGGAACGTCAAATATCTGGGACTTGAAGCAGGTACGCGGAGGCTTGGTCGATCTCGAATTCATCGCTCAGTACCTGCAACTCGTGCACGCGGCAGAGGCGCCCGATGTGCTCGATCAGACCACGATCCGGGCGCTCGAGAAGCTCGCGGTGCGTGGTTTTCTACCGCCGCGAGCCGCTGATGTCCTCATCCCGGCCGCCAGTCTCATCCACAACCTGACTCAGGTGACTCGGTTGACGCTCGATGGTCCGTTCGATCCGGCAAAGGCGCCCGATGGGCTGAAAGAGCTGCTCGCTCGAGTGGGTGAAGCGCCCAATTTCTCCAACCTCGAAGCCTCGCTCTCAAGCCAGATGCGTGAGGTTGTGGCGCTTTTTGACGAGTTGATCGTCTAAGCGCCGGCATAGAGCGACGGAAGTTTCGCGGTCTCCCGTTTCCGAAGCATCGCCCCACACGGCGGTGCTGGGGCTCAGGAACGAGGAGTTGAGGATGTCCAAGAAAAAAATTGCGCTGGCTGCCGCGGGAGTTCTGGTCGTCGCTGGAGCGGCTGCAGCGGTGTCAGCCCCTGGGCATCGGGACGGGTGGCGCGACGGTCGGATGCACGGCCGTGATATTGGAGAATTCGGGCCTCGTGGCTGGTTCTCTGGACCCGTTACCAAGGATCAGTTCGACACGCGCACGCGAGAGCGCTTCGCACGCTTTGACAAAAATGGCGATAACGTCATCGAGCCTGCCGAGTTGGAGGCCGTCATCAACGAGGGCATGTCGCGTCGTTTTCAGCGCCGTGGTCATGACAAGGGAATGATGGGCGGACGCATGCTTCGCGCATTCGACGCCAACCACGATGGCAAGGTTACCAAGGACGAAGTTCGCAGCGAGTTTGAACGCCAGTTTGCCGAGGCCGACATCAACTCGGATGGCAAAATCGACGACGCAGACCTTCCCCCGATGATGCGCGGCCGCAATGCGATCAGCGAAGGCCACCTGGGACGTGGCGGTCGCCGCGGCATGATGCGCGAACTCCGGCATCTCCGGCAGGCCGATGCCAACAAGGACGGCGTCGTGACGAAGGAGGAGGTTGCGGCGCTGGCCGACAAGGAGTTCGCGCGTTGGGATTGGAACAAGGATGGCACGGTCGATCAGGCGGATCGTGACGCACTGCGCAAGGAGATGGCCGACTTCGCCGCAAAGCGGATGGCGCATCGCATGGGCGCCGGAACGGATGGACGGATCACCCGTGAGCAGTTCCAGGCCAAGGCGGCAGAGCGTTTCGCACGTCTCGATGTGAACAAGGACGGCAAGCTTACGCGCGACGAACTGCCGGGTCGCAGCCATGGCAAGCGTGGTTGGCATCATGGTTCTGATCATCGCGGAGCGTCCGCGGATCGGCAGGACAATGCCAGTGGCATGCCGGGAGACGACGGGTCGAGCACGTCAGCAGAACGCGGCGAGCCGCCGGCCAAGAATTGAATTTGAAGCATGCGGCGGTAGCTCCGCGTCGCCGGATCGGGCAAGCTCGACGCATCGGCCGTGAAGGGCCCTTGAGATGAGGACAGCATTGGCAAGGATCGGCGACACATCGCCCGCCGCAAACGGAGAGACGAGCGAGGATGGGCCACTTCTGGCCCGCCTTGCGAAGGGCGACAACGCTGCGTTCCGCGTTGTCGTCGATCGTCACTTGCCGCTCGTCCTGGGCGTTGCGCGTCGCATGCTTCGCGACGAAGCCGAGGCAGAGGACGTCGCGCAGGAGGCGATCCTGCGGTTGTGGCGGAACGCTGCAGGGCTGGAGCTGGGTCCAGGTGGCTTCAAACCGTGGCTGAGGCGAGTGGTGACGAACCTTTGCATCGATCGTGTGCGCGCTGGGCGCCATCTGACGGTGGTCGAGGAAGTGCCCGAGGAGGTCGAGCCAGCGCGGCAGCTTGACGAGCTCGTTGATAGAGACCTGTCGAAGCGGGTCGATGAAGCTCTCAAGGCTCTCCCTGACAGACAGCGCCTGGCGCTCACTCTCTTTCATTTCGAGGGGTTGAGCCAGGTCGAGGTCGGCGCCACGCTTGGTATCTCGGATGAGGCAGTCGAATCGTTGCTTGCGCGGGGACGGCGTTCGCTCAAAGCGGCGCTGAAAGAGGAATGGCGAGATCTATTGCCGGGTAACGGGGACGCGGCATGACTCTGGTAGCGATGGAGGCGGGACCGACACGTCCCGGGATGGCATGAACCGGCAAGATGAGAAATTGACCCTCGCTCGCTTCGAGAGCCTGCTTGACGCCTATGGTGGCGATTTTTCCCGTTGGCCGGAACGGTTCGTCCCGGAGGCGCACGCTTTGATCGGTAGCTCGAGTGCTGCGAACCGGCTGCATGCCGAGGCACGCGCGCTGGATCGCTTGCTTGCGAAGGCGTCGGCCCCCGATCCCGCGCGTCTCGAGAAGTTGGCGCAGCGCATTATTGCGGCTGCCGAACGCGAAGGCGCCGTGGTGTCTGCCGAGCGTGGTCGCCCTGCTGAGGCGGGCGCGGGGGCACGTATTATCCGGATGCCGGCTGCAGGTCGAATGGCTGCCGGACGCAAAACCGCCGAAACGCAGAATGTGCCTGTTCGTCCTGTGAGCCGTCCTTCCACCGGCAAATGGTTCGGCGGCGGTAACTGGCCGGCGGCCGCTGCATTGGCGGCTTCGCTTACTTTTGGCTTTGCGATTGGACTGACTGATGTCGCGTCCACGACGGCCTACAATGTTGCATCCTTCGTTCAGCCATCGTCGGATACCGAGATCGTCCTGTCTGAGCTACAACTTGATACATTTAATGGACTCGACGAGGACCAGATATGACGGATATCGGGCCTTCCAGCGCTGTGCCCTCGCGTTGGCCGCGCTGGAAGGGATTTCTGCTCGTCGCTTCGTTAGCTATCAATCTTCTCATTTTCGGGCTTGTAGCGGCCATCGGGTTCAAGCACGGATGGGGTCCGCCACCCGGTGTCCAGCAAGCGACGCTTTTGAGATTTGCGCGCGTGCTTCCGCCCGAGCGCAGAGATGAGATCTTGACCGCCATTCGTCCCCAGCTTCGGTCGGTTCGTCCTTTTTGGCGTGATCTACGCAAGGCCCGCAGCGAGGTGCGGGAAGCATTGACGGCAGAGCCCTTCGACGTCGCGCGCTACAGGCAAGCGCACGATCGGCTACTCGATGCCGAAATGAAGGTCCGCAAGGCGATACATCCCCTGTACGATAGTCTCGCGACACGTCTCACGGCTCAGGAGCGGCGCGAGTTTGCGCATTGGCAGGCGCGAGCCGAACGACCTTGGCGCAAGCATCACAACAAGCGATCCGGTCGCGAAGACGAGGACGGAGAGGATAGCGCTCCCCAAAAATCGCAAGCGACTCCGGCCGCCGCAACTCAAGCCCCCGACAAGCGGTGATTGGGCGTCTACGCATCTCCTCGTCAGAAGGAGCAATCGCTTATTAGCGGCCGGATCACTCCATGGCCGTCAATGGAGCATCCGTGTGACGATTTCATAGACATCGCGCGAAAGCGGTTTCGATTTAGAGATGCCTTTGAGGGCTCTTTCGGCAAGCTTTCGGCGTGTGGTCTCGAGCGTGCGCCAACTGCGGAAGGCTGTCAGCAGACGCGCGGCGAGTTGCGGATTGAAACGGTCGATCTGGAGGATGCGCTCGGCGACAAAGTCGTAGCCCGCGCCATCCGGGCGGTTGAACGCGACAGGGTTTGCCGCGAAGGCGCCGATCAAGGTGCGCACTTTGTTAGGGTTCTCGAGCGACATCAGCGGGTGGCGCGCGAGTTTCTTCACCGTCGCGAGCGTTCCCGGCTGTGGAATCGCGGCCTGATACAGGAACCAGTGGTCAATGACGATATGATCCTCATGCCACCGTTCGTAGAACCGCTCGAAAGCCGCTTTCTTCTCAGGACCTCGCGTGTCCGAGAGGGCCGCTAGGCCCGCAATTTCGTCGGTCAGATTGTTGGCGGATTCGAAATGACGCGCTGCCCGGGTTACGTCGGCGGCCGTGCCGCGAGCCGTCAGCAGGCTCAATACCGCATTCCGCAAGGCTCTACGCTCGATCTGATCGTGGGCCGGAGCGTAAGCCTCTTGCACGGCCGTTTCGTCGTAGATCGTCTCTAGTTTCTCGCCCAGAGTTTGGGCGAGCTTCCGGCGCAGGCTGTTTCGCGCCTTATGGATAGCATCAGGATCGATGTCTTTTGCGATGATGCGTGCGAGATCCGACTCGCCCGGCAGGTTCAGCGTTTGGGCGCGGAAAGACGGCTCGAGACGTCCGTCAGAAGCAATCTCTCCGAGAGCCGCGATGAAGCGTGACGGATCGGGGAGAGGCTTATCCTTCCGGAGTGCCCGGACGCTCGCAACCAACAGCCGCGTGGCGTAATCCTGGCCCGCCTGCCAGCGGTTGAACTCGTCGCTGTCATGGGACATGAGGAACGCCAGATCCTCGTCGGAAAGTTCGACTGTCAGATTGACAGGGGCAGAGAAATTCCTCAGCAACGACGGTACCGGGCGTGACGGAACATCGACGAACTTAAACGTTTCCTTACGCTTCGTGATCTCAAGGACGCCGTTCTCGATTTGCAATGCGCCAGTCGTTTCGAGTGGCAAGTCATTTCCATTCCCGCCGAGCAGGCCGAGTTGGAGTGGGATCTGAAGCGGTTTTTTCGTTGATTGACCGGGTGTCGGTAGCAGCACTTGTTCCACCGTCAGGTCGGCCGTGTGCTTATCGGCATTGTATTTCAGATCGCAGACGAGACCCGGCGTGCCGGCCTGCGAATACCAGGTCATGAATTGCTTGAAATCACGCCCGCTGACGTCTGCAAAGCACTGGATGAAGTTTTCGACGGTGGCCGCTTCGCCATCATGACGTTCGAAGTAGAGATCCATGCCCTGGCGGAAAACATCTTTTCCGAGGATGGTATGGATCATGCGGCACAGCTCAGCGCCTTTCTCGTAGACCGTCGACGTGTAGAAATTGTTGATCTCGATGAACCGGTCGGGGCGGACTGGATGGGCAAGTGGACCGGCATCTTCCGGGAACTGCCGCGCTTTCAACATGCGCACGTCGTAGATGCGCTGCACAGCCGGTGATCGCTGATCCGCTGAATAGAGCTGATCGCGAAATACCGTCAGTCCTTCCTTTAGGCAAAGTTGGAACCAGTCGCGACACGTGATGCGGTTGCCGGTCCAGTTGTGAAAGTACTCGTGAGCGATGACGCGGTCGATGTTGAAATAGTCGCTGTCGGTTGCGGTCGCAGCGCTTGCGAGCACAAGCCGGTCGTTAAAGATGTTGAGTCCTTTGTTCTCCATCGCGCCCATATTGAAGTCGGATACGGCGACGATATTGAAGACATCGAGATCATACTCTCGTCCGAAGCGTTCCTCGTCCCATTTGATTGCGCGCTTCAGGCAATCCATTGCCCAGGCACACCGCTCTTCTTTCCCTGGCTCCACATAGATCGCGAGCGCGACCTTGCGTCCGGACATCGTCTTGAGCGACGACGTAATGGCACCCAGCGGCCCACCGACGAGTGCGAATAGATAAGACGGCTTCGGATGCGGATCTTTCCACACAGCGTAGTGGCGGTGCCCGCGCTCGAGCGTTCCGCGCTCGACCGGATTGCCATTGGCGAGCAGGACCGGCGCCGCCTTGGGATCGGCCTCGATGCGGACCGTGTACACCGCGAGGACATCCGGTCGATCGAGGAAGTAGGTGATGCGGCGGAATCCCTGTGCCTCGCACTGTGTGCAGTAGATGCCCTTGGACAGATATAATCCGGACAGCGCCTTGTTGGCCGATGGATTGCAGCGCGTTTCGATCTCGAGAACGAACGGACGGTCGGGGGGCGACGCGATGCGCAACTCCGCCTCGTCGACCGAGAACGCCTTGCCGGTGAGTTCAACGCCGTCGAGTATGACTCGATTGAGGGTCAAGCCTTCTCCGTCGAGCACCAGTGCGGCGCGGCGGCCCTTGCGCGCCGGATTGGGCCGCATTTCGAGGCGTGATTTGACCTGCGTCTCGGTCGGGTCGAGAGAAATGTCGAGACGGACGGTATCGATCAGCCAGGCGGACGGCTTGTAGTCCTTGAGGAAAATAGCTTTCGGCGTCTCGGCTTCCATCGTGATGCTCCGCCCTCTGCACTGACGATTGACTTGGGGTCTTTATGCGGGGCGCCTGAGAGCTAGACAAGTCGTTCCACCGGCGACGCGATCACTTCCCCCAACGCAGCGCGAGAGGATTGGCCTCTTTGACCAGCTCCATCAACTCCGTGCGGGTTGCAGTCGGCAGCGGCGTCTGCGGGTGGCGGACATGATCGCTGCGGATCACGCCACCTTCCTTCATCACCGTCTTGGTGGCGCGCAGCCCACATTGGCGATTCTCGAAATTGATCAGCGGCAAAAGGCGATTGTAGAGTGTCGCGGCTTCAGCTCTCCGGCCACTGGCGTGCGCCACGACGATGGGTTTGATGAGATCCGAATACATTGCGCTCGTCATGGTGCCTGTTGCACCGGCGTCGAGATCGGCCATCAGCGTGATGCCCTCCTCGCCGTCGAAGGGTCCATCGATCAGGTTACCGGCCGCCCCAATCAGTGCGCGCAACTTTGCAGCGGTACCCGGCATCTCGATCTTGAAATAGCGAACGAGCGGGACCTCTCGTGCGAGCCGGACCAGAAACGGGACGGAGAGATTGACTCCGGACAGGGGCGCGTCCTGCACCATGATCGGGAGGCGTCCCGCATCAGCGACACGCGCGAAGTGCTCGAGCATGCCTTGTTCGTCGGCGCGAAGCGCTGTGCCGTGATATGGCGGCATCATCATGACCATCACGGCGCCGGCCTCCGCCGCCTGTCGCGCCCGCTGCGCCGCGATGCCTGTCGAGTAGTGGCTGATGGTGGCGATCACAGGAACTCGCCCGCCGACGTGCTCGGTGGAAAGCCGGAGCAATGTCTCGCGCTCCCCATCGCTCAACAGAAACTGCTCGGAATAGTTTGCCAGGATGCAAATCCCATCCACACCCTGATCGATCATGCAGTCGAGCACGCGCCGCATGCCATCGAGGTCGAGATCGCCGTTGTCATGAAAAGGTGTGGGCGCAATCGGGAGGACTCCCTTCAAGGGAGTAGAGATCGTCTTAGTCATGGCGTGTCTCCCGACCGGTGTGGTTGCTGGCGCCCATGCTAGCCATAGATGGCCAGGAAGTCCGCAATTGCGCGGACTGATCCCGTATCGCACGGATCGAGAATGAACTCCCGATGTTGCAAGGCTGCGGTTGCCTCAATCCGAGCCAGGTGACCCACTCGGATCACGGCCGTCCTGGATCGTAGCCGTTCTTCTTGCGCCACTCAGCGAGGAAATAGGCCAAGGAGTCGTCGATCGTCTGAGGTAGAACCACTCTCACTGTAACGATCTGGTCACCATAAACACCGTTGGCCGGGTTGCGGGCGCCCTTGCCCTTGAGCCGAAATGAGCGGCCGGAGCTGGTGCCTTTGGGTAGCGTCAGCGAGACGCGTCCGCCAGCAGTTGGCACCTCGATCTTGCCGCCGAGTACGGCTTCGTCGATCGCTATCGGCACTTCGAGCAAAATATCGTCGCCCTGCCGTTTGAAGTACGGGTGCGTCCGGACGCGAACCTCGACCAGCGCGTCGCCATGCTCGCCTCCTCGAAGGCCCGGGCCGCCTTTCCCCTTCAGTCTCAGCACCTGCCCGTCCGTCACGCCTTCGGGTACGTTCAGATCGAGTTGTCCCCCCTCGGGCATTGTGACGCGCTTCTTGGCCCCTAGCACGGCTTCCATGAAATCGATCTCGAGGGTGTAGCGCATGTCCTGGCCGCGCAGGCTGAACCCCGCGCCGGGCCCGCGAGGGCCGCGTTGTCCAAAAAGATCGGCAAATATGTCGCTGAAGCCGAATTCCGGCCCCGCAGCTCCGCCAGCGCCGCCGCGTCCCGCTGCCGCACCCTGGTAAGTACGCCGAGGCTCACCCGACTCATCGATCTCGCCGCGATCGTAGGCTTGCCGGCGTGAGGCATCGCCGATGACTTCATAGGCCGCCGTGACGCGCTTGAACCGCTCGGCAGAGGCGGGATTATTCGGATTGACGTCCGGATGCAGCTCTTTTGCGAGCCTCCTGAAGGCACGTCTTATCTCGTCGTCCGTCGCGGTGCGCTGGAGGCCCAGGGCGGAGTAGGGGTCTTCGGCCATCGGTCGATTCCGGTCTCGGGGCGAAGCCAGCTCAATCACAATCCCAATCACGCTTATGGCTCAATTTTGTCAAACGCGCGCCTGCCAATAGTCCTTTCGAACGGGAAGGTTGTGGAGTGTGCGGCATGTCCAGCCCTATGGACAGGCCGCGCTTGCCGCGAAAATGCGCACTTGAGCCTGGATGCTGTCTCGGGCATCGAAATGCCAGGAACCATTCCAAAGAACGAGGTGCGGGTGAGTCGGCGATCGAAGTGGGACCGAGGCGGGAGCGCAACAGGAGGCGATGCGGCGAAAACACCTTCGCTGAAGCCTCTGGCGGGGCTCGTGTCGCATCTCTCGGCGCACCGCGGGATGCTTATTGTTGCGGGCGTCGCGCTCGTTATTTCCGCGCTTGTGTTACTCGCGGTTCCTCTGGCCGTGCGCCGCATGATCGATTTTGGATTTGCTGGCCATGACAACGGTACGATCGACCGGTATTTCCTGGGGTTGATTGGCCTTGGCGCAGCTCTGGCCGTAGCAAGCGCCGCTCGTTTCTATGCCGTCAACTGGTTGGGCGAGCGGGTCGTCGCTGATCTTCGCGCCAAGGTATTTGCCCATCTCGCGAAGCTCGATGCGTCTTATTTCGAGCGTCAGCGCTCGGGCGAGATCATGAGCCGCATTACAGCGGACACGACGCAAATCACGGCTGCTGCAGGTGCGGCGTTTTCGCAAGTTGTCCGGGATGCCATCATGCTCCTCGGCGCGCTTGTCATGATGGTGGCGACAAGCCCCCGTCTATCCGGATTGGTTTTGGTTGCCATTCCAGCGATCGTGCTACCGCTTGTGGCTTACGGTCGGTCAGTCCGTCGTCTTTCGCGTTCAGCGCAGGACACGCTCGCCGATGCGGCGGGTTATGCCGCCGAGCATCTGGCAGCGCATCGGACCATGCAGTCTGCGACGGCGGAAGGCGTCGTCACGGGACGATACCGGACGGCAATTGAGACGGCATTCGGCGCTGCTCGTTCGCGCTTTCTGGCTCGGGCGGGATTGACCGCTCTTGTAATCCTGCTCGTCTTCGCTGGAATTGTCGGTGTGATGTGGCATGGCGCGGGGCTCGTCATCAGCGGAGCGATGACGGCCGGGGCGCTCAGCCAGTTTGTGCTCTATGCCGTGTTCGCCGGAAGCTCCCTTGCAGGGCTTTCCGAGGTCTGGGGCGCCACCCAGCAGGCCGCCGGCGCCGCGGAGCGGTTGACCGAGATCCTCGCAATCGAGCCAGGGATTGCCTCACCAGCATCACCTGTTCCGCTGCCGGATCCGCCCGATGGACGGATCGCCTTCGAGAATGTTTCGTTCCGCTACGAGCAGGAGTTCACACCGCCGGCTCTCGAACGGGTGACCTTCGATGTGGCCCCCGGCGAAACCGTGGCGATCGTCGGGCCATCAGGCGCGGGCAAGAGCACGATCCTTGCCTTGGCGCTGCGTTTCTTCGATCCGAGCGAGGGGCGAGTGCTTCTGGATGGCGTTGCGCTCCCGGACGCGGATCTCACCGCCGTGCGCCAACGCATCGCTCTCGTTCCGCAGGATGTCGCACTCTTCGCCGATACGGTTGCGGAGAACATCCGTTACGGCAAGCCTGCTGCGTCGCGAGCCGAAATCGAACAGGCCGCGGCGGCCGCGCACGCAGATGCGTTCATCCGGGCGCTTCCCAAAGGTTACGAGACGGTGCTGGGCGAGCGGGGTGTTACGCTTTCAGGTGGGCAACGCCAGCGGATCGCTATTGCGCGGGCGGTGTTGAGAGACGCGCCAATCCTATTGCTCGACGAAGCAACGAGTGCCCTGGATGCGGAAAGCGAGGTTGCTGTGCAAAAGGCTCTCGATACGCTGCGTCGCGGCCGTACCACGCTCATCGTCGCACATCGGCTCTCGACGGTGCTGCGCGCCGATCGCATTCTCGTCATGGACGATGGTCGGATCATTGAAGAAGGCAAGCATCAGGAGCTGGTGGCACGCGGAGGCCTCTATGCGCGTCTCGCGGAGCTACAGCTTAGCGTTCCGCAGGCGGCGGCGCAGTAGCGTCAGGGGGCCGCGAGAATCGCGTATCTGCCAAGGCAATGTCCAGCGCATTTGCCGACCTGATGTGTTCATCCGGCGAGAACTCGATTGTTGCCAGAGCGCCTTTGCCGCTCCGCCGCGTGATCCGGACTGTATCGGGGGCGACCAGAAAGCTTTCACTGGTCCGAGTGGCCGCGCGATTGTTGTACCGAAACGCGATGGCGAGGGCGGCGACCGTCACGAGAGGCCCGGCCATGAGTAGCAAGGCGTCGGACGCGGAATTTCTCGCGGCTATGGCTGCGAACGCGAACGCGGACAACGCCAGCACTATTCGTGTTCCCCGGCTGTCGAGCGAGCAACGAGGCCGCGTCTCAACTCTCGCGACGGGTTTTTCCGCCGCGAGAGCGTCCTGCTTCGGGTGGCATTCCTCAGTGCACATTATCCTTCACCACCGGCAAGGTCTCGAAGCAATGGAAAGGCGGCGGTGAGGAGAGAGTCCACTCCAATGTTGTCGCGCCTTCGCCCCACGGATTGCCCTGGGCCGGCTGCTTCCTCGCGAAGGCGACAGCAATCCCGATGAAGAAGACCACGGCACCGAGCGCGGACACCATCGCACCATACGACGACACCATGTTCCAACCGGCGAAAGCGTCAGGATAGTCGACGTAACGACGCGGCATTCCGGCAAGGCCAAGGAAGTGTTGCGGGAAGAAGGTCAGGTTCACGCCGATGAACATGAGCCAGAAATGCAGCCGGCCCAGTCGCTCGGAGTACATGTAGCCACTCATCTTCGGGAACCAGTAATACCAGCCGGCGAACAGCGTGAATAGGGCACCGAGGGACATCGAGAAATGGAGCTGCGC
>JBFWOB010000030.1:0-78440 GCA_050250755.1 Hyphomicrobiaceae bacterium
GTGCGAATACAATTCAATGTTCTGGCTTGGCGATGGGGTTATGTGTGCGCATTTTGCCAGCCATTCGAATCAATCAGCGCCTGCTGGATCGTTGAATCGCACGCAAGTCGTGCGCAATCTGCATCGAGTCCACAGTCAAAATAAATCCCGCGTGTGGAGCATCGTTAGAATGCTTGCGTCTTTACGGCCGAAGTCGTGAACCGGTCTTCGGCCGCGCCGCCGCCTTCTATTGCTTTCCCTTTTGAGCGCGCTTGAATGCGGCCGCGAAAGCGTTGTCGCCGCCGTCTGACGCACGTGTCGCGCCGGCGCTTGAGGTGGTTGGCGGTCGCGCTTCCACGCGCCCTCCCGCTCGCGCGAGGCGGTCCCTTCCGCCATCTCCGGCGGGCGCCACCGTGCGATCAACCGGACCAGATCGCATGGTCAGTGCGATGCGCTTGCGCGGCACGTCGACGTCTTTGACACGGACTTCGACGACGTCTCCCGCTTTGACCACCTCATGCGCATCTTTGACAAATCGGTCCGCAAGCTCGGACACGTGGACAAGTCCGTCCTGGTGCACACCAATGTCGACGAACGCTCCGAAGTTTGTGACATTCGTCACCACACCTTCGAGCTTCATGCCCGGTTTCAGGTCGCTGATTTTCTCGACGCCGTCCTGGAACGTCGCCGTTTTGAATTCCGGCCTCGGGTCGCGGCCCGGTTTCTCGAGTTCGGTAAGAATGTCGGTGACGGTCGGAATGCCAAAGCGCGCATCAGCGAATTCGGCGGGTTTCACCAATTTCAGGAAATTGCGGTCGCCGATCATAGCTTTGATCGGGCGCTGGGTACGCTCGGCTATTTTCTCGACAAGCTCATACGCCTCCGGATGCACGGCCGATCCGTCGAGCGGATTTTTGCCATTCATGATGCGTAGGAAACCCGCTGCCTGCTCGAAGGCTTTCGGCCCCAGTCTCGGGACCTTCTTGAGCGACGCGCGCGTCTTGAACGCGCCGTTCTCGTTTCGGAACGAAACGATATTGTCGGCGAGCGTGCGGTTGAGGCCAGAGACGCGCGTCAGCAACGGTGCCGACGCTGTATTGACGTCCACGCCCACGGAGTTCACGCAATCTTCCACCACTGCGTCGAGCGAGCGCGCGAGACTCGACTGGTCGACGTCGTGTTGGTACTGGCCCACGCCAATCGATTTCGGATCGATCTTGACCAGCTCTGCAAGCGGATCCTGCAGCCGTCGAGCGATCGAGACGGCACCGCGCAGCGACACGTCGAGATCTGGGAATTCGTTCGCCGCCAGCTCGGAAGCCGAATAGACGGACGCGCCCGCCTCCGACACCATCACCTTGGTAATCTTCTGCTCCGGAAGACGCTTCATGAGGTCGCTGACGAGCCGGTCTGTCTCGCGGCTGGCCGTGCCGTTGCCGATCGCAATGATCTCCACCTTATGCCGGATCGCCAGCGCGCCGAGCTGGGCGAGCGATCCCTGCCAGTCATTCCGCGGCTCGTGTGGGTAGACTGTGGCCGTATCGAGCAGCTTCCCTGTGGCGTCGACCACGGCAATCTTGCACCCCGTGCGAATGCCCGGATCGACACCCATCGTCACGCGCGGCCCTGCTGGCGCCGCCAGCAGCAAATCCTTCAGGTTTCTCGAAAAGACCTTGATGGCTTCGCCGTCCGAGTTGTCCTTCACGCGCGTCAGCAGATCGACGACCAGCGACACATGCAGCCGCGCTTTCCATGCGAGCCGCACGCCGTCGCCCAGCCATTTGTCCGCGGGACGTCCTTTGTCGGTGAGCCCCATCGCAATACGAATTTTCCCCTCTGCGGGATGCGGTTGCCCCTCGGATTGCGGCACGTCGAGTTCGAGATCGAGAATGCCCTCGTTTCGCCCGCGCAGCAGCGCTAGCGCCCGGTGTGAGGGAATATCCTTCATGTTCTGTCGGAAATCGAAGTAGTCGGAAAATTTGGCCCCCTCGGCTTCCTTCCCCTTGATCACCTTCGAGATAACGTCGCCATCGGTCCACAGCCATTCACGCAGACCGCCGACTAACGCCGGCTTTTCGCCGATCCGCTCGACCAGAATGGCCCGCGCGCCATCGAGTGCCGCCTTTGTATCCGCCACGCCCTTCTCGCCGTCGACGAACGCGCCGGCTTCCGCTTCGGGGGCAAGTGACGGGTTCGCCATCAATCTGTCGATAAGCGGTTCAAGCCCGGCCTCCCGTGCGATTTGAGCTTTCGTGCGCCGCTTCGGTTTGTACGGTGCGTAAAGATCCTCGAGCGCAACCTTCGTCTCTGCGGCTCCGATCGCCTTGGCCAGATCCGTCGTCAGCTTGCCTTGATCCTCGATGCTCTTGAGCACAGACGTGCGCCGATCCTCGAGCTCGCGCAGATAGCCGAGCCGCTCCTCAAGCCGCCGAAGCTGCGTATCGTCGAGCCCGCCGGTCCGTTCCTTGCGGTAGCGCGCGATGAACGGCACCGTGCTGCCTTCGTTGAGCAGCTCCACGGCGGCAGCCACTTGATGGGCGCCGACTGACAATTCGCGCGCGATCTGAGTGTTGATTTTGTCCATACGCCCTCGTCCTGAACTCCAGTCCCCGGACGCGAAGGGAAGCGCTCGACGTCGGCTGTCGTTCGTGCCCGGGCGAATCGGCGTGACGCTATCATCCCAGCCGCTCGCGAAGAAGGCGATGTATCCGGCGGTCAACCGTCACAGGGCGCAGGAATGCGACGCACAGACTCAACCACCGCAGCCGGCGCCCAGAAAAGGTCGACTGGGCGGCGGGTGCAGCAGCGGGAGCCTCGGCGGGCCTTATTCGATCTTGATATGAGCTGCGTTGATGACCTCGAGATTCAGCTTGATGTCCGCGCGGAGGTGGCGGCCGAGTTCCTCCGGCGTTTGCAGTGGCACCGAGACGCTGATCGCTCGCATTTTCGCCTTCATGTCATCGGTCTTGGCGATTTCGACCACCTTCGCATTGAGCCGATCGATGATGTCTTTCGGCGTTCCCGCTGGCGCCCACAAAGCGAACCAGATCGGCACATCGGCATTCTTGATTCCGGCCTCCGTCAGCGTCGGAACATCAGGGAAGTCCGGATGCCGCTGGCTGTGGTTGATGGCGAGCAGGATGAGCTTGCCTGATTTGACATGCGGCAGAACGATGATTTCGTTCATCAGCTGCACATTGCCTGGCAGCAGGTCGCTAAGGGCATCGGCACTGCCGCGGTAGGGCACATGCAGGATGTTGATCCCGGCCCTGAGGTTCAACATCTCGAGCCTCAGATGCGTGGATGTCCCCAGGCCCGCCGAGCCGAAGGAGAGCTTGCCTGGATTCTTCTTCGCGTAGGCGATGAGCTCCTGCATGGTCTTCACACCCACGGATGGATGAATGACAAATCCGCCGATGATATCTCCGACGCGGGCGACCGGCGCGAGATCCTTGGTCGCGTCGTAGGACGCTTTGCGCAGGCTTGGAACTATGGTGATCGCACTGTTCGGTGTGAGCAGAAACGTGTAGCCATCGGGAGCAGATTTGACGGTCGCCTCCACTCCGATCATGCCGCTGGCGCCGCCGCGATTTTCGATCACGAACTGCTGACCGAAGGCGCGAGACAGCATCTCCGCCCAGGGGCGGCCAATGGTGTCTGTGGCTCCACCGGGCGCGTATGGCAGAATAATCTTGACCGGTCTGTCGGGCCATTTCTGAGCATGGACGTCAGAGAGCGGCGCAATAAGCGCCAAAGCGAGAGCGAATAGGCCAATGACAGGCCGCATCCCGATGCAATACGGCATTACAAACCCTCCTGGTTATCATTGCAGACATGCCCGAGCGTGACGGATGATTTTTGAAATGCCGGGTCAGCGTCTGTTGTTTTGGCGAAGTAAAAGCGAAACCGGAAAGACCGGTTTAGGCATTCTATTCTCTGGCCATTGCTCGATGGGTAGATTGCCGACCCTGAGTTGCAGTCGTGCGCCCGCGCACAAGGAAATTCACGCGCCATCCTTTCCGGAGCACGCCGATAGTATGTGCGGCAATCAACGAGCCTGCGAGGACCGTTGTTATGTGTCGATTGCGATGAGCTGCTGGAAGCTTCGCAACTTCAACAGATGATCGGCAGCGGTCCGCAAATGCGATTGGGTACTATGTTGGATATGACATTGCACAAATCTCCCTTTCGCCGCCCTTTACGGGGGCAATTAGCGCTTGGCGCAGCGGGAGGGCGTGCTTATATCCGGCGTGTTTGATTTTTTGTGCCGGCTCACACGAATTGACGGATTCCCGCAGCGGCTATCGATTTATGCACAACTCCGCCGCTGTGCCAACGAAAAATGGCAAGCGAATGAGTCCTACGACACCGGTTCTCCGTCGAAAAAATAGAGAAGTTGCCACTATAACTCTTAGCGTGCTCGTCGGTAGAAAGATCGACAAGATGGGCGGCTAAAAGCAACGTATTCGGGCATCGCCAGTTTGCCTGAGGAGGCCGGTGTATTGGGCCGGAATTGAAGTGTCCGTCGGCGGCCGTCGCCTGACTCTAAACGACCAGCACCACCACCAGCATACCAACAACGATAAGGATCAAGCCGGCAATCAGCATTGGCAACAGCGTCTGGCCGTCCAAACTGGCTCCGCTGACGGAGTTTGCTGTCAAATGACGTTGGTCTTTATCGTCCTTTTTTGGCTCGGCCATGGCAGATCCTCTCCGCAGCGGTTGGATGCTACTACGGATCGCATCAACGACCTATGGACCTATGGCGCAAGGACGGGGAAAGCGGTCGGGCATGATGTGGCTCGTCGTCGAGACCTGCGGGGCCCTGTCGACCGCACCCTCAGCCTCTGGCCGATGAACAGCCGGTGCCTCGATGCCATGTCCACGTCGGGCCTGCGACTTGCTGCGGCACCGATCGCCGGCATTACAAATCCGCGTGATGGGGCCATTGACTGTGCGTCGAGCATGCTTATTTTGAGCATGCTTATGAAATTGGCTGATGGATATGGTCGACAACTCTCCCACTCTCGGATTCCTGCTGCACGACGTTGCGCGGCTCTTGCGCCGGCGCTTCGAACAGAACGCGCGCAAATCGGGGCTCACTCGGTCGCAATGGCAGGTGCTGGCCTATCTGGCACAGAACGAAGGGATCAATCAGAGCGGACTGGCCGAACTGCTGGACGTCGAGCCGATCACACTCGGTCGCCTTGTCGACAGGCTCCAAGCCTTGAAGTTGATCGAGCGTCATCCGCATCCAACCGACCGGCGCGTGTGGTCACTTAGGCTGACGCCAGCCGCGCACGTCAAAATCCAACAGGCCCGCGTGATCGGTGACGCGACCCGCGCCGAAGCGTTGGCGGGCGTTCCGCCAGCTGAGCGGCAGCGGCTCATCGAAACATTACAGATCCTGAAATCGAACCTTGCGGCTGCGTGCGATACGCCTGCCATCGAAGAAAAGCGAGCGCGTCATGGCTAGTCCGAACGAGAGCGGGGCCATCATCCCCGACGCAGAAGCAGCGCAGCCTGACGCGCGCTCTGACGACAAGGTCCTGCCCATGGCTCGCCGCCCGACCGAGGCATCTCCCGCCGCAGGTCCGGGCTCTGGGTTTGCGGGCGGCACGGTTGCTGAGGAGAACACACCGCGCGACAGAAAATGGCTGCGTCCGCTGTTGTTTGCGCTCTTGCCCGTCGCGATTCTCATTGGCGGATACGTGTACGTCACCGGTGGCGCGATCATGACCACGGACAACGCCTACGTTCAGGCCGATGTCGTCGGCATCTCGAACGACATCGCCGGCATCGTCAGTCAGGTTCTCGTCCGCGATAATCAGAAGGTCGCCAAGGGCGACGTCCTCTTCCGCATTGACGATGAGCCGTTCCGGCTGGCGCTGGACAGGGCCGAAGCGCAGCTCGGCAACACACGCAACGATCTGTTGGCGCTGCGCACGAGCTATAAGAGCATGCAGGCGCAGATCGAGCAGGCGAAGGCCGATATCGGTCTGAACACGCTGACGTTCGAGCGTCAAAAAAAGCTCGCCGCCAACAATTTCACCGCGCAGGCTCAGCTCGACATCGCCCGTAACGCGCTGCAATCGTCTCAGCAAAAGCTCGCGTCGCTCCAAGCGCAACTCGCTGGGATCGCCGCCAATCTCAACGGCGATCCCGACGCCCCGGTCGAGAGCCACCCGCGTTACAAGGAGGCTCTGGCTGCCCGTGATGAGGCCGCGCGCCAACTCTCTCACACGGCCGTACGCGCGCCCTTCGCTGGTATCGTGACCAACGTACCGTCACTGCAGCCCGGCCAGTACCTCGCCGCCGCGACGACTGCGTTCAATATCGTCTCGACCGATCATGTGTGGATCGAGGCGAGTCCCAAGGAGACTGAATTGACCTCGATCGAGGCCGGACAGAAGGCGGCCGTGACCGTCGACACATATCCCGGTCAAGAATGGACAGGCTCCGTCGAAAGCATCAGCCCGGCATCCGCCTCGAGCTTCGCGCTGCTGCCAGCCCAGAACTCGAGCGGCAACTGGGTCAAGGTGGTGCAACGCATTCCGATGCGTATCCGCGTTGACCAGCAGCCCGGCAAGCCGCCGCTGCGCGTCGGCATGAGCGTCGAGGTCAGCGTGGACACGGGGCACCCGCGCGGCTTTCCGACGTTCCTGAGCGGCTGGTTCGGCTCGTCGCCGGCGCGTGCCCACGGGGGCTGACATGCCCACGAGCGTAGCCCCTATCGCAAATCGCGGTGCTATCACCGCGTGCATCATCCTTGCCGTGATCATGCAGGCGCTCGACACGACGATCGCCAACGTGGCGCTGCCTTATATGCAAGGCAGCGTGTCGGCGAGCGCCGATCAGATCAATTGGGTACTGACGTCGTACATCGTCGCGGCCGCGATCATGACGCCACCGTCGGGCTTTCTCGCCAATCGGTTCGGCCGCAAGCGCTTGCTCACGATCGCGATCATCGGCTTCGTCGTCGCATCCATTCTCTGCGGTCTGGCGCAATCGCTATTCGAGATCGTCGCCTTCCGCTTGATCCAGGGTTTCTTTGGCGCTTCGCTGGTGCCGATCGCGCAGTCGATTTTGCTCGACATCTACACGCCGGAGGAACGCGGATCAGCGATGGCGCTGTTTGGCGTGTCAGTAATGGTCGGCCCCGTGCTCGGACCAGTCATCGGCGGCTGGTTGACCGAGAATCTGAGCTGGCGATGGGTATTCTACATCAACGTGCCGATCGGTGCGCTGGCGCTTGTCGGTATCGCGCTATTTATGCGCGAGACGAAGATCATCGCGACAGCAAAATTCGATTGGATCGGTTTCGGCAGCCTCAGCATTGCCATTGGCGCTTTGCAAATCTTCCTCGACCGCGGCGCGCAGCTCGACTGGTTCTCGTCGATTGAGATCCTGATCGAGGCGACCATCGCAGCAGGTGCATTTTACATCTTTCTCGTCCATACGTTCACGGCGAAGCATTCGTTCGTCAATCCGCGCCTGTTTCTCGATCGCAATTTCGCGGTCGGAATACTGTTCATCTTCATCATCGGCATCAGTTACCTCGCTTCGCTCGCGCTGCTGACGCCCTACCTCCAGACGTTGATGGGCTACCCGGTGGTGACGGCAGGTCTCGTCATGGGGCCGCGCGGCATCGGCACAATGGTGTGTATGTTTATCGTCGGTCGGCTTATCGGGCGTGTCGACACGCGCGTACTGCTGATGATCGGCCTGCTGCTCACCGCATGGGCGATGTACGACATGATCGGCTGGACGCCGGACATCTCGCAACAGACGATCGCTGTCACGGGTTTTATCCAGGGCGCCGGCCTCGGCTTCCTTTTCGTGCCTCTGACGACGATCACCTTCGCGACACTTGCGCCGGAGCAGCGGGCGGAGGCGACCGGACTCTATAATCTCTCGCGCAATGCCGGATCGAGCGTCGGCATCTCAATCGTTGCCTATTTGCTGGTGCGAAACGGTCAGATCAATCACGAGACGATCGCGAGTCAGGTAACGGCAACCAACCGGGCGTTCGATGGCGCTGCAGGCCACATTCTGAGCCCATGGACGGCTGCCGGGCGTGCCGCACTCGATCACGTCGTCCAGCGGCAGGCCGACATCATCAGCTACATGAACGACTTCAAGCTCATGATGATCCTGGCGCTGGCGTCGATCCCCCTCGTGCTGCTGCTACGCAGTGCAAAACAACCCACGTCGGGCGATCACGCGGTAGTAGTAGAATAAAGCTTCGTGCGTGATCTTTCGCGTCACGCATCGCTACACCCCATCCGTAAATCCGGGCTTGATACGTGGCAGGGGGCATCAATTGGCGTTCATCGGATGGGGCGGCCAGTTGGGACTTAATGTGCTCTTTTGATATTGGGCGATTCAAGGCTGATGTGCCGCTCCGCTCTCGCACTCGTATTGTGAAGCGTGTGGATGCTTCGACAGCGGACAAAAGTCATATGCCTGCTGCCGAGGCGTTCAGAAGGTTGGCAACCACCGACTGCCGGAATGCGGCTATAACGAGCGTGAGGCATCGGCGTCCTCGCCCAGTAGGAACGCCGAAACGTCGTCGGAGAACTGCCGACTTTTGCCATCAACAATGACGCATGTCGGGTCATCCCGATCGCGTTGGCCTAGCGGCATGCCGTGATCAGCAAGGGCGGCAGCGCAGCCCACCCAGTCGCCGTCCTCAACCGGTTGGTTGAGCGAGGCCCAACTCAACGTCCCACACGCGTTGTCCCCAAAGCCATGCTCCTCGGTCCACGCGGCGCCCCGCTCGAGCAGAAACCGTGCAAGAGCAGAGTCGCCACGAAAAACCGCTTGGTTCAGGGCGCTGGCGCTCCAATCACCCCCACGAACGGCGATCGGCCAACCGAGTTCGACCATCACACGAACGGCTGTGGCGCAGTTCGCCGCGGCCAACTCCGGTAAAAGGCGAAGCTGGCTCTCACTTAGCGCGGAGGGAAGATCGGGTCTGCGGGCCTGGATGCCTCGGGCGGCATCAACGTCGCCGCGAGCGCACGCCGCGATGAACTGATCGTCGTCCGCGACATTCTCCTGCACGCCGGCCTGCTTCAGGACTTCCGCCACCTCCGGTAAGCCATAGCGCAGGGCCTGCGTGTGGGCGCTGACACCGTCTCGCGTTTTCACCGTCGGATCGACGCCGGCCGCCAGCAAGGCCCTGATGTGCTCCGGCGATCGCCGCCGACGGATCGCCCACAGTAGCAGCCGCCCTCCGCTCAGCTCGCTGGCGCCTGCCGCATGCAACAGAAGCAGCCTGAACGTGTCGAGATCGTCAAGGTCGAGCGCGCGATAGAGCGCATTCGTGCCGGTGACAACGGCACCCGCCTCAAGCAGCAGGCGTGTGCAAACAGGCGCTTCCAGCGAGTGATACAATGACTCATTGTCGTTTGGATTAGCGCCCGCCGTGAGAAGCCGGCGGGTAAGGTCTGGATCATGGTTCGCCCCGGCAGCGCCGTAGAGCGCCGAGAGCATGTGATCCTTCGACGGAGCCGCGACGGACTCCGGCGGCCATCGACTGCCAACCGATTGGTTCGGATCGGCACCGGCTGCGAGCAGTAAATCAACCATCTCTTGCAGCCGGATTTTGTACTCCGGCAGGCGCAGCAGGCCCGAGTGCGTCGTCGCAACGAGAGGCGGCAGGGCGAGGGGACCTCCGGGCTGGTTGACCCACAGCGGATCCGCTTCGACCCGGCGCCGCACCACAGCAAGATCTCCGACGGCACATGCAATCCATGGGCTTTGAGCAGCCAGTTCAGGATGTTCCGAGAGCAATCGAACTGCTGCGTTGGGGCGCGCGCGGTTCGTGCCACCGGCGATGTCGCCGGCGTAGGCTAGGCGGGCGAAAGCTGCCGCCAGCGCTGACGGACTGTTTGCTGCATCCGCAGCGCGAACCGCATCGACGAAGCTTTTGAGGTCGACCCAGGACGCGAAACCGTACTCGCGTGCGATGCACGACTGCGCATCGCGCAGATGCAGGCTCAATCGTGCGATCGCTTCATCATCACGCTCGGCGGCTGCGGGCAAGGATGTGCGGAAGCGCTTGATTGCTTCGGGGTCGCCACGCCGGTATTCGGCCAGCAATTCCTTAGCCTGCTTTTTGAGTTGATCGATATCCGGCCGGCTTGGCAGAGATCTCATCGGAACCTCCGTGCATCTATCGCCGACGACCCGCAATACGGCTGCACAAAGGTTGGAATTTGTCAGCTCATCGCTGCAAGTGGGCTCTGCCCTTCCCGCGGGTCCGGATGCGGCTTGCACCGCCGTTCCAAAGTTATGAGGGCCGCCGCGCGATGTCAAACCCAGGAGAGGCTCCACCAAGCCACATTCGTCAGCCCAGCCTCATCGCCATCGCGTGGCTGCATCACATGACGAACCAAGGACGTTCGGTGCGCACCACGTATCGTCGTGTCCGTGATCTGACCTGCGTCTGGGAGGACAACACATTGCACCAAGAAACGAGGCGGCTTTCGACGGCGACAGATCATTACTCTGTCGCCGTCGGCTTCTTGCTCTGAAAAATAGGCGTCATTCCAACATATCTTGCCCGGTTCGATCCCAACCCAAGAAGCTGTCAGTAGTCCCAGAAGACCGGCACCCAACGAAAGGCGTCGCCGTCGACGGCCACCCGGCCAACGGACGGGAAAGGCAGGTGCGTAGCCACCAGCATCTCGCCGGTCTCAGCCAACTCTGTCAAAAGGCGGATCCGAACGCGGGCCGCCTCCTCGGGATCGTGTTCGAAACCGTTGTGCCAGTCGGGGTGGTCGAACCCGACCGCGAACACGGCGTCACCCGCGAACGTCAGCCTGTCGCCGCCGGATTCCAGGCGGACCACGCTGTGCCCGGGAGTATGGCCGCCGGTGCGACGGGCGACCACCCCTGGCGCTACCTCGTATTCCTCATCGAACAGCCGAAGCTGGCTACGGTACTCTTGCACGAACCGCTTGGCGGTCGCACGAAGCGCGTCCGGGAATCCCGGGGGCATGGAGGCATGAGTGAAATCCGGCGTCTCCCAGAACTTGACTTCGGCGGCCGCCACGTGAATCCGCAAGTCCGGTCGCAGCCGGTCCTTCACGCCGTCAACGAGCAGCCCACCGATGTGGTCCATGTGCATGTGGGTCAGAACCACATCGGTCACGGAGGCAAGATCGATGCCGGCGGCCTTCAGTCGCTTGATCAACTGCCCGGCCCGCGGCAAGTTCAAGTCCGGGTCCAGCCCTAGCCCAGCGTCGACGAGTATGGTCTGCCCGCCGCTGCGCACCACGACAACGTTCAGCGACCAGTCAAAAGCGTCCGGCGGCAGGAACATATCGTCTAGCCAGGCCGCCCGGACGGCCGGGTCGGCATTGTGTGCCAACATTGCGGTTGGGAGCGGTAGCACGCCATCACTGACCACCAGCACGTCGATGTCGCCGATCCGTACCGCGTAACGCGACGGGACCAACTCGTCCAATATTAGTTTATCATTACGTAAAGTATTGTCGGATTTGATATTGGCATCTTGCTGTCCAATCGTACCGTGATTTGATTCTGCGAGTGGCATGATGTGCTCCTGTTTAGTGAATGGAGATGGTCTACAGACGGCCCGTTTCCAGGTGGCGGCGACTGGGCGAAGGCCACACGTCACCACCGGAGTTTCTCGTGGCGATGCCAACCTCGTAATCGGCGGTGGGGTGACGATTGTCAGGCCGTTATGAATGAGAGCAGATCCGCATTGATGCGATCGGCATGGGTCGCACACATGGCATGCGGCAGCTTCTCGTAAATCTTGAGCGTGCTGTTCTTCAGGAGCTTCGCTGAAAGCGGAGCCGAGTCGGCGACAGGCACGATCTGGTCGTCATCGCCGTGCATGACGAGGGTGGGAACGGCGATGCTCTTGAGGTCCTCGGTGAAGTCCGTCTCGGAGAACGCTTTGATGCCGTCATATTGCGCTTTAGCGTCACCCATCATGGCTTGGCGCCACCAATTCCAAATGTTCGCCTGGGAAGGCTCGGCGCCTGGACGGTTGTAGCCGTAGAATGGGCCGCTGGCGAAATCGAGGTAGAATTGCGCCCTGTTGGCCGCGAGCGCGGTGCGCAAGCCGTCAAACACCTCAATCGGCAAACCATCAGGGTTGGTCGCTGTTTTCAGCATGAGCGGCGTCACGGCACCAATCAGCACCAGCTTGGCCACGCGGCCCTTGCCATGACGCGCGACGTAGCGCGTCGCCTCTCCACCACCGGTGGAATGACCAATGTGAATGGAGTTGCGAAGATCAAGATGCTCGACGACCGCGGCGGCATCGGCAGCATAGTGGTCCATTCCATGACCCTCACCCGTCTGGGTCGAGCGCCCATGTCCACGGCGATCATGCGCAACCACACGGTAACCCTTGCCGACGAAATAAAGCATCTGGTTATCCCAGTCGTCTGAGCTCAGTGGCCATCCGTGATGAAAGACGATCGGCTGCGCGGTTTTCGGGCCCCAGTCCTTGTAGAAAATCTGGATGCCGTCTTCGGTTGCGATGGTAGTCATGTGCTTGGCGCTCCGGCGGAGTGCGCTTGCGCGCGGGGTTCTGCTTTTGCCGCCCGTCAGGTGCGGCCGACACCCAATCAATTGCGCTTTTCACCCACCCGCCGGAATCATGCTGTGGAATTGAACCAACGCGCCAAAAGACTTGGTTCATCTGCACTTTGGGCTAGGGCTGCAGTACCGCTTCGCACCGGCCTGGCTAGGACGCGCAGAAATGCGTGCTCGTTGGCACAAGAAAACTCAAGCCAGCGCAACTGATCACAAGCCAGCATCGCTCAGCATCTTTCGGTTGCGATCAAGTCGAGTAGAGCTCTTGCTAAATTGCCCGCTTCGGAAAGCCTGGCTACTGTACGCCGCTCTGCGAACCTGGCTGCGGATCTTTGGACCTGATGACACCATCTCATGCCACGCGAGAGGCAACGAATGCCGGAAACGGCCACTTCGCCGCTACCCGAACAATCGCTCGTATTCTCAAGGTAAACCACGCAGGAGAGCACGGCGCGATCCGAGTCTACCGGTCGCAGATTGCAATCGCACGATGGCGCTGTCCCGAGGTCGTGCCAACGCTCGAAGAAATGCTGGCGCATGAGGTGAGCCATCGGGCTCGATTTGCGGAGGTTATGCCCTCGCGTCAGGCGAAGCCTTGCCGAATGCTGTTCCTTTGGGGCATCGGTGGACGACTGTTAGGGGGTGGTACGGCTTTACTTGGGCGCAACGCAATTTGGGCTTGTACTGCAGCGATCGAGGAGGCGGTGCATCGCCATCTAACTGACCAGATTGCGTTTCTGTCCAGTCGCGACCAAGAGCTTCACTCACTCATTGATTCAATCCGAGTCGAAGAACTGTCTCACCTGGATCGTGCCGAAAAGAGTCTGACCGGAAAAGGACCTATCGTTCGCGTGTTGCGTGGTTCGATAGACGCAGTCACCGAGTTGCTCATTCTGATGTCCACCTCGGGCGACTCTGTGCGAATGACCCGCGAGATCCGTCTTAAATAAGCGTCGATATTGGCCTGTAATGCTCGACCGTTTACGCCTGCCGAAATCACGTTGCCTGTGTGATGCGAATGGATCGGGACCCACTCACCAAGCTATCGTCCTCTTGCAGCGCCGAGCGCGGTGCGTCATGATTGATCCGTGAGATGGGGATGGAGTCCCCCGACAACCGCCGTGAGGCTGATGGCTCCTACCAGGCGCTTTTGCGCGGGTAGGGGCTTTTGTTTTGCCCTGATCGACGCGAGGCGTCGTCGAACAGCGGGACTTAATATGCGCGCTTCCATCCTCATCTTCATCGGCTCCGGCCTCGGCGGAGTTGTCCGCCATCTCCTCAACGACTGGATCACCCGCATCTCGGCGACACCGTTGCCGGTCGGTATTCTGTTGATCAACATCAGTGGATCTTTAGCAATGGACTTGCTGGCCGGCTGGTTCGCCTTCAAAGGCGCTGCACCGCAGGATGTCCGGCTCTTCCTCACCACCGGCGTCATCAGCGGTTACACGACTTTCTCAGCATTTTCTTTGGACGCGGTGCTTCTCGCCGAGCGCGGAGAAGTCGCCTCGGCCACCGCCTACGTTGCCGTGTCGGTCGTGCTTTCGATCGCCGCGGTGATGGCGGGTCTCGCTGTGATCAAAACCCTTTAGGTAATAAAAGAGTTTACTGCCAGAAGGCCAGCAGCCCCAGTCTATGACCAAAAAATAAGGCGGGTTGTCGGGAGGCGCGGCAGTCATTCGTCCTCCGGGGGCCATGCGCAAGAAGCGGACATAAAACCGCGAGAGTGGCCGTCGCGATTGCGCAGGTCATCCTCGACAGCCTCAAGCAGTCACCGGAGCCATCCAATGATGCCCACCATCACCGCCTTTGAAATGTCTCCTGATCGCGGCAGGGGGCTGGCACGTGACATGCGTGTTCGCTGGGCGCTTGAAGAGGTGGGCCAGCCTTACGGTGTTCGCCTTCTTTCGTTCAGTGAGATGAAGGAGCAAGCGCATCGCGCGCTTCATCCTTTCGGGCAGATTCCGACCTATGAGGAAGGCGATCTCGCCCTCTTCGAGTCCGGGGCGATCGTGTTCCACATCGCGGAGCGTCATGTGGGCCTGCTGCCGGTCGATGCAAACGCACGGGCGCGCGCGATCACATGGATGTTTGCCGCTCTGTGCACGATAGAGCCGCCGATTGTCGACCGGGGAATTGTCACTTACCTGGAGAGTGACAAGAGCTGGCGCGAGGAGCGAATGCGCATGGTCGAGGATCGCATCCGTGCAAGGCTAGGCGAACTTTCTGCTCAACTTGGCGATTCCGATTGGCTCGACGGTGCATTCAGCGCGGCGGATCTTCTGATGGCGCATGTGCTGCAGAGGCTGAAGAGTTCGGACCTGCTGCGCGAATATCCGAACTTGGCAGCCTATGTCGCCCGCGCCGAAGCGCGACCCGCCTTCAGGCGTGCGTTCGCTGCGCAATTGGCGGTTTTCACCGCCGCATCGTCCGGGCAATAAAACCTACCCTCAGCGATCTCAGCTTCGCGGCGAGGCATGCTTGCAGCCCGTGGCCAAGAACACCACGGCCCGGGCGCCGAGGTCCCGAAACCATGGACACACGCGTCGACTCAGAAGCCGTTCCGCTCAAGAGTGCAGCGGTGTGGCTCGGGGCGACATGGCGAGGCTCGACTCCCTGCTCACGTATGTCCAAATGTATGACCAAAACGGCTGCGACCGGCCGATTTCCCTGAAATTTATCAGGGGAATCGTGGAGTTTCAATAATTTAGGGATATCAAAATGGCGCCCAGAAGAGGACTGGTGGACCTGCTTTCCAAGCATCAGATATATAAGAGTTTCTTCCTCATCCTGAGGCGGATTGTGTACCAGCGAAGTGTACCTGTCGCAAGCCTCGGAACACGAGCGGAAAGAGACCCGTTTGTGCAGTTCTTGCCCATCCACTGCCGGGAAGAGGTTGCCTCGGCTACTGCTGATATGGCTGGGTTTGAAGCAACCGAGCATGAAATTCATACGAGACTTACGACGGGGTATGTTGCCCGGTAGCGGCTGCGGTGCCTTGAAGAGCGGCCGGAGTTTGCGAACGGCTGAGGCACGCGCCACCCAGCGCGGCGAGAGTGAGCAGAGTGCTCGGCTGCATGTTGATAAAATGCCGACGGAGTAGCGGCGCATTATGACACTAGGATCGGTCTACAAGGTTTGAACTTCTCGCTACTTGGGTCTTCTGCTGTCAATGATGCGCAGGAGATGGCTAGCCAACATGATCTGCTCGATGGCCTCGACAGGATCGCTAAGTGCCACGTGGCGGTGTGACTGTGGGTTCTTGTAAGATCCTAGCGCTCCAGCAAAGAGGTGAGCACGTGCCTCTCGCTCGCCAGCTTCGACACTCTTGTCCGTGAGCTTGCCCGTCTTTGGATCGAATGCCTCTCTCGCAAGCTTAACCCCGACCACATCATCGGCAGCACCGGTGGCGCGTCGTAGCTCGACCTCGACCTGCTTCATGCCTTGGAACACTGCCACGTCATACTCACCCCTAACGAATGCGAGCCAGACGCTGTCAGAGATAGAAGAATGGAGCAGAGCCTTCGGAAGCATTTTTGCTGCGGTGAAGTCCTTAAACGACTGTTGGGTCTCGAATTGGCGAGCGCGGCGGCTTAGCCTGCGCCAACCGTGAGTGCCATTGATGCCGGGCTCGGGGACGACCAATCCCTGAGCTTGCAGCCAAGCCCACGCTTCGACCATTGCCAGTTCAATGTCGGCTGCCAAAGTGTGGTGGGGACTGAAGTGCTGGACCAGGCTCTTGGCAAAACGGCCGGGCTCAAACATCTTATCGCCTTCGATCTCACGAGTGGCGAACAGCAGCCGAGCGCCAAGTTCTTCGGGCTCAAGTCTAAGTATAACTTCAGGCTCGGGAAGAGCCTTCACGTATTGGTTCATGGGTTCAGGCTCGAAATCAGTGAGATGGCGCGTTTCCGGGCCGGGTACCCATGTGGTGGTACACGTACTGCCATACAGCTTCGACCTTCTCATCGAAGATGACCTGCGGATAAGGCTCCTCCGGCAGCTCGTTGAGGACCACTTTAATCTCGGAGTGCACGCTGGCACGAGTTTGTGGGTTCAGCTCCCATCGCGGCGACAGGAGGTCGGCCTGGAGCTTCTGAAGCAGTCCCTTCGCCACGGCCTTGACCGCGATTTCTTGAGCTCGGGTCAGTTTTGGCGAAGGACGTGTGAGCAGGTCGAACACTGCCCGTTCACGCTCCGTCATTCCCTCGAGCCCAGCGCGTTGTTGCTCCTCGTCCATCTCGTTGACGAAGCGCCTGAGGGCGTCAAAGAATTTCGCCGCATCGATGGTGCCGCTGTTGTACTCCGCGACCAGCATCTCCAGCTTTTCAACGAGATCCTTGCGGGTTGGATTTTCACCCGCCAACTTGCGCGCCTTTTTTTCAGCATTAGCGCGCATCTGTTCGCTAGCTGTCTTCGGGTTCGTTTGAAAAAGGCCGGACAGCTTCTCAAAGTCGATATCGGAGAGGTCTATGCGCTCGCCGACCGCATGATCTTCAACGATGGGTGCTGTGATTGCAACGCCTTCGATCTTCTCATCTAGCAGCGCTTCGATCTTGGCATAGATGGCGGATATATCGATTGGCCCCAGCTTTGCTCGCACTGCCTCACCGATGACGTGGAGCGTCGCCACTTGCTTGAGAAAGGGCGTAGCTCGGTCGTCCGGCAGTAGCGCCTTGTAAGCCCGAGCAGCAACTCCCACGCGCCGCAGAAACTCGCGCCTTTGCTCATCTGGGGCGATGAGCACCTCCACGGCATCTGCGATCAGCTTGAGACGAGCGAGCTTACTGGCCGCCGGGATCGCCTCGGGATCAACGCCAAGCTCGACGCAAAACGCCCGTGCCGCAGCCAGCGACGCAACCAGTTCCTCCACGAGCCCGTCCTTGCTTCTAATTGGCGACCCGCCGCTGAGCGAGGAGGTGGTGGCGTAGATGGCGAGCGCCTTCTGCAGGTTTTGGAACACGCCAACATAATCCACCACCACGCCCGCCGTCTTGCCGGGCGCCCGGCGGTTGGCACGAGCAATCGTCTGCATAAGCGTGTGGTTCTTCATGGGCTTGTCGAGGTAAATAGTGCTGCACGTTGGCACGTCGAAGCCGGTGATCCACATAGCGCAGACGAACACGAGCCGGAGTGGGTCCTCTCCATTCTTGAACCTGCTCTCCAGGTCCTCCTTCTGCATCCGCTCTCGATGCGGAAGAATGTCGAGGCCCTTGGTCTTGAGGTCCGCGATTTCGTTCTGTCCCTGGCTCACAACCACGGCCATGTCGAGGCTCTTCATCCACGCCAGCAGCTCGTTAATGCCGGCCTTGGTCTCCTCACGGGCAGCTGTTGCGGATTTTTCACGTTCCGAGATCAGCGCCGCCCATGCCGCTTTGACCTTGTCGTACATGCGCACCGCCGTGGCCTTGTCTATGGCCACGAACATCGCTTTACCCAAGTAGCCACGAGAGGCGAGATGACGCACGAGGTCCGCAGCGATCTCGTCTAACCGGTCGTTTCGAGTGATCAGGTGGTACTGGCGGGCGAACTCTCGCTCCAGCTTCTTTTCCTGGTCATGATCGAGCCCAGCCTCCTCAATGACGTCATAGACCTCCTCTCGCAACTCTTCGGAGGCGATCTGAAGCTCTGGCTTCCGGTTCTCGTAGAACAGCGGGACGGTTGCGCCGTCTGACGCCGACTGCGCGAAATTGTAGATCGAGACATAATCGCCGAAGACTTCCCGTGTCCTCTCCTCTTGGCCGGCTATTAGAGGCGTTCCCGTGAAGCCGATGAAGGCCGCATTGGGAAGCGCTCGGCGCATGTTGGCGGCGAGCTGATCGTACTGGCTGCGGTGTGCCTCGTCCGTGATGACAATAATATCCTGGCGCTCCGACAGCACCGGCATCAGTTCAAGGCGGTCGGCCGAGAACTTATGGATCAAGGTGAAGACATACCGCTCTTGCCCCGCCAAAAGCTGGCGCAAGTGCGCCCGGCTCTGTGCCTGGGCATCCTTAATGGGCTTCGTCAGCGCGCCAACGGAGGCGAATGTCTGGGCGATCTGGTCGTCCAACTCCTGCCGGTCGGTGACGACCACGAAGGTCCAGTTGCCGCCGAGCCGCCGAAGCACTTTCTCGGCAAACATCACCATCGAGAAGCTCTTGCCCGAACCCTGGGTATGCCAGAACACCCCCAGCCGGCCCTGGTTGTCAGCTATGTGCCGCACGGCCGCGATGGCGCGATTAATGCCGAGGACTTGATGGTACTTGGCTGTCAACTTCCGCAACCCCTGGCGCCCCTCCTCGAACAGCAGAAAGCTCTCGATCAGGTCGAGGAAGCGGCCGGGCGTGCATGTCGCCCTTAGCATCGTCTCCAGTCCGACGCTCTCGGGGCCGTCCTCATCAAGTCGCTTCCATGGGGCGAATAGGTTGAACGGGGCGTGCGACGGTCCCATGACTGCTTCGAGGCCGTTGGAGAGGAGCGTGAAGCCATTTGCGTCGAACAGCCTAGGAATAGTGTCGCGGTAGTCGCGAAGGTTGGCGTCATAGGCTTCCTGTAGGGGCTGCGTTGGAGCCTTCCACTCGCAGAGGAGAACGGGGATACCGTTAAGGTAGCCGATGGCGTCGGGGCGCTTGCGAAAGCCATATAGCTCGTTCTCGATCCACATCTGTGAGGCGATCAAGAAGTCGTTCTCGCCCTTGCCCTGCCCCGTCCAATCAACCAGTCGCACCCGCTCTAGCTTCTGAGAACCGTCCTCCTGCGGCACCTGGACTGGCACGCCGTCCCGCAGCAGACGGTAAACTTCGCGGTTAGCGGCGACGGGCGACATGGACGAGCGGTCGGCTGTCAGCTCAGCCTCGGCTTGCTCCAGCGCCTTGACGGGTAAGTCAGAGTTGAGGCGCTTCAGGGCTCCACGGAGGCGAGCGGGCAAGAAGACTTCGCGCCGTGAGCGGCGGCCGGTCGGGTTCGTGGGGCCGGGTTCCTCGTGCAGCAAGTTCTGATGTTGCCAGCCCAGCTCTTGCAGCAGCTCCAACGCCGGCCTCTCCACGATCTCCACCTCACTAGCGAGCGCGCCAGAAAGAGAGCGTGAGGGGGCAGCAGGAGGCATCAGGCAGCGTCCTCGAGTTCGCGCTCGGCACCGGCCACTGACAACTTACCGGACATCAGGCGAGGTAGGAGAAGAGCACGAGATGCTGCGAGCTTCGTGTTCGAACGTTGGAGCGTCGCTGCCATCTCAACCCCTGCCATCACGTACTTTTGGAATTGATCACAAACCGTGGCAACTGGCATGGGAACAGGGTATTTCGCCAGAACGGCCCAGCTGGCTCGGGGCATCTTGGTCCCATTTGAGGTCTGCACAGAGTGAGCGACAAACCGGTCACTCGACGTCACGGCAAGCACCAAAGCCGCGACTTTCGTCGCTCGGGGACGAATAACGATCGCATCGGATGAGCAGATACCCTCGAAGGGAGCCCATGCCACCTTATGGAAGTAAGGTCGTATCTTTCCGAATAGGATGTCCCCCCGCCTGAACTTTAGCTTCGTGCTCGTCACGTCTGCGGCGCTTCCCCAATCGTCGAGAGTGGTTGAACGGCGTGGGATATGCTCCAGGCCGACGTAGGGCGTCTCGCCGCTCACCTGGGTAGGCTGAACGGCGTCCCGCATCTCCTCGGCAAGCGCCCCGAGCGTTGTCCAGGTCCATCCGAGGGGCAACCTATCATCACCCTTGTCTCGGACTTCAGTAGCCTTATGCTCCGGAAACCGGAAGTGGACGAACCATTCCTCGAACAGCCCCCGCGCCATCTCCTCCAGCACCGCGATCCGTCGCCGGTTCACCTCGATCAGATCGTCGTACGCGCCGAGGATGGAGGCGATGTGGCGTTGCACAGACATCGGAGGAAGCGGGATCCGTAACAGACGAATGTCTCGGATCGGAAGTTGTGGTTGAGCCGCACCACTGGTCAGCGCTGTGACCTGCGCTCTGAACTGCGGACTTCGAACGACCAGAAACAAGAACTCCGGCAGCAAAGTTGAACGATCTGCTCGCAGTATGACCATGCCGGAATTGATCCTTATTTGGTCGTACCGCACGCGATCATTGAACCAACCGACGTTCCCGATGGTCCCACGAGTGGTCAACACTATGTCGCCTCGGACGACCCGGCCCTTCCGAAGCTTGCGTTCCTTATCATTGGTGATGAACTGGCACGACGTGAAATCGAAGCCATTCTTGCGAACGTTTCCCGTATCCAAGAAGAGCCAGTCGCCGACAGCATTGAAATCCGACTTCTTCGGATACTCAGTACCGCGATCCCCGTCGATGATTTCAACCGGAGCGTTTCCAAGTGGCCGCTGGACCCATGCGTCAGTCATGCAAGCAGCTCCGCCGCGTTCTTCGCGATCTGTGCCTGCAGCGTGACAGCCTCTACGTTCAGCGCCTCCAACTCCTCCTGAAGCGCCTCCAACTGCTCTCGGAACTCGCCGTTGTCCTTCTTTTCACCCGGGGCCAGCCCGACGTACCGGCCGGGATTAAGGCTCCAGCTCTGTTCCTTAATCTCAGCCCGGCTTGCGACCCTGCAGAGCCCTAACACGTCGCGGTAGCCGCCCTTGGGGAACGCCTCCTTGATGCGCTCCGCACTACCCGCCTGGGTCTCGATCTCGTCACCCCGCCACAGCCGCACAATGTTGGCTAGGAACTCGATGTGCCCCGGATCGAACGTGCGATGAGCCCTGGTGACTTGCCGGAACAGATGGCGGGCATCTATGAACAGCACCTCGTCAGCCCGTTTGCCTTTAGCTTTGCCCTTGTCGAGGAACCATAGCGTTACCGGCAGCGTGACCGTGAAGAACATATTGGGCCCGACCGCGATGATGCAGTCAACTGCCCCGGTCTCCACGAGCTTGCGACGCAGGTCCTTCTCGCTGCCGCCCCCGTCACTGGCGCTGTTGGCCATGACGAAGCCGGCCCGCCCGGTCGGGCTCAGCGCGGCGTAGAACAGATTGATCCAAAGATAGTTGGCGTTGTTGACAGTCGGCAGGCCGAGGGGGAAGCGGGCGTCCACCTTGCCGGCTTCGCTGACTAGCCGCTTGAGGTCCACTTCCGACTGGTTGAACGGCGGATTGGCCATGACGAAGTCAAATCGCCCGAGGAGTTTGTGTGGGTCGTCGTAATAAGAGTTAGCGATTTGCACGTCGCCGGAGAGCCCATGCACAGCCAGGTTCAATCGACAAAGACGCAGTGTGTCCGACATCTTCTCAACGCCGAACAGGCTGATCTCTCTGGCCGGTTGCCTGCGGTGACGGCGAACGAACTCGGCCGAGTGCACGAACATGCCGCCCGAGCCGCAGGCGGGGTCCAATATCGCGCCATGGTATGGCTCGATCACCTCAACGATTAGTTTGACAATGGAGGCAGGGGTGAAGAACTCGCCACCCTTTTGCATGTAGGCGGAGGCGAACTGGCCCATGAAGTACTCAAAGATCAGACCGTAGGCATCGCCTTCAAGCTTGAGAGGGGCCAGCAGCCGCAGCAACTCCCGCAGCGTTGCGTTCGGTAGCCCGCTGTAGCCATGTGGGAGCGCCGCGGCAAGATCCGGGTTCGCCTCGGCAACGCTCCTCATCGCCTCGTTCAAAGCGGCCCCGAGGTCGCTGGCCTCGGGCAGCGCGATCAGCTTCGAGAAGCGGGCGTTGTCCGGCAGGAACACGGCGCCACGAGCTCGGTAGTCCTCCGGCTTCGCCTTCAGCCGACCCTTGAACCTCGGCGCGATCTCGTCTGTGTGGATCTTCGCGAACTTGGCCTCCATCTGCCGGAGCGCGATCAGCGCAAGGACTGGTTGCGAGTACTGGTCAGGCCTCAGATCGGTGTTGGTCCAGAGATTGTCTGCTGTTTTGAACAGCGTCGCCGAGACCCGCTGAAGGTCAGTCTCCATCGCGCTCCCCCTTTTCCTGCAGCGGGATCTTGCCACACCTGATTAGTGCTTCGCCAGCGTGGTGCGACAGTGCGAACCGGGTTTGTGCGGCCGCTGCCCGACGATGGGCCCTTCAGGTCGAGATGTTTTGCTGCGATCGTTCGGGCCGGGATCGGGGGAGTGATCTCCAAACAAATCCCCCGTATAGGGGGTAGGCGTCAAAAAAACCAGGTGGAGATCTACAGTGGCTACAGTCACTTTTGTTCCGTTCAGTGAGGTCAAGCCCCTCTCTGACTGTCAACCAGGAGACGTGGTCTACAGCCTGAGAAGCAAGGCTGAGGGGCCTTCTCTCGTTGTTGAGACAAATATGCCGAATATGGGGCAGTTAATCTTGTTAATGCCAAATGGGCCAGTTGCACGGGAGCTGCCCCATGACACGTTGGTGATGCCGTATTCCACACAAGAGTACTGCATCGAGGTGCTCGGCTCTGTCTCGCCGTTCGTTGGGGTTCCCGAACAGAACGGCGCGTTGCTGCACCGCGACGGCAACTGGCAGCTTCTTCTTCAAACGAGTGGAACTTGGGAGTGCTACGACTTCCGCTCCGGCAAGTTCAACGCCCGTTCTGGTCATCAAGAGTATATTTGCCAGAACTGGCGCTTGATCGTGCCGCGGCTACCTGTCGGTGCAACTTCTGACCCGAAGGTGATCTTTGAACGCCCGGCGAGAGCATAAAAGGCCGTAACGCGCCACCCATAGGGTCTCGGCACGTATACCTTTCCAGGACACTTTGGACGAGACAGATATGCGTCTCATATGGATGCAAACTTGATATTTAAGACGTTCGTGCTATAAGGTCTAGAGCCATCCAAGACGAGAGGGAGGCACGGATGCTGTACGGCTACGCTCGGGTCAGCACGACCGATCAAGACTTGTCGATCCAGAAGGCAGCCCTGAAAGCTGCGGGATGCACTGTGATCCGGGCAGAGAAGGCGACCGGCACGACCCGCAAGGGCAGGACAGAACTTGAGACCCTGCTGGAGTTCATGCGGAAGGACGACACATTGGTCGTCACCCGCATTGACCGGCTCGCCCGCAGCCTGAGGGATCTTCAGAACATCATGCACGAGCTGCGTGAGAAGGGCGCACATCTCAAGGCCACAGAGCAGCCGGTGGATACCTCAACGCCCGCTGGGAAGGCCTTCCTGGATATGCTGGGGGTGTTCTCTGAGTTCGAGACGAACCTTCGGCGTGAGAGGCAGATGGAAGGCATCCAAGCGGCAAAAGAACGGGGTGTCTACAAAGGGCGGCCGAAGAGTATCGACGCCGAGGAAGTCAGGAAATTGCTCGACGAGGGGATTGGCGCGACCGGGGTTGCAAAACGGCTAGGAATAGGGAGAGCGAGCGTTTACCGGCTAGCGTGCATCGGAAAAACCTAAATACGTGTATTGACACAATTATGTGTTATACTTATATCTGTGCTGCGAATGAGCACGGAGGACTACATGCCGGCGAACAACATCAAGAAGCTCCGATCCAAGAAGGGGTGGACGCAAAAGCAGTTGGCTGAAGCCGCCGAAACCAGTCAGCAGCAGATCCAGCGCATCGAAGCCGGCATTCAAGACGCTCGCTTCGATCTTGCTGTGCGCATCTGCACAGCACTGGGAGAACCGATGGACCGGGTGTTTCCCGCGACGGCACTGCCCCTGCGGCGAGCACGGAAACGCGTTGAGAGCGTGGGACAGCTCTTCAGTGACGGCGCAGCCCAAAAGGAGCTTGAGCAAGCCGGCCTAGACATGGACCCCGCTGCACGAACCTTTGCGTACCGTCTTCGTGGAGGCGCTGAGGGTCGATTTTCGATCTCTGGGCCAGAAAGTGCCCGCCTATACTTGAACATGCAGCGTGAAGAAGAGGACGATGGGTTTCTTGTCTTTGACGCTGGCTCCCGACGCATTGCCATCAACCCAAAGCATCTCATCTTCTGTCATTTTCTATTCGATATGCCTCGTGAAGAGCCCGAGGAAGTTGATGGGGACAAAGACTTTGCCGTTCAGATCTTCCTTTCGGACAGCGCCGAGCCACTAATCTTCAACGTCGATCCAGACACTTCGCAGCTCGATGATGAAGGAGCTGAGGACAACGAGGTTCAACTTCAAGACCTAGTGTTCAACATTGAACTCGACGTGCGGGAGCGCTTCTGCCTGACAGACGAGGACGGTGAAACCGCTTGGTTCAGAAGTGCGGACGTCGCGATGATCTCGCTCCCGTTGTGTGCTGTTGAGCCGAAGCTCATGGCGAGCATCGACGACGGTGAAGACGAGAAGGAGGCGGCCGAAGAGACCTCTTCCTCAAAACCCGATCCCGCAGCTTGACGAACGCGCCTGTCCTTCCACTCACGGGTGCAAATAAGCCGTCAATGCTCATACAGGAGAAACAATGCGCTACCTCTGCCGTGCAAGCGGCTGTGGCCGCACGACTGCGACCCGCTTTTCGCGTTACTGCTCGGCCCACAAATCAAGGCAAAGAAGACACGGTGACCACGCACAAGCAGGCATTACTGCCGCTGACCTCAAGCCCTATGTCGCCCGTGTGCGCTGCCGCATGGAGAAGAACCAACACAACCCCGCCTGGGACGCCCTGGATGCCCGCTGGAGGGCCATTGTTGAGCACGCCGAGGGTGTCATCGCCCTGCAGCTTGCTGGCCGTCCTGGGAGCCGAGACGAGCGCACAGCGGCACGTGAAGTGAGCAAGCTCGGAGAAAACATCCCCGCACGGGCCGTGGTCCAGACGGTGCTCGCCGTAGTGATGATGTGGGAGTTCGAGCCACGGCGTTTCCGCAGCGACCGGTCCTTCAAGACCCAGCTCGTGCGCCGCGTAAGAGCTCTCACGGATATGAACTACGGCGAGCGCTACCATCATCCGTCGGCGACCGTGAAGCGATACTACAAGGACGTCTCACCACGAGCGACGGCGATTTTGGGGCAATGGCTGGTAGAGGCCCTAGGGGGCGCTGGGCTCCATGTGGCCCGTCTCGAAAGGGCCGATCTCGAACAGGTCGAGAGCGAGAAGAGGGCGCTTCACAAGGCACTTTCGGAGTTGAACTGATATGCGCTCCGAGGATCTACCAGACCACAATTTGAAGCTTCCCCGCAAGAAGCCGAAGCCACCCGAGCCGCAGAAGCACCTGTGGTTCGACGGATGGATGTCGGCCAATGGATCGGCACTGAAGGGCCTGATCGAGGCAACGACCAAGTTCATTTCACACCACGAGGAGCACACCGGAACTCGGATCAGGAAGCGGCGGCCTGTCGATCAGGCTGTTCACCTCCGTAGCATTGACGCTCTCGTGTGTGCTCTTGCCCACGCAGTCCTGGTCCCGCCGCCCACTGGCCGCATTGCTGTGAAGCTCGGTCATGCAGGGAAGGGACAGTCCCGCTACGATAGCCCTGTGTTCGGCAAAGCACTCTCGCCCCTCGTGCACCTTCTGTCTGACCTCGACTTTCTGAATTTGAAGCGGTCCACCTTGCGAGGAGAGGTCTCGTCCATTGCGCCCTCACCTTGGTTTGCTCAAAAGGTCGGGGAGTTTGGGGTTCAGCTAGCGGACTTCGGAAGACATCAAGATGAGGAAGTCATTTCCCTCACTTGCAATGCGAAGCGGTACAGCGGGTGGGCCGATGATCGCATTGGGACGCTGTATCGAGAACCCATCGACTACAACGACACACCAACCACAACGAAGTACAGGGCCGAGCTCCGGACACTTAACGAGTTCCTGAAGAAGGCCGAGATCGACTTCCTCGATGATGGGCTGGAGCCACGAGTAGATCCGTTCGACAGACGCATGAGGCGGCGGTTCATCATCCTCCCCGATCAACAAGTCCGCTTCAACCAAGGCGGGCGCCTTTTCGGCGGCTTCTGGCAGCAGCTCAAGAGAGAGCGACGGTCCCACATTCGGATCAATGCTGAGCCTGTCGTCGTGCTCGACTACGGCTCGATGTTCACAAGGCTGGCCTACGCTGTGATCGGCAAAGAGCCACCGGACGGAGACCTGTACGCCATACCTGGTTACGAGGGCTACCGCAGCGGGATCAAGCTGGCGATGAATGCGCTTCTCTTCGACAAAAGCCCCAGGAGGTCGAAGTGGCCCAAGGAAATAGGGATCGGCGTCGGCGACGATGAGGATGCAAAAATGGATCGACGAGGGTCCGCGGCACAGTACGAGGCGCGCCTACCAACCGGCTCGACAGTGAAGAAGGTTAGGGATGCCACCCTGTCAGTGCATCCTCACCTGAGCAAGGCGTGGGGCAGGCAACTCGGCTACCAACTCATGTTCCTTGAAAGTGAGATTATGGTGGAGGTCCTTCGGCAACTCGCCAATCGGCGTATCCCAGCTCTGGGCCTTCACGACGGACTGTTGGTCTCTTCATCGAAGGCAACCGAGGCTGCCGGGGTGATGAGAGAAGTAGGTCGGGAGAAGTCGGGCTTGCTTCTGCCGGTCACTCAGAATGAACCTGAGGAGGAGTAGATAAGGGATATAGGTTGTGGTGGTCGTGCTTGTTCTACCCTCACGTCACTTTTTTTGCTACCTCTCTTCCTCCATCAACAAGACCCGTAAGGTTGGGCTTCGTCGCTCCGCCTCGGAAGAAGCGCCATCGGCCGGGTTGGCTTATCGTCAAGCACCTTGGCAATTCTGACAGCGTAAAGGGGCCCAACTTCCTACATCGGATGTTCATGTGGGGCTGGGGTCCGCGAATAACTGCATCCCCTCATTGTCCAAGCGACAAGCCGTCGTTCCGGGAAGGCAGTGGGTGCTATCTCTCGCAGCCCCGTGAGGGACAGGTTAGCGAGAGCAAATTGCAACAACTACGGTGATGGCGGGATCGCACCGACAGTGGCGTTTGGGAGGGGCGCAAAGCTTGACCCAATCCGCGCCTTTCCGGTCGATCTCGATACTTCTTCGGAGTTTGAATTGCAGGATAGAAAGGCCGCCGCTGGTCGATGCGCACAAGCATGCTACTCGTGCATTGCTCGTCAACTCTGGTCATCCCCTCCAGCCCCTTCCCATAAGCCGGGAAGCGGGATCAGACGGACTGCACGCTCCATGAGGCGGAGCGAAACTTCGCCGTAGGCGTCCGCTGCGGTGCGAGGGGCGTGTCCCTGTATCGCATCGAGAACACGCTTGTCGATGCCCTGCTCTAGACCAAGTGCACGGAACAGGTGCCGCCACGCATGGTTTGGGTCCTTCCGATGCCGACGTCCCACCTCAAGCCCAAGCGTGTGGACCCACGCTGCCACGTTTTTCGCTAGAATCTTAGGCTGTGGCCTCTTTGCTCCGACCTTCCGTTGGGAGGGGTCGAAGAACAGCGGTCCCGATCCTTTGGTTTCGACGAACTTAAGAAAGTCAACGCTTAGGACGTAGGGGTGAAGAGGAACCCGGCGTTCAGACGAAACGGTCTTCACACTGCCAGCTTCAGCCTTAATATCCATGAACCAGATATCGCCCTCTTGCCGAATGTCTTCGGCCCTGAGTTGACAAATCTCTGAGACCCGAGCCCCCGCTAGGGCACAGAGGAGAGGCACCCACCGGTAGACGGGGCTACTCTCTCTTGCGGCTGCTTGGAGGATCGCGGCGGCATCTGACAGGTCAAAGTTGCGCATCCTTTGGCCGGGCTTAGTTCCTCGTTTGATCGTAACACCTGCCGCAGCGTTGTGCTCGACGCGGCCGTTATCCACGGCCCAGCCCAAGACGACGCGAAGGGCAGCCAGCTTGCTTTTTCTAATAGTGGCCGGGGAATTACCCATAGCGAGAAGGCGATCCTTCCAAGCAATCACTGACTGCTTGCAGATGGCGTTAAGCTGGTCGGTTCCAGAAAATGCGATGTAGGCTTCGATGTGCTTGCGCCACTCATCAACCGTCTTCTGCTTTGGTTGGGCTTCCTTGGCCCAAGCTTCGAATGCGTCCACGAGCGTTGCGCTACGCTGTTGGGAACTGCTCGACCGGTTGCCGCTTCTGCGGACAGGGAACCGGGCCTCCACGGGGTCCGGGGAGTAGTCGCCCTCGGAACGCCTTTCCAGCGTCTGGGCCGCCTTGATCAGAGCCGAGGCGACCGCGGTTAGGAGATCCGCCCTCGTCTTTTTATCCAAGCTGTAACCGTGGCGTTCCAGCCAGGGATCGAGCTTAATGTGTGGCTCCAGAATGCGTTCGGCCTGACGTGGGTGGTAAGGTGCGCTCTCGACCCCATCCGACGTCGGATCGAGGTACGCAGCGCCGTCCAGCAGCAAATCCTGGAAAATCGACCATTGCTCGGTCGGCCCGGGCTCATCTTCATGTTGGCCCACGAAGTCTCGATACCACTCACCCGCGATCTCATGGATTTCCCGATGTGACAGCCCCGCCGGCGCCTGACGGGCAGTAGCCCAGCGAGCTTCGACCTGCGCCGACACGGACGAATGTCGTAGGCGAGCTTCCGCGATGTCCTTCGTTTTGAGGGAGACCTTTACGGTGGGGCCGAGTTTCACTGTGCTCGTCAACCCCGCTACGTCCACAGAGAAGCTGCGTCCGGACAGTACCTGGAGGAGGTCTGAGGGCAATCTTGCACGGTAGTACCAGACCCCCGTAGTGGGGTGGCGCCAAGGCTGAGCCATTCTGATGATCACGGACTGTGTACCTCTCCTGTGTACCTGCAGGAGAGGAAGAACCCATTGAAGCGCCTTAGTTATCTGAAAACATGGCGCTTTTAGGATCAGTGGTGCCCAGAAGAGGACTCGAACAAAGACTACAATAAATTGATATTGTTATATTTAATGTCTCTTGACCTTCCAAATGAGTGTCCTGAAGAATGCCTGAATGAGTGTCCTCCGCCGGTCTGCGTCAGGCTGCCGCACAACCATCTGCCCCTCACTGAACAGTTTCGCCCCTGAAGGTGCGCTGACCCACCCCCAACCGCGGCTGTGTCCTGCGGACACTCGGTTGATCGGCAACTCGCTTAACGGCAGACAAGGACAAGGCCATCTGCAATGACGATGTTCATTACTTTTGCCCAAGTGGCTGCGAAATGACTATCGCCGAACTGTTCGATCCGAACTTCACACTGCAAGTGCTCATCCCGCCGGCCGGATGACGAGGCGCACACGCGGCTCCGCGCGCCTTGCTGTCCGGCCCTTCATGCGCTTTACCCTGCGCGCTGGTGCCTGCAGTCCCGGCTCACTCCCACCGTGCGATCCGCACGACGGCAGCCCTGTTCAATCCTGATTGTCGCTTCCGTATTCGGAGGTGGAGGTGAACTTGTACCGGTTCACCCAGGCATCCAGGTCCTCATGCACGTAGACGACCTTGGCGCGCTTGCCGGGCCCAAGCTTATGATACGACGGGCCGGTGCCCTTGAGCCGCATGTCCTGCAACGTGCGCTCCGCCAGCCGGAGATAGGCGGCCGCCTCGCCGGTGGTCAGGTAGCGTACGTCCTCGTCATCGGTCATGCGGTGGAGTTGTCCCCGAAAAGGGGGTTAACCTACCAACACCCCGCAAATCCCCGCAACGCCCTTGTCGGCCGTTCCCCCCGCCGCTACCTATATGCCATGGACATTCTTCCGGCGGCCCAGGTGCAGGCCCGTATCGACAAGGCCCGGCAACGCTACTTCGACCTCAAGCACGAGCTCGAGGAGGCGCTGAGACCGTTTACCGCCGATCCCATGACCGCCTTGAACATCGTGGCCTACGCCGAAGAGTTCGGGGCGGATGAAGCGGCCATGACGCTCAGGCATGAGCCCGTTCGCTTCGACGTATCCTATCCAACGGCAGGGATTGATGAGGCGACGGCGATCCAGCTGGAAAACCTGGTGTTCGATTTCGCGGATGCTTCCCGCGACCTGGATTTCTACACAACGATGCGCGAAGACGAGCGGCAGCGCGCCGATCCCAAGCGCCTGCGGGTGATGGTGCACGACGGGCGGGAGTTCACGTTCAACCCCCGCACCAAGGAATGGCGCTACCTCGATACGCCGGAGCTGATTTACACCTTCCCCATGCAGCGCGTGGAAAACCGGGGCGCGCCAGACATGAGCCCCGATGGGGGCCAAACGCGAACCCGTCGCCGGGGCCGGGGGATGTAGGCTGACAGCGCAGCCGTTCTACGGTGCGAGGTCTGTGCCGCGTTCCGGTTCGGGTGCTGTCACCGCTTCCTCAATCCAGTCCGGCATGGGACCATCCAGCGCCTTCACGATTTCCCCGTCTCGTGTGCGCACCCAGCGTTTCCAGAGCTGATGGTCCAACGAGTTGTCGAATACATAGCCACGGTCCACCAGCCGGAGAGCATCCTGCAGATTCAAGATGCTTCGCACGTATCGCTCGCGAACTTTATTGCTCGGGACATCGTGGCCGCCTTGGGCCACACGTTCCGCTATCCGCCGGATGTTGATTTCCGGGTCCGAGGTGCCGACGAAATAAAGCCGGATGAACCAGCCCGCCCGTTTCGCGCGGCGGATTAAGTCAAGGTGCCGCTGCGTCGAAAACACGGTCTCATACGCAAAGTTGCGGCCGTGCGTCAGGCATTCTTCGCGACGCCTATCGGCAAGTCGAGCGGCATTCTGTACCGCTTCGAGCGAGTTCCAGTCACCAAATTCCGCCTGCGCAATCTCATCGGCATTGATATAGCTGTGTCCCGCCGTCCATTCGTGTTTCAGCACCAGCCGGGTCAGCGTTGTCTTGCCGGAACCGTTCGGGCCTGCGACGACGACCATGGAAGGGCGGCGTTCGCTCACTACCGCTCGACCCCGGCCGTATCCAACTTATGCCCTTCCTCCTCCCACCATCTTTGAACCTCGATGGCTTCCTCAAACGGGGTCAGCCCCTTGGCGAGCACGCGGATACCCCGCCGCGCCATGGCTTCCCGCCACAGCACCGTGCGCCGGATGTCCTCCAGCAGCTCGGCTTCCTCCACTTCACTCGGTTCCCAGTTCGGATCCCGGAAATCCCCTTTCGCAGCCATGATGTTCATCTCCTGTTCCAATGGAGTCTGAGCCACCTCTGCCAACCCGTCAAGGCTTCGCCCTGACTGCCCGGTGCATCCTATCCGTGTGCATTGCGACACACCCCCATGTCACCCATCGCATACAGCGCGTGTTCACCTGCCTATTGTGCCAGCACGCCGGCTTGCCAGCCAAGCGGCAGCAGGCTTCCATGCGGGCATGCTGCTATCCACCGTCACCGAGGCCGGGCAAGTCCGGGTTTATGCCACGCGCTACAATTCCATCGTCACCTACTTCACCGAGGACGAAACCACCGGCGGCATCAAGCTGAACATGGAACTGGGGTTCTGCGCCCTGCCGGAGGATCTCGTGCGCGTCGGTCCCTCGGTTGGCGAAGCGGTCATCGCCGAGATCGCGTTGCGCCTCGGCATTCCGCCCGCTGAGGTGCTGCAGGCCAGCTTGAAGGCCCTGTGCGAGGTGGCGGACCCCGAACTCCCCGCCTACTACCGGTGGGCGCCGCGCTCGCGTGGCCGCGCCGCCACCTGCTCCGGCCGTTAGGCTGTTTCTTTTTCGCGCAGTCAGTCGTCTCGACAGGAAGCGCTCTGGATGCGCCTCACCATTTCCCGTCGGTTCCCCACTTGGCGTCTCAAAACCGTTCTCAGGGACCGTCCAGCCGTCTTGCAGGGCATATTGCTGGCCGGCCTCACCGGCTAAAAAATCCTGGGGGTTCGGGGGCAAAGCCCCCGGCGATATGGCCGATTCGGCGCCGTGATGTTTGTGCACAAATGTGCCCAAAAAGTACACACGCGGTATTTTCACTGCATGAACCACACCCCTATGTTTGCGTGATGGGAGCAAGCAAGTCTTTTGGGCCCAAAAATGGACCCAAAAGATGCTCAATCGGCCGGTGGCCTCAATCGCACGCGCTTGCTTGTCCCCTCAACGCCGGGGAGGGCTGTGACCGCCATGTGCGCCGCCAAAAACCATAGAAAAGCACAACCGCTCTCCGAACGGATCAAGGTCCAGTTGACGGTCGAGCAACGCGACATCCTCGAAGCAAGGGCTGAAGCAGCCGGAATCACACTGGCCGCCTATATGCGCCAGTGCGCACTGGTATCGCTGGGCGGTCCGGGAGCGCCCAAACGGCCGCCCCTGAAGCGGAAACGCGAGCAGGAGCTCACGTTCGCGGAAATCCATGAGATGGCGATGCAGGTGCGCAAGGTGGGCATCAACCTGAACCAGCTCGCCCATCAGGCCAACAGCGGCCTGGTGCCGATCAAGCGCGAGGAAATCGTCTACATCCAGAACCGCATCCAGACCGTCCTCAGCGAAGCCTCCGCCGCCATGGAAAGAGCCTTCCGATGATCGGCAAGGTGCCAAAGGCGGGACAGGGGTTCCGCGGCCTGGTCAACTACCTGCTCAACGGCGACAAGGACCAGCAGCATGCTGCCAGGGAAGCAGGCTCCTCAGGCCTGCCGGCGAGCAGGGTGGCATGGTCCGCCATGCGCAACATGCTCATCACCGACCCCAATCTCGCACCGGGCCTGATGCGGGCAACCGCCCACAAGTCCAAACGGGTCAAGAGCCCCGTCTACCATTACGTGATCAGCTGGCACCCCGATGAGGCGCCTACCGACGACTTCATGCAACAGGTCTGCGATGTGACCTGCGACGACCTTGGATTGCAGGACTACCAGCGCCTCTACATCGCCCACCGCGACACCGATCACCACCACGTGCACATCGTGGTCAACCGCGTGCACCCGGAAACGGGCACCGCGTGGAACCGCCGGCAGGACTGGGTGCGCATCGAGCAAAGCCTCCGCCGCCAGTCCGAAAACATGGGCCTCGAAATCGTGCCGGGCCGCCACACCGACGGGCAACAGTTCAGGAACGTCGGCAAAAGGCCATCGGACGGCGCCTTGCGGCGCAAGGCAATGAAACCGTCCGGGGTCCCCGAGCGCAGCTGGACCAAGGAGATGATCCGCGAACGGCGCGAGGCGCTGTCGCGCACGATCGACGCGTGCTCGAGCTGGAGCCAGTTGGACCGGGCGCTGTCCGTCATGGGCTACCGACTTCACCGCAAAGGGCAGGGGCTGGTCATCGCCGATGCGGGCGGCACGATGAAGCTGTCGGATGTCGGCAAGACCATCCGCCTCAAGGCGCTCGAGGCGCGGTTCGGGCAGACCTTTGACCAGCACGAGACGCTGGCGCAGATGATGGACGACCAGGCGCGCGGGGCGTCGGTTGCCGCCCCGGTGTCCCTGACCGCACCGCCGCCTCCGCCGTCCCCCGCTCCGAGGGATACGCCCATGACGGCCGGCGCCTTACATCGCGCACCGCCGCTTTCTCCACCGTCGGCCGACCCCGATCGGGAACGTACCGCCGAGAAGTACACCGTCCTCGCCGGTGCCAAGGACAAGGCCGATCTCGCCGAAGCCTTGCGGGCGCTGGGCCTCGCCTCCGTCGACAACGTGCGCAGCGCCCGCGCCGAGGTCGTGAAAGCCATGGAAGATGTGGAAAAGGAGAAATCCGTCCTCGATCAGTTGATCAGTGATCTTGCCATCCCGGGTGCCGGCGGTAACGCTCCGAAGAAACATGACTCCGGACCAAGTGACAATGCCCCGCCCCCTCAGGACAAGCGCCGACGTTCGAGGCGCCGCCGCTAGGGAGACCTGACCTCCCGATGCCTGCCGCCAATCTCCGCCAAGGCAGCACGCTCTACGCCCTCGGCCTGCACCGGACGGAGGGAGCACACTGGTACGACATCAAATTGGGCGCCCCGTTCTCCAAAGGCGGCGCCGCGCGGCTTTGGCATGTCGAGAAGCCGGGCCTCGCGCTGCCGCTGGTGGCCAAGATCTGGAACAAGCAAGGCTTGGGCGAGGTCTTTTCAACTCCGGTGGAAGCCACCCGCGTGCTGCGGCTGGTCGCCAACCGCGACCAGCTTCACAACCACATCCCAGCGGTGGTCTGGCCACGCCGCCTGCTGTTCACCCGGCCGGAGCGGGACAACGTCCAGCGGGATTTCCGCGGCTTCACCATGTCCCGCCTCGACCACATGCGGAAGCTGCATCACATCATCGCACTGTCCCAGAAAGGCCAGTCCCCGCTCACCTTCGACCAATCCAAACGCATGGTGCTGATGCTGTGCGAAGCGCTGCAGAAGCTGCACGAGCACCCCTGGCAGTTCCGCATCGCCGATTTTTCGCCAAACAACATCATGTTCAACGAAGACTTCACCACCCTGGCCTTCGTCGACGCCGACAGCTACCAGTTCCTCTATCCCGACCCCGAAAGCCGCACCAATATTCAATTTAGGCCCACCGGTTTCACCCTCGGCTATTCGTCTCCCAAAGCCGTCAAGGACGAGCTTCTGCGCAAGACGGGTGACCCGCCCGTTCTGGTCGATGAGCAACACGACCAGTTCGTGCTCGCCATCCACATCTTCCAGATCTACATGGCCCATCTCGGATTGGGCGGCGCGGCACCCTTCCAGAAATTCGAGCGCGGCAACGAGAACGATGCCATCGCCGCAGGCCGCTTCACCCATGACATGCCCAAGGACCACCAACCCAACGCGTTCGTCCAGGAACAATACCTCCGTATCCCGGCGCCCGTCCGCGAAGCCTTCAGCCGCACTTTCGCCCGTGGCAAACCCCTGACCACACGCGAATGGGCCGACCTGTGCTCAACGCACTGGAGGTCCCTTCAACCCTGAAGCCACCCCCAACGGCGCCGACGCTCAAGTCCAGGCTCCCTCGGCCGCGGCTGTCGCCATGCCCGCCTCCGTCCCATCGCGTCCAACCGCCCAACCCGGCGCTCCGGCCCGGTTCACCCCGGTGGATTGGCCGGCAACATTCTGGAAGCTCCGCCGAGCCCTTGCCGCCGGCGTGACCCACTTGGTCGTAGCATTTGCTCTCGCTGCTCTGTTTCTCCTGTTTCTCCAGTACCGCCACGGTCCTGTCTCCGCGCCACAGCCACCGACACCACCTGGCGGCATGCAACCATCCGATTACCTGTCGCTGGAATGGCCGACCATTCCCTCCCAGGTTTCCTTGGTATCGCCCGTCCCGCCGTTGCCCCGGCCCAATCCGCGGCGCGAAACACCCGACACCATCCGCGGCTCCGTCTATAAATACCTTTCTGTCTGCCTCAGCGCGCCGCACGACCCAAACAAACCCTTCGCCTGCATCCCGAAGGGGCGTGAGGTCCGCCGTGTGGGCGTCGATGTCTTCCTTCGCGTGAGGTCCGAAACCGGCTTTGCCGTCAGGGCGTGGGGAGCGACGGGCTTCACCACCGAAAGCCTCTGCCGCCAAGTGATCGCGGGTATGCGCGGAAGCCGTTGTGCTCCGAGCGAAATGCGGTTCGATCGCGGCGACGGCAGCTTCGGCACCATCCGGTTCGTCAGGGTCGAATTCGACGCCGACCCGGCGCCCGCACCACTGAACCCTTTGTCAGCACTGCGTAAACCGCGGCAGCCTTGAGCGCCGCGTGGCCGGGGAGCTAGCACGAGGCGCAGAGAATCTCCACGCCATGGACGGGCATTGCACGGGTTGAGGGCGGCACGGTTCGAGGAGTTTCGCGGATGCCTGCTGCACAACCGACGGGCGCGTTTCGCGGCCCAGCCCGCCTCGCCAACAAAACTGTGGAACGACCCGGAAAGGCCGACACAGGACGATCCGTGAGCATCTAGGGTTATTGCTCACTTTGTTTCGATCATTGTACGCAAGGATACTTCCTCGATGCCAAACCAGCCCCAGGATCCCGCGTGGCATACGTTCGGCAAGTCACCCCTCATCAACGGGGACGCCGGCGGAACGCCGATTCCCAAGGACAAGACGCACCTCAAGCGCTTTCCGTTCGTGTTCCTTGTGGATGTTTCCCATTCGACCTCGTTCGGCGGCGACAATGCCGACCTCCACGCCATCAACCGCGAGCTGCCGCGGTGTTTCGAGACCCTGAGGAGCCCGCCGCCCGACAGCGACCTCGCCAACGTGAAGGGGCAAATAGATATCTGTTTGGTTACCTATTCGCAGACACCCAAGAACATCTTCCTGTGGCAACCCGCCGACGAGCTGCCGACCAGCGTCAGCCTCCAATCCGAAACCAACACCTCCACCCGCGCCGCCCTCAACCACGCGATGGACCTGATCGAAGAACGGCTGAAGCTCCTGAAGCAGCCCGGCCAGAAAGTGCAGACCGGCGCACCCCACATCTTCCACATCACCGACGGCGTCCCCAACGACGTCTACCCGCACATGCCGGAATGGAAGCAACTGGTGGACCGCATTGCCGTGTTCGCCACCAACGCCGACCAGGACCGTGCCACCGACCAGAAGGGGCATATCCTGCATTTCGTCACGCCCAGTGCCGAGCGGATCAACAAAGACAACCGCTTCATCGATGAGAACGGCAATGACATCTCCGGCAAGGAAGCGATGATCAAGCTGTCGGGCGAAAAGACCGTCATAACCCTCAACCGCGGCGCCAGCTCGCTGCCCGACGTGATCAAGCTGATCACCGCCATCATCAGCGTCAAATCCACCAACTCCAAAACCACCGTGGCGGAAACCATCGCCGAAGTGGTGGAGGAAAGCGACGGCGCGCTCGGCATGCCCGACAGCTACCCGGCTCTCGGCGCGAAACCATGAACCCCGAGCTCGTGACCCAGTGCCGCCTCGCCACCGAGCAATGGCGGGGCTGGCTCATCTCGTCCGTGTCGCAGCAAGGCAAGCGCCACCACCAGCGTTCCCTGCCGACCGACGATGCCCTCCTGGTCGCCGCCGCCGGCGACCATCTTTTGCTCGGCGTGGCCGACGGCGTCTCAAGCTGCCCCTTGTCCCGCATCGGCTCTGAGCATGCCTTGGCCGCCATCTACGCCCACGTCGATCAGGCGCTCCTGAAATCCGGCGGCGAACCGAGCCCGGACATCCTCGCCCACGCCATGGCGAACGCCCACTATGCGCTGCAATCGCTTGCCGACCAGACCGGCGCCCCCATCGACGATTACTCAACCACCGTGGCAACCGTCCTGATCGGCCCCACCACCATCTACGCCGCCAATATCGGTGACAGCAGCCTCGCCTACCTCACCAAGCCCCGCAGCGCCGCCAACCCCGATACGGCGGTCCTCCTGCCGCTTTGCTCCGCCCCGCAGCAGGATGACGGGGTCACGCCCATCACGTTCCCCAACTGGAACAAGTTCCTTGCACTTGCCCGCCACCCCGTCGACGGCGTCGATGCCGTGCTTCTTGCCACCGACGGCGCCGAGGACTTCCTGTTCAACGGCCGGCACGCCACCGGGCAGGTCCTGAGCCCCGCCGCCGTCAGCGCGTATCTGTCCAACTGCAACGACTTGTCGCCGAGGCTCCTGCCCCTGTTCCTCGCCGACTACATCCAGAAGCTCGACAACGGCACCGACGACCGAAGCCTCATCATTGCCTCACCCCACCCGGCGCTGGCGTTATGATCAGCCCGCCCACCGACCTCTCCCCGTTCACCCCGACCACCCTGATGGCCCTGGTCGACGCCATCCTCGACGATCCGGCCGCCCGCATCCGCCAGCCCACCATCGAAATCCTCAACCAGATCGGCGACCGGCCGCTGCATGACCTGATCTCGAGACATGTGAAGGGCTACCTTTCCCGCAGCGACGCCGTGGTGGAGCAGCTGCCTGCGCTCGGCACGGTGAACTGGGGCAAGGTCGCCGCCACCATCTACACGCGCCTCTCATCCGACATCCGCCGCAACGCGCGCTTCAGGCTGGCCTACAGCCTGTCCATCGAATACCCGGCGGCGATGCTCACGGAGAAGGACCGCGCCGCCATCCGCGGCATGGCGCAGCTGGTCGCCCATGCCAAGATCACCCCTCACGAATGGGCACTGTTCCTGGCCCGCATGGCATGGCATGACGGCAAGGGCCACCTCGTCGCCGGCCCCGCCGCCAAAAGTGCCGCCATTTTGGCCGAAACCGTCACCATCCTGAAAAACATCCTGCCGACGGTGCTGCCCGCCCACGAGGTGGTGCTTGGTGACGCCGTCGCCAGGATCTCCCGCCATGCCCTGGCGCCCGTGCAACAGGCGCTGCCGCCGCCAGGCTTCAAACGCGGCATCCGGTTCCTGAAGGGGGCCGACATCGACGGCACGCCCTATCTTGCCACCAAGGCCTCCAAGGCCAGCCTCTACCTCGGCCGCATGCCGCGCACCCGCGAGCACATCTACTACGCCGGCCACGAGAGTCTCATCACCATCGGCGGGCCGGGCAGCGGCAAGAGCATGGCGCATGTCATTCCCAACCTGCTCCTCTACCCGGGCTCGGCGCTGGTGCTGGATGTGAAAGGCGAGCTCTGGGACATGACCGCCGGATACCGCGCGAAGCACTTCGGGCCGGTGTTCCGGTTCTCGCCCACCGACACCGGCGGGCGCACCCACCGCTACAACCCGTTCGACTTCATCTCCGCCGACATGCAGGAGGCGGCCAACGACTGCGAGGTGTTCTCCTATCAGGTGATCGTCCCCAACCCCGAAACGCGCGAGCCGTTCTGGGACAACCGCGCGCGGGACTTTTTGTGGGCCTTCGCCATGATCATCGCCGCCTCGCCGAACCCCAAGAACCGCATCATGGAGGCCCTCTCCGACCTGACCGCCATCCCCACCGAGTTCAAAGACCTCACCAAACGCCCCTACATCGGCTCCAAGACCCAGAAGGTCATCCAGACCCTGCACCTGATGGCTAAGCAGTTCGACATCCCGGACCTCGGGCATGCCGCCACCTCCATCGAATCCAGCCTGGTCGAAAGCGAGCGCCTCACCAGCATCTTCGACAATGTCCGCCGCGCCCTCGCGCTGTTTGGGCGTTCCAAGAGGCTGCGCAACGCCATGGCAACCAGCGACTGGCGGCCAGAACAGCTGCGCAACCAACCCGGTTCCACCATCTACCTCTGCATCCCCGATTCCGAGCTCAAGGCCTACGCCCCCATCATCCGCGTGATGTTCTCCCAGCACCGCCGCATCCTGAGCCGGCATCGCGCCGACCCGAAAGAGGCGCCCATCACCTTCTTCCTCGATGAAATGCCTCAGTTGGGGACATTCGACGACATCCTCACCATGCAGGACCTCGGCCGCGGCGCGGGGCTGCGCCTCTGGATGTTCGCCCAGTACATGTCCCAGATCCGCAACGCCTACGGCCAGGACCGCACCACCGGCATCATCGAGGCCAACCGCATCCGCTGCTACATGCAGCCCGACATGGATGCCGCGACCCATCTCGAGCGCGCCCTCGGCGACACCGTCAATGAGCTGACCGGCGAACGCCGCCCGCTTGCCACCGTCCCCGAGCTGCAAAGCTCGCCCGACTACACCAACAAAATCATCCTGTCCGTGCGCGGGCATCTCCCGGCCGTACTCGACAAGGTGATGGCCTTCGAGAAACTCAAGGACCGCATGATTTCCCCGCCGGACGTGCCGGTCGCCGGTTGACGAGGCGTTCTCGTGGTTCAATCGTTTCACATGACGAGACGTTAGAAAGCGGCCATGTCCATGGCCGTTTTTCTCTGCCTCGCTTCGCGGTGTTGCCGTTTTTCCGCCTCCGGTACAATAGAGCCGCCTAAGGCAGAGATGTGCCGTTGCGATTTGCCGCGTTGCGAACTCTCAGGGGGCATCAGCGCGCATGGTCGGATGCGAATGACCCCAGGATCTTAAGGTCGCGCAACGGCGGGCACGCAGCCTCCTGAGGGGACCCATGCCGACGAACCAACAGCCCGCCGCCAGCAGCGCTGAAATTGGCCCGTTCGGTCCGCTTCGACACGGTGTGTTCCGAAACATGTGGCTGGCCAGCATATTCTCCAACCTGGGACTGTTTGTTCTGGGTGTGGGTGCTGCCTGGGATATGACGCTCATGAGCGGTTCGGCGAGCATGGTCGCATTGGTTCAGACCGCCATGATGCTTCCCGTCGCGCTGTTCTCCTTGGCGTCGGGTGCCATCGCCGACATGTTCGATCGCCGCAAGGTGGCGCTTGTTGCGCTGGTGATCTCGATCTGTGGATCGATCGTCCTTGCTCTCATGGCGCACACCGGACACATCACTCCCGGATCCATGCTCGCCCTGTGCTTCATCGTCGGCTCGGGCACCGCGCTCCTTTGGCCCGCTTGGGGCGCCTCTGTCGGAGAGCAGGTGCCGCCGGACGTATTGCCAGCGGCGGTGGCGCTCAACGGCATCAGCTACAATGCTGCCCGCAGCTTCGGACCGGCCATCGGGGGCGTCATCGTTGCGGCGGCTGGTGGCGTGGCTGCATTCGCGACGGCGGCACTGTCCTATATCCCTCTGCTCATCGTACTTTACCTATGGCGACGCCAAGGTGAGCCCTCGCGGCTGCCTCCGGAGAGCCTTGGGCGTGCCATGATCTCCGGCTTGCGCTACGTCAGCAACGCGCCGTCAATTCGCGTGGTGATTGGCCGAACGTTGATAACCGGCCTCGCAGGTGGCTCGGTGGCAGCGCTTCTACCCCTTGTCTCGCGCGATCTGCTGCTGGGCGGCGCTCAGTTGTTCGGTCTTCTTCTCGGGGCCTTTGGCATCGGTTCGATTTGCGGGGCCTTCAGCTTCTCCCTTTTGCGAGATCGCATGAGCGGCGAGGCGGTGGTTCGCCTGTGCACGTTGGGCATGGGTTTGGGCGTTGCCGTCATTGCCGAGAGCCGTCTGCCGGTGCTCACGGTCGCTGCCCTCGTCCTGTTCGGGGCCGCTTGGACGGGATGCATGATGAGCTTTAACGTGACGGTGCAGATGTCGGCCCCTCGCTGGGTCGCCGCGCGCAGTCTCGCGGCGTATCAAGCTGCTGTGGCTGCAGGTGTCGCGCTTGGCGGATGGGGCTGGGGGGTGCTGGCCAACGACTGGGGAGTCGACCGCGCGCTCCTGGCCTCCGCTGCCGCCCTGCTCGTGTCGATAGCCCTTGGCCAGTGGTTGCGTGTTCCAACGATCGGTTCTCAGAAAGCGGTGTCCGGCAATGAGTTATCCGACCCGGACGTGCAAATTCCGCTTACCGCCCGCAGCGGCCCGATTGTCGTCGAGATCGAGTATCGCGTCGAAACCGACCGAGCGCGCCCCTTCCATGCGGTGATGCAGCGAGTCCGGTCGAGCCGGACACGCAATGGCGCCTACGGCTGGTCCATCGCACGTGACATTGCCGATCCGGAGATCTGGATCGAGCGCTATTCATGCCCCACTTGGCATGACTATCTGCGCCAGAGGAACCGGCCGACAACGGCAGAGCGCGAACTTCACGCGCGTGCAGCAGAGTTCCACATCGGCCCGGAGCCGGTACGTGTCCATCGCATGCTCGAACGCCCGGTCGGCTCTGTCCGCTGAGCGGGCGCGGTCCCACGGACGCTCGACACTTGTGCCCGATGCGCACGAGGCACCGGCGTCGGTTCGGTCTCGGTTTTGCCGGGCATCCATGGCGCCGCCCGCTCAACCTTCAGTGGCTGGACACGATCAAGCCCGGTGGGAAAGTCGCGATCGCGTGCCATCTGCAGCAACGCCGTGGTCCGCAGGTGATGAAACAAGTCGCATGTCATATACAGTGCTGCCTGTTCCGTACACACCCTGTATTGACCATGTATGCCCCTTTCGTCAGGCTCGCATCACCTAAAGAAAGGGAAACACAATGGATAACCAAAAACCGCAACAGGGCGAATTCGCCATCAACCTCAACTTCCGCCGCAACGGCAATCCGAAGGCGCCGGCCCTTTCCGGCCGCATCAGCGCCCCGGACTCCCCCGACAAGATCCTCTCCTTCGATGCCTTCGAGCACCAGAACGACAAGGGCAAGTTCTGGATCGGCAGCGTTGACCCGCGCGGCGCCTCCATGCGCAACGCGCTGAGCAACACCGCTCCCGAACGCGGCACCCATTTCATCGCCATCCGCGAGAACGGCTTCAAGGTCTTCCGCGAGGACGCCGAGGGCAACCCGAACCCCGCCTATCAGGCGCTCACCGACGCGGAGAAAAAGCAGCACGACGCGCTACCGTCCTACTGGGCCGTGTGGACCCGTGGCCGCAACGATCCTGAGATCCGCGCCGCCGCCTGGGAGCGCAAGCCCACCCGCTATGGACCCTGGGCGTCCGGAAGCACCCAATACCCGCAGCGCGGCATGGATGCCGCCGAAGCCTACATCGACCAGGCGCCCGGACCCGATGAGATCCCGTTCTTCGACCACGCGACCGCCGGCAACGAGGGCAGGGCGTAGACGCGTCAGCCCTCCCACAGGCCCCGACGGGGCCTTTGTTTTGGGTGTCCGGTTCCGTCTCCTCGCCCGTGCGCGGTTGCACGGCCAAGGCAAAAAAACTTTCAGACAACCCCCTTCCGGCCCTTTTTTTCCGGGCACGGCCCTCCACCTAAACCGGCTCCGGGGGATGTTTAAGGTTATTTGCAGGAGCCGTTTGACATGACTGACGAGGCACTCCCCGAGAACCCCAAGGTCGGCCGCATTTCTGCGATCCAGAACATGTACCGCAGGCCGAACAGTGACCAGCCCATGTTTCGCGGCTTCATCCAGCTCGAGGATGAGGACCGTCCGCGCAACCTCGTTCTCTGGCTGCATCGCTCAAGGACGGGGCGCGTCGTGCTGGGTGGGCGCAGCTCGAAAACCGCGGCGTCCAAGCTTTCCGAGGCCCTGGACGACGTCTTCGAGAAGGATGGCGACTTTCCGCCCTTGAAGCAGGTGAACGGCCTCGACGTGGACACCGGTTCCCTTGTCCTCTTTGAGAATCCGGAGAAGCAGGGCCCGAACAGCTCGGATTTCTACGGGTACTACAATCCGGGCACCCACCACCCGCTGTTGGCCGTGCAGGTCTGGTCCGACAACGATGCCGACGACAGGTTGATGCTCAATGGCCCCCTCAGGGTCTACGTCGAGCGGCAGCAGGTGCAGGAGCGGGTGCCCGACATCGACGAGGCCACCCGGCAGGAGCTGCAGCAGCGCGTGCATGACGACGGCCGGCCCGACGCCGACAACGACCAGGAGGATATGGAACAGGCGCCGCGGCGCAGACGGGGCAGGGGCCGTTAGCCGACCTTGGCCCCGCATGGGGGCGAGGGGAGGGCGGCGATCCGCAAACGTCGCCCGGCCCGTCCTGCGAAGGCTCGCCGGGACAGAAAACCAAACGGTAATCTCATGGGCGGGGTTCCGTCGCTACATCTTCCGGCCACGCCGTCTCGGGCGGTCATCATCCGGGCGTTGGTCATCGTCCATGGCCTGCCCGGCCACCGGCTCATCGCCTGGAGGGGACGCATCATGGCCCAGAATGTCCGCCACCATGTCCGGCGCCTGTGTGGCCGCACGCTTCACCGAATACGTGAGCACCCCGCGCACCGCCGCGTCCCCGGCGCCGGAGAGCTTCCCGTAGAGGTCCCGCCATTGCTCCGGCTCCATGGCATCGACCAGCCGGTCGAGCTCCCGCTTCGCCGCCTCCCGGTCGACCCCGGCCTCGTCGGTCATGCCCTGCCAGCGCGCCCACGCCAGCGCCGCCCGTTCCGCCGGTTTGGCAGCAAGGCGGTCGGCGGCCGTGCGGGCGCCGCGCGCCTTCAGCTTGCCGGGGTTCCACAAGGCCATTGTCCGCATCCTTCAAAGACAGGCAAGGGGGACGCCGCCCCGCATCCCGGGGCCCGCGTCCTCGCACGCCAAGCCGGCGGGCCGTCTTGGCCCTTCGGGCGTCGGCCGCTGGCGCGGTCAGGCCCATGCCCAGAGCTAACGTGCTCGCATGCGCCATGACAATGGCTATTGCCTGAAGGGCACAGGAAACGGCGGTGTCCTTCGCCGGGGCAACGATCTTCACACGGAACCAACGGACCACACCATGCGAACCCTGGTCAGGCTGGGCACCCGGTATTACTGGCGAGACGACGAGGACCGCTGTTTCATCCCCCTCCACAATCCCGCCGCGCGCATACCGTTCTCGCTGGCGGAAAGCGCCCATGTCCGCTTCGAGCAGGTGCCCTGCGCGACCGACCTGCCGCTCACCCTCGGCCATCGCGCGTACACCTGCGACGACTGCCGCGAGAGCTTTGCCGCCGCCTGCCATTGCAACAACACGCCGCAACCCGCCCCCCGCCCCCGGCGGCGCAAATCCATGAGGCGCTGACGTGCACCCGTTTCTGCGCAGCTATGCCCACACCGCCTGGACCCCGGCCGACCCCCTCCAGGGCCTTGCCGCGCACGAGCGCCGCGCCATCCTGCTGATGCCCTCCACCTTCGGCGAACGCCTGCGCATGGCGCCCTGGCGCTCCTACGCCAAGAAGCGCGAGACCATGCTCCGCATCGTCGCCGAACGCCGCCTGCTCTACGACCTCATGCAGGAGCGCATGCAGCAGGCAAAGCCATCGCCCGCCGCCGATGAGATGCTGACGCCCGGCGACCGCGTCCTTGCCGAATGGCAGGCAAGGGCCATGCAGGTTTCTCCGTCCGCCGCCATGGATGCCGTTGCTGCCTACCGCATGGCCCTGCAGCGCGACGCGATCGCCGCGCTCATGGACCAGCGCCGCCAGGAAACCCTCACCGATCTCGCCCGCAATCCCGCCGCCCGCGCCGAGCGGGGCATCCGCGACAAGCGCCTCCAGGCCCTGCAGCAGATCGAGCTGCAACGCGCCCGCCTGCATGTGAAGGCACTGGAAATCAACGCCGGGCTCCACGATGAACCGGAACGGGAACCGCCCGCCGTCCCGGCCCACGACGACGATGACCGGCCCCGCCGCCGCTCCCGCTCCATGTGAGGTGCCCCGCCATGCGCAGCTACCCCGAGTTCCCGTTGCTGGTGATCGGTGACCGCGCCTACCGCATCGACATCCGCCGCAACATGCTCGTCAATACCCGCAACACATATGACCGCGTGTTCTTCCGCGATGTGGAAGCCCACTTCATCCAGATTGCGCGCTATTCGCCGCCGAACATTCGCATGCAATGCCTCGAGGCCGCCGTTGCCTTCGACAAGGCCCTGCAACGGCCCCGTGGCTCGACCTCGCAGGAGCTGCTGGCCTTCATCAACCACCCGCAAAACGTCTGGGTTCCCGAGCCGGAGCCAGGGCACCGTTTCCGGCGGCGCCAGCGCATGTGAGCGGCGGGTGGTTGACAATGAGGCGTATGCGGATTAAAGATTTGACCGACCGAAATTGCTGATAGGGGCGCCGCGCATGCGCCCCTTTTTGCGTTCCGGCGCCCCGTTCCACCTTTTCGGGATTGGCCGCAAAGGGAAGGGGAGGGGGAAGTGCAACAAGGACCAATCACCATCGCCAACGATCCCGTCCTCTTCGCCTACAGCCCCCTCAAGGGCCGCAACGGCAAAACCCGCTGGAAATGCCTTGGCGCCGCGTGGCCCCACGCCACCGGGGCAGGTCTCACCGTGCAGCTGGATCTCGTGCCCATCCATTGGGACGGCCGCATCATCCTGCTTGAACCAGATGAGCACGATGACGCCGAAATGCTGAAGCGGGGGAGGCCCAAGCGGCCCTGAGCCGTTGCAGCATATGTGGCATTACTCGAACGCTCCGCAGAGAAATGTATGGACCGGCTGCTGGACGCAATCGAGATCGCGCGTGGGGATCGGAAGTCGCTGATATGTATCCGGCCTGTTTGATCGGCTCGCGGGCCGTGGCCTTGATGGGAATACGCGCGCACCACTGGTCTCATTAGCGGATAGGCCGTCAAGCGGCCATTTCTCTGCCCAGACTTTGGATGCGCATTTTCGTCCGTTCCATGCATTGATCTCTGTCGCGAACCTCTTCGATGTCGTCAGGCTAGACCGCAATCGTCTCGTCGAACCTCCTATCGTGCCGCAAGATGCTCCAGGCGATGCGCGCCAGTTTGTTGGCGAGCGCGGTCGCAAGCTTGTTGCGATGAAGCCGAGGCGCTACTTGCTGCAGCCACGCACCAAAGCTAAACCGCGCCCAGTTGTGCGGGCGCATCAGGATGATGTTCGCCGCCTGGATGAAAAGTGTTCGCAGATACTTGCTGCCGCGCTTGGAGATACGCCCCAGGATCGGCCGACCGCCCGTGCTGTACTGGCGTGGGATTAGGCCCAGCCAGGCGCCGAAGTCGCGCCCGCGACCAAAGGCTTCGCCAGTGCCGATGGCGGCGACCATGGCAGTGGAGATCAGAGGGCCGACGCCGGGGATGCTCATCAGGCGCTGGCAGTTCGCCTCTTTCTTACTGAGCGCCTCGATCTCCCGCGTTACCGTCTCGATGCGTTCGTCGAGCCAGAGCCAGTCCTCGTAGAGACCGACGATGAGATCAGCCATCCGCGGCGAAATCTCCTTCTCGCGGTTCTTCAGAATCTCGAACAAGGAGTTGCGCAGTGCTCTCGATCCAGTGCGGACAGCGATACCCTGCTCGATCAAGAAGGCGCGGATCTGGTTGATTGTGGCGGTGCGGCGGGAAACCAATCGGGATCTAACGCGATGGCAGGCCTGCAGGTCGAGCTGATCCTGCGTCTTCTCTTGCACAACGCGGAGGTTCGGCCGAAGTGCCGCTTCAGCGATGGCCTCGGCATCGTTGTAGTCGTTCTTTTGTCCCTTTAGGAACGGCTTCACATGGATCGCCGGAATGATCCGCGGCTGGTGGCCGAGCTGGCGAAGAACGCGGCTGACAAAGTGCGCGCTGAGGCACGCTTCCATGCCCACGATGCAAGGCGGCAGCGCTTTGAATGTATCGGCGAGTGCCAATCGCTTGATCTTGCGGCGCAACGCGATCTTGCCTGAGGTGTCGAAAGCGACGAGGTGAAAAACGTCCTTGCCGATGTCGATACCAATCGAGGCGAAAGCTGGCGCAATGGTATCCATGAGCTGCTTCTCCTGTTCGTCGCGGGTCAAGGTCTTTGCAGACTAACCCGCTGGGGAAGCAGCCGGTCCATTCCATTAGCCGACTTCGAACACGAGCGTGCTCAGCCTAAAGATCAGCAATAAAGAGCGGTCAGGTTACCTCGATCAGCGGACATAAGCAGATGGAATTTCGAGATCGACCAAGTAAGCTGTTCCGTCGGATGCGCGATGGACTGAAATCCCTTGTAAGCTCGCGACGAGGCGGGCTAACAGCGGCGGAATTCTGCGCTGCCGGTTAGGAGAGTAGAGCCATCGCAACAATCTGAGCGCATTCGCTATGACCAAGACCGTGGCGCCGGCGAGGATGGCCATCCAGAGCGTCGTCATTGCGAGCGGCGTCGCGGCGAGAAAGCCGCCTTTCGCACAAGCGTTATCAAAATGTTCTGCCAGATGTTTCAGAGTATCGCCTGCGAGATCCTGCGAATTAACTGCCAGCGCAGGAACCGGATCAATGAGTCGTTCGTATGTCATCTGAAGAACACATATTTCGCCAGCGCAGCGATAATGAGGGCGAGGACGATAACCGCCAGCAGACCGCCGAGCCCCATGCCCCACACCATGCCCGTTCCGTCCATCATGCGATCCATCATGACGTAAGCCCCTCCTTCTGACGGACGGCGGCAGTGGCTCGGGTGAGCCGTGCCCCTTTGATCAACGCGTAGATGGCTGGAATGACGATCAATGTCAAAACGGTGGAGGACGCCATTCCACCGATCATCGGAACCGCGATGCGCTGCATCACTTCAGAGCCGGTGCCGTGACTCCATAGGATCGGCACAAGACCCGCAATGATGGCGATCACCGTCATCATCTTAGGGCGCACGCGCTCGACTGCACCCTCCATTATGGCGACGGTAAGATCAGAGCGCGTAACAGCGCGGCCTTCCGCGAGTGCCTTTCGCTTCTGATCCTCCCAGGCGTGGTCGAGATAGATCAGCATGATGACGCCGGTTTCGGCAGCAACGCCGGCCAATGCGATGAAGCCGACGGCGACTGCAACGGACAAGTTGAAGCCCATCCACCACATCAGCCACAGGCCGCCCACCAGCGCGAACGGCAGCGACAGCATGACAATCAGCGCTTCCGTCATGCTTCGAAAATTGAGGTAGAGCAGCAATAGGATGATTAGCAGTGTCAGCGGTACTACAATGGCGAGACGCTTCTTTGCCCGCTCGTAGTACTCGTACTGTCCGCTCCACACGGCAATGTATCCGGGTGGGAATATTACCGCGGCAGCGACCGCATGCTTGGCGTCGGCAACATAGCTGCCGAGATCACGCTCGCGGGCGTCGACGAAGATATAGGCAGCAAGTTGAGCGTTCTCGGTGCGGATTGAGGCCGGGCCCCGCACGAGACTGATCTTGGCCACTTGTCCGAGTGGAATAGAAGCGCCGTTGGGGAGCGGCACCAGTGCTTCTTGCGCCATTGCTCGGGGGTCCGAGCGCGTATCGCGGGGATAGCGGACGGTGACGCCATAGCGCTCGCGGCCTTCGACGGTTGTCGTGACCGTTTCAGCGCCGATGGCCGATGACACCACCTGCAGTACATCCGCGACTTTTAGCCCGTATCGGGCAAGCTCGAGCCGGTTCGGCTCGATATCAAGGTAGTAGCCACCGATGATGCGCTCAGCAAACGCACTCGACGTCCCTGGCACTGTCTTGATGGCGGCCTCGATCTGGCGCGCGAGCGTTTCGATGACCTTGATGTCCGACCCGATGACCTTGACCCCGACGGGAGTGCGGATGCCGGTTGCCAACATGTCGATGCGTGCCTTGATCGGCATCGTCCAAGCGTTCGAAACACCGGGAAACTGAAGCGCCTTGTCCATCTCCTGAATTAGCTTGTCGATGGTCATGCCCGGACGCCAATCCTCCTCAGGCTTCAAGTTGATCACGGTCTCGAACATCTCTGTTGGCGCTGGATCGGTAGCGGTCGCGGCGCGGCCCGCCTTGCCGAACACGCTTTCGACTTCGGGGAAGGTCTTGATGATGCGATTCTGGATCTGCAGCAGGTGAGCTGACTTGGTGATGGAAAGCCCGGGCAGCGTTGTTGGCATGTACATGATCGTGCCCTCGTTGAGATTGGGCATAAACTCGGAGCCGAGCTTGGTGGCAGGCCAAATGCTTCCTGCGAGGATGAACAGGGCAATGCCGATCGTGAGTACTTTTGCCTTTAGCACGCCACGGATGATCGGCCGGTAGAGCCAAATCAGGGCACGGTTGATGGGGTTCTTGCGCTCTGGAACGATGCGCCCACGCACGAACACCGCCATCAGCGCTGGCACTAGCGTAATGGAGAGCAACGCAGCGGCAGCCATGGCGAAGGTCTTCGTCCAAGCGAGCGGCTTGAAGAGAAGGCCCTCCTGCGCTTCCAACGCAAAGATCGGTAAGAACGAGACAGTGATGATGAGGAGAGAGAAGAACAGCGACGGGCCAACCTCGCTCGCCGCCTCAATCAGCGCCTCCATCCTCGGCTTATTGGGCGGCGCGCGCTCCAGATGCTTGTGAGCGTTTTCTATCATCACGATGGCCGCATCGATCATGGCGCCAATGGCGATCGCGATGCCGCCGAGACTCATAATGTTGGATGAAATGCCCAAGCCCCACATGCAGATGTAAGCGATTAGGATGCCGCACGGCAGTGTAATGATAGCGACCAGGGCGCTACGGGCATGGAGAAGGAATACGAAACAAACCAGAGCCACGATCAGACTTTCTTCGATCAGCGTCGTCTTAAGCGTGGCAATGGCGCGGTGGATCAGCTCCGAGCGGTCGTAGACTGGCACGATCGACGTGCCCTTAGGGAGGCTGTCCTTAATCTCGGCCAACCGCTTTTTAATGCTGTCGATTACGGATAGGGCGTTCTGTCCGTAGCGCTGAATGGCGATACCGGATACGACCTCACCCTCGCCATTTAACTCGGTGACGCCGCGCCGCTCGTCAGGCGCCAACTCGACCCGCGCCACGTCTTTGATAAGCACCGGCGTGCCGCTTTGCGCCCTGAGGACAATATTCTCGATATTGGCAATGCTTTTAAGATAGCCGCGCCCCCGCACCATGAACTCGGTCTCGGCCAATTCCACCACCCGGCCGCCGACGTCCATGTTGGACTCGCGGATAGCGCTGCGCACCTCCGACAAGGGAATATTGAATGCGCGCAGCCGGCGCGGATCGACAACAACAGAATACTGCCGCACAAAGCCGCCGACGCTTGCGACCTCAGCCACACCCTCCGCCTTTGCGACGGCGAAGCGCACCTGCCAATCCTGCGTCGTGCGCAGCTCAGCGAGGTTCCTCTTTTCGGCCATCACGGCGTATTGGTAGACCCAGCCTACACCGGTCGCGTCGGGCCCGAGCGTCGGTACGACGCCTTGCGGCAGCGTTCGCGCTACGCCGGACAGATATTCGAGCACGCGGGAGCGCGCCCAGTAAATGTCGGTGCCTTCCTCGAAAATGACGTAGACGAACGAGACGCCAAAGAACGAGAAACCTCGCACCACCTTCGAGCGCGGCACCGACAGCATCGCCGTCGAAAGCGGATAGGTGATCTGGTCCTCGATTACCTGCGGTGCCTGTCCAGTGTATTCCGTGTAGATGATGACCTGCGTGTCTGAAAGGTCCGGAATGGCGTCGAGGGGAACGTTGGTGACGGCATAAACCCCGGCGCCGGTCGCAAAGACTGCCGCGATCATGATCAGCACCAGATTGGTGGCCGACCAACGTATGATACGCGCGATCACGGGTTCGTCTCATTGGCGGAAGGAGTAGGCGGTGCGGCCTCGAAGGAAGCGGCCGTGAAGGCGGACAGCGCGGCCTTCAAGTTGCTCTCGGCATCGATCAGGAAGTTGGCGGCGACGACGACATTTTCGCCGGCTTTGATACCTTCGATGATCTCCACATTGCCATCACCTCTGGCGCCCACTTTAACAGCGCGTGGTTCGAAGCGGCCTTCACCACGATCAACGATCACTACCTGGCGATTGCCGCTGTCAATGAGTGCCGAGACCGGCACGACGAGACGTTCAGCCTCGCCCTCGCCCGCATTGATCTCCACATCTGCGAACATCTCGTGCTTGATGCGATGATCGGGATTGCCGACCTCGATGCGCACTTTGGCCGTGCGCGTCGCCATATCGAGCTCGTGTAGAATGAAGGTGACGGTGCCGGTGAATATTTCGCCAGGGAAGGCACGGAAGCTTACTTTAGCTTTCGATCCCACGCGTACCTGTCCAATATCTTGCTCGGCAACGTCGGCAATGACCCAGATCGAGGAAAGATCGACGAGCCGCAGCATCTCCTCTCCAGCTTTGATCATCATGCCTTCGATTACATTCTTCTGCATGACGACGCCGGAGACGGGCGAAGGCCAGTCAAATGAGATAACTGGCTCGCGCGTGCGCTTGAGCTCGTTTATCACGGCCTGCGGAAGCTGCAGGTTCGAAAGGCGCTGAAGCGCGCCCGCGTCATCGCGATTGCCGGATGCATTGGTCGAGATGCGGTAGTCGACTTGCACCTTGACCATGTCGGGACTGTAGACACGGAACAGTGGCTCGCCCTTCTTTACGTGGCGACCCGTCTCGTTGACGTAAAGTTTTTCGATGAAACTGTCGGCGCGTAACGCAATGGTGAGGAGCGTACGCTCGTCGGGCTTGGCGACACCTGGTGCCCGAATCGGCCGCACCAAACGGCGCATTACCGCAGGCTCCGACCGCACACCCGCATGCTGGATCTTCGCAATGCTGACTTTGACGGTATTGCCGTTGTCTTCCTCGCCTTCGTAGACGGGAATGTAGTCCATCCCCATCCAGTCTTTCTTCGGGACCGGCGAGGTGTCTGGCAGTCCCATCGGATTGCGGTAGTAGAGCAGCTTGCCTTTTCCCTTGGGCGCCGGCGGCGTTGCCTCAGCACTCCCGATCGTGGGCTCCTCTTCGTCGTAAACAGGCAGATAGGCGCGACCATCGGAGGTCTTCTTAGGCGATGGCGCGAAATCCGCCTCGCCATCGGGGTGCTTCCAATAGAGAACCTTGCGCCGAGCGACGGGACGATCTGAGACGGTACCCGTAGGAGCGACTTGCCTCCCGAGGAGCCAGAACCCGGCACCGGCGCGATATCCGCCGACGATGCCGAGGAGGGCCGCTGCCAGAGCGACCCCGAGGATGGTGCGGGACATGGACCGCTGTCATTTGGCCTGAAAGACGACTGTGCCGTCGACGGTCTCATTCTCGCCAGGGACCTTGGCCTGGAGCTTAAGGGCCCATTTGCCAGCCATTGTGAAATCGGCCTTGAAGCGGTAGACGCCAGGCTCGGCACCAGGCATTGCCGCATGCTTCGCCGTCATCTGGCCCATGCTATCTGGCGACATGTCTAGCCGGGTGCGGAAGACGATCGCGCCAGCGATTGGTTTAGCCGTGGGCTTGTGGACGAGACGTACGGCGATCTCGCTACCCGGGCCGTTCTTCACTTCAACGGCAACGGGCTGGAACTCGTAGTCAGAGGCCGCGGCTAGGGCGGTGGGCACGGTGGAGTTGACCGCCAGCCCAAATGCTGCGATCGCGACAAGGTTGGTCTTCATGATCCTGATCCTGACACAAGAGATGGGCGCCGCAGACGGTAACCGCGGCGAACTGCCATAGGCGTCTGGCAGACAGCCGCACACGGCCGTTGCCAGCTTGCCTGCGTTTCTCACAGGGTCAGGCTTTTGGGGGTGGGGCAGGTGGTCGATGCAGCCAGTCAGGCGGCTTTTGGGGATCGGCCGGCCGATCGTGACGGATCAGGAGGCGGAGCGTTGCCGGCCCGGGCGACAGTGCCGCGATAGCGGTGATGCCGCACTTGGCGAGGCAAGCCATCATCTCAGGACACGCGGCCTTCGATGAGGTGTCACAGCAGGGGCAGTCCTTCTCAGCCACACCATGCATGGCGTCGGGCATGCCCTGCATGGCCTTCATGCAGTCGCTCATTGCATCTTCGGGCGGAGCCACCGCAACCACGGTCTTGTGCGTGTCGGCATGCATCGACGCGCCGGCCCACTCCGAGATGATCGGTGCAAGCGGCAGCGCCACGGCGATCAAGATCGCCAGTATGATCCGCAAGTACCTCAGAACATCGCTCCTTCTAGTGTCGCAGAATGCCCAATGCCGCGACAGAGTCAACGCGCGTTTTAAGCACTTTGCGGCAGGCCCGACCGTGGAGTTGTTTCCGAGCCAGCCATACTCCTGCCGACGCGCGATGACCGAAAACGCGACAGCTCATAAGCCAACGCCCGAACTGTCCTCTACGGATTCCGTCCATGCTTTTTAATTTGGATGAACAGACTACCCCATTCCTTCCGGAACTTTCGCAACAAGAGGCGGTTCTCGCGATAGAGCATCCGGAATGGAGGGGCCCGAAGGTCCAGCCTTATCGGATGCTCTGTTGGTGAGGCTTGAAAGCGCTCGACCTTTCGACGCGCAAAGTCTCCGCGGACCAGTGGCAACAGCAACGTGCCGCTCGTTTCGCTGACCGAGAATCGGAAGATGGTCGAGATAGATCAGGACGATCCTGAAGCCCATGGCTGGGGCACCGATGGAGGAAGGATTGATGCCTCACGAGCACCAGGCACGCCAAGCGCATGGCGATGGGAAGCATGGCTCGCACGGCCGCCCATACCTGATGCTCTGGGTGAACATGACCCTTGGCCTTGCCGTCATGTACATCGTCATGTTCAGCATGATCGATGGCTTCGGCGACTTCAGGAACAATCTGAACATGTTCTATATGGCTGTGACCATGTGGGCGCCCATGGGCATCTTCATGTTGGCCACGATGCCGGGCATGTACTCGAACAGGAAAGCCAACCTAGCGCTTTACGCGCTTTTCGCCGTGCTGACGGCGGGGTCCTTCTGGGCAACGCGCGACCAGGTTATGATTAACGACCGCCAGTTCATTGCATCAATGGTTCCCCACCACTCCGGCGCAATCCTGATGTGCAGGAAAGCAAACCTTTCCGATCCAGAGCTCGTCTCGTTGTGCGGCGAGATCACCAAGGGGCAGCGCGAGGAGATTGAGCAGATGGAAAGGATAGGTGCAAGGTTTCGTAACGATGCGAAATGACTGCTAATTCCGCGATGCATTTGGTTGAGACGGCTTAGTGACGACGCGGCGCAGAGTTAGCTGCCGTCGAGTACGGGACCCCACACGTCCACGGTTTGGCGTCGCACCATCGTCGCGACACCTCAAGCAGCGGACATCGCTGGATAGGATCATTGGCTGCGGGAAGGCTGGCCAAGGCAACGAACGACCTGGTGGTCCATGACCTATCGGAGCGCCGCGTCCGCATTGTTTAAGTCTTGACTTTCGTTAGCTCAAACTTACATTCGGCTCTCGTGCAGCAACAAGCTGGAAAAGATGGCTAACGCGGAGCGAGCCTTTGACGCGCTCGGCGACCGCACCCGGCGGCGCATCTTTACGAAACTACGCAATCGAGTGTGCACGGCGGGTGAACTCGCACAGGGCATGGGCGTGACCCGGGCAGCGGTTTCGCAACACCTTCAAGTGTTGCGGCTCGCCGGGCTCGTCTCTGTCACAGCCTACGGAACGCGGCGGCTCTATCGGGTCGAGACCCAAGGCATCGAAGCGCTGCGCCAATGGCTCGACGGTTTCTGGGACGAGACCCTGGACGCGTTCAAGACAGCCGCCGAGCGTGCGGCCAGTAAAAAGGCAGAGCCTGATGGCTGAACAGATCTTCTTGAATTGGACCGATCCGAACAGCGTTAGAAAGATCATCAAAGTGCAGGCGCCGCGAGTTTTGGCGTGGCAGGTCTTCACGCAACATCTGGGGACCTGGTGGCCTCTGGCCGTATACAAGATCGGCAATGCGAAGGCCGTGGACGCCGTCATCGAGCCGCAAATTGGCGGGCGTTGGTATGAACGCGGTGACGATGGCAGCACATGCGATTGGGGACGCGTGCTGGCCTGGCAGCCGCCCTCTCGGCTCGTGCTGTCGTGGGACATCAACGCAGACTTCCAATACACCCCGGGGCTCAACACCGAAATCGAAGTGCGCTTCATCGCGGAAGGCGAAAGCGCAACACGTGTTGAGCTCGAACATCGCTGTCTCGATCGGTTTGGCGATCGCCGCGATCAAATGCGCGACGTCTTCGACAAGAGCGGCGATTGGGGTCAGCTGCTGTTGTCGTTCGCGGGCGCCGCCGAGAAGGCTACCGCTCAGGGAGGCTAACATGCCGTATTACACCCCTACGGTTACGCTGCTTGCTGTCGCCCTCTATTTCTACTTCGCCACACAAGTGGCGGTCGCGCGGAGGCGGTTCAATGTCAAGCAACCCGCTACGACCGGTAACGCCGACTTCGAGCGCGTCTTCCGTGCTCACATCAACACTTTGGAGTGGCTCCCAACCTTCCTGGTCCCGCTGTGGCTGTGTGCAATCTATTTCGACGATAAAGCCGCAGCCGCGATCGGGCTCGTCTGGATTGTCGGGCGTGTGGTGTATTTCATGGGTTACAGCCGCGCCGTCGAAAAGCGCCTACCCGGGTTCTTCATCCAATCGACCGCATGCCTGCTTCTTTTCTTTGGCGCAGTCGCCGGACTGGCTCTTCACTGGTGATGCGAATGGGCCGATTTTGAGAAATACGGCGCCAAACAGCACTGCAGAACGCGTAACGCTACAACTAATTCAATGCCAGTCTTTCAGCGACGTCATGTACCAACGCGGATGAGAGGTAGAGTACTTTCACGTCGCCATATCCTCGCTGCACGAGATCGTCGACAAGGCGCGAGGCGCCGCCGCCAATATCGGTGATTGGCGGTACTAGGCGGAGGCGCAACCGCTGTTACAAGCGCAAGCGACGTTTCCGGCGAGGCCTGCGTCCAAGAGCGCACGAGGCAGGACACGTACCATCATCCCGTTGGCTCCCGACGGCCCAGGGGATAGCTGCGGTCATCTTCGCGGAAGGGTTGGGTAAGCAGCCGGTCGAGACGCAGCTCGCGAGGATCGCGGAACTGGTCTATGCCGACCGTCATGGCGAGGTGGCCGTCCTCCGGCTGCTCGCGATAGGTCCCCAAAAGGCGATCCCAACAGGACAGGTTGAAGCCAAAATTGCTATCGGTTTCGCGTGGCTTGATCGAATGGTGCACCCGGTGCATGTCAGGAGTGACGACGATCCAGCGCAGGACCCTGTCGAGCTTTCCCGGCATGGAGACGTTGCCATGATTGAACATCGATGTCGCATTGAGCAAAACCTCGAAGATCAGCACCGAGATGGCCGGTGCGCCGATCGTCGCTACGACGCCGAACTTGATGACCATCGACAGAAGGATCTCGACGGGGTGAAAGCGGATGCCGGTGGTGACATCGAATTCGAGGTCGGCATGATGCATTCGATGCAAGCGCCACAGCGCCGGGACGGCGTGGAACAGCACATGCTGCAGATAAATGGCGAGGTCGAGCAGGATGATACCAAGCACTACCGCCAGCCAAGTCTGGACCTGGAAGGCATGAACGAGGCCCCATCCCTGTTTTTCGGCGAGGAGCGCAAGCGCGACCGCCGATATCGGAAAGAGAACCCGCACCAAAAGCGTGTCGATAAGTACGATGCCGATATTTCCAGGCCAGCGACGCGCCCGACCCGTTGCCTGGGCGCGGCGTGGTGCAAGCAGCTCCCAAAGGACCATGCCCAACAGGATGCTGACAAAAACCGCGAGCCTTATGAAAGGCTCATTTGACTGGAGCATCTGCATATTCAATAATTCTCTTGAATGATGAGATGGTGTCAAGCATGAACCCGAAGCGTGCGCTCTTTGCCCAGTTCGCCGCTGTGGCGAAAGCCGTCGCGCACGAGCATCGACTGGAGTTGCTGGAGCTGGTGGCACAGGGCGAGCGCAGCGTCGAGCGGCTGGCGGAGTGCACCGGCCTGTCCGTGGCCAATGTCTCACAGCACCTGCAGCATCTGCGCCGTGCTGGTCTCGTGGTGTCACGCCGGCAGGCGAAATTCGTGCTCTATAGTCTGGCCGATGGCGGGGTTCTCGATCTGCTAGCTAGCATTCGTAGCGTTGCCGAACGCCGTGTCAGCGATGTTGATCGCATCGTGCGCGACTACTTCCAGGCGCGTGATGAACTCGAGCCGGTCTCGCGCGCCGAGCTTGTGCGGCGGATCAAAGACAAGACCGTCATTGTCATCGACGTTCGCCCTGAGGATGAGTTTGCGCTCGGGCACATCGCCGGCGCCCGCAACCTGCCGCTGGTGCAGTTGAAACGCCAGCTCTCCAAGCTCGATCGCAAAACAGAGATCGTTGCTTATTGCCGTGGCCCCTACTGTGTCATGTCCTTCGAGGCGGTGGCTCTGCTGCGCCGGCAGGGCTTCGAGGCGCGCCGGCTAGAGGACGGACTTCCTGAGTGGAAGGCCGCTGGGTTGCCGGTCGAGACCTTAGCCGTCCGCGAGTAACGTTAGGACACGATTGCGAAGCCCATCAGGCATCACGCGGAGCTAACTTTTTAATCACGATCCAAATAGTGGTGGCGCTTCCGGACCAAACCGTCGCGCCGTCCGACGATTGGATTCTGTCTCTTTGATCTTCCTAGTCTTCAGCAGGATCTCTTCCATCGTCCGTTGCATGGGCGAGCGCCATTGCGGTGATGTGCAGAGCTTGCAGACATTGGTTCCCTAGGCCGTGCAACTGGCGGTGGTATGTGTGCAAATGTCCGCTTTCCAAAATAACGGACGCGAGCTTCCCATCATTGCTGTCGGATCCGAACGAAGGTTCCGAGGGCTCGCAATCGCGCGTTGGTTAGGAATTCCGCTGCCTGCAGCGTAACGCGTCCTAAGCTCGACCCGTTAGTCGGCAATTTCGCAAGCACACCGCGATGTAAGGGGGGAACATCAGACGGCATCGGTGAGGGCACGAGCGAGCGGCCAAGTCCATCTCTCGCATCCACAACTCGCCGATCGTATTCCCCGCGCGCGGCGCCATGGGTTGAGGACTACGCAGCTGCCATTCAGCTGAGAGCCATCGCGTAACCTCGAATCGTGGCTATTGCGACTACCGTCTGATCGCTGCGCAGGCGCCACATCGCGCCAATCTACTCAGGGTTAATTGTTCTTTTAACGTTCCGTTCAGACACGAGCGTGCTAGAATCATATGTTGACGGCGCTAACCAGGGAGGTCGAGCCCATGTCGAACAAACCGATTGCCGCGCTCCTCGCCTCCCATATTGAAGGCGACGACGAGCAGTTCCTGTCGATCATCTTGCAGTTCGCGGCCCAGGAGGCGCGGCATGGCCGCACTGACGAGGCAGCGAAGCTGAAGGAGCTTGTCCAATCCGCTCGCGACCGGCGACGGGTCTCACCGCCGTCCGGCCAGACGCCCATCCCGATGGCGCGCCCGCGCGGCGAGCTGCAGGGCTTGGTGGACAGCTCCTATCCGAAGCTCACGCTCTCAAGCATGGTCCTCTCTCGCGATGCCCGCGAGCGCCTCCTGCGCGTGATCCGGCAGCAGCAGTCGCGCGCCGCTCTGCGCGATCACGGCCATGTGCCAACCAGCCATATGTTGCTGGTCGGCCCGCCGGGTACCGGCAAGACCATGACGGCTGCGGCCATAGCAGGCGAGCTGCACCTGCCGTTGTTCACCGTGCGCCTGGAAGCGCTATTCAGCCGCTTCCTCGGAGAGACCGCAGCCAAGCTGCGGCTGCTGTTCGATCAGATCGCGCAGGTGCGCGGCGTCTACCTCCTTGATGAGTTCGACGCAATCGGCTCGCGACGTGCCGCGACCAACGACGTCGGCGAGATCAGGCGCGTGCTCAATTCGGTGCTGGCCTTCATGGAGGAGCCAAACTCGACCGACAGCCTCGTGATTGCCGCCACCAACCATGTCGAGATCCTCGACAGCGCGCTGGCCCGCCGCTTCGACGAAGTGATCGAGTATGCCCTGCCTGACGCATCCGCGGCGCGGACGGTGATCGAAAGCAGGCTCGGCAAGTTCCGGCTGCATGCGCGGTCCTGGAAGAAGGTCTCCGCCGCTGCAGAGGGCCTTAGTCAAGGCGAGCTGTGCCGAGCTGCCGATCAGGTGGTCCGCGATGCCATTCTCGCGAAGGCCGACAAGGTGACTGGGGTCGGGCTCGAAAATGCGCTCAAAGCCCGACAGGCTGTGCAGAGAAGATTCCGTTCTCAAAGCGAGTTGTAGGGCGCCGGTTGCGAATCACTTACCGTTGGAACCTGCCCTAACGAGTTTTGAGCCATGCCGACGCCCGATGAGTTTGGCGCCCGCGACCGTCAGCACATCCATATTGATGTCCTTCGCGAGCGAGCCGATTACCGCTTTCCTTCCCGCAAGCAGACCAGGAAGCCGCTTCGCGACGACTATGCCGCGCACGCCGCGTCCTTGATCGAACAACTGACTCTGGCGTTGGGTGCAGTCCCGCCGCCGGCAGATCGGCTCGCGGTCGACGGCCTGAAATCCGGCACCATCGTCGAGGTCGCAACCGCGCCGCCCGAACCCGGATCTCGTAAGGCCGCCGTCAAGGTGCCCGCCGCCCTAGAGTTTACGGTGCAGGACATCGTCATCCTGCGCGGCGGCCGGCGGGGCGACAAATCCGAGAACGCGCTCGTCTTCGTCCCCGACGACGCGCGCGCATTCCTGACAGGACGCCTCGGCGCTTACGGCAACGCCAATCTAGGCAACCGGCCTCGCCCCGATGTGGACCGGTTCGAGAGCATCGAGACCGTGAGCAGCGTCGAAGATCGGCGCCTCTTCACGGGAACGGTCGCATTCGACGACCCGGAACGACGTTGGTGGGAGCTCTGGGTGCGGGAGCTTGCATCGCCCGAACGGACGATCTCGGCCGGCGTCGCGCGTCTTGCGCAGGCGCAGGGCTTCGACGTGCACGGCGACCGGCTGCTGTTCCCGGATACGACGGTCATCTTCGTCCACGCGAGCGCGGCGGTGCTTGCCGCATTCGCGGCTCGCATTCAAGGCGCGATCACGGAAGTGCGGCGCGCGACCGGCACCATCTCGGTCTTTCTGGAGAGGGGCGAAGCCGGCGCCGTTGATCAAGGTGACTGGGTCGAGAGCCTGACCGCGCGCCTGAGGCCGGCCGCAGCCGATGCACCGGCAGTGTGCACGCTCGATACCGGCGTCGCTGCGGCCCATCCCCTGATCGCTCCCGGCCTGGCCGGCGCATGGGCCTATGATGCCGCTTGGGGTCCCGACGATCATTATCCCGATGGCGGCCACGGCACGGCGCTGACCGGGCTCGCACTGCTCGGCGATCTGGCCCCGCTCATGGAGGACGAAAGGCAAGTCGACCTCACGCACACAGTCGAATCGATGAAGCTGCTGCCGCCGGGCGGGTTCCCGCAGACGCAGCCCGGCAACTACGGCGTGGTCACGCAAGGCGCCGTCGCCTCGGTCGAGACCGAGCGGCCGGGCGTCCGCCGCGTGTTCTGCATGGCTTGTTCGACCGTAGACTTCCCGAACGACCGGCCGTCGACATGGAGCGGATCGATCGATCAGATCGCGGCGGGCTCGATGCCGGGCGACAGGAATGCGGCCCTGACGGCCGCCGCACATCCGAAGCGCATCGTTCTCGTGCCGACCGGCAATGTCGACGGCGGCATGAAGCCGGATGTCGAGCGCTGCCAAGGGATCGAGGACCCGGCGCAAAGCTGGAATGGGATCACCATCGGCGGCTACACGACCAAGGAGACGTGCAACGACGCGGCGTTCTCGCCCGTCGTCGCAGCCAACAACCGCAGCCCCTTCAGCCGGGGTTCAAACCTGCAGCCAAATGATCTGACCCCGATCAAGCCCGAGCTGCTGTTCGAGGCGGGGAATATGGCGGCGGACGCAACCGGCTTTTGCGGGTGGCATTCGGACCTCTCGATGCTGGCGGCGGGGTCGGATGTCGTGAACGATCCTCTGGTGCCGTTCTGGGCGACCAGCGGCGCGTCGGGCGTCGCCGGTCATTTCTTTGGGTCCCTGCAGGCCGCGATGCCGGAGCGTTGGCCTGAGACCTTGCGCGCGCTTGCCGTCGATTCGGCCCATTGGCCCGAGCCAATTCGCAAGCGCTTTATCGGTCGCGGCGCACATTGGAAGACGCTCGGGAAGGCACGGCTGCAGGAGCTGTTGCGCGAGGTCGGCTACGGCGTGCCGCGGCTCGACCGGGCGATGCTGTCCGCGCGGAACGATGTGACCTTGATTGCCGAAGCGGAGATTCAGCCGTTTGCGGTCGGAGCCGACGGGCGCACCGCCGTATTCAACGACATGCATTTCTACAAGCTGCCTTGGCCGAAATCGGCCCTGGAGCAACTCGAGAACGAAATCGTGATGATGAAGGTCACGCTCTCCTATTTCATAGAGCCGAACCTCACCGGGCGCGCCGCGACGCGGCCCGAGACCTATCGTTCGTTCGGTCTGCGCTTCGCCATGAAGAAGCGCGGCGAGACGAGTGGGCGGTTCAGGAGCCGGATTTCGGCGGCGCTCGAACGCGAGGCGGCCGAGACCGAAGCGGAAAAAAGCTGCTGGCTGTTGGGGCCCAAGGCGATCCAAGCCGGATCGCTGCACTGCGATTTGTGGCGGGGCAGGGCGATCGATCTCGCCTTGCACGACGAGATCGCGATCTACCCGGTCGGGGGCTGGTGGAAGTCGCATGCGGGACAGCGTCGGATGACCGACCGTGCGCGCTATTCACTCGTGATCTCGCTGTCGGCTCCCGGGCATGTGATCGACCTGCATGCCGAAGTCGTCACCCACGTCGATGCGGCGACGATCGGCGTGGAAGCGACTTAACTCGACGCAGTAAGCTTGAGAGCAGACATCATCGGCGACGCGCTCAGCGTCGCCGATGATGGTGGCCCGGATGTCGGCTTCTGGGATGGCGCAACTCTGTGCTGCGCACCACGAGAGCATATGCGTTAGGTCACTATGGGGCCCATCGTATCTGCTAGCCGATATCCGCTGCCAGAGGTCTTGCGAATGCTGCCAGTTCGGGAGAATGAGCATCCTCCATGGCCCTCCATGCGATCGGCATTTTCCATCCTCACCGAAAATCCCGCGATCGGAATCCCGCGTCGTGCTTCCGGATATCGCGCGGGTCATGGCCTGGGTTCTTGATGTGGTCCGCGCGGGCCAGCGGCGGGTCGATGCCGTTCCGGTCGGCAAGCGTGTGCAGGTGATGGCTGAGGTCAACCAGGCGCTGCGCGACGACGTGAATGACGATGCCTTCCCGCTGCAGCAACCCTTCCACGCCGAGCAGCCTGGCGCCCATCACCACTCTACGAAAACGCTCGAACACCTTCGGCCAGACGATGATGTTGGCGATGCCGGTTTCGTCCTCGAGGGTGGCGAAGATCACGCCGCTGGCGGTTGCAGGGCGTTGCCGCACCAGAACGACGCCCGCCACTTTCAAACGGCGGTTGTTCGGCCGGGTCGCGAGGTCCTTGCACGGGACGAAACCCATGCCCGCCATGTCACCGCGCAGCAGGGCCATGGGGTGAGCTTTGAGCGACAGGCGCAGGGTTTCGTAGTCGGTGACCACGTGCTCGCCGAGGGTCATTTCCGGAAGCTGGGCATCCGGCATCTCCAACACTTCGTCCTCGCCGCGATAGGCGAACAGCGGCAGGGGCGGCGCATCGGGCAGGGCTTTGGCTTCCCAAAGCGCTTCCCGCCGGTCGAGGCCGATGGAGCGGAACGCATCCGCTTCCGCCAGCCTGATGAGGGTGGCCGCGCGCAGCTTGGCACGGCGCCAGAGCTGCCGGAGGTCGGAATAGCCGTTGCCCCGCGAGGCGAGGAGGCGTTCAGTTTCTGCGCCCGCTAGGCCAGAGACCTGGCGCAGGCCGAGCCGCACGGCGAAACGGGATTGCGTATCCGGTGCCGGCTCCAGCGTGCAGTCCTGTTCGGAATGGTTCACATCGACGGGGAGGACGTGAACGCCATGGTCGCGGGCGTCGCGCACGATTTGGGAAGGCGCGTAGAAGCCCATGGGCTGGCTGTTGAGGAGCGCGCAGGCAAACGCGGCCGGATAGTAGTGCTTGAGCCACGCTGATACGTAGGCGAGTTGGGCGAAGCTGGCGGCATGGCTTTCGGGGAAGCCGTACTCGCCGAACCCTTCGATCTGGTTGAAGCAGCGCTCAGCGAAGTCCGCCTCGTAGCCGTTGCGCGTCATGCCGTTGATGAACTTCTCGCGGAAAGTGTGGATGGTGCCGGTATGCCGGAACGTCGCCATGGCACGGCGCAGGCCGTCGGCTTCGTCGGGCGTGAACCCGGCGGCCACGATAGCGATCTTCATCGCCTGTTCCTGGAAGAGGGGCACCCCCAGTGTTTTGCCCAGCACCTCCTTCAGCGCCGGGGAGGCGTAGGTGACGGGCTCCTGGCCGCAGCGGCGGCGCAAGTAGGGGTGCACCATGTCGCCCTGGATGGGGCCGGGACGGACAATGGCCACCTCGATGACCAGGTCGTAGAAGCAGCGCGGCTTGAGGCGCGGCAGCATGGTCATCTGCGCGCGGCTTTCGACCTGGAACACGCCCACCGAATCCGCATTGCACAGCATGTCGTACACGGCGGGGTCGTCCTGCGGCACGGAGGCGAGACCGTAATCCTCGCCGTAGTGCTGCCGGATGAGGTCGAAGGCCTTGCGGATGCAGGTGAGCATGCCGAGCGCCAGCACATCCACCTTCATGAGCCGCGCCGCCTGCAGATCATCCTTATCCCACTCGATAACTGTCCGTTCGGCCATGGCCGCGTTTTCGATGGGAACCAGTTCAGACAATGGTCCGCGCGTGATGACGAAGCCGCCCACGTGCTGCGACAGGTGGCGCGGAAAACCCACCAGTTCGCGCGCCAGCGAGAGCACCATGGCAAGGCGGGGATCGTCCGGGTTCAGGCCGCCTTCACGCGCCTGGCTGTCCGTGGTGACCGCGCCGTGCGACCCCCAGATGCCTTTGGCCAGGCCACCAACGACATCCTCCGACAGCCCCATCGCCTTGCCGACATCGCGCACGGCGGACCTGCCCCGGTAGCTGATGACGGTGGCAGCCAGCCCGGCGCGGTCGCGGCCGTACTTATCGTAGATGTATTGGATCACCTCCTCGCGGCGCTCGTGCTCGAAATCCACGTCGATGTCCGGGGGTTCGTTGCGTGCCGCCGAGATGAACCGCTCGAAAAGCAGGTCGTGATGGGCGGGATCGACGGAGGTGACGCCGAGGCAATAGCACACGGCGCTATTGGCGGCCGAGCCCCGGCCCTGGCAGAGGATGCCCCTCCGGCGGGCAAAGCGCACGATGTCGTGCACGGTGAGGAAATAGGGCGCGTAATTCAGTTCCGCGATGAGCGCCAGTTCGTGTTGGATGGCGGCCTGCACCTTCTCCGGCATGCCCTCGGGATAGCGCTCGCGCACGCCGATGCGGGTGAGGTGCTCCAGTTCCTGCTGGGGTGTGCGGCCCTCCGTGGTCACTTCGATGGGGTATTCATAACGCAGCTCGTCGAGGCTGAACCGGCAGCGTTCCGCGATGTCCACGGTGCGCGCTACGGCCTCCGGATGATCCGCAAACAGCGCCGCCATCTGTTCGGGCGCTTTCAGATGGGCTTCCGCGTTCGGTGAGAGGCGGTATCCCGCCTGGTCGATGGTGCAATGCTCGCGGACGCAGGTGACCACATCGTGCAGCAGCTTCCGGCGGGGGTGATGGTAGTGCACGTCGTTGGTGGCGACCCATGGGGTTCCGCATCTGTTGGCAAGCTCCGCCAGCTGCGCCAGTTGCGCCTTGTCGTTGCCGCGAAAGCGGTGCGCGCCTGCGAGGTAGGCGCGGCCGGGGAACGCTTCGGCAAGCCGCGCGAGAATGGCCGCCAAGCCATCGGCGCCGTTCGGCGCTGCCGGATTGCGGGCAAGCCCGTGGTCGCCGGGTAGGGCAAGGACGATCTGCCCTTCGGCGTATGCCAGCACGTCATCGAGGTTCAGCCAACACTCCCCCTTGGGTGCGCGGCGGCGGCCGATGGTGATGATCCGGGACAGGCGGCCGTAGGCTTGGCGGTCGGTGGGATAGATCAGCAGGCTCGGCGCATCCTGCAAATCAAGCCGCGCGCCGACCACGAAGCGAATGCCTGCCTCCTTCGCGGCAGCGTGAGCACGCACGATGCCTGCCAGCGTGTTGCGGTCGGTGATGGCGAACGCCTTGAGGCCGAGAGCAGCCGCCGTCACTGCCAGTTCCTGCGGATGCGAGGCGCCGCGCAGGAAGCTAAAATTGCTGGTGATTTGCAGTTCGGCGTAGGCTGGAATCACACGCGGCACGGCCCGTCACCCTGATTTTGCGGACCGGCGCTTGATAGGAACAAACATGGAACATTGTCAAGCCGAAGCGCAGCCCGATATGGCCCTATCAAAGGGCAGGGAGAGCAGAACGCTGGCTACTTCATTGCTTTGCTTGCCGCGCCAGTATCATAAGCCGGTCAAAGGGCGTGGTTCGTTCCAGACCCGGTTGTGCCTGCTTGATCTGTTCGAGAACTCTGAGCAGGTCACCAAGTGGATGGCGAGGCGTTTTGGGCACAATTGCATCCAGTAACTGCAGTGTTTCCCTGGGGAATAAGGAGGGCAATTTGGATTTTCCAAGTTTTCGACAAAGGTAATGGAGATGCTCAATCGGACACAGCAAAGGTTCAGCCATCCTGAAGGCAGCGGGAAACTGGTCGTCTGCCGCGATGGCGAGATTGGCAAGCGCCTCAGATAGCGGTGCGGAGGTAATGCGGATTTCTTTCGGCCATGTTCCACGCCAAAAAGGCGCGATGCGATTGGTCCAATAGTCCGCTTTTTTATCCGCGGCAGCGCCGATGGCGTTGGCCAAAGTTCTGGTGACCTCGATAAGCCCTTTCTCTGGAAAGACTGAAAGTGCTTCTGCTATGTTAGGAAAGGTATAGCCCTCGATGAGGTCCAGGCCGGCGTAAGTCAAGAGCTGGGCATAGATTCGCGCCGCCTGCGGATCGAGCTCAGCGTAATGTCGAGCCGTCTCAAGAAACGCGGGCTTTATAGCGATCATAAGTGGTTTATAGAGACGCGCTGACCAGAGAAAGCCCTCCCAGGCTGGTTTAGCGCGATCAGAGTGCGTCCAGCCAAATAGTAGCAGCAGGTGGTCATGAGTCCAGTCTGGATCCGCGCGAAACAGGGACACGGCCTGAGCGGCAGCAATGACGATACCGAATAGAAATGGCCGACCGTTGGCGGAAAGGACCCTTTCGAGGATGGCGCGAATATCTGCGGGCAGACCTTGGCCGTCCTTTGGATTTCCGGCCAGCCAATAATTGAGGATGGCCTGAGTTATGTGGCCCACCGGATGATTGATGGCGGCATCCACATAGCGCGTCGTTTCATTATCCGGATGACGACTTGCCAACACGTGCTCACAGAGTGAAAAAAAGATGCGTTGATGCGGGTGAACTGACCGCGCCGCACCTTCAAGCCAACATGATATGGCCGCGGCACAGTGGCTTCGGACATCGTTGGGCATACGGTCGATGATGGGCGCGAAGTAATACCAGGTGCGCCGCGGCAAGCGCTTTTCGGACCAGCTGTAGAATGCCGCGCGCCAGCGGTCCTTGAGCCAGACTCCTCTGTCCGCCAGATCGGCAAGGGCGCATCCGGCCTGCAAAGGATGCTTGCGGCAGGTCTCGGGCCAAGTGTCGTCGTAAAGGATGGATGTCTTTTCCGGGCGTTCCTTCATCAGCCACCCGACGAGTTCCCGCCGCTTCGTGGGAGCAAAATCAATTTGGCGTTGATCTTCAAAGTCAGGATCGCCGGTCCCGCTCATCCAAGAGATGAATTCATTGCGTTCGTGTTCGCGCACCTGCTGCCATCCGCCGAACCCGGCCGGGGGTGTGGCAAGCAGGGCCAGCGACGCGGCGCCGAGGGGTGCTTCATCACTCATAAGCTTGCAAAGCCGCAGGTATTTTCCGCGATTGACGATTCCCCTCCATTCCGCTGCTGACAGATCTCGGCGATACATCCACCGCGGAGGCCCTTTGTGAATTGCGATCTCCAGCCCGGTGCGCAGTTGCTGGGAGAGAGCTGGTCCCTGCTGGACGAACAAGCGCAACACCTCGCGATGGGTATCCACACTCCAAAGCCACCAGCCGTCATCAGCAATCAAATGGTCGACCCATTCAGCCGAAGGGATACCGCCGTAGCTCGCCGCAAAGAGCGCGAGACGCGTGAAAGTAGGATAGGGAACGCTGAGCCAGTGCGTGGCTACGGCCGCGGCGCGGTCACCGTCGGCTTTTTGCACGGCAAGCCATGCATCGCGCACCAGTTCAATCAATATCACCCAGTCTTGGAAGCCCCTGTTTTGCCAATGTGGTTCGATGGAGGGGAGGTTCCAGCGGGAATCATCGAACTGCGGCGAAGCGGCGCCGACATCCCGGGCAATGTCCAGGGCATCTTTCAGGAGCGTCTCGAATTCGGTGAGCAGCGCGGGGAGTGCGGCTGACCATTCCTCGGTCGAGCGCAATTCATCAAGAGCGCTGCCGGCGTGGTCACACGCGAGCACCAGTTTACAGGCGACATCGGCCTTCAGTTGATCTCTGTCGGAAGAGTTAGCAGGAAGCTCCGCATGTGGACCACGCCGCGCTCTGGAGATGGAGATTCTTGGGGCAAGAATATCGCGAAGTTGCAACCGCATGCCGGTGGTCAAGCCCGTCCGCTTGAGTTGTTTGCTCCAGGTGAAGAAATCGGCATCGAAGCGTGGCGACCTGACCCTTCCTTCAAGCAAATGGCGCCACAGCGTGCGCATTTGCGCGGTGGGAATGGAGCGAGGAGATTCATTCTGAAGTGCGGTCAGTTCGTGCGTGTTGCCCGCATGCTCAAGATCATCGATGCGATCGAGTGCGCGTCCGATATCCCAAGCAAAGGCATCGTGAAGGACGGCGCCGCTTTCAACGGCCCAAAGAAGCAAGGAAGGATCACCCAGGTACCTCAGAAGCCAGCGGGCGAGATGAGACATGACGTGGTCCCATCTGCTCTGGCGGTGTTGATGGGTAACGACTGTCATCCATGGTGCATGAGTATGAGGTGCGGGACGCGCCAACAGGCTGTAGCTCAGCGTTTCGTCCTCGGGCGGCGGAGCCGGTATGCCGAACCTGGACAGATCGCGGTGACCGAAATCCTGCTTCGAGAAGGCGCCAAGCCAGTCCAATGGCGGCGGTGGTGAAAGGTCCGCAAATCGCATCGCGGGCAATCCGGATTGATGAGTCAGCGCCCAAATCATGCGTCCGACAAAGTCATCCTCGCGGGTGCTAAGGCTGGGGCGGGCGGAGGCGTGCTTGACAACGATGGCCTCCTTGCCGCTGACGCCATCGATATAAGTTTTGGCCCATTCCTGCAGGGTACGATGCATTGCCCCGTGATTGTCTGCCCGGTTGTAGAGAATCGGTGTCACCCCCTTAGCCGTCCATTGGGTTGTCTCAATGCTTTCCTGGCCGGGCGAGTACGCTCCAAAAGCGTAAGCCTGCGGAGTTGTTTCGCCGAGCCGACGATCCGCGGCCAGGGCGTCCATCATGTAGCGCAGGACGGGGTCGTTGATGCTATAGCCGACGAAACACACGATGTAGTTGGCCAGCAACTCACTGACGAACCGCGCTGCCCATCGTTCGGTAAGATAAGCCAAACCAAAGTCGCCGCTTGTGATGATCAAGCGGTTCAAGTCCATGGCGTCATCGACGCGCTTGGGCAGCTTGCCATGGAGGTAGACGAGGCCATTCCAGCGGCTTGCCTTTGGGATGGGCAGGGACGGCGCCAAGCAGGAGTTGAACGCAACCTTGAACCGCTTCCCCGCACGGTCAAACAGCTCGTCGAAGTTGGTTGTGACAAGCCGCAAGGAGCCGTCTGAGACCCGCCCCAGCCGCAGTAAAGCTTGATGGGTATCGAGAGCCCCCACCCGACGCCATTTCGGCTTTAGCGCCTGCTGCAGTGCCTTATGAAGCGTGAGGCGCTGGCCGGGCAGGCGGCGCTCAAGAAGATCCAGAGCGGTGTCGTACTGCTCCGAATCCAAGGCGCTTTTTTCCGCTGCCAAGGGTGACGTGCCTGTGATCTCGAAAATGCGCGTCACGAGCTTTGCGAAGCTCGGCAGGTCGGCCGGGTATGAAATGCCGGCCCCGCAAAAGAAGACGACCTTCCCCTCTTCGTGGGCATCAAGCAGGAGTTCAGGAATGTCGGGGCCGTTGGCAATAAACTGCATGACATTGCCCTCAGCAAGTTAGCTCGTGCCCGCATGCATATGGGGGTGATTCGCCCTGTTGCGGATGGTGAGTGTGGGTGGGAGGGAGGAGAGAGGCAACAACGCAGCCTCCATTGATCCAACGGGATGCAGAACGGTCGGTGTTATCGGCGGCCGGTCCCGTCCCAAACAGGCAAGCGATCCACGTCCTCCGTCTGAACATCTTCCCGCCGTCCGTCGTAGAGTTTCGTGGTGACCACCGAGGAGTGGTTGGCCAGCCTCCGCGCTTCCTCCATCATTCCCCCGGCGTTCAGGAACTCCGTAATCCCCGTCGCCCTAAAACTGTGGTTGGTGATGCCCTCGATGCCCAGCTTACCGGTGCGATGCTTCACCATCTGGTAGCAGACCATGTTGGTGACGGGTTTGGCGGTGAGCAGCTTGCGGCCCTTGTCCCATTTGCGGAACAACCAGCCCTCCGGATTGGGCTCGCAATCCTTGGCGGGATGGGTGGAGCGCCCGAGATACTCGCACAGGTACTGCTCAAGCATCGGATGACAGGGCACCTTGTGAATCTTGCCACGCTTTTCCTGCAGCCTCAGATGCAGGCGGCCGCCCGTCCGGTAGAGGCTGCGGTGCCTCAGCTTGCACACCGCGCCCACGCGGGCGCAGCTGTAAGCCATTACGGCGATGATGGCGCGGTCGCGGAGGTCACGCAGGTTGTCGGTGTCGAAGCTAGCCAGCAGGCGCGACATGTCGGCAAATTTGAGCTGCAACGCGCGCCCGGTGTTCTCCGAGTCATCGGATACCTTGAGGTCCAGGGTGGGATTGGCGGGAATGGCGCCGCCGCAGACCAGCGCTTTGAAATAGCCACGCAGACAGGCCAGCGTTTGCGCCCTGGTCCGTGGCGACAGGTCGCCTTTTTGGGGCGCCTGACGGACGCGTTGCAAACCCTTGACGTAGTTGCTGAGGTGCGTGGGCGTAAGGTCGGCAAGGGATGCGAATTCTCCGTGCTCCGCCCATTCCAGAAACGCCCTCAGGATGCGGAAATAGGCCTCCGCGGTGAGCTTGTTGCGTTGCTTGCTGAAAAACGAGCGGGTGAGCTCCGGCGCCTTGGGGTGGGTGGCGTAGAGAATATCCGGCAACCAGCCGTCAATTTCCCGCTGCAGGTCCGATGCGTCCATAACCGACACTGCCATGCGGGCTTAAAAAACTTAAATATAATGTCGATTATGTTTCGTTTTGTGAGAGGGGGGTGTGTTTTCGCAGCAAACCGCCAACTGCTCCCCATCGCCCTGATTACCGCGCGTGTTCACCCATTCGCCGGGCACCCCGAGCGGGCATCGGGGGGCGGGATAGCGGCCGACCTTCGCGTTCCAATACCTCCATGCGCGGGCGGGGATGATGCCCGGCGGTGCCTGGTCGATTGCAGCTGCGAGGCCTTCCAGACCGATGTGTTCCAACAGCAGCGCCATGTCCTCATCCGTTGAGGCCTTCATGGCATACGCCATCAGCTCGATGGGCTGGGCAAGGCTTTCTTCCGGCGGCTTGAACCATACGATCCGGCGGGCAGCACGAAGGAATTCCGGCGTTTGCGGAAACGGCCTCATCGATCACCATTCCCATCACGATGTCGGCGCGCTGTCCGTTTCAGGCTCGGCAGCCGCAACGGGTCCACGGCGACTGCCGCTTTCACAAGCGGTTTTAGGAGCGGTCAGTGTGGCTGACCCCGATGGGCAGCCGCGCACATCGAAGCTCAGCACCCATATAGCGAAATTCAGGTCCCAGAAGCACGGCGATCTCATCGAGAACGAATATCAGACCGGGTGCCCAAGGAGGGACAGGGACAATTGCCATCAATAATGAAATTGGTCACGCTTCGCGTCATAAGCCTCCACCAGATCCTTCCAATTCAAGAATTCCGTGTGCTTGTCACTGCCTTCCGGTGCGCCTTCCAGCAATTCACACCGACGCTCGACTTCACGGGCCAGTTCGTCAGCAGCCTCCACGAATTCGCGGAAACTCTCGCCTCCGGGCAGGTCTTGCCAGGCGCCGAACCTCCAGACCGCGCCCGCTGCCTGCAAGGCCTTTACCGCCGCATACCGCATCCGGTCGAGGTCACTCATTGATGAACTCCTTGTCCACTGCGTCACTCCTCCGATCCCAACTGCCGCCGGTAACAAGGCGCGGGCGCCATGCGCAACGCTTCTCGAGGCGATGCTCCACAAGAATGGCCACAAACACTTGGCTGCGGGCTTTGCCCACGAATAACCGCTCGTCGTCGATCATGCCTTTGAGGAACCCCCGGAATGGCCCCTTGACCGCTTCGGTGCGTTGGAACGGAACGACACAATCGGCCTGCATCAGCGACCACTCCGACGTCCAGTCCGCCCCCAAAACCAAGCTGATATAAACCGAAGCCATGACCACGCTGCGCACGTTCACCTCCGCGCACGGATTTGCCGCCGATCGCTGCGTTGCGCGATACAGGCGGGACTGCCGCGGCTCAGGCCAGCGCAGCCACAATTCCTCCCTGGTCCGGCGGCAAACCCTTCGTGCCGGGGCCGCGAAACGCATCCTTCCCGGAGGGTGTGGGCCCGACTATCCCGAACAGGGCCCCTGCCCCGGCGCCCTTCGCGCCGTTCATTCCGGTGCCTGGACAGCGCGTTTTCGGATGTAATGCACACTACAAATCGTTGGCGCACCGGGCTTGCTCCATTCTTCTCTTCAAGCTTTTCAGATTGCGCGCGGATACGTCCCCGGCTTCCCGGATAAGCGGCTGGTGCGTGCGCGACACCAACCGCGGCACATACCAGCGCTGCGGATAGCGCCCGAGCATCACGACATCGTCTTCCAGCAGCTCGCGCAGCATGCGCACGCGCCGTTTCATGTCTGCTTCCAATTGCGCGGCCTGCGCGCATTCATCCGCCTCGATGCGCTTTTCGACATCGCCATGCTCCAGAAGAAAAACCACCAGGAGACCGCAAAAGGCCGCCCACACCCAGAACGCCCGTTTTTTTGCGGGGACGGGTGGGTCCCCATTCATCTTCTCGCTTCCCTTCACCCGCGCACCCTCACGCCGACCCGATCCCGGCCGCGCCGGCGGCCGGTTCGCTGAAGCTCATCCGGTTCAATCAATGGGCACCCGGAGGTGATGCCTCCGGAAAAGGCTCCGCGGCGCAAACCCCAACGCCGCGGAGCGTGACCCTTACCCTCGTCGGGCCACCACCGCACAATACCAGACGGTACACCGTCATTTGTGATGCGTTCCCGCCGTTTTCTCGCCGGGAATAAGGCGGTGTCGCGCAGTTGCAGCACTGCATCACCGCATCGCGCGATCCTTCCGTGCAAATTTGACGGGCGGCGCGTGCCTCCGCACGCTATGGGGACGAACGAAAGCTGCCGTGTGAGCCCCGATGCGCCGCGTCACCCATCGCCGCGCCGAAAGGCGGTCAGCGTTCTCCTGGAGCGCGCCAACGCCCGCTTCCATGAAATACTGCGGCGGACGGACCCGAACCTGTTCGCCTGCGGTGGAGACGCTGCTGCGGAACCCGTGCCACTTCGCGAAATCGTGGACGCGGTTAACTTCGTCGGCCAGTGGCCGTCGCGTATCCTTCAGTCCAGCCGGTTGCCCCGCTCCCTCACGCATGTCCGGCAGACAACGGCCCTGATGGCCGTTTCGCTGAGCAGCGAGAACCCCCGCACCATCGCCCATCAACTCGGCCGGTTCGACCGGTCGGCCATCGTTCTCGGTGCCAGCGCCGCCCGGAAGCGCCTCGAGAGAGGAGAGCAACCCAGCCTGGATCTGTTCACGGCCGCCCTTGTCGTGCTGATGCGCTCTTATCCGACGGCGCATGTCCATCTCGACAGCGCGCTTCGGCAATGTGCGTCCGACACGCTTCTTCGCCATGCGAATGCGCAATCATCGGACGCACGTGGCGTTTAATCGTGTGTATGGCGACGGGGCCGCTCGGTCTTGCTTCGCCGCGCAGAACCGGCCTCGTCCGCCATGTGCGTTTGGGCAATTGGCAAACGCGGACTGCCCTCATCAGAACGTACGGAGAGCCGGTGAGGGACCTTGAGCAACCGCTACGCCGATTCCAGGCATTCTTTGACCGCGGCGAGCAGCTGGCGCCGGGTAAAGGGTTTTGACAGGCACGCAGCAGGACCGCCAGGCGGGGGCCCCAGCAGTTCCTCGACTTCTTCCGCCCAGGCGGTGAGGAAAATCACCTTCGGCGGCCGAGGACGCGCCTGCAGTGCCTGCCAGAGGCCAAGGCCGCCAAGCGGAGCGTTGGTCCAATCGGAAATCACGAGATCGGCTGTCTCCAGTCTTGGATCAGCCAGCGCGTTGCTGCCTGACGCGTGAGCCGTGGGGGCATAGCCCGCTTCGCGCAATATTCCGGAGATCGCGCCAATTGTCGCGCGGTCGTCGTCGACGATAATGATGCTCGGTGCTGTCATTCGCTGCTCCGATGTGATGCTGCGGCGCGAGCCCGGCGTCCGCGGATCGTGCCGTGAACGAAGCCTCCAAAGGCACGCTTCCTAAAGCTCCGCCTCATCACATTTCATCCGTTCCTGCGATGGACGGAATCGGGTCATCCGTGAAGCCGTCCGGACCCAACGTCCGGCCCAGCCGTTGGCAGCACTCGCCCTCTCATGAGCGACGACAGGGTTGTGCACGCCGTCCGCCCTCGTTGCGCAGAACCGCACGGAAAGATTGGTCACCGTCAGTTCAGGCGTGCGCGCCAGCGCCATGGTCAGTGTGTTCTGGTCCACCAAGCCCCGGCGCGTGCCGTCGCTGAACTCAGCCCATCGGTGGAGAAACGACACCGTGCCGTCCGTCGCGCGGAGCACCATGGTGCCGGAACGCAATCCCAGTCTCGGCGTTCCGAGCCGGTCTTTGCCGAGGCGCATGTGCAGCCCGATGTCCGTCTTGATGGCCGCGAGATCATCGAGGGGCGCGAATACAATCGCATCCACGTCAAGAAAGATGATCGTTGTGCGCGCATGCCGCCGCATCGCCTGGATCATCATTGCAGGCTTGCGCAGCGTGTTGCGTGCCCAGCCGCCCCGACGCTTGTCTACAGAGACGAAATCATGCGGCGCGCCAACCTTGTCGAGACTGGCCCGCAGTGGTGTCACCCATGCCGCATAGTCGGGCGTGTACCAGCCGCAGACGACGAAGTTTTTCTCACCTTCGTCCGCTCGGCCGACGTCAGCCGTACCGTTTTTTTCCATCGCACGCCCCATCGACCTTTACGCCTTGCTCCTGCGCCCCCAAATCGACAACCGCCGGTACTCCGACGGCGTGACGCCAACTGCCGCGGTAAACACTTCGGTGAAGTGACGTTCTTTGCCGTAGCCTGCGCGCAGCGCCACCTCCCGAACGAGCAAGCGTCCCGTCACCAAAAGGTGCTTCGCGTACTGGATGCGTGCTTCCCGGATGAGATGGCCCGGCGACGGTGCGCCGATCTTGCCCAGTTCGCGCCTGAGCTTCGTGAGGCTGATATTGTCGATAGCGCGTGCCAGGTTTTGCGCGGTCAGCATGGCGTCGTCGTAAGCACGGCGCCGCGCATCGTTCCAACCGTGCACCATCGCCTCCCGCCGGATGGCCTCACGCGCCTCCCATTCGCCGGCGATCCATTGCGACAGCACCTCGTGCACCCGGCGGAAGAACGGGGCAGACCGATAGGCTGGCGGCTTGCGGTCCCGCGCGACAACGGCATTGTCCTGCTCCATCGCAATCACCCAAGCGAAACACGCCACATCCGTTCGCGCCCAACGGTGTCGGGCACGGTGGGCAATTCATGACGTTCGGAATCCCCCTCGCGGCAAAGACCGGTACGTTGGCTAACTCACCAACGACCCTCTCTGCACGGGCGAAGTGCGTTTCCGGCGCAAGTTGGCGCGTTTCTGGAGGTTCGGCCGATTGTATGGGAGGCCGCCGACTTCAAATGGCAGCCTCATCCTTCGCCAGTGCGTTCCAGACCACTGCCGATGCACAAGCCCCCTCCCGCACCGCTTCGAATTTGTGCGGTTGCGAGCCTCATGCCTGCATGCGGCCGGACCCGTTCCCGACGGACGGCCCGACACCTCGAGGCGCCCGTGCCTCAAGCCATAGCAGGCGGTTCACCGTGAATTACGACTCCGTTCACGGCTTATTCTCGCCCAAAATGTGACTTTCGGTGACACGCTCCTGCCACTTCTGTCCGTGCTCGAAGCGCTTCGCCGCACATCAATTATTACTGGGCAACATGCCGCGAACGGCGGCACCGCCCGACGGCTAACTGACCGCGACGGAAGTCGACTTATTCGGAGGAGAACTGCTCCCGTCGGCTCCAGACACGTTAACGAGGCCCGGCGTGCTCACCGGCGCTGGATTGCCCGTTTGCCGAAACAACGTGTGCCTGAGCCTGCGCCGGATCCGAAATCCCCGGAGGCAGCGACAGATCGAGCCAGCGCTTGTCAAACTGCTCGTATAGCTGCGGAGCCAGCTTGGTGTTCTGCGGCAGCAGACGAACCGCACTCCCTTGCGCGAACACGGTGATCGTTGCCTGCATGTCCGCCGGGCTCATTCCGCTCATTTTCGTGCGCGATGCGGAATTGACGATGTGCGCCATCATGTTCCAGGCCACGCCCACCTTGTTGGTGAAGGCCACCTTGCCATGCTCGATGCGGAAATCGGCGTGGATGACGGCGTCGCCACCAAGATGGCGGCACTCAAACCAGAGGCGGTCCTTGGCGTTCTCAAGCACGCCCCTCAGGTTCGGCGCCTGGCCGCGTTCGTTGCCGGTGACGGCAACGGCGAACACCGTGTCGATCAGCAGGTAAGGCATTCCCAGGTCGCCCTTCGCCACCCGGCGCGCAAGGGCCGTATCGATATCGCCCGACCGCATCCTCAGATAGTCCGCGAAGTCGTCGCGCTTCCGTTGCGCTTCCTCCAGCCGATCGCGCTCGGCCGCCTTCATGCGCCGTACTGCGAGTTTCTGCCGGTAGCCGTTCGGCATCCTCATCTCGACCACCCTTTGTCCGAACCCATTCAAATATGCCCTTCACACGCAACGCTGCGTGCGAGTCCCCACATATCCGCAGATGTCAGATCATCGGCCGAACCGCCACAAGTGCTTGGCGCGGCGTATGCCGAGTTATCCCCAACTGGGCGTCAGCTGTGTTGACGGATTCAACATCAAACAGGACGTCGGCGCGGATGCTGAAGAGCGCAGGCGGCGGCTTGAGCCAACGCCGATCGCGCTGAGAGCCATTGTCTTGTCACGATCCGAGCCCTCCGTGGCGCTGGTCCGGCTCATCCTCCGCGTGCATGGGCGAGGCAGCGTGGCGTGATCGCGACTTGAACGCACGACGCAAAAGCGGCTCGACCTCCTTGAGCCGTTCTCTCTGCTCCTTGAGGACGAGGCCGATCTCCCTTTCGATCGTCTCGGAGGCGCGAGCGCTGTTGTCCCCAGGGCTGTCAACTTCACGCGCAACGGCCGCCTTGTAGCGGTTCGACAGGTCGAGCAGGCGCCGTTCAGGCTCATAAAACGGGTCGGAGAGGTCGACACCTTGGTCCATGTGCCGCTCGGTCTCGCCACTGGTAATCACCCAATCGGCAACCTGGTAGCGCAGGGCCGTCGCGGCGACCTTCACCGCGGAGGAAATCTCGTCTGTCGAGGGACCGGCCAAGCGCGCAACGTTCCATGCCATGTACTGAATGGCTGCCAGGTACGAGGGCGTCTCGAATGACGCTGGATAAGCGCAGCCAATCCCTCGGCGTTGGCGCAGCTCTGTGTCTTTCAAAAGCATGAAATGGGAATATAAGCCGTGTGCAGCGAGGATCTGCCCGGCCAAGTGCGAAGGCCCAATGGAGGAAATGTTCAAACTCATAATAAGCAGTATATGGCCCGTATTATTTTTTTCAATGGGAAATAATACTTCTTTGAATTGCGCGGTCGTTCCCAATAGCAGCATAAATCATCAGATACGGATCGTTTGGTAAACCATTATAATGGCTTGCGAATTGCGCTTACAGAATCATATCGCTGCACTTCATGCAGGCGGAGGGTGCAACTTCCATTATCATGGCTGCCCTAACCCCTGTCCTTTCCTCATAACCCCGGACGTGATCGACTTGCCGACATACCGCGCCGGACAACGTCGAGGCATCCCAAAAGCTACCATTGAGCGCGCTAAAGTCCGCGACGCCAAAGGAGCCGCCGACCGTGTCGGCTGTCGGAGGTATCGCGTCGCAAGATCAGATGTCGATCTTCTCCGCGATCTCGATCGAATCGTCGATGCCTATTCATAAAACCGCAAAAAGCGGGCAGGCGGTTCGGCAAAATCAAGCTTCATGACTTCGGACGTACGCGGCCAGGCACGAATTGCGTTATTTCGGGAGCTTGACGGAGAGTTCATAGGAAAAACCACGCGAACTATAATCGAAGCGCGGCGGTGCGCCCGAGTTGGCCAGGGCGCGCTCGAGCAAAACAGTGCCGAAGCCTTTCCGCGTTGGAGGCGCGGTGGGTGGACCGCCCTGCTCCTTCCATTTGAAATGAAGGGTTGTTACGTCGGCTCCGACGGCGACCGTCCAGCCAACAAAGACGCTGCCCTCGTCTCGACTTAAGGCTCCGTGTTTGGCGGAGTTGGTAGCTAGCTCATGCACAATCAGAGCGAAGCCTTGCGCGAGGGTCGGACTGAGGTGGACCTGAGGGCCATCGACCAGGATCCGATTGCCAAAGCTGTTGGTAATCGCTCTTACGATGTCCATGAGGAAGGCTCCTCGTCCATCCCCCTCCATCAGTAGGTCCTGTGCTCCGGCGAGTGCGTGCAAACGGGAAATCAAGGCTTCCGAACCGTCGCCCCCATTGCGCAAGCTGGCACCAGTGATCGAGAGGATCACAGCAAGCAAATTCTTGGTCCGGTGCTGAAGCTCGCGCGCCAATAGTTCATAGCGCTCCAGCAATTCCCTTGCTTCGTACTGTCGGCTGCGGGAGCGCATG
>JBFWOB010000031.1:0-78093 GCA_050250755.1 Hyphomicrobiaceae bacterium
TCGGCGATGCCGGCTCGCTCCCGCTCGGTTTCATGGCGGCCACCATCGGCGTGCTGGGATGGGCTCGTGGCGATTGGCCGTTCTGGGTCCCCGCTCTCGTTTTTGCGACGTTCATCGTCGACAGCGGCCTCACACTCGCCAAGCGCATTCTCCATCGAGAGAACCCATTCCAGGCGCACCGCTCTCACTATTATCAGCGCCTCATCCGCATGGGTTGGAGCCATGGCCGGCTTGCGTTCAGCGCCTATGCCCTGATGGTAGCAACGAGCCTCAGCGCGCTATGGCTCCGCAATGGATCCTTCTCGATAAAACTGCTCGGTATCGCCATTTGGGCAGCCGTTCTCGCCGCCCTTGCCCTCGCCATCGACCTCCGCTGGCGCGCCTCACCAGTACGAGGACAATAACTTCGCGCCGGCGGCCGGCTCCCCGCAGGGGAGTCGCCGGCGCCACCAACCGAGCCGCCACTAATAAGTCGCCCGCCCACCGGAGATGTCGAGCACGCTGCCCGTCGTGAACGAGCAGTCCTCCGAGGCGGCGAACGCGATCAGCGCAGCGACTTCCTCCACGGTCACGAACCGGCCGCGGGGAATTTTCGACAGCATGAAGTCGATGTGCCCCTGCGTGATCTGATCGAAGATCGCGGTGCGCGCGGCCGCAGGCGTGATGGCATTGACGGAGATGTTCTTGTCCGCGACTTCTTTCGCGAGAGACTTAGTGAGCCCGATCACGCCCGCTTTCGATGCAGAGTAGTGAGCCGCATTCGGGTTGCCCTCTTTACCGGCAATCGAGGCGATATTGATAATCCGCCCATAGTTCTGCGCGATCATGCCCGGCACCACCGCCTTGCAGCATAGGAACGGCCCGTCGAGATTGATGCGCATGACGCGCCGCCACTCGTCGACGTTCGTCTCCCACACCGTCGCGTTGGCACCCGCGATGCCTGCGTTGTTGAGGAGAATGTCGATCCGCCCGAAATCTTTGAGCGTGGCGTCGCGCGCCTTCTCGATCGACGCGTAGTCACCGACGTCGCACGCGTAGGCTTTCACGGTCGGCCCGAGCTCTTTCGCCGTCGTCGCGGCGCGTTCGATGTCGTGGTCCCAGATCGCAACCTTCGCCCCGGAGGCGACGAAGCGTGTCGAAGCGGCCCGCCCAATTCCCTGCGCGCCACCTGTCACGACGGCGATACGATTATTCAGATCGATGGCGTTGGGCATGGAAACCTCCTCATCAAGTATCGGCTCTTGCTCCAAGTCGTTCGACAAGCAGAGCCGTTCTCAATCTTTTTGCCGTCCTTCCTCGCGAAAAGCCATCACGAGTAGGCCGAGAGCCAACAGTGAAGCAAACATGCGCACCCAATTCCAGAAGCGCCAGGATCCGAGATAGGCGTCGGTAATTGCTGTGAAGCCGCTACGCTCGATGTCGACACCCGCGAGCCAATTGTTGAGCGGAATGTTCAGCAATAGCGTAACCACCACACCGCCGACCAGGTAGGTTAGCACGCCGGCGAAAGTCCAGCCGGCGACACGCCAGCGACGAGTGGCGCCAAAGAACGCCATCGCGAGCGCCGACATTGCCAGGGCGCCGAAAAAGCTCGGGATAAACATCCAGTTCCGGACATGCGCGTTGATAGCCTGGAGCGCGCGTATGGCGTCGGAACGCGGCAGGGCGTCGAAGCCAAAGAGTAGGGTCGAGCCGGCATAGAAGAAGCCTGCAATGAGCCCCATCAGCAATATAGCGCACATCAAAAAAATTCGCCCGAGCATGGTCGTGCTGTCCCCGAAGATACGGCCACCCTTGAAGAAACGGCCCGGGTGCAATTATTCCGTCGAATGAGCGGCTGGTTACGTAGCAAAGACTAGTTACTGAACCTTTTGCGCAGTTCCACGACTTGGTTCTCTGTCAACGTTCGCATCTTCTCCCCGCGCAGCATCAGAAACAGCTTCGCTGTCTCTTCCAGCTCTTCGACGGCGTCCTGTGCCGCAGAAAGTGACGATCCAGCCACCACCGGACCGTGATTGGCGAGCAATACCGCATGGTGTTTACCCGCCAGCTTGGCGACCGCTTCGGCCAGCGCCTCGTCTCCGGGCGGAAAGTAAGGCACCAGCGGCAGCGTCCCGATGCGCATCACGTAATAAGCGGTGATCGGCGGCAGGCAGTTTTCGCAATCGATGCCGTCGAGACAGCTCACGGCCACCGAATGCGTCGAGTGCAGATGCACGACCGCGCCCGACGTTGGCCGCTCGCGATACATGCAAGTGTGGAGGAACGCCTCCTTAGTCGGCTTGTCCCCGGCAATCAGCCGGCCGCTGGCATCGAGGTGCGAGAGCCGTGCCGGATCGAGCGTCCCGAGCGACGAGCCGGTTGGCGTCATCAGCCAACCACCATCCGGAAGTGCTGCGGAAATATTCCCCGTTGAGCCGTGCGTCAGTCCGCGATTGAACAACGACGCCCCAACCCGGCAGATATCCTCGGCAAGCTTGGCGGTAGCAGACATGGCGCTTCTCCGCGACCTAGACCTCGTCGTTAAAGCCCAAGCCACGCAAGGCGGCGGCCCAAAAGTCGAGGCGTTGAGCCTGCTATCACTCGGCCGCCGTCGTCGGGTCGATCATCTTTCTGACCTCGGTAATCTTTGTCGCTGGAAAGCCGCTGATTTCGGCGTGCTTTTGAATGATGGCCTCGTCCTTGGCCAAGTAAACGCAAAACGTCTTGTCGCCCGCAACATAGCTTTCGACCCATTGGATGTCGGGCCCGAGCTGTTGCAATACCTCGTTCGATTTTGCGGCGGCGCCCCGTAGCTGATCCCGTTCAAAGGTGCCGACCTTGGGAATATCGCGTTCGATGATGAATCTGCGAAGGCTCATAATAGGTCTCCTATAGAGGCGGCTGGCGTTTTTCTTTGCCCAAGCTTAGCACGCCCCGAGCCGCTGCTGCCATCGGCTCCGTGTGCGGCTCGGCTGTCGTGTCGCGCCGAGACGGATACCGGCTCTTCCATTCGCGCCGGCGACCCTCTATCACCGCCGCATGGCAGCCGAGCTCCTCGCCCTCAAGGACATCCACCTCACGTTCGGATCGACCCCGCTTCTCGACGGAGCGGATCTGTCGGTCGGGCCGGGCGATCGCATCTGCCTGATTGGCCGCAATGGCTCCGGCAAGTCGACCTTGCTGCGGATCGCGGCTGGCATGGCCGAGCCGGACAGCGGCACACGCTTTGCGCATCCGGGGGCCCGCATCGCCGCGTTGGCGCAAGAGGCGGATCTCTCTGCCTATGCCACGACGCTCGATGCGGTGCTCGCCACCCTTGGCGCGACCGACGACGAAGCGCGTGCGCGTGCTCTGCTCGGCGGATTTGGCTTCACTGGTAGCGAGTCGACCGCCAGCCTGTCGGGCGGCGAGACGCGTCGCGTTGCGATCGCCCAGGCGCTCGCCGCGTCACCGGATGTGTTGCTGCTCGACGAGCCAACCAACCATCTCGATCTGCCGACCATTGAATGGCTCGAAGCGGAGATCATTGCGTCCACGGCAGCGATCGTCCTCATCAGCCATGATCGCCGCTTTCTTGAGCGATTAACGCACACGTGCGTCTGGATCGACCGCGGCCGCACGCATCGTCTCGAGCAAGGCTTCGCCGCATTCGAAGCTTGGCGCGACGACCGTCTCGCCCAGGAGGAAGCCGAGCGCCACAAACTCGATCGCAAGATCGCGCGCGAGAACGAATGGATGCACGGCGGTGTCACCGCGCGCCGCAAGCGGAACGTCCGTCGCGTTGCGGAATTGGATGCCCTGCGCCGTCAGCGCCGCGACGCGAGAGCCGTCCCAGGCAATGTGCGCATGGAGAACCAGGAGGCTGGGGCTTCGGGCAAGCTGGTGATCGAGGCGAAGGGCATTTCTAAGAGTTACGACGGTCGCGCAATCGTGGACGATCTTTCGCTGCGCGTTGCGCGTGGTGACCGGGTGGGGCTGGTCGGTCCGAATGGCGCCGGCAAGACCACGCTCATCGGGCTGCTGACCGGCGCGGTCGCGCCCGATAGCGGCTCGGTGAAGCTCGGCACCGGCATCGAGATGGTCACGCTCGATCAGCGCCGCGAGGACTTGAAGCCCGGATGGACCATTGCCGAAGCCTTGACCGGCGGCCGCGGCGATCAAGTCATCATCGGCGGTCGAGCCCGCCACGTGGCCAGTTATATGAAGGACTTCCTCTTTACGCCCGAGCAGATGCGCACGCCGCTCAAGGCGCTGTCGGGCGGCGAGCGTGGCCGTCTGATGCTCGCCCGCGCTCTTGCCCAGCCGTCGAACCTTCTGGTGCTCGACGAGCCGACGAATGACCTGGACCTGGAAACGCTCGACCTGCTGCAGGAGCTTCTCACCGACTATCAGGGCACCGTTCTACTGGTGAGCCACGATCGAGATTTCATCGATCGGATCGTTACGTCGGTAGTGGCCTCTGATGGCGACGGGCGTTGGACGGAGTATGCGGGCGGTTACACCGACATGCTGGCTCAGCGTCGCGGTCGCGATCTCGATAAGCCCGCCTCCGCGCGAAAAGGCGCGGCGGGGACGGGGACTATGATCGAGAGCGCTTCCGAGAGCGGACGTCGGGACGCGACGGGCGCTCAGGCTCAGCGTCGCAAGCTATCGTTCAAGGAGAAGCACGCGCTTGAGATGCTTCCCGACACCATGGCATCACTCGAAGCCGAGATCGCGGCCCTCTCCGACCGCCTCGCAGATCCCGATCTCTTCACGTCTGATCCGCGCACGTTTGCCGCTGCGACCGAGCGATTGACATCGGCGCAGGCCGAGCTGGCAGCCGCCGAAGAGCGCTGGTTGGAGCTTGAGCTGCTCAAGGAAGAACTCGGCGCACGGGAATGATCTCGACAGGCTTCTGCCTGGTCGAAGTTTGCGCAAAAAGCGGAGGCCGGCTGTCCGTCCGCGTGAAACGCTACGCGAAACATGACCACACGCCGGCGGCCTGCCAGCCTCCGAGCCCTGACTATGCCTCAGGACGCGCACTCTCGCCCGTAACTCTTGGTTGCTGCGATTTTATTACAACTATAGATTGAAGATAAGATTCTGATTTGAGTCCATCTTGAGTCCAGGCATATCAATCGATGATGTATAACATATTATAAATATTGACAAAAATAAGTACTGAGTTCCCGTTCGATCCCTCATCGATTTGCCATCGTTCAGCCTCGCTGCCTTCACGCGAATCGGCCAGATTCAACCTGGAGGTGCGTAGTCATGTTCGATGTAGCTGTAAGAGTGTGTGCAACCCGGGCCGTCACGAGTATGTCTCTGGCCCTTTCCGTAGTTGTGTTCCTCGCCTTGGCCGACCCAACCGATGCGCGCCAGTCGCACGTCATCCCGCGATCGCACGCGACGCTTATCGGCGAAGCCCACGCAATCGACGGAGACACCCTTCTCGTTGGCGGTGTGCGCGTACGCCTTGAAGGCATCGATGCGCCTGAGATCGATCAACTCTGCACTGATGCGCGCGGCCAACAGTGGCGCTGCGGAGCCGAAGCGCATCGTGTCCTGGCCGGGCTCGTCTTGCATCAATCGGTGCACTGCGAGGAGCGCGGCTTGGACAAATACCATCGTCTGCTCGGCCAGTGCCGCGTAGGCACGCGCGACATCAATGCAGAGTTGGTGCGCCGCGGACTGGCGTGGGCTTTTGTCCGCTACTCATCCACGTATGTCGCGACAGAAGCCGAGGCAAAGCGCGGCCGCATCGGCATCTGGTCGGGATCGGCCACACCGGCTTGGGATTATAGAGCCAATCGTTGGCATCAGACGTCCGAGGCAGCCGAGGCGCCGAAGGGTTGTCCGATCAAGGGTAACGTCACCGCCAACGGCCGCATTTACCACCTGCCGTGGAGCCCATGGTACGGCCGGATCAAGATGGATGGCACAAAGGGCAAGCGCTGGTTCTGCTCGGAGGCCGAAGCGATCGCCGCCGGCTGGCGCGCTGCTCACGCTCGGTAATCCATGTGACGCGAATGAAGTGATCCGTGGAGCAATAAGCGAAAGATCGTTATGCCCGCGTTGCGCGGGCATAACGCCTCTCGACATAAACGACGCGGCCGTTACGCCAGCGTCATATCTTTGTAGTTCTCCGCCGCCACACGGTTGCACCAGGCCCGGAATTCAGGCGCGCTGCCGCTGTAGCGGTTCAGGATGCGCTTATCCTTACCCTCGACGTTGCGATTGACGCCCGTCATCCACGAGTCGACTTCGTTCGACAGCAGTCCCTTGCCCTTCTCCGCAACGAAGTCTGTCCACTGCTCGACAGCCTCGGGCTTGGCTTCGACCCGTTGCAGGTCGTGTTCTTTCATGTAGCGCATCAGACCGGTGACCCAGTCGACGGCATACTCGATCGACCGGGGGATGTTGCCGAGCGCCGTATGCGGTCCGACAAGCATCATCATGTTCGGGAAGCCGCCGACCTGCACCCCGACGAACGTTTCGATGCCGCGGCGCCATTTCTCCTTCAGGCTTTCGCCTCCCACGCCACGGATATCGATACGGTCGAAGCTGCCCGTCACCGCATCGAACCCGGTCGCATAGATGATCATGTCGAACTCGAATGCGCGGTCGGTCGTCTCGAGGCCGGTCGGTGTTATCCGCTCGATCGGCGTCTCGAGGAGATCCACCAACTCGACGTTCGGTTGATTGTAAACCTCGTAGTAGTGCGTCTCCATCGGTACGCGTCGGGTGCCGAAGCCGTGGTTCTTCGGAATGAGCTTCTCCGCGACTTTCGGATCCTTCACCCGCTCGCGGATCTTGCTCGCCACGAAATCGGAGATGATCTTGTTCGCCTCGCGATTGGTCAGCATGTCGCGGAAATTGCCCTGCCACATCCCGAAGCCTTGCGACTCGTAGAGCTTTTCGAGGAACGATTGGCGTTCCTCCGGCGATACTTCAAAGGTGCCGCGCGGGTCGGTCGTATGCAGGAAGCACGAGTAGCTTTCCTCACAGCGTTTGAAAATCTCGTCGTAGCTCGCCTTGATCTGCTTTTGCTCTTCGTCGGAGATCCGGCGGTTTCTCAGCGGTTTGCACCAGTTCGGTGTCCGCTGAAAAACGGTCAGGTGGCCGGCCGTCTTGGCAACCTCCTGGATCGTCTGCACGCCCGTTGCGCCGGTCCCGATGACGGCGACGCGTTTGCCCTCGAAGCTCACCGGGTGATGCGGCCAGCGGCCCGTATGATAGGCCTCGCCCTTGAAGCTATCGACGCCTTCGATGCGTGGCATCGTTGGCGCGGAGAGAGGGCCGACTGCGGTGATGAGGAACCGCGCCGATAGCGTGCTGCCGTCCTCCAGAGTCACGGACCAGCTCTGCGACGTTTCCTGATAATGTGCCGCCTTCACGCGGCTGCGGAACTGAATGTCCTTCCGAAGGTCGAACTTGTCGGCGACATGATTGAGATAGCGCAGCGTTTCGGGTTGCCCGGCAAAGTGCTCGGACCAGTTCCACTCCTGCAGCAATTCTTTCGAAAAAGAATACTGGTAGGAATAGCTTTCCGAGTCGAAACGCGCGCCGGGATACCGGTTCCAGTACCACGTGCCGCCGACGCCCGTGCCGGCCTCGAGCACGCGTACCTTCATGCCCAGCTCTCGGAGGCGCAGGAGTTGGTACATGCCCGATATGCCGGCGCCGATGATGATGGCATCGAAATCAAGAGATTGAGCCGAGCTATCGGCTCCGTTGCCTGCCTGCGCTGCGGACATGACGCGTTCGATCTCCTTGCCGTTGCTTCAGTTGGTTGGCGCGTCCCGTCGAATCGACATCCGATACGAGAAACGATCCGCTGGATGAATATTGATCGAGAGTTCGATCAATCTGCGTCCTGTGACGTAGTAGCGCCGTATGAACTTGAGTGCGGGAGAGCCCGGCGGCGCATTGAGCAGGCGGGCCATCTCCTCGTCGAGAATGGTGGCTTCGATCTCCTGGTCGACCTCGATGATGGTCTCGCCGAATCGCTTTTCGATCAGCGACCAGAGCGCAGTCCGGATTGTGCCTGGCTCGTCTGCCAGGGAGCGATAGGCCTCGTCGATATAGAGCTCGATCGAGCAATGCGGCGGCTCATCGGGCGAGCCATGCCGCACGCCGACGACGCGTAGCCACCGCTTCTTTGGCCGGCAGCCAAGCATTTCCGCCAGCGCACCGCGCGCAATCACGTCCTCGACAGCAAGCACCTCCAGGCGCGTTTCCGTAGCGTATTGCAGAAGCTCACCCAGCGATCGCATCGACTGCGTGAAGCTCGACTGCGCGTCAACTGCCTGGACGCGCGTGCCAACGCCCTTGCGGGCGGACACGAGACCCTGGTTGCGCAAATGCAGGATCGCTTGCCGCACCGTGTAGCGCGAGACACCAAAGCTGAGCCCAAGCTCCGCCTCGGTCGGCAGCAGACTTCCTACCGGGTAATCGCCATTACCGATCCTGTCCCCGATCGTCTGTGCCAGTTGCACGTAGAGCGGCAGCGTACCATCACCATCGGCACGCTTGAGCGCATCACTACTCGCACGAGTTTCTTTCGCGCCCGGCTCATTGGGCAATATGCGGGTGCTCATTGTCAGCGCGCTCCCGCGAAAGAGAATGTTGCAAGTGACGCCGCCGCGTCCTCGGCGGTTTCCAGACCCAGCATCGCGTGCTCCATCCGGGCGACCTTCGCCGGAGCGCAGGCGGTCGCGGCATTGGCGCGGAATTTCTCGACGATCTCGGCGTTCGCGAGCGGCCGTTCCGCTGCGCCTCGGTTGATGTGCTCCCGATGCGAAAGCGTCCGCCCGTCATCCAGCGTTACGATCACTTCGCCCGAATAGGCTTTCGGGAAGGGGCTGTCTGGATAGTCGGCGAAGCGCACCTTCTGCGTAAGCGCCACGATAGCCGGATCCACGATCTCTTCCGGTTCGAGTTCTGCAAGCCCCAGTCGTCCCCTTACGAATGCTGCGGCCGTCAGCCACTGCACCGAGAACTGCGCATCATAGCTGTTCGCTGGCTTCAGCTTGTTCGCTTCCGGCATGCAGATCACCTTGTGCGTGCCGGCTGGCACCCGCACCTCGATTTGCCGGATCTGGCTGGGCGCGACGCCCTGGTTGCGCAAAGCCAGCGCGGCATCGATACACGCGTGCGTGAAATGGCACGCAGGATAGGGCTTGATGGCCGTCTGCATCAGTTCCCACGTCTCACCAAGCCCGGCCGTCGCGAGGCTATGGTCCGCTTGGTCGGCATAGCTTCCCATGTACGACGTGAAGAGACCGAACCGCCCATCATAGGGCCTCGTCGCCCCAACGAACCCCTCTCGCGCCAATGCCGCGGCTGTGATTCCGGCCTGGGCGGCCCATCCGGGATGCAGACGTTTGTTCCAGGCGCCGTCTTCCACGAACTCGAGGCTACCCGACGCCATGGAGACGGCAATGCCCTGTGCCATCGCCAGCGCGCGCGCATTGAGACCCAGCAGTCGCCCGGCGGCCAGGGCGGATGCGAACACGCCGACGATTCCCGTCGGATGGAAGCCGACCTGATGGAATCCGCTCTTCGCAACCGATGCGATACGTGCCGCTGCCTCGATGCCGACCACATAGGCCGTCACCACGTCACGACCCGAGGCTCCGACCATTGCCGCCGCCGACAGCACTGCCGGAAAAACGCTCGCGGTCGGGTGAATGATGCCTGCCACGTGCGTGTCGTCGAAATCGAGGCCGTGGCAAAGGTAGCCGTTGAGGATCGCTGCATCGCGAGCCGAAAGGCGTGCAGGAAAACCGATCACCGGAACGGTGCCCTCGCCGCCGAGGCCGCGCATGGCATTCAGCACGCGATGCGCATGATCATAGCGCGAGGCCGCCACGGCAATGCCGGCGGCATCGAGCATATGGTGCAAGGCACGAACGCGAACGGTCGCGGGGATGTCGTCGGCCTGTAAGTCCGAGGCGAAGTCAGCCAGCACTTGCGTGATCGGAAGCTGCTGCGTTGCCTTGGCGACTTTTTCTGCGTCCGCGAGATCGGCGGAGCTGCGGAGACTGGGATTTGCTTGTGCGTTCAACGGACCCTCCACCGGACAGACTTGCTAGGGACCTTGACGATGGTCCATTTTGTTTCCGTCCTCGCGTTTGCCGATTGTAACTTTGGCGCTGTGGACGAATGTCCGGACAAGTATACACAATCGCGAGCAGGATCGGAACCAAGTGAATCGTGGAGTATCTGACGACACGCAACAACGTGCCGCTGCAACCTCATTGCCAACTTCCGTTCTCGTTACCCTTCTGGGGTTGGTAACCAGCGTTCAGATGCTCGCCACATTCTCGGTGCTCGCGCTGCCGACACTGGCGACGCTGGCCGCACCACACTTCGGATTTGGCGCCGAAAGCATCGGCTACCAGATCAGCGTGATTTATTGCGCGGCAGCGCTCTTGTCGAGCTTCGCGGGCGTCTTTGTCCGACGACACGGTGCTGCTGCAATGAGCGTATGGGCTCTCGCCTTTTCCGCCGGAGGACTGCTCGGCATCGCATCCGGCAACATTGCAATCGCCATCCTGGCATCCGCTTTGATTGGCATATCCTACGGGCTGACCAATCCGGCCGCGTCGCATCTGCTGTTTCGGTTTGCGCCACGCCATCGGCAGAACATCGTCTTTGCTCTGAAGCAGACCGGTGTTCCGCTCGGTGGCATCCTAGCCGCGCTGATCCTGCCGCGTCTTGCGCAGGCCTATAATTGGCAGATCGCCATCGCGACGAGTGCCCTGCTCATGTTGCTGGTCGCGGTGCCGCTTCTCCTTATTCGCCCTCGTCTCGACGACGATCGCGTCCCGACCGCCCGAATAGGTGCCGGCGGTGTCCTGACGGGTATCCGTGTTGTGTGGACCAATCCGCGCCTCAGGGCGCTCGCAATTATGGGGTGGGCTTACGCCTCCGCTCAGTTCTGCCTATTCACGTTCCTCATCACCATGCTGGTGAAGGATCTCGGCTGGACGCTCGTGGCAGCCGGCGAGGCCGCCACTGTGATGCAGATCGGCGGCGTCCTGGGACGGCTCGCCTGGAGCCTGCTGGCCGATATGATCGGGCGCGGCGTCGCTATCCTCGTGGGCATAGGCCTCGGGTCCGCGGCCTTCTCGCTGATCATGGCTGCGGCGACGCCGGATTGGTCCGCATGGCTGCTCGTCATGATGGTTTTCGGCTTTGGCTTCTGCCTCGTCGGCTGGAACGGGCTTTGGCTCGCCGAGGTGGCGCGGGCCGCGGGACCGGGCGAGGTGAGCCTCGCGACCGGTGGGGTGCTGGCTTTCACCTTTGTCGGCGTCGTCTTGGGGCCGGCCACATTCGCCACGGTCTACCGCGTGACGGAAAGCTACGCACACACATATGGCATATTCAGCATCCCATCCTTGTTGGGCGCGGCGGTTCTGATCTGGAGCATGCGCACGTCCCCCTCGCCAAAGCCCGGTTAATGGACACGGCGTTCGTTCGTGGCCTATGTGGACCTTCGTCGGCGCAATCACGGCAGCCGCAAGCCCGATCACGTCTGATTGAGCCAAGCTTGCTGGCATCCCCGCAGCAAACGATGTGAGTGGGACCGTCAACACGCTACGGAGCTATCGATTATGCGCTCATTTCTTGCACTTCTAGTCGCTGCCGGCGGTTTTGCGGCGTTCACAACTGATGCCCAGGCTTGCAGCGTTCGCGGCACGTATTGCGATTATCCCAATTGGGCCGCTAACGCCTTCGAGGGGCCGTACGGCAGCCCCAGCAAAGGACAGATCGACGACGACCGCTTCGCGTATGGCGAAGCCTACGAGCCGCGAAATGTCTACGGCTACAGGTCGGAGTATCGCGCGAGAAGGCACTACGGTTACAGAGCGTACCGATAGGCTGCCGACGAGACGTGGCGCTTATGCCGCGCCTCGCTCCGTGAGCCTTCGTAAAGCTGCGCCGGTGTCATGGCATGATGAACAAGTCGGTGTCGTCCGGCTTCGCGCCTGCTGCCGTCAGCATGGCGTGCACCTGACCTCTGTGATGCGTTTGATGATTGAAGAAGTGAGCAACCGTGATCCATTTAGGTTTGCTCGCATTCGCCTTTAACGCGCCCGAGTACCAGAGCAGATCACCGTCAAGCCAATCGGGCGGCATATCGTCGGCCCAATTCAGTATCGTCTGGTCGAAAGCGGTTCGCCGCGCTTTGAGATCGTCCCAGTCGGGATAGTTGCCGGGACTTTCCCGCACGAGGGTCGGTGGTTTGTCCGCGAGCGCCGGCGCGAAGCGGCTCATCCATTGCTGGTCGCCCCATAGCAGGTGCGACAGCGTGCCGTGAATCGACGAGAAAAAGGCACCTCGATCTTTCAACCTTTCGTCCGCCCCCAGACGATCGGCGGCTTGGTAGAGCGACCGGTTCTGCCACTGATTGTATCGAGCCATCGTGCGGACGAAGTCGGAGCTGATCATCGAGCAAACTCCTCACTGGGCTTCTGCCATCCGACGACGCTAGTTTATCGTCGCTACCGTGTCAGCGGGTGGCCTCCACGCCGAAGGCCGTTCAAACCGCCACGTTGTCGATCAGCCGCGTCTTGCCGAGCCACGCCGCAACCAGCACACGTCCCGGACGACCGCTGGTGTGCGCCCATGCCTTGAGCGTCTCGGCATCGCGCGCGGTAAGATAATCGATCTTCCCGAAACCGGCAGCCGCGAGCTTTGCGGTTCCGTCGGCGATCGCAGCGGCTTCGCCTCCGCTCCGGGCGGCCTCGGCCACGGCGCGGATCACCTCATGGACCACCACGGCTTGCGCTCGTTCGTCGGCTGAAAGGTAGCGATTGCGCGACGACATAGCGAGGCCGTCTGGCTCGCGAACCGTCGGCCCGGGCAGGATCTCGAGCGGTAGGTCGAGGTCACGAACCACCTGCTGGATGACGCAGAGCTGCTGGTAGTCTTTCTCGCCGAAGCAGGCGAAATCGGCGCGCGACTGCATAAAGAGCTTGCTGCACACCGTCGCAACGCCACCGAAGAAATGCGGTCGGAAATCCGTTTCGAGCCCTTCCGCCGCTCCCGCCGGCACGACGCGTGTTGCGAAGCCTTCTGGGTACATTTCCTTTGCCGTGGGCGCCCAGACGAGATCGCAACCGGCGGTCGCGAGCTTCGCGAGATCGTCCTCGAACGTACGGGGATAGCTGTCGAAATCCTCGGTCGGCGCGAACTGCGTCGGATTGACGAAGATCGACGTGACCGTACGGCGCGCGCGGGTCTGGCCGAGCTTGACGAGCGACAAATGCCCTTCATGCAGCGCGCCCATCGTCGGAATGAGGGCCACGCTCTCGCCGGCCGCATGCCAGCGCGCGACGTGTCGGCGGAGGTCGCTGACGGTCCTCGATACCACTGGAAGCGTGGAGGTCACGGTCTCGGTCTCCCTGTCGCTTGCGGTTATGCTGCACCGCAAGGTCGGGCAATTCACCTTGCCAAAACCATTGCGTCAAGCCGTAGTGCTGCGAAGGAGCGGGTCGCCATCTGCTCACACTAGCGGTTGATCAGGCACGAGGCAGAGGCTCATACGCGGCCTCGGGATCGGCCATCGTCATGAGCCGCCCTGCGGCGACACGCGAAAATCGCAGCATCATCGCCTTTCTCCGTGGCCCTGGCAGCCTATGTTCCGGCGCCTCCCGAATAATCTCACCATTATAGCGATCAGCGAGAATAAGGCCTGTCTCCTCCGGTAGGACATGGACCGGAAAGTCCGGTGCCACGGCAAAGAACAGCCGATCGCACCAGGCCCGATAGTCCCACCATTTCGCATCTGCACGAAAGTCCTCGAGCGAGGACTTGATCTCGACGATCCATATATTGCCCTGCTCATCGATGGCCGCCAGGTCCGCGCGCCGCCCGTCCGCCAACGACAATTCCGGGATTGCGCGCAAGCCACGAACGGCCAGGGCCCGCTGCGTGCCCCGGCTGATGGCTCGTGCACGCTCCGATTGACGCCCGTCCTCCGGGAACGGTCTATCGTCTTCGGGTCTCATCCTTTCGCCATTCTTGAACTTGATACCGCGTTGGCGTGATCTAATGCTCGTCTTCACGCGTTTGAGCAAATCCGATGTCATACAACGCGGGCAACGCTAGGATTGACTGGCAGTAGCCTCTGCCGTTTTCTGGGGTGTACCCGGGTCAATTCAGAGACAAGAAAAGCGGGGATCGATGTTCTTCAAGCGCAGTCAGCCTGACGCCGCACAGCCCGGCGCCCATAAGGCCGCCAAATCCGAGGTGGAGGTGCTGGCGACATCTGACGCTCCCATCATGCCCCTGCCAATTCCTGATTTGCGACGCACCGTGGATCCGGCTGGCCTCGGCTTCACGACGACCACCGAGCTCGAGCCTATTTCGGGGTTGATCGGACAGGATCGCGCCCTGAGGGCGATCGAGTTCGGCGCCAACATGCGCAGCAACGATTTCAACGTTTTCGTCCTCGGCCCCCCGGCATCGGGCAAGAGAACGGCGGTGAAACAGTATTTAGAGCGTAAAGCGCACGGAGAGGCTCCTCCAGCCGATTGGGTCTACGTCAACAATTTCGACAATCCGAACAGGCCCAAGGCCATCCGGCTGCCGTCCGGTCGGGCCCGCCCTCTGGCCAAGGCAATGATTGGCGCCATCGACGAACTGCGCGCTACTATTCCGGCCACCTTCGAGGGCGAGGATTATGGCGCGCGCCGTCGCTCGATCGAGGAGCAGTTCCGCTCCGGGCAGGAGGGCGCGTTCGAGGAGCTGAACAAGCGCGCGGCCGAGCAGAACATTGCCATCGTCCGCACGCCGACCGGCTTCGTCATGGCGCCGACGCACGAGGGTAAGATCGTCAAGCCCGAGGTCTTCAACACGTTGCCGGAGGCCATGCGGAAAGAGGTCGAAACGCGCATCGAGAGCCTTCAAAAAGAGTTGGAGCAGATTCTCGAGCGCGTACCGAAGTCCGATAAATTGCGCCGCCAGCACGTCAGTGAATTGAATACCGAAGTCGCAACCATCGTTGTTCGTGACGCATTGGCCGACGTCGAAGCCGCTTTCGCAGGCGAGGCCGAGGTCAAATCCTATATCGAGGCCGCCGGTAGCGATCTTGTACGAAACGTCGGTCTCTTCCTCGTCCAGAGCGGCGAGGAAAGCGAGATCGTCAAGCAGCCGGCCGATACCGCGCGAGATCCGCGCTTCCGCCGGTATCTCGTGAATGTCATGGTCGGCAATGGCGAGGCGGCCGACGAGGGCGCCGCGATCTACGAGGAACTCAATCCCACCTACGGCAACGTCGTCGGACGGGTAGAGCATATCGCTCAGATGGGCGCGCTGGTCACCGACTTCCTGCTCATCAAGCCGGGCGCGCTGCACCTTGCCAATGGCGGCTATCTCCTGGTCGATGCGCGCAAGTTGCTGTTGTCGCCTTTTGCCTGGGAAGCATTGAAGCGCGCTCTCAAGGCCCGCGAGATTCGCATCGAGCAGCCGTCCGAGATGTCAGGCCTCGTATCGACACAGTCACTCGATCCCGAACCCATTCCGCTCAACGTGAAGGTCGTGCTGTTCGGTGATCGCGAGCTCTACTACCTGCTCTCCATGAACGATCCCGACTTCGCCGGGTTGTTCAAGGTGCAAGCGGACTTCGACGACTCGATCGACCGCTCCACTGACAATGATCGCGCCTATGCACGCGTGATCGCTTCGATCGTCCGCGATCACAACTTGAAGCCTGCCAACGCATCCGCAGTGGCGCGCTTGATCGAAGAGGGTGCCCGTCTCGCCGACGATCGTGAGAAGCTCTCGATCCAAATCGGCCACCTCGCCGACATCGTTCGCGAGGCCGACTATTGGGCCTCGGACGCCGGCAGCACCGAGATCACACGCGAAGCCGTCGTTCGGGCCGTGAACGAGCATACGCAGCGCAGCGACCGCATGCGCGACCGTGCACAGGAGACCATCTCGCGTGAGATCGTCCTGGTCGATATCGAGGGTGCGAAGGTCGGCCAGATCAACGGACTTTCAGTCCTCCAACTGGGCAATTTCGCATTCGGCCGTCCCAGCCGCATCACAGCGCGGGTCCGAATGGGCTCGGGACGCGTCACCGATATCGAGCGTGAAGCCAAGCTCGGCGGCCCGCTCCACTCGAAGGGCGTCATGATCCTTTGGGGTTATCTTGCGGGCACGTTTGCTCACAACGTCCCGCTGGCAATGGCAGCAACACTCGTCTTCGAGCAATCGTATGGTGGCGTCGACGGCGACAGTGCGTCCTCGGCGGAGCTGTATGCCCTTCTCTCAGCGCTCTCCGAGGTGCCGATCAAGCAATCCTTCGCGGTTACGGGTTCAGTCAATCAGAATGGCGAAGTGCAAGCCATCGGCGGCGTCAACGAGAAGATCGAAGGCTTCTTCGACGTGTGTCGCGCACGAGGGCTGACCGGCGAGCAGGGCGTTCTCATCCCGAAATCGAATGTCCAGCATTTGATGCTGCGCGAGGATGTCGTCGAAGCGGTACGTGAAGGCAAATTCGCGGTTTATTCTATCGGGCACATCAGCCAGGGCATCGAGATCTTGACCGGCGTCAAGGCTGGCGATCGCGGTCCCGACGGAGAATTCCCGGCCGGCACGATCAATCGGCTGGTCGAGGATAAGCTGCGCACGTTCGCTGATCGGGCGCGGGCCTTTGGTTCGCGCAGTAGCGGCACACAGAGCACCGCGGGAGACCGCACATCATGATCGCGCATGTGGCGGAAGCTGGCGAAGGTCGTGGCCGCGTCGTGCTGCATCTCACGCAATCGGCGCCCAATCCGGTCGCGGTCGAGGCGGCCGTTCGCGTAGCGCGCGCCTTCCAATCGGAAATCGAGAGCCTTTTTGTCGAGGACTCGACGCTTCTCGATATCGCAGCATTTCCGTTCGCCTGCGAAATCTCCCTCTGCGGTCGCCATCGTCGCGATTTGTCGCCCGAGATCGTTGCCCGCCAGATGCGCGCCGCCGCGGCCGCTCTGACGCGCCGCCTCTCAGCGCTGGCACAGCGCGCGGAGATCCCGCTCCATGTCACGGTGGTTAGGAACGAGCCCGTCACCGCGCTGGCGGAAGCCTGCGCTGCGAATGGACCTTGGAACGTCGTAGCTTTGGGCGAGCCGATCTCCGGCTTGGACGCGGGGCGCCTTGCACAGGTGTTTGCTGGGGTTCCAGGAACGACAGGCCTGATTGTCGTGGGGCCAAGGGCTAGGCGCTCGGAAGGCCGTATCGTCGCGGTCGTCGAGGATATCGGCGAGTTCGATGCCGTTTTGCGCACCGCTCGGCGGCTGCATGATGGCGACGAGGACACCCAGTTGACGCTGCTGCTTGTCTCGGATTCGGAAGACGAGGCCCGGCTGATGGATGAGCAGGCACGCCTCGCTCTCGGCGATGACGACAGCGTGGAGATTGTCCGGGCGCGCGTCGAGACCACTGAGCCGGGTATTGCAGCCGAAGTGATCCGCAAACTTTCGGCCGGCTTTATCGTAGGGAGGTTCGGCGGTCTTCTCTTGCCTTCCGGTGGCAATCTCCGCCCGCTCGCTGCCGTTCTCGAGTGCCCGCTGTTCTTGATGCGCTGATCCGGCCTGAAACGGCCAACGAACGATCAATTCGCGTTCATATTGGTTGCGACCAGCGTCGCGAAACCGTTGTTCTCGCCACGCGATTCGTCGCGCAGCACCGATAGAAATGTCTCGCGCCAGTTTTTCACATCGTGCGACCGTACGCGCTCGATCAACGCCTCGTAGCGCTCGCGTCGCTCCTCGACCGGCATCGTCAAGGCTTTGTGCACGGCAATCGCCATCTCGTCGGTGTCGTACGGATTGACGATTACGGCCTCCTCCAAATCCTCCGCAGCGCCTGCAAACTTGGAAAGCACGAGGACGCCCGGGTTGTCCGCATCCTGCGACGCAATATACTCCTTCGCAACGAGGTTCATGCCGTCACGCAGCGGCGTCACAAGCCCCACTTGGCTTCCTCGAAAAAGCGCGGCGAGTGTCGCCCGTGGAACAGACCGATGAATATAGCGGACTGGGGTCCAATCGAAATCACCGAACTCGCCGTTTATGGCACCTGATAAGCCTTCGAGTTCGTGGCGGATGTCGGCGTAGGCCGCCACATCTTCCCGCGTCGGCGGTGCGATTTGCATCAGCGTGACCGCCTTGCGCATCTCGGGATGAATCTCGAGCATGCGCCGGAATGCCTTCATGCGATCCGGCAGGCCCTTCGAATAATCGAGGCGATCGACGCCCAACACGAACATATTGGCCATGCTGCGCCGCTGCAGGCGGCTGATATGTGCATCGGCCTCTGGCGAGTGCGCCATCTCGTAAATGGCCTCTGCATCGATGCCGATCGGAAAGGCACGTGCAACAATCGTACGGCCGAAACACCTGACCTGATCGTCCGGCAGCATTTCTCCTTCGCATTGCTCCACGATGTAGCGAACGAAGTTGCTCGCATCTCCAGACGTCTGAAACCCCACGACATCGTAAGCGAACATGCTTTTGGCGAGTGCTCCGTTCTCCGGAACGGCACGGAAAATTTCGGGCGGGGGAAAGGGAATGTGCAGGAAAAAGCCAATGCGCTGCCGGCAGCCTTGATGGCGCAACTCTTCACCGAGTGGGATCATGTGATAGTCGTGAACCCACACCAGATCGTCAGGCTCGACCAGCGCCGCGAGCTGATGCGCCATGCGAGCGTTGACGCGCCGGTAGCCTTCGATAAAGGAGGAATCGTAAACTGCGAGGTCGAGCCGATAGTGAAATGCCGGCCAGAGCACCTTGTTCGCGAAACCAAGGTAGTAGGTATCGTATTCTTCGCGCGTCAGCGGCACCGTCGCCGTGCGCATGTTGTTTTGTTGCGCAAGCTTGAGCCCGAGTTGACCCTCGTCTTCAACGATCGTTCCGTCCCAGCCGAACCAGACGCCTCGACCCAGTTGAAGCGCCTCGCCGAGCGCTACCGCCAGACCGCCTGATTGGATCCCCTTGTCGAGATCCACCACGCGGTTGGAGGCAACGATCAATCGGCTCATAACATCGACTCCCAGGGTCTCGAAAGGCGCATCGCGCCGTTTATTATGCCTACCATCGAATACGTTTGGGGGAAGTTACCCCAGGCCTCGCCAGTGGCCGCGTCGGTATCCTCGGACATCAATCCGAGCGAATTGCGGGCCGTAAGCAGGGCCTCGAATATTTCGCGAGCTTCCTCCTTGCGGCCAATGCGGGCAAGCGCGTCGACGCGCCAGAAAGCACAGACGTTGAAGGCCGTTTCGGGAGCACCGAAGTCATCTGCCTCCTCATAGCGCATCATGAAGGGGCCCCGTGCGAGCGTACGCTCCAAGGCCTCGACTGTCGCAATGAATCGGGGATCGTGAGGCTCGAGCAGCCCCACTTCGCCCATGAGCAGCACACTCGCATCGAGATGCCGTCCTTCGAAACTCTCGACGAACGCATTTCGTTCCGCCGACCAGGAGCGTGTCAGGATCGCGGACTTGATCTTATCGGCGCGCTCGCGCCAGAGTCTTGAGCGCTCGGCAAGGCCGAGATGCGCCCCGACTTTGGCCAGCCGATCGCATCCGGCCCAGCTCATGATCGCCGAGGAGGTATGCGGCCGCATACGGGTCCTCAGCTCCCAAATGCCTGCATCGGGCTTGTCATGCAGAAGCCAAGCCTGTTCGCCGACCGTCTCTAGCCGCTCGAACTCGGCTACGCCTGCGTTCATGAACAGCCGCTTGTCGAAGAAGGCCTGCGATGCCCCGAGGATGACATTGCCATAGGTATCGTGCTGAGTTTGCATGTAGGCCTGATTGCCTACGCGCACCGGCCCGCTACCGCGATAACCCGGCAGCTCCGGGATGATTTGCTCCTCGAGGACCGTCTCGAGACCGATGCCGTAGACGGGCTGGATGTGGCCGCCCTTCGAGCCTGCCACGATATTCATCATCCAGCGGAAGTAGAGTTCGAGTGTCCTCACCGCGGCCAGCGAGTTGAGCGCACGGACGACAAAGAATGCATCACGAACCCAGCAGAAGCGGTAATCCCAATTGCGCCCAGATCCCGGCGCCTCGGGAATGGAGGAGGTAACGGCGGCAACGATTGCCCCCGTCGCCTCGTAACTGCACAGCTTGAGCGTGATCGCCGCCCGGATCACCGCGTCTTGCCATTCGAGCGGCAACGCCAGCCGGTGCACCCACGTGCGCCAATAGTCGAGCGTACGTTCCTCGAAATCCCGCGCGGTTTCCACCACGCCGCCTTCGAGCGTCTCGTCCGGTCCGAGAATGAGGTTGAGCGGCGCGTCCACGATGAAGGGCGTCCCGCTCGAAAGATAATCGATCGGTCCATCCGTGGTCAGGCGGAGTGTCATGTCGGGGCCGACAAAACGCATATGGTTGGACCCCGACGCAACCGATCGCGGAGCCCTGCCGCAGTCGAAGCCCGGTGTGATGACAACGCGAATGCGCGGGCTGCCGCGCAATGGCGTGATCCGTCGAACCAGCGTTTGCGGTCGAAATGATCGTTCTCGCCATTTGAAGCGCGGCGCAAAGTCGATGATCTCGATGGCCCCGTCTGGGCTTTCGAGCACGGTCCTCAGCACAGCCGAGTTGGGCAAATAATCCTGGTGCGTCGCGACCAGGCCCTCGAGTTGGATCTCGAACACGCCCGACTCCAGGTTGCCATCCGGCGCTCCGAGCAGCGCATGGAACACGGGGTCTCCGTCGAGCCGCGGAAAGCAGGCCCAGACAATGCGCGCGTGCGCGTCGATCAGCGCACTGATGGCGCAATTGCCGATCATGGCCAGGTTCAACGACGGCTTTGGCGCCGGCTTGCCGATCAACTCAACCAAGGGACTTTCCTTTTTGCAAGGTAACGGCGGTTTGTTCGAGCCACTCGAGAAACGCCGCTGTATCGCGCAGCTTGTATCTTGCGCCGCTCTCGTCATTGCCGATCTTGAGCGTGAGGCCGTCCAGATTGTTGACGATACGAAACGCGTCCTCGTCCGTAATATCGTCTCCTGCGAACAGCGGTCGGCGCCCAGTGAACGGCCGCTCCTCCATGAAATCGGCGACCGCGGTGCCCTTGTCGCCACCTGACGGCCGGGCTTCGATCACCAATTTGCCCCTGACAAGTCGAACTTGGTCGTCGAGACCGGCAATTTCTTCCATCGCTGCAAGGCAGATCGCCTCCAGAGACGGGTTTCCGCGATAGTGGATCGCGATCGCACGCGATTTGCGTTCGACGAGAAGCTTAGGATGTCGTGCTGCAAGAGTTGTCAGTCGCTGTTCGGCCGCATCGAGAAAGCCTGCTGCGACACTCTTGGTGTGCAGTTGACCCGCTGCATCGCGGCGCGTCAGTCCGTGGACGCCTGCCACGGGGCAGCGGAACGGAAACAGCATGTCGTCGATAACCGCGATCTCGCGGCCCGTAACGATCGCCAGTGCGCCATCGAGCAAATCTTGCAGGCGCACCAGTGTTTGCCGTGTCCTGTCGGCGAGATGCACGGCGTCGGGCGTCTCGGCGATCTCTACCAATGTTCCGTCGAAATCGAGGAACATAGCGAGGCAGCGCGCGTCTGTGAGGGTCGGTGGTGTCATGCTCTGTGGAAGGCTCGCGAAATGAGGCGGCAATTGGTCAAGCTCGTCGCGGCGCCGGATTGTTCCGCATACCGGCAGGCCGCAGCGATCTGCGTCAGCTCCGACGATCGAGAAGCGTCACATATAGCCTCGAATGTTACGCTCGATGGCGGCAGCCCCTAAGGCTCATGGCGCCGTATTACCAGCGCCAAAGTGCCTCGGTCGCAGAGAGATCCAACGTCATTGGCTTTCGTCGCAACCGAGGCCGAGACCGCGCTTTTTCGACGCGGCTCGACCCACCGGGGGATTGCCATGGCCCTCGCATGTCGTGAGGGCCGATCCGCGAGCGATGCCTAGGGCACGCTCAACCCGGATCGCCCGGCGTTGGGCCGGGCGCGACGGCAACCGGTTCGTTGCCGCCCCTCCGACCGCGAGAGGTCCATTCGCGCATGCTCTGAAACACGACGTAAAGCATCGGAATGAGGAAGACGCCGAAGATCGTCGCCGCAATCATCCCCGCCAGCACCGGTAGTCCCACGGCAAACATGCTGTCCGCTCCGGGGCCCGTCGCCCGCACCAGTGGCACGAGGCCCGCGATAAAGGCGAAGCTGGTCATCATCACGGGACGGAACCGCTGATGGGCACCTGTGATGGCGGACTGTTGGATCGACTGTCCTTCGCCGCGACGCGCGAGTGAAAATTCCGTCATCAGGATGGAGTTTTTCGCCGCGAGCGCGATCAGCACGACGATGCCGATCTGGGCGTAAAGCACGAAGCTCATGTGCGAGAACCACAATCCCGCCATGGCACCCAGTACGGCCACCGCCACCGACAGCAACACGGGAATCGGCACATTCCAGCTCTCATAGAGGGCCACGAGGAAGAGGAACGCGAAGACGATCGCAAAGCCGATCACGATCGGCGTCTGCCCCGAGGACAGCTTTTGCTCGAGGGCCTGCCCTGTCCATTCGAAGCCGTAGCCGGGTGGCAGCGTCGCCTTTCCAACGCCTTCCATGGCAACGATCGCTGCGCCGTCGCCCGCGCCAGGCGCTGGACTGCCATTGATGGAGACGGCTCGATAGTTATTGTACCGGACGATCGATTTCGGTCCGACTTCGAGCGTGGCCCGCGCGATTGCGGACATCGGGATCATCTGGCCATCCTTATTCTTGATCTGAATGGCGTAGATGGATTCGATCGACCCGCGGTATTGCTTCTCGGCCAGCACGCGTACCGTCCATGTGCGGCCGAACAGATTGAAATCGTTTACGTAATATCCACCGAGCGTAGCCTGCAATGCCGCGAAAACGTCGGAAAGCTTCACGCCGAGCACTTGGACCTTGTCACGGTCGATGTCGAGGCGCACTTGGGGCGTGGCGGCCTCATAAGTCGAGAAGACACGCGCAAGCGAGGGATTTTGGTTGGCGGCGACGATCAGCCCGCGCATGGTCGCTGCGATCGCAGTCGGCTCCTGGCCTTCGAGCGCCTCCAGAATATATTCGAAACCACCTGCTTGCCCGATCCCCGAGATAGCCGGCGGATTGAGCGCGAGGAAGAATCCGTCAGAGAGAGGTGCCAAGGCCCCAGAGAGCCTTGCCGCCACCGCCGACGAATGCATCGAGGCACTCTTGCGCTCGGCATAGTCCTTCAGGCGCACGAACATGACGCCGGCGCTCGGCGACGTGCCGCCGCCCAGGAAGTCGAGCCCCATGATCGTGACGACGCCGTCAACGGCCGGATCTTGGGAAATGATCGCCTCGGCCTTCTGTCCAGCGTCGCTCGTTCGGTTGAGCGATGCTCCCGGCGGCAGATTGAAGACCGTGATGATGAACCCTTTGTCTTCCTCTGGGAGGAAGCCCGATGGCGTCACCTTGAAGGCGAAGTAGGTTGCGGCGAAAACACCGCCCAGAACCAGTATGGAGAGCAGTGCCACGCGCACCAGGCGGGTCACGAGCCAGGCATAGCCGTCGCCAACGCGATTGATCGCCGTCGTCAGTCTACGCATGATCCCGATCGGGTGGCCCGGCTTGAGAACCAACGAGCAGAGCGCCGGCGAAAGTGTCAGCGCGTTGATCGCCGAGATCACCATCGCCGCCGAGATCGTGATGGCGAACTGGCGGAACAGCACGCCGCTGGAACCCGGCAGGAATGCGATAGGCACGAAAACGGAAAGCAAGACCAGCGTGATGGCGATCACCGGGCCGGCAATCTCGCTCATGGCCTTGCGCGTCGCCTCCTGCGGCGTCAGATGGGGCTCCTCCTCCATCACGCGTTCAACGTTTTCGACAACGATGATCGCATCGTCGACCACGATGCCGATAGCCAGCACCAGGGCGAGAAGAGAGATCGTATTGGCGGAGTAACCCATTGCGAACAGCACCGCGAAGGTACCGATCACGGCAACCGGGACGGCCAGCAGCGGAATGATCGTCGGGCGCCACCGGCCCAGAAAGACGAAGACCACCAGCGCGACGAGGACGAAAGCCTCCACCAGCGTCGCTACGACCTTCTCCATCATGGCGGAAACGAAGGAGGCGGTATTGTAGACGTAGGAATAGCTGACGCCCGTCGGAAAGCGCGGCTTTAACTCCTCGAGCCGCTTCGTCACTGCATTTGCAACCGAGACCGCATTTGCACCCGGCGAGAGATAGATGCCAACGGGCGCAACTGGGCGGCCTTGGTACCGAGCAATCGTATCGAAGCTTGCCGCCTCTAGTTCGACGCGTGCGACATCGCGAAGGCGAACGAACGAGCCATTCGACTCGCTCCGGATCACGATGTTGCCGAACTCCTCAGCCGAGGACAGCCGGCCCTTCGTCGTGATGGTCAATTGTAGGCGTTGGTCATTATTGAAAGGCGGTGCCCCGATACGCCCGGCCGCGGCCTGCACGTTCTGCGACTGGACGGCAGAAATGACGTCTCCGCTGGAGAGCCCGAAGTTGGCGAGTTTCTGCGGATCGATCCAGATCCGCATGGAATAGTCTTGGGCACCGAACACCGAGGCGTCGCCGACACCAGGCACACGCTTCAACTCGTCGAGAATGTTCAGCGTGACGAAATTGCTGAGAAAGAGCTGCGTATGGCTTTCGTCCTCGGAGTAAAACATGAAAACCTGGAGAAGGTCGGTCGAAACCTTCGCGATCGTGAGGCCGGTCGTGCGGACTTCCTGAGGAAGCTTGGCCTCGGCAAGCTGCGTCCGGTTCTGAACGTTGACCGTCGCAATGTCGGGATCGGTTGCCAAGTCGAAGCTGACGTTGAGCGTGTACGAGCCGTCATTGACGGACGACGACTTCATATAGCGCATGCCCGAAACGCCATTGATGGCGTTCTCCAAGGGCTGCGCAATGCTTTCCTCCACCGTTCGCGCATCGGCGCCCGAGTACGTCGCTGTCACGCGAACCGTCGGTGGCGCAATATCAGGATACTGCGCGACGGGAATGACCAGAATCGAGATAAGGCCCGCCAGCGTTATGACGAGCGAAATAACCATCGCCAGTCGCGGGCGGCGGATGAAAACATCAAATATCATGTCCGCTTACCGCTTCGTTGGGGTTGCATTTGGCAGCGTCGGCGCCGTGCTGGCGACCTGCGGATCGACCTGGGCACCCGGCCGAGCCTTCTGGTGGCCGCTGACAATGACCCGCTGGTCGGCGGAGAGACCGCTGTCCACGACAATCAGCGCCCCGCGTTGCTCTCCAACCTTGATGCGTTGGATCGCCACCTTGTTCTTGTCGTCGACCACCAGCGCATAAGTCCCTTGCTGATCGAGCAGCAGCGCCGATTGAGAAATGACGAGCTTCTGCTCCGGCTGCCTGCGGATGACGGAGACATTGACGAGCTGTTGATCGATCAGCAGTCGGTTCGGATTGGCAATCGTGCCGCGTACGGTCACGGAATCCGTGGAGGCGGTAGCCTGTACGTCAGCGAATGCGATGCGACCCTCCGGCTCGTAGGTCGAACCGTCGGCAAGACGCAACTTGATATAAACACCATCCTCGGATTGCCCGCCTCTCTTGACCTGCAGGAGCAGCGAATACGGCACAGGGAATGTGACGTAGACGGGGTCCTGCTTGACAAGCAGCGCGAGCTGGCCGCTGTCCGGTCCGACCAGGTTGCCGACTGAATAGGCCGACCGGCCAATGCGCCCCGGCATGGGCGCCGTAATTTTCGTGTAGCTGAGGTTGAGCTTGGCAGTCTGCACATCAGCTTGCCGCGCCTTGACACTCGCTTGCGCCTGCCGGAGCGAAGACTGCGCCGAGTCGAGTGATGCTTTCGATGCCGTGCCCCGGTCCGTAAGCTCCAACGATCGCTGGTAGGTCTGCTCAGCAAGCGTTTGACCAGCTTCGGCGCTGGCTAGATTGGCTTCGGCTTGATTGACGGCCAACTCGAACGGTTCGGGCTCGATCTCGAAGAGCAACTCGTCCTTCTTGACCTCGGCACCTTCCTCGAAATTCCGAGCCTTGAGATACCCTTGCACGCGTGCGCGAATCTGCACCTTGTCAATCGCTTCGATGCGGCCTGTGAAAGTCCGCTCCTCGGCAAGGTCATGCAGCGTGACAGGTTCGACGACGACCGAAGGAGGCGGCGCGGCCTGCTGTTGTTTGGGCGCCGAATCGCCACACGCCGCAGGCAGAAGCGCGGCCAGTGAAGCCATGAAGGCAAGGCCGAGTTTTCCAGTCCGTATCATCGATCCAAACCTCTCGCTCCGGGACCGATTGTGCCCGAGTGGCCAGTTCTCAAACGTGCTGTCTCCTGCCGATCGGGTAGGGAGGGAGGGAGTCTTCGATCGGTAGGGACGCGGAATTGCTGAAAGCCGCTACTGAACTTTGCACGTAGCCCGCGCTGAAAGAACGCGTGTCGCTCAAGATTGCTCTGTTGTCCAGCTTCCTCTTGGGTGCCCAGCGTCGCCAGCCTCACGTCGCGTTTCGACTTCCGAGCGTGGCGATGGCGATCCCGCCGACGATGAGGGCGAGGGCTCCGATCGACATGATGTCGAAGGTTTCGCCGAGCATCAGCATGGAGGACGCCACGCCGAACAACGGCACGCCAAGCAGCCCGAGGGAGGTAGTTGTCGCGGGTAAGACGCGGTTCACTGTATTCAGCGCCCAGAAGGCAAGGGCGGTCCCAATCCCGCCCCCATACAACGCGAGCATCACCAGGTTTGCCGTGATCTGGACATGCGGCGGACCTTCAATCGCGTACGCGACCGCTGCGCTCACGATGGTCGCCAGAAGGGCTTGCCAGACAAGGAGATCGAACGGCGTCGTCACCCAGCGATGCTTGCGAACGTAGATGATGCTGCAAGCCCACAGAACTGCCGCGATCAGAATGAGCACATGCCCAATCAGCATGTTTCGGTCTGTCCAGTCGAGACTGAGTGGATTGACCAGCAGCAGCAGCCCCGAGATCCCCAAAGCCAGGGCTAGAAGCCTTGGTACCGTCAGCCGCTCGCCGAGGACGACACGCGCCAGCGGAAAGACCCAAAATGGTGTCGTGTAAACCAGCAGCACCGAACGTCCAGCCGACACGTACTGCAGGGCGATGCTGCAGAGCATGCCGAAGCCAATCATATGCAGCAGCGAGACGCTGAGCACGACTGGAAGGTCCTCTCGCGGTGGCAGCCTTAGCCGTCCGAGTGCGGATGCTAGGCCGACGAGAACTGTGAGGGCGACGATATAGCGGATGCATACGGCCCAGATCGGCGACGTGTAATACAGCATCGCCTTGTTGACCGGCCACGTAAGCCCCCACGACAGCGCTATCAACACGAGAAGGGCGAGTGACGTCGTGCGCCCGAGCGTTGGCTGGTCTCGCGAATCGGCGGTCATGGGACTGCTGCAGTTGCTGAAAGCGGGGTGTCAGGTCAAGTCCATGGCGAACCACGCCAAATCCGCCAGACCATAGTCCAGTCTCGCGGCAAGTCCCGATCGGCGAGAGGCTATGTAGGCTCTAGTCGCGGTCATGCGCAAGCGGCGGCAGATGGCTATGGGAGGAGAAGGCGAGTACGCCCGTCTCCGGCCAGCAAACCACACGACCATATTCCGCGGCATCGCAAGAACACGCCGGAGGGAGAAATCACGCAGATCAAGCGTTGAAAAATGGCTCCGTGGGTAGGATTCGAACCTACAACCAACCGGTTAACAGCCGGTTGCTCTACCGTTGAGCTACCACGGATCAGGCGACGCCAATTTCGACCGAGGGCGTCAGCAACGCCACGGCATTTACGCGAAAAGCGCTACCGTGTCCACCCGTGTGGAGCGGGTTAGCATCGGCAAGCAGCATGTGGCCCCCGCAACCATGCGCGCAAGGCTTGGAACACCGATCAAGCACACCCTCGAGGGCCGATCGCTTGCTCGTCTAGGCTCTCACCAGCTAATCAGAGAGCGAAAGAACACGCACCGCCCCGCAAGTCAGCCGAGCACATAAGGACCACCCATGCCGACAAGCCAGCTTTTCACGCCCATCAAGCTCCGCGATCTCGAGCTGTGGAACCGCATCGTCGTCGCGCCCATGTGCCAGTACTCGGCCGACGAAGGTTCGATGACCGACTGGCACACGCAACATCTCGGCTCACTCTGCAACTCGGGAGCAGCGCTCGTGATCGTCGAGGCGACAGGCGTGGAGATGGAGGGCCGCATCAGCCATGGCTGCACGGCGCTCAGCACGGACGCGCACGAGGCCGCCATGAAGCAGGTGGTCGAGACGTGCAAGCGGTGGGGCACCGCGGCTGTCGGCATCCAGCTCGGCCACGCCGGGCGCAAGGCATCGGTGCAGCGCCCCTGGGAGGGCGGCTCATCCCTCAAGGAGAACGCGTGGCAGACCAAGTCGGCCTCCGACCTGCCCTATGACGACAACTGGCACACGCCGCATGGTTTGACCACCGACGAGATTGCCAAGCTGAAGGCATCGTTTGTCCAGGCAACTGTTCGCGCCGACCGCGCTGGCTTCGACTTGATCGAGATTCATGGTGCACATGGCTATCTGCTCAATCAGTTCCTGTCCCCGATCTCCAATAAGCGAACGGATCAGTACGGCGGCAACCTCGAGAACCGCATGCGCCTGCCGCTCGAGATCTTTTCCGCTATGCGCGAGGTGCTTCCTGCCGGCAAGCCATTGGGCATCCGAATCTCGGCGGTCGAGTGGGTCGAGGGCGGTATCTCGCTCGAAGATACGATCGCCTTTGCCAAGAAGCTGGACGCGCTCGGCTGCGACTTCATCGATGTGTCCTCGGGCGGCAATTCCCCCAAGCAGAAGATCGATCTGAAGCCGGGCTATCAGGTCCCGTTTGCCGCCGCCATCAAGAAGGCGGTCAAGATGCCTGTGATGGCCGTTGGATTGATCACCGAGCCCGCCCAGGCGGAAGCCATTATCGCGGACGGGGAAGCCGACATGATTGCGCTAGCGCGTGGCTTCATGGACGATCTCCGCTGGGGCTGGCATGCCGCATGGGCTTTGGGAGTCGAGCCGAAAATGGCGCCGCAGCACCGTCGCATCGGACCGAAAAGCTGGCCGCCCGCCCGCAAGTACATTGAGGCAAAGGCCGCCGAGTAAGCCTCTATCTCACAATCCGGGAGGGGCGCTGCCGTCCCTCCCGTTCGGCTTCAATCCATTGCCATCTTCCGCGTCTATCTCGGGCGCACTTTTGGACATGGGTGGAGGCGGAGTGGGCGATGGAGCGAGCAATCTACTGGATCGACACGCCGCTGCGAGGGCGGCTGGCGGTGGTGGCGCGGCCGCGCGGTGCGGACCATGTATCAATGCTGAAGGCGGCCGGCGTCGATACGCTTGTCAGTCTCCTCGAACCGGACGAGGCGGTCGAGGTTGGCCTTGCGAAAGAAGCGGATTGGTGCGCGCAGGCCGGCGTCGAATTTCTGCAGCTTCCGATTGCCGATCACGGCGTTCCTTCGGGATTTCGAATGATCGAGGGCGCCATGCTCGAGCTCGCCGCACATTTACGCGCCGGACGCGGTGTGGCCGCGCATTGTTATGCCGGCCTAGGCCGTTCGCCGTTGCTTGCGGCATCGGTTCTCATACATCATGGCTGGTCAGACGGTGAGGCTATCGAGGTGGTCTCAGCAGCGCGCGGCTGCATGGTGCCGGAAATGGATACGCAGCACCTCTGGCTCCTGAAATTCGCGCTCCGTTGCCAGTCTCGGGATTCGCGGCTCAATAGTTGAGCGATCCGAGTGCGAGCATTGCTGCTAGGGCTGCGAAAATCACGAGCCCAGCACGATCGTCGATCAGGCTGTCGGGCAACGGCTTCAGCAGCAGAGGGGCCACGAGGATGGTCGCCCCGCCCGCAAGCACGGAGACATGACCCGGCAGCACACTCACGCCGAGACGCAGTGCCATCACGACGGCAACGATGGCAATTCCAGATGTTCCCCACAGCACGGCGTTGCCGGCGCCTCCGCGCAATGAAGCACGCCGATGCTCTGCCGGAAAATGCACCGAGAGTGTGAGCGCATAGAGAGTCACGGACAGCACGAGGCCACAAAAAATTGCGAGCGCCGGCCAATCAGGCAACGCTAACCCCATCCTTCTTCCCCCTTTCAGCTCCCTACCATTTCGGTCCGTTCAGATAGGACAGGTATATCAACGTATCCCACAAAGCGCTGAGCGGGCCATGCGCGATCGTTTCAGGCTGCGGACGACTGCTCGGGAGAGGCTCTACGCGCATTTTGGCAGCATGCTAGGGTGATTTGAGGAATGTCGGAGCCAGACCGCCATGCAGTTTATGGTCATCGAGCACTTTCGAAATCGTGATGCAAAAGCCGTCTATGCGCGCTTTCGTAACAATGGGCGCATGGCGCCGGAAGGCCTCGTTTACATGGGAAGCTGGATCGAGGCGAATTTTGCGCGCTGCTTTCAGCTGATGGAGTGCAACGACGCTCGCCTTCTGCAGGATTGGATCATGAATTGGGGCGATCTTGCCGACTTCGAGATTGTGCCCGTCGTGCCATCCGGCGATACGGCGGAGGTCGTGGGGCGCCATCTCTAGGTCGACAGCGCAGGAGCATCGGGAAAGGCATAGCGAAGCGGCAGCAGCGGTTCTGGACCGATCGGTCGATCACACTGAGCCGTTCGCATGGACATCCGGGAGTCGACGCGTTCTCGCCCGAAGGATGTCGCCATCAGCGGTCATTCTGCCCCCAGCCACCGGAAGGGAGAGTTCATGCGCTGGTTGTCCGGAGTTTTCATCGCGATGGCGAGTATCGCCGCAATCCTCGCCACAGCTTCGGCCGCTGAGGACCGATCAGAGCTTGTCTGGCTCTCAGGCGATGAAATCCGGGCGACGTTTGCGGGCAAGCCACTCGCTGGCCTCTATCCATCCCAGCGGCCGTGGGAGGAGACGATCGGCGCCGACGGCACGACCAACTACCGGGAAGGTGAGAACAACTGGCAAGGACGCTGGTGGATCCGCGACCGCGAGTTCTGCTTCGTATACCCGCCGCCGGGTGTCGGAGGTTGCTTTCGCGTCACCCGCATCAGCGACAACTGCTTCGAACTCTACGAATTCGACAGCCCGCTTGGCGGCGAGGAAGCGCCGCCGAATATCGCCAATCTCTGGAACGGACGCATGTGGCACGCCGACCACCCGACCACCTGCGAGGCACGGCCGAGCGTATAGAAATGGACCACACACCATTCCTCACTGGCCCGGTGGCGCGGAAAACCCCGCTCACCGGGCAGCTTCGGACGTAGCCGCCTCAGGCAGCTCGCCGAGATGTACCGGGCCGGCGCCGCTCCTCGTTCTCGTCGGAAGCTTCCGGGAACGTAATGAAATCGCGCGGAGCGACTTGATCACCATCGGCCCCTGTAAAGACGCCGGGTACGACACTCGCCCATGCGGCCATGATGTGCTGTGAGGTCGTAGTGTAGTCGCGGCCCGCAGCTTGCCAGAACGCCATTTGCGCTTGCATGAGGTCCACCGGCGTGCGGCAACGGGCAAGCGTCTCCGGAATGCTGGACCACGCCTTCAAGCGCGTCCCGACGAGACTGGAGAATTCGAGTTGCGCCCGTGCAGCGCTTCGCATGACGGGCTCCACCGCTACGGCGGATTGGCTCACGAGCGCCCAGGTGCTTGGATTCTGTATGAGACCGGCCCAAGGAAAGAAGGGGAACTCCGGCGTCGACGGGTGCTGTTGCGCGGTCATCGCATGAACTCCAAAATATTATGTTCGTCCCGCTCTTTCCCAACGCATCATGGGCGAGGGAAAGGTCCCGATGAGCCTCTTATGCTGCACGCGCGACACACATCAAGCAATTGATATTTCGCAAATTAACGCATGCGTCAACGTCGATGAGCGACCTTGGTTCGCAAATGCGTAATGAAGATCAGAGGCCTATTGAATATGCTTAATGAGTGAGGTGAGCTGTTCCAATCTGTCGGCTTCGGAAGCGGGTTTGTCCCATCTGATGCGCGCAATTCTCGGAAACCTCATTGCCACCCCTGATTTGTGCCGGCTCGACCGTTGAACATCGTCGAAAAAGATCTCGAGAACCAACCCAGGCTCGACGGCCCGAACTGGTCCGAACCGCTCCGTTGTATGGGCCCTGACCCATCGGTCGAGCAGGACGAGCTCGGCATCGCTGTAGCCCGAATAGGCCTTGCCGACCGGGACGAGCTCGCCACCTTCCCCGTTCCCCGTCCAGAGGCCGAACGTGTAGTCTGAATAAAAGGAGGAACGGCGCCCGGACCCGCGCTGGGCGTACATCAGAACGCAATCGACAGTCAGCGGCGCCCGCTTCCACTTGAACCAGTGGCCCTTGGGGCGGCCCGCAAGATAGGGGCTCTCCAGCCTCTTGAGCATCAGCCCTTCGATCTCGGAGACGCGTGAGTTGGCCCAAAGCTCATCGAGCGCTGCCTTGTCGGGAACGTGAAGTTGTTCCGAAAGGTCGGAATGTGGCAGTCGGATACGCGCGTGCCACGCTTCAAGATGTTGACGCCGTTCGAAGAGCGGAAGCGATCTGAGGTCCTCCCCCTCGACCGAAAGCGCATCGTAGAAGCGGACGTGAGCCGGATAGTCGGCCAGCATGCGCTTCGTCACGCTCTGCCGGTTGAGGCGCTGCTGCAAGTCGTTGAATGGCGCAACCACCCCGTCCCGCACGATGAGAAGCTCCCCGTCGAGTACCGCCTCGAACCGTACATGCGACAGCACATCTGGAAAGGCCGCGCCGATATCGTCACCGGTTCGCGAATAGAGCCGCGCCTCGCCTCGTCCGGCCGCGAGTTGGACCCTGATCCCGTCCCATTTCCACTCGACCGCGAAATCTGAAAGCTCAAGCGCCGGCCAATCGGCATCCTCGATCGGCTGCGCCAGCATCAAAGGACGAAAGACAGGCGCGCCTGCTGCGTCCGGCCTGTCTGCCCGCCCGTCGAGCCATGCAAACAACTCCACATAGGGCAGTCGCAGGCCGTGCCAAACTTCTTCGACCTCCGCAACGGGACGATCGCCGAGCGCGGCTGCTGCCGTCTTGGCGAGCCGCGCCGACACCCCAACTCGCAGGGCCCCGGTCAAAAGCTTCAAAAGCGCCCAACGCTCGGTTGGCGTATCGAGCGCGTCCAGCCATGCCTCGAGCCGGCTCGGCAGCGCGTTGCGATCCATCAGCCGAATTTCCTCGGCAACCTCTCCGAGCCTGAGCGGCATCTGGCCAGTCGTCTTGGTCCTGCCGTGCCAGATCAACGCAACCGTTTCAGCGGTGTCGCCAACATAGTCACGCGACATTCGGAACAGCTCGGCATCGAACCGCCGCTCCATCAACTCCATGATCGTGCGTCGGATCGGCAATCGCACGGCCAGCCCGTCCGTCAGCGCCGCGAGAGCGAACCCGCGGTCGGGATCTGGCGTCGCGCGAAAATAATCAACCAGAAGCCTAAGCTTCGCGTTGCGTTGCGGGGTGTAGACCAAGCGATCGAGTAGCTCGGCAAACGCCTTCATTCCGCCTCGTCCTCCCGTCCGACGAGCGCCAGCGCGCGTGCGCGCAGCCCCATCTGGCGCGCCTTGTAGACGAGTGCTTCCTCCCGCCCGTGTGTCACCCAGATCTCGCCGGCACCTGTTTCCTCGATCGTCTGGATCAGCTCTGGCCAGTCGACATGATCGGAAATGACCAGCGGAAGCTCGACGCCACGCTGTCGCGCTCGACCACGTACGCGCATCCATCCCGAGGCAAACGCCGTCACGGGGTCGGCAAGACGGCGCGACCACCTATCCCCGAGTGCCGACGGTGGTGACAGAACGATCTCGCCCGCGAGCTTTGACGTCGCCTCCGAGACGAGCTGAAGCTCGCCAAGCTCCACGCCAAGGCGTTCGTAGAGGCGGCACATCTCGACCATCGCGCCGTGCAGCCAGATCGGCCGGTCGTACCCGGCCTGCCGGAGCAACACGATCAGCCGCTGGCACTTCCCCAGGCCGTAAGCTCCGACCTGATGCGTACGCTCGGGAAACATGGCGACCGACGCGAGCAGCCTGTCGATTTCGCTCCGATCCACCGCATGCTGGAAGACGGGTAGCCCGAACGTGGCCTCTGTGACCAGGAGGTCGCAGGGAACCAATTCGAATGGAGCGCACGTCGGATCGCCGTGCCGCTTGTAGTCCCCAGTGACCACCGCTCGCTGGCCGCCATAGTCGATCACGACCTGCGCGCTTCCGAGGATGTGTCCCGCCGGTCTCAGCGTCACATCGACATCGCCGATGCGAAGCCGCTCGCCGTATCGCAGGGCCTGGCGGTTGCCGCCAGCGCCGTCGCCAAGCCGAATATCCATGATCGCCAGCGTTTCGGGAGTGGCGAGAACAGCGTCATGGCCCGGCCGCGCGTGATCCGAGTGCCCATGCGTAACGATGGCGCGCGCCGACCCGGCCGCCGGATCGATGTGGAAATCACCCGGCACACAATAGAGGCCGGCTTGATCCGGCCTGAGCCAAGACTCGAACGCCACTGGGTTGCCTATGATCGCCACCTGTCTCGTCGCGCGCTACCTGCATTCATTTAGGTTGTGCACGTCCATGTTCCAATTGGCGCGCCCGAGCGGCGGCGGACTTTCCACCGTGCCCGTTCCTTGCAACAGTAGCGCCCTGCTCCCCATTTCCTAGCGGAGGCTCTAATGCAAACGCTCCTTCCCATCGCCGACAAGATCGCTCAACTGCTCAAGGCGCGAGGTGAAACTGTTGCCGTGTCCGAGTCGTCGGGCGGCGGTCTGATTTCGGCTTCGCTTCTCGCCGTTCCCGGTGCTTCGGCGTATTTTCTTGGCGGTGGGGTCGTCTATACATTGCAGGCTCGCAAGGCATTGCTTGGTATTACCGACGCCGAGATGAAGGGCATACGCTCGTCGAGCGAGCCATATGCTCAGCTTCTGGCGCGAACTGTGCGCCATCGGCTCGGATCAACCTGGGGCCTGTCGGAAACGGGCGCGGCCGGGCCATCGGGCAATCGCTATGGTGACGCTGCCGGCCACACGTGCATCGCCGTGACGGGCCCAATCGAACGCGTGCTCACGCTCGAAACCGGACACGGCGATCGCGTCGCGAATATGCGGGTGTTCGCCGCGAAAGCCCTCGAGACATTTGCCGAAGTCTTGGCTGAAGCGCCCAAGGCTTAATCCGAGTCTTCCCCCGCCCTGGTGGGGACCAGCAAGCCACACTCGCGCAGGACTAGTCGCGAACGTCTTGTCTTTTCTGGTCCTCTTTACACGAATCAGCCAGAATCCAAGCAAATGGGACGGCTTGGCTCGATGGGACCCGCGCGAGTCTCATCATGTGCGCCGTGGCATGTTTCGCGTTGGGCGAGTTGTTCGCTGGCGCGGGCGCATGCAAAGGGGGAGGGATTTCGGATGTTGAAGAAAACAGCCGTACTTGCAGTGGCGGCGGCCTCTTTGATGTGGTCTGGCGCGGCGTTGGCCCATGGATGCCATTCAGGGCCATTTAATGGCGTTTATATCGGCGCGAGCGTCGGTTATGCGGGCTTGGATTCTGATCAGCATCCTCTTGGCGATCCGAAGCTGTCGAGCGACGACGGCGGCGCCATCGTCGGCGGTCATGTCGGCTACAATATGCAATGCGGAAGTGTCGTGATCGGTGTCGAGGGGGATCTGAGCTATCTCGACCTCGAATCGCGCGCGATTGATGCCACTCAAGCCAGCTTTACGACCAAAGTGGATGCGCTCGGCACACTGCGTGGGCGCCTCGGCTTTGCGATTCACGAGACGACACTGCTGTATGCTACGGCCGGCGTCGCATGGGCGGATCGCACGCATCATCTCGTCGCCCCGAATGCTCCGGGTGGCCTCTTCGAGCAGTCTGACAGCGATTGGGCGACTGGGTTCGTTGTCGGCGGCGGCATCGAGTTTTTGCGGCATGACCGCTGGTCTCTGCGCGCTGAGGTGCTTTGGGCAGACCTTGGCGATAAAGACCGTACTTACACGCTGACAACCGGTTGTGGCGGAGTCTGCGAAGCCCACGCCAAATGGGATGACGAAGTGGTGACGGCTCGCGTCGGCCTCAGCTTGAAGCTTGGAGCTGAAGCCCCTCGCTATGAGCCGTTGAAGTAACGCTCTCCGCGAAGATCACGGTCAATCCGCCAATGCCCACGCAGACGCGTAGGCGTTGGCGATCGTGTTTATGGTGGTGTCAGCATATAATTGGCAATGCTGAGAACAGTCGGGTGGCGGTGGGTCCGTGGTATGGACCCACCTCGGTACCTCACCCGATGCGGCTGACCTCGGTCTCCTTTGAGGTGATGAACTCCAGCAGTGCCGGCTGGCCTTTCTTTGTCGCCTCGATTCCACGCTTGATCGCCGGAATGATGTCGCCTGGCTGCTCGACCCGCTCGCCATAACCGCCGAACGCGCGAGCCATAGCCGCGTAGTCGCCGGAAATATCGGTTGAGCGATATTTTTCTGTCGAGACCGGCATCACCTTCAGCTCAATCGCCATAGAGAAGTTGTTGAGCAGGATGGAAAGGATTGGGATGCGTTCGCGCACCGCGGTCTCGAAGTCCATGCCCGTGAAGCCGATGGCCGCATCGCCCCAGACGTTGATACATAGCTGGTCTGGCTTTGCGAGCTTGGCTCCCATCGCGTAACCGAGACCGGAGCCGAGTTGTGTCGTCTTCCCCCAACCAATGTAAGAGAGCGGCGTGACGGGCTTCCAGAACGGCGAGAGCTGATCACGTGGCGAACCGGCATCGTGGGTGATGATCGTATTGGCGATGTCTACCGTGTGCTGCAGATCCCATAACACGCGGTACGGATTCAGCGGTGCTTCGTTGTTGGTGAGCTTCGGCATCCATTTCGCGAGCCAGGGCTCGTAGACATCCTTGATTTCGGCCGCGACTGCCTTCGGATCTTTCGGCGAGGTCCCGTGAAGCTTCGTTACCTCATCGAGCAGTGCCCGGAGCACGATCTTCGCGTCGCCCACAATGCCCATCGACACCGCGACGTCCTTGTTGATGTCTGCTGGATCGAGCGTTGCTTGGATGATGCCCTTGTGGCCGGCGGGCATTTTCACGCCGAAGTTCGTCTCGGTGAACGAGCAGCCGATACCGAGGATCAGATCCGATTTGTCGAGGAACGTCCGCACTGACTGTGGAATGGCGAGACCGCCCGAGCCAAGCGACAGCGGATGCGTCTCGGGAAATGCGCTCTTGCCTTCGAGGCTGGTCGTCACGGGAATGGCGAGCAGCTCGGCAAGCTCCTTCAACTCGCTCCAGGCCTCGGCCCAGTGTACGCCCTGCCCGGCATAAAGCACGGGGCGCTTGGCAGCGACCAACCGTTTCGCAGCCTCGCGGACGGCCTCCATGTCGGGACCGGTGCGGATCGGCGAGGGCGAAAAATAGGTGTCGGGATCGACCTCTTCCATGAACACATCGGTGGGGACCTCGACCAGGACCGGCCCGCCACGACCGGAGCGAAGCTGCTGGAACGCGCGGCGGAAGATATTCGGAATTTCCTTGGCGCTCGTAATCGGCTCGGCTGACTTCGTGATCGAACGCATGGAGACCGAGGCATTGTAGTTGCGTTCCACCCAGGCGATCCGGCGTGCATAGCCCATCGGCAAAACGAGAATCGGAATGGATTCGCTGTAGGCCTGCGCGACGCCACCGTAAGCGTTCTCGGTGCCGGGGCCGTGCTGCATGGCGAACACGCCAATCTTCTTGCCCGACGTCACGCGGCTGATGGCATCCGCCATGTGCAGGCCGATCCGCTCCTGGCGTACGATAACGGGGCGCACGTCGATCTTGGCGACATGCTCGAGAATGTGATTGACGGGATATCCGATCACCCACTCCACGCCTTCGCGCTTCAGGATGTGGGATATGGCGTCGCCGACCTTCATAGTAGCCATTGGGTGCGTCCTCCGGAGTGATTTCGGATTTTCAGGTTACAGGTTTGGCGAAATTGGGAAAGTGACGGTTGTGCTCTCGTGTGCCCAGGGCCCCGGAGCACGGACGATGGAGTGAAATCGCATGGCAAAACCCGTCACGCCGCTACTTGCTGTCGACTGCGTGGTGCTCGATCGCGAGAACCGGGTCCTGCTTATTCGGCGAGGCAATCAGCCGTTCCGCGGCCAGTATGCCTTACCCGGTGGTTTCGTCGATGTCGGAGAATCGGTCGAGGATGCGTGCCGTCGCGAGTTGATGGAGGAGACCGGGGTCAAGCTCGGTAAGTTGACGCTCGTCGGCGTATTCTCCGATCCCGCGCGCGATCCACGTGGGCACACAGTGTCGGTCGCCTTCCTATCGCGCGTTCGCTCTACGAAGGCGGTCGCCGGCGATGATGCTGCGTCGGTGGACTGGGTTGCCAACTGGCAGCGCCAGGATCTCGCCTTCGACCACAAGAAGATCCTGCGTCAGGCGATGCGTCTTTCGGCGACGCCCATGAAGATTTGAAGCCCGGGAAGGTCTGTCGGCACGACCGCTCGCCAGGAGCCCGGCGCGGTGCCATCATGCCGGACCATTCCGACATTGGACAATGCAGCAGTCACCGGAGGCGACCCCATGGATCTAGGTCTCAAGGGCAAGAAGGTGTTGATCACCGGCGGTTCGAAAGGCATCGGCGGTTCTTGCGGTCATGCCTTCGCCGCTGAAGGCGCAAACGTCATTCTTGTCTCGCGTACGGCGGAGGCGCTTCAGAAAACCGCCGATGAGATCCGCTCGCGCCATCAGGTGCAGGTCGAGACTCACGCGGCGGATCTTTCGCAAGGCCCGGTTCGCGAGGACACAATGCGTCGATACGCCGACATCGACATCCTCGTGAACAACGCCGGAGCGATCCCGGGCGGCAGCATCGAAGACCTGACCATGGAGCGCTGGATCGAGAGCTGGCAGCTCAAGGTGTTCGGCTACATCCATATGACGAAGTTGGCGCTCGCCGCCATGAAGCCGCGCAAGACCGGCATCATCTGCAACATCATCGGCATGGCCGGCCCGGCGCCGCGCTGGGACTACATCGCCGGCTCGACAGGCAACGCGGGCCTCAACGCCTTTACGAAGGCCGTGGGCTCACGCTCTGTCGACTTCGGCGTGCGCGTCTTCGGCATCAATCCCGCCGCCACCCTCACGGACCGCATCATGACGATCTCGCGTCAGCGCGCGAAGTCGACCCTAGGTGACGAGAACCGCTGGGAGGAAGCGCTGGGCGCCAGCAATCTGCCGTTCGGACGGATCAAGACGCCGGAGGAAGTCGCAGCCCTCACCGTGATGTGCTGCGCACCTCAGGTGGAGTATTTGTCGGGTGCCATGATCGACATGGATGGTGGCGGTCAGTTCCGGCGCTGAAAACAGCTTTGAACAAAAAAGCGCGGACCGAAATGCGGTCCGCGCTTTTTATGTGTTGTGGCAGTGGATCGCCGATCAGGTCGTCTCGAAGAGATCCGCGCGGCGCTTGCTGATTTGATCGGCCTTCCACTTCGGAATCTTGTATTCCCAGCCCTTGGCTTTGGCGTTGATCTCGTCGGCCGTCTTCTTCGCGTCGCCTTCGCCCGCCGCAGAAAGAGAAAGCCAGCTCGCATCGCCGTCCTTCCGCAGATGGAAGGTGACGATAGGGCCTTTCTCCGACTCGACCTTAATCACCTGCACCTTGTCGCCGGTGGGCGTCGCTTCGAGCTTCTGTACATCGTCGAGATCAATCGATCCGAATGCACTGACGATGTCATCGAGCTTTGCACCGTCCTTCAGTTTCTTGCCTTCCGGCACAGTGGCGAGCTGATACTTGCCCTTCTTCTCGTCCGGCTTTGGCGACGCCTTCGGATCTGCGGCTTGCTCGGCTTTTTTCTCTTCCGGTGGCCGCTTCTCGATCACGAGAGCATCTTCGCCCGGGTTCTCGATTGTCACCTTCGTGATCGTCGCGGCGTCACCTTTGTAGACGCTTGTGTCGATCCAATCCTTGAGATCGGAAGTGGCTTTGGGGTCGCCCGTTGCGAGCCAGGTCTGGGTCTGATCAGCACGCCGGACGTAGATGCCGCCCTTGCCCGACCCGAAAGCGTCATAGCGCGACTTGCCGAGAACAACATCAGAGATCACGGTGCCATTGCCATCGAGTACGCGAACATGACGCGATTTGGCGTCCTTTCCGGCTGGGTCCTCAAGCTCGAGCAGCGAAAGCTTCTCCACCACGGCGGTTCGCGGCTCGACAAGTTGTGATTGCGCGAGCGTAACGAGCAGCGCACGTGGTCCTTCGGGTTTGGCGGGGAAGCCTCCGCGTTCGCGAACCTTCCAAGCCGTGCCGTCCCTCGTCAGGGTCAGGGTCTTGCCACCCTGGGTCATTTCCACCGCGCCAACGGAATTGATGCGGGCTGCCAGATCCGGCAGAAACGCCGCCCCTTCGACGGTGCCTTTGGACCAATTATTGTTGCCGATATAAACGCCGAGCGCGAGAACGACGGACACGGCCGTCGCGGCGGCTAGGCCGATGAATTGTTGCGGCTTGATCACGCGTGTGCCTCCTCTCCCCAAGTCATTCACGAGCCGTTTCGGCCATTGCGGCGGCGCATCAAGCCGACGCCAAGACCTCCGAGCCCGATCAGCAGCGGCACCGCTGCGATGTTGAAGAACTTGAGCCAACCGTCGAGCCGATCGATGTCGCGCCGTAGGGCAGACTTGACCTCGCGCAGCTCCCGCCGGACCGTCACCATCTCGCCGCGGAATTTCTCGATCTCCGCCTTCTCCGCGTCGGAGAGGATGACTTGCTGCGTCGACCCATCAGCGCCTTTCGTTTCGACGCGTGCGAGCTTTTGCTGCAAATCCTGAAGCTTGGCGACAAGGCCTTGCTCTTTCTGCCGGAATTGAAGCTCGGCCGAACGACGGATGTCTCTCACACGATCGAACGGACGCTCCACCACGCCGCGTCCGCGAAGGTCGGCCAGCGCTGCGCCGCCCGAGAGATTTTCGAGCGCATTGACCACGAAGCCGGCATTGTCGGCTTGCGGAACAGCGACCTGCTGGCCTAGGAAATCGCGCACTTCGACCCAGAAATGGTCCGCCAACATATCGGAATCGGCCACCACCACGATGTTGACTCGCCCCGCGGCCACATGAGTCTTGTCCGGCTTGGCTGCCTTGTCCTTTTGCTCGCTAGTCTTCGCAGGATCGGCCTTGGCGTTGTCGGCTTTTGCAGTCTCAGCCGGTTTGTCGCTCTTCTGGTCCGCGGCAGCCTTGTCGGCGGCCTTCGTTTCGTCCTTCTTCTCCTCGTCCTTGGGGCGCCCGTCGGGGTAAGCCGTCTTGGCTTCACCACCGATCCGCGCCGCTAGCATGAGGGCTGTGCCACCCGACTTGAAATCGCGCAGGATTTCGAGCGGATTGGGTTGGAACTTCACCTTGTCCGCGTCGACGAGACCGCTCTTCGTTGTGGTATCGATCAGCGGCTGGATAATCGTCGTCGCGCCATCAACCTTCTTCAGCGCTCCGGCCGTCGAGACATTGAGCCGGCGGATCGAGGCGGCGAGAGGATCCTTGCCGTTGATCTGATCCTGATCGATCTGCAACCATGCGAGATAATCGGTGACAACGGCCTGACCGCCGGGACCGCCCCCGAACTGCACACGCCGCGCAAGCGTCGGATCGCCGACCACTTTGGTGGTATCGAGCTCGAGCCCCCACTGCTTCATGATCTTGCGCAGGTCCTCGCTGACAGGCAGCGAGCCCATACCCATGGGGCCGCCGGCTTGGGCCGAGTCCGCCACGGGATCGACGAAAGCCAGAATGTGGCCGCCGCTCAGCGCATACTGGTCGATCGCATAGGCGGCATCCTTGGTGAGCACGGTCGGCTGCACCAGCATCAGAACGTCAATGTCCTTGGGGATCTCCTTGACGTTTGCATCGAGCGTCCGAACCTCGAAGAAGTCGCGGATCTGCTCCATGATCATCCACGGCGGCAGTTGCTGCGCGCGCGGATTCATCGGGTTCATGCCGCCGTCGAGCTGAATGCTGGAGATCAGGCCGACGACCTTCTTTTTCGGATTGGCGAGCCCGTTGATGAGCTTCGTCAGATCGTACTCGAGGAAGCGTTCACGATCGGGTGAGAAGAACGGCACCACCGAGTCATTGTCGGTCAGGTTGGAAGCCACGAGGCCGAAATAGCCCGTCTCCCCGTCCTGGTTGAGCCGCTGTCCTTTGAGACCTGCCGCTGCGGCGCGATCCTCGGCGTCGGAAAACGGCTCCGGATCGAGATAGGTCACCTGAAGTTTGCCGCGGGAGATCGCGCCATACTGCTCCAGCAGCCCCTTCAACCGGTCGAACTGCCGGGCGAAGGTCGGCGCGACTTCACCGAGCCGATGCGAGTAGTAGACTCGCACATTGATCGGCTCCTTGAGGTTCGCGAGCACGTGTTTGGTGCCCTTTGAGATCGTATAGAGGTGATCCTCCGTCAGATCCGCCTTGACGTTCCGCATCGACAGTGATGCCGCGAGGTTCAGCGACAGCAGCATTACGGCGGCAAGGGCCAAGCTACCCCAGGCCAAAGTCGAGCGGTTGAGGCCAGCGGCCCATTGCACCGCTTCGCCGGGCGCGAGCAGAGCCCAGCCCATAGCGCGTTGCGACTGTGCTGCAATGGTCTTCGAGATCGAGCGCTTCGGCTGCGACGGGCCGTTCGACCCGGCCCCAGAGTTGGAAGTATTGTCCGTCATGATCGGTCGTGTCCCCTCAGGCGGCCTTGCGCTGTTCGACGACAATGGCATTCGCGAACAGGAAGAAGACAATGATGGACAGATAGAAGAACAGGCCCGAGAGCGAGATGACACCCCGGATGATCTGGTCAAAGTTTGTCAGGAAGCTCAGGCTCGACACGGCGTCGATCAGGATCTGAGGCGCCCAGCCGCGGAAGAAATTCAACACCAGATCGCTACCGCTCATCACCAGCAGGAAGCAAATCGTGGCGGCGACGATGAAGGCAATCACCTGGTTCTTCGTCAGCGCGGAAATGCACGATCCGATGGCGAGAAACGCGCCTGCCATGAGGAAGCTGCCGATATAGCTCGTCAGAATGACGCCATTGTCGGGTTGGCCGAGGTAGTTGACCGTGATCCACATGGGCATCGTAAGCAGCAGCGCGAAGCCGATGAAGGCCCACGCGGCTAGAAACTTGCCGACGATCACTTCACCGGTCGTAACCGGCAGGGTCATCAGCAATTCGATTGTTCCCGTTTTTCGTTCCTCGGCCCAGAGTCGCATCGCGACAGCCGGTACGAGCAGTAGATAGAGCCACGGATGATATTGGAAGAAGGCGATGAGATCCGCCTGTCCGCGCTCGAAGAAATTGCCGATGAAAAAGGCGAAGGCTCCGGTGAGCGCGACGAAAATGACGGCGAAGATGTAGGCGAGGCCGGTGCCGAAATAGCCAGCAAGCTCGCGCTTGGCGATGATCAAGACGTTACGCATGGCGCCGGTCGGCCTCCTCGCTCGTGATCTTGCGGAATACCTCGTCGAGACGGCCACGCTCGACGTAGAGCTCGGCGACGGGAAGCGACTGTGCGGAGAGCATTGCCGCCACCTCGGCGGCAATCGGTGCGCCTCCTTTCGGAAAGGCCCTGAGCTGGATATGCCCGTTCTGCTGGCCGATCCGTTCGACAGACTCGACGTTCGTCAGCGCAGTCAAAGCATTCGTGATTGCTTCGGCCCGTTCGCGGTCGACGCTCAGCGCGATCGCATTGTGATAGGGCATCCTGCGTTGCAGGTCCTCGGCCGTTCCATCGGCCACGATGCGTCCGCGGTCGATCACCACCGAGCGCGTGCACACCGCTTCGACCTCTTCGAGGATATGCGTCGAGACGATGATTGCCTTGTCTTTCGCCATCTCCGAAATGAGTGATCGCACGTGATGCTTTTGATTGGGATCGAGTCCGTCCGTCGGCTCATCCATGATCAGAACGGGCGGATCGTGCAGGATCGCCTGAGCCAATCCCACGCGTCGTTTGAAACCTTTGGAGAGTGTTTCGATCTGCTGATCGACGACGCGCTCGAGGCCTGTCCGGGCAATCGCTGCGGCAATGCGATCGGATTTGACCACACCGTCGAAGCCGCGAATTTCAGCAATGAATTTGAGAAACGAACTAGGCGTCATGTCGCCGTAAGCCGGTGCGCCTTCGGGCAAATAGCCGATCCGCGCCTTGGCTTCTTTCGGACGCTGGGTGACGGACATCCCGCAGATTCGGGCTGTTCCGCTGTCGGGTTCTAGAAAACCCGTCAGCATTTTCATTGTCGTCGATTTGCCCGCGCCGTTCGGCCCGAGAAAGCCGAGCACTTCCCCTCTGGCGACTTTCAGCGAGATTTCGTCGACAGCGGTAATATGCCCAAAAGTCTTTCTTAGGCGGTCGGCATCGACCAGAACATCCATGGAAACCCTCCCCGATCAAACAGTTCCGGCACGACCTCCCGGGGGCCGGACCGGCTCGCCGGGGGCGCGCAACGACTGCGTAGCTTTGCGGTTCCGGCCGAGCAGGTATGCCCTGATATTGGGCATGTCAAGTTACGGTACGGCAATGCGAGGAATTGCGGGATCGGCTCACGTCGCCTTCCCTGACACCAGCGCCACCGCTACATCCTTGCCGTGAAGCCGGTCGAAACGGTTTGGGGCATAAGGCCTGAGATCGAGGTTCAAGCGCTCGCCTGACGCGATGGCCGCGATGATCCGGCCTGTATTCGGGCCACCGGTGAGACCCAAGTGGCCATGCCCCGCCGCGATCAGGATGTTCGGGAAGCCGGGCAGCGGCCCGATCGCCGGCAGGCTGTCCGGCGTCCCCGGTCGCGGTCCCATCCAACGTGTGCCGTCGGTGAGCCGCGCGTTCGGAAACATGACCCGCGCTTGCCGCTCCAGCACTTCGGCTCGACGCCACGAGGGCGGATCGTCCGCGAGACCAAGCTCCTCCGTTCCTGCAACGCGCAGTCCCATTTCCATAGGCGTGACTGCGAAGTGCCGCTCCGCTTCGCTCAGCACGTGATTGAGGGCGATCCCGGTATCAGCATAAGTGACGTGGTACCCGCGCTCCGCTATCAACGGGAGCTTGAGACCAAGCGGTCTTGCCAGCTCGAGCGACCACGATCCCGCAGCGATCACGACCATCTCGGCGGCCATCTGTCCCGCCGACGTCTCGAGGCCGGTGACAGCTCCCGCCGGTCGCAGTGCGCGAACCTCGGCCCGAACGATCTGCCCGCCCTCCTTTTGAAAGAGCGCCGCGTAAGACTGCGTCAGCCTGAACGGATTGAGCGTGAAGCCGATCGGCCCGAGCCGAACGCCGCGCTTGTAGTCACGAGAAAGCTCGGGCTCGGCCTCATGCAGCGCCTCCCCGTCGAGCACTTCGATTTCCGCACCGCGCTCGCGTCTTAACCGCCATGCCAAGCCGTTTTCGACATCGAGGTTTTTTGGATCGCGGGCAATGTAGAGATACCGCGTCGGGCGAACGAGATCGGGCACGCCGGCCTGTCTGGCAAGTGCCTCATGCAGCTCCAGCGAGGTTCCGTTCAGCGCCTTCATCGCGTCGGCAGATGCGGTGACCTGCTGCTCGTTCGCGGCTTGCCGAAACTTCCAGATCCAACGCGCTGTCCAAGGCAGGGAGCCCCATCGGACGACCAGTGGACTTTCCCGGTCGAGCAGCATGCTCGCGGCTTCGCTCGTGATACCCGGCATCGCCATGGGGACCACGGCCTGGGCCGCGAGAACACCCGCATTCCCGAATGAGCAGCCTTCTCCCGGCCCCAGCCGATCGACGATCGTGACGTCCCATCCACGTCGCAGAAGTTCGATTGCACTGCAGACGCCGACGATGCCGGCACCGATCACGATGGCGCGCTGTCGTCTTGCACTCCGCATGCTTGGTCTCCTGTTGACGCCACGGGCCATCGTCGCATGTGCGATGTGGCCTGCCAATCTTCACAACATTCAATGTCTTGACCGCGGGCACGAACAAGCCAAGGTTCTGGGATCAGGGTGAACGACCAGCGAAAGGACTGGCCCCATGCAATCGCCCCTAGAGATCACCTTCCACGGCCTCGAGCGCAGCGAGCCAGTCGAGGAGAGAGTGCGCCAGAAATTCAAGAGGATCGAAACTCATTTCGATGGGATCACTTACGCGAGGGTCGTTATCGAGGCGCCGCAACGCCGCACGGCCGTTCCTAAATTCTTCCATGTTCGCATCGATATCGGCATTCCCGGTCACAAGCCGATTGTAGTCAAGCACGAGCCTGACGCCGAGCACGCCTATACGGATGTAATGCTGGCGCTTCGCGATGCGTTTGCTGCGGCCCAGCGTCAGGTCGCCGAATTATCCGACCGCTTCGACAAGCACGCTCGGAGCGAGAAGGCGAGGCGCCGGCCGGCGACCGACCGAGACGAAAGCTGACGCTCAGGCTGATAGCGCCTGTCCGTTAGATTTCAGCGGACGCCATCGAGGGCGAGCATGGTGCGATAGGCGCTTTCGAGGGCGGTTTCGACGTGCCGCTCCGTATAGCCGGAGAGTACGCGTTGCCGCGCCATCTTTCCCAGACGTGCCCGCAGTCCCGCATCGAGCACGAGCTTCTGAAGGGCATCGGCGAGTGCGGTCGCGTCGCCGGGGGGGACTACGAGTCCTTCCACGCCGTCGCGTACGAAAGTGCGGCATCCCGGCACGTCGGTGACGACGACAGCACGACCACTCGACGCGGCTTCAAGAAGAGCGCGCGGCATACCTTCGCGGCTGCGCGCGGGCAGGACAAAAATATCGGCGCGCCGCCATACGGCTGCGACGTCGCGCGTAAATCCCATATAGCGCCGGTCCTCGCCGTGCGCCCAAGCCGCCAGCTTGTCCGCTGAAATCGCCTCCGGATTGCCGTCGTCGGTTTCGCCATAGAGCTCGATGACGAGCGGCACGCCGCGCTTCACAAGGAGATCGCCAGCGTCCATCAAGACGTCGACACCTTTGGGTTGGATCATGCGCGCAACGTACGCGGCGACGGGCGTTGGGTTGTTGAGGTTCTGAGGTGGCGAGAACGCTTCGGGGTCGATACCCGCGCCGCCAAGCATGGTGAAACGCGTGTCAGGCTTGACGCCACCAGCTTCGAGAAAGGCCAAGTCCTCGGGGTTCTCGACCAATAGCCAGCTTCCAGGACGCCGCAGCACGCCTCGCATCACGCGTAACGCTGCGAGCCGCGCCGCGCGCGCTTTGACTGTGCTGGAAATGGCGAGAAATCCGAGCCCGGTCATGTGAATGACGGTATGTCGCGGCGGCACCGAGAACGTTGCGAGCCCGCCGAGCACGATCGGCTTCATGGCGATCAGATGGGCCACGTCCGGGGCCTCCTCAGCCAGGATTGCCGCCAGCCGGCGGACGGTCGTCGCTTCGCGCATGGGATTCATCGAGCTGCGGCCATAGTCGAGCGCAATGGTCCGACAACCAAGCTGCTCGATCTCGCCCATACGGCCCGACGAGCGCGTCACTACGACCACGTCACGAGCTAGCTTGCGAAGGCGCCGCAGCAACGGAATGAAATGCGACAGCGTGAACCAGTCCTCGGTGCAGGCAACCAGCACTTTGCTGACGATAGGCTCGCCAGCCTCGTCCGAATCCAAAGCGCCGCCACGAGGTGACGGCACAACTGAACTCTCGAAATGCAGCTCGGGCGGCACGCTGACGAACTCCCTGTCTTTTGGAGCCGATCATCCTTAACGGAGTACATGTCGTCGCGCCATGTGGCGCTCTTCAACAGTAACTCTACGCGTCTCGGCGTCTTGCCTCCCGAAGCAGGTCTTTGTCGGGGGATGGCTTCACGGGCGGCGCGGCCGTGCCCACATATCTTGCAACAGCCCGTTGACCATAAGCGCGCGAGCGTGTCCTCATGCGCGCCAAAGGTCTGCCTTTGCCGTCGCGGGCCCTCTCCCTTCTCGAAGGAGCATTCTTATGACCATTGAAAACGATCCGGTCGTCATCGTCAGCGGTGCCCGCACGCCGATGGGTAGCTTCCAGGGCAGCCTCGCAAGCGTGACTGCGCCTCAGCTTGGTGCAGTCGCAATCAAGGCCGCCGTCGAGCGGGCCGGCGTGAAGCCCGATGAGGTTTCCGAGGTTCTCATGGGGTGCGTCTTGCCGGCCGGTCAAGGCCAGGCACCGGCGCGCCAGGCGGCCCGCTATGGCGGCCTCCCCGACAGCATCCCGTGCACCACCGTCAACAAGATGTGCGGCTCGGGTATGAAGACCGTCATGATGGCCTTCGAGGCGCTGCACGCGAGACCGAAGGACGTCATCGTTGCCGGCGGCCTGGAAAGCATGACCAACACGCCGCATATCCTGCCGAAGCTGCGTGGTGGCCAGCGTCTGGGGCACACGCAAATCTACGACCATATGTTCATCGATGGACTCGAGGACGCCTACGACAAAGGTCGCCTGATGGGCACCTATGCCGAGGACACAGCCCAGGCCTACCAGTTCACGCGTGAAGAGCAGGATGCCTACGCCATCGAGAGCCTGGCCCGCGCCAAGCGCGCCAACGAGGACGGCTCTTTCGCTCGCGAAATGGCGCCCGTCACCGTCAAGACGCGCAAGGGCGACACCGTGATCGATCGTGACGAGCAGCCCTTCGCGGCTGATCCGACGAAGATCCCGGGTCTGAAGCCGGCCTTCCGCGAGGGTGGCACGGTCACGCCGGCCAACTCCTCGTCTATTTCGGACGGTGCCGCAGCGCTTGTCCTGATGCGGGAAAGCGAGGCCAAGCGGCGTGGCTTGACCCCCCTCGCGAAAATCGTCGCCACTTCGAGCCAGGCTCAGGAACCGGCATGGTTCACCACGGCACCTATCGGCGCCATTCGCAAGGTGCTGGAACAGACCGGCTGGACCGCCAAGGATGTCGGCCTCTACGAGATCAACGAAGCGTTTGCTGTCGTCACGATGGCCGCGATGCGTGACCTCGACCTGCCGCATAATAAGGTAAACGTGAACGGCGGCGCCTGTGCTCTGGGGCACCCGGTTGGCGCTTCCGGCGCACGCATTATCGTCACGTTGCTGAACGCGATGGAGAAGCGCGGCGAGACGAAGGGCGTGGCCTCGCTTTGCATCGGCGGTGGCGAGGCAACGGCCGTCGCGATCGAGCGCATGAACTGATCGCGGAGAAGCGGGATCAGGCGAGCCTTACTCCGGGCTCGCCGTTCCTCGAACCGTATTGCCGTCAACCATTTATCCTTTCCACGAATTAACCCAGCTTGCCCGATCTGCGCCACGATCGCGCCGCATATGGTCATTTGGTGCGGAAGATTAGGGTGATCACACGCGAGCGGGCGAGACGAAGAGCATGCTGGAGCTCCTGGGAAGCGGTGGGCTGGGCGAGCTGTTTTCCCGAGTGAGCGACTCGGGGCTGATCATGATTGCGCTCGTCATGCTTGGCGGCGCCTTCTGGCTACTTCGGCGTCGACCAAAGACGGCCGAAGCGTCGCGTCCTGGTATGCGCTCCCGGATCGGCGAGATTGTCTGGTCCGCAATCACCACGAACTGGCAGTTGAGCCTTCTCGCGACCGCCGCCGCGCTCCTGTCGTTTGCGTCCGGATGGCGCACGTGGGACGGCATGAAGAATTTCACCGGCGAGCCGGTGGCCTCCCTTTTGATGACGTTTGGTGTGCAGGCAGTCATGCTGATTATTGCGTGGCTGATCGGGGAAAGTTTCGCCTCGGGCCTGCGGTCGCCTCGCAGATCGGAGTCGAAAGCGGCGAGAGGGCATCTCGAACCGGCGATCGGCGGCATTGTTGGATCGTTGTGCGCCATCGGTGTGGCCGCCGCCATCGCCAATGCCTTTGGTCTGTTCGACACCCCTGGAGCAGCGCGAAGCGGCTGGCTCGACCTCGCCGACAAGTCGCTCTACGTCGGCGTCGGCCTGCTCTTGCTGGCAACGCTGCTGATCAATCACCGCAGCGACGTCGTTCAGCCTTATGTCCAATCGGCTCGCCTGATCGCCAAGAACGCGATGTTGTGGGTCATGCTCTTGCTGTGCATGACTACGGCGGCATTCTTCTCGTTCGATTCCTTCTTCAATTCGATCTTCCCCGAAGCCGAGCGCGCCCGTTCTGCGGAGATCCGCTCGCAGCGTCAGGTGGCGGGCGTCGTCAACGATATCGGTGTCCTCGTTTCCAAACGCCAGATCGAGGAATCCGAGCGCCTCTTTAGCAGCCCCGGCTGGCAGGCCTACGAGAAGCAGCTTTCCGCGCTTGGGCAGGCGAGCCTTGGCGCAGACCAGGAGATCGAACGCTATTTCGTCGAGCAGATGGAGGCGCACAAGAGTGCGGTCGCGGCCCAGCAGGAGCGGATGGCGACAGCGCGCAGCGGCCAGGCAGGCCTCGCTTCACGCAAAGTCGTGCTGACGGACGAGCTTTCCCGCTTGAAAAGCGAGCGGCCCGCTCTCGCCGGCGATCTGGCGGAAAAGAAATCCGAGCTCGATAGCCGGGCCCGCGGCGTCGACGCGAAGCGCGTCGAGATGATGGCCGAGGAGCGCGGGGCAGAGGGCACCCTCAAGGTTGGCAAGGGGCCAATATTCCGGCAGCGCAGGGGCGAGCTGCAGCAGCTCCAGGACGCGCACAAAATTCAGGAACAACGCGTCCGGGATGCCCAGAAGCGGCTCGAAGTCATCGACACGCGCGTCGCCCAGATCCAGCGGGAGGTCGCCGCCCTCGATGGCGATCTGGCCAAGCTGAAAGGCGAGGCTGATACCGCCGCTCAGCGGATAACCGTGGCCGAGCAGAGCAAGAGCACCGATACCGGCACACCGAAAGTAGATCCAGCCCGCGTGCGATCCGCATTCGAGCGCTCTGTCGGTGTGTTCCGGCAGGAGCCGACAGTCGAGCATCTGAATGCGCTGACGACCCAATGCACACACCTTCTCGGAGCCATGACGGCGACGCCCGCGACCAGGGACCGGGTGCGCACGATCGACTGCGACCCGAAACCAGCCGCGGAAGCGGCGGCGCGCGTCTTCGCCCTCAATGCGGGCCTGACATCATTTGCGCAAAACTGTTCTGGTGGCGACAAGCTGCCGACAACCGGGGGCACCGACGCCCTGCTCGAATTCGGCCGCCGTTGCCTTCAGGATTCCGGCCTGCCGACCGCCGACTCGAGTGAGATGGCGGCCCGCATCTCGGCGATCGATCTCAACCGTGACGACAAGGCTCACCGATTCGTCGTGACGTGGAATGCCTTTCTCGATGGCAATCGCCTCGCCTATCTCGCGTTGGCGATCGCCGTGGCTCTCGAAAGCCTCGTCTTCATGTCGGGCCTGTTCGGTGCTAACGCCGTGCGCTCGCCGCTGACTGAGGTCGAGCATCATAGCGAAATGTCCGCCGACCAGCTCAACGCGACCATCGACGCGACGCTCGGACAAACGGTTGATCCACCCGCCGTGCTCTCGGCTCTCCTCGGCGCGTTGCACCCTATCCGCAATGTCGATGGCTTTTCGTCTGAGATCGTTCTGGACGAGCAGGAGCCGCTGCTGGACGAGTTGCGCAAGGTGCTGAACGCGGGCTCGAACATCTCGGCCGTCTATCCAGTGGAGGGACAGCCCAATCGGTATCGCGTCCACGCCGGTCTGGTGCGCTATCTGACACTTGCGCAACGCAAGCCCTGGAAAACAAAGCCGGTGGCACTAAACCAGCGCCAGCTCGTGAACGTCATCGGCGTGGCACTGTTGCCGGACCCGCAGGTCAATGCCGACCATGTCCTCTCGGAGATGCACCCCGTTTCCGATTCAGAGGGTTTTGCGGCTGAAACCTATCCCTTCCGCATCGCTGATGAGGCGAAGAAGCGGCTCGTGCTCAACACGCTTGGCGCCGGAGCGACCGTGCCGGGAACGGTACGCCGCGAGAACGACAACGGTCGCTACTTCGTTTCGACCGACTTCTACAAGACACTTCTACTGATGCGTGCCGGTGCGGTCGCCGCCTTCCGTCCGGATGTGGTTCGCGCCCGTTATAGCCTTCCAGGTTCAACCGATGGAGGCGCGCTCTCGCATGCTGGTCCCCGAGCACTGGCATCGAGCGATGTGCCTCTTATCGAGGCGCGTTCGCGCCCTGGTGAGCCGCCGCAGCCTCCGTCTCCTTCTCCTCACACCCGCGGGGCTCCCCCGCAGCCCGGTCTCGCTGATCTGCATCGCCAGCCCGCGCCACGCAAGCCGGCCTCCAGCAAGCTCGCAAGCGACATTCGCAAGAGGGTGATCGCGGGCGCTCTGGAGCGATGGGGAACCTGGGGAGACGACGAGATCGCAGCCATCTGGCAGACGCAACCGGAGCCGCTCGCAAATGCACTCCGCGCTCTCGTCGATCGGCAGGGGCCGGTCGGCCTGGGCGTGCAGCAACTCGCCTACGAGGTCGAGCATAATATCTCCGATACTTACGAGCAGCTTCAGCGTCACGGCGTCGGCGATGTCCAGGTGCTGGAGTCCGAGGTGCACAATGTCAGGCGGAGGTTACCTGCGTTGATCATGACCGCGGATGGTCCGTACCATCAGATGATCGCCGGCATGATCCGCGATTTGCGCGAGCGTGGCGCGGCATTGGAAGATCAAGTCGGAAGCAGCCGGCTGAGCGATCATGAAATCTGGCGCTATCGTATGCTCGACGCGCATCTGAAAAAGTTCATGGCCCTCGACGGCGCACTCGATCGCGACGAGGAGATCGTCAAGTTGCTGCGTGAATTGCGCGAGACTGAGCAGGTTGAACCTGATGCACGGCCGAGCGATGGCCGCCCGATGAGTTGAATGGCGGGAGCCGCCAAGTCTGACGGCCAGCAGATCCATCCAAAACAAAGGCCCGCAGGGATGCACTCCGCGGGCCCTTTTCTTGTGCGCGATCGATGCCGCTAGTGTCCCGATTCCGAAGTTCGCCAGAGCGCGCAGCTAGGTCGGTGAGCGAGCTTTGGAATCAAAGGGACACTAGAAATATAGAGTTGCTAGTGTGATTCAGATCGAGAAATCCGCTCGGAGCATAGCCGCTGGTTAGCGCGAATTTCTCGATCATCACACTAGCGGCCTTTCCAGTTGGGTTTGCGCTTTTCCGCAAACGCCTTCGGCCCTTCGACGGTGTCTTCGCTCTGCGTCATCGCAACGAAGGCCGGGTAGCTCAGGTTGCGCATGGAGATTTCCGTCGACGGCACGTCGAGCGATCGCATCACGACCTGCTTCGTCGCGCGGATCGACATCGGCGAGCACTCGAGGGTCAGCCCGGCCCAGCGACGGGCCTCTTCCATCAGCTTCTCGTGGGGCACCACGGCGGTGACGAAGCCCAGTTCGAAGCCTTCCTGGGCGGGCACATGCCGCGCGGTCAGCATCATGCCCATTGCCTTTTTCAATGGAATCTGGCGCGAAAGCCGCTGCATGCCGCCTGCACCTGCTGCGAGTCCGACCCGCGGCTCCGGCAAGGCAAACCGCGCTTTCTCAGACGCAATGATGATGTCGCATGCCAACGCGATCTCGAAGCCGCCTCCCATGGCCACGCCGTTGACCGCCGCAATCACCGGCTTGTCGAGATCGAAGCGATTGCATAGCCCCGCAAAGCCCTTGGCGTTCGCTGGCGGACGCGTGCCGTGCTTGGCGCGATATTCGGCGTGATACTTGAGATCGTTGCCGGCGGAGAAGGCTCGATCTCCGGCACCCGTGACAATCGCCACCCAAAGGTCCGGGTTTTCCTGAAATTCGTCCCAAACAGCAGTCAGCTCTTCGTGAGCAAGATGATGCAGCGCATTCATCACCTCGGGTCGATTGAGCGTCACGATCATGAGGCGTCCATCGACTTCGACCTTGTAGTATTTCCCGTCCTTCAAAGCTGTCATGGGCATCCTCCGAAGTTCTTTCCATCGTATCGATGCAGAAGACTAAGCCGTGTCCATGTCCCAACGCCACGGCTTTTGCGGCGGCACCGCCTCGACACAGTTGTGCGGCTTAAGTCCAAATGCGAACCGTGCATGGGCTTCGCATAAACGTGTTGTTTACCAAGAGAGCATAGGGTCCCGGCGTTTCCTGCGTCTCTAGTCGGGAGTATCGTTTATGTCGCTGCACGGCGTGTTGCGGGCGTCAGCCAGAATATTTTTCAGCCTAGCACTTCTTGCGGCGATCCTGCCGCTGACAAGCGGCGACGCCGAGGCGCGCCGCCGAGGCGGCAAGACGATCAGCGCGGGTACGGGCGTCGAGCGCAACCATCATAATGTGTCTGAGCAAGCTTCGCCCGGGCAGCATCCGGCCGATGTCGACGACGCGACTGCCGGCACTGAGAATGCGAACCAGAGCCAAGCACCTGTCCAACCGGTTGTGCGTGCGAGCGCGGCTCGTGTGATCACGAAACCTAAGGACATCGACGTGCCAGGCTGCTCGATCGGTATGATTTGCACGGTCTGCATCGCGGGCTGCAACGACGGAGGAAACCCCATCGTGCATGCCGTGCCGAAAGGTCATTGACGCGGCGAGGCGGCGTCTTACGAACAAAAACCCCGAGCTTGTGCTCGGGGTTTTCCAATTCTCTTCCGCCTTGCGGCGCATGATGCTTAGTGCAGCCGAATTACTGTGCGGCGGACAAACGCGTGGGAAGCACCCGCTGCACATTGATGGCGGGGCGATCAATCAGCTCGCCAACTTGCGGTGAGATCGTGGTCTTCCAGAAATCCGACTCGTAGATCTCCTTGTAGATCCGCTCGCGTTCTGCCTCGCTTTCGAAGCGTCGGATCCAGACGTAGACGCTATCGTCCGTCTCGCCTCGGAAAGACGCTGTAATGACGGCGCCTTTGGACACCTGGAAGGGGATGATCTCGCCTTCCATCAGCTTGAGCCATGCTTCCATTTTGCCTGGCTTGATCTTGTATTGGCGCAACTCGTAGAACGCGGCCATGCTGTTTCCTCTCCCGAAAATTATTCCGCTGCCTCTGCGCCCTGGTATCCGAGCGCAGTATTGAGCTTATCGATGAGATCGGACGCCGCCGAGGCAATGTTTGTGCCCGGTCCGAAAACAGCCTTCGCGCCGGCCTCGAACAATGCGGGGTAGTCGGCGGGAGGTATGACACCGCCGACGACGATCATGATGTCGCCGCGACCCTCCTTTTGAAGCGCTGCCTTGAGTTCCGGCACCAGCGTCAGATGGCCAGCGGCGAGTGATGATACGCCGACGATATGCACGTCATTCTCGACGGCTTGCCGGGCGACCTCCTCCGGCGTTGAGAACAGCGGGCCGATGTCGACGTCGAACCCGAGATCAGCGAAGGCCGTCGCGATAACCTTCTGCCCGCGGTCATGGCCATCCTGGCCGATTTTCGCGAGCAGAATGCGCGGGCGTCGGCCATCGTTAGCCTCGAACAGCTCCACTTGCCGCAGAACGCCGCTGATCTCCTTGTTCATGGCGCCTGCCTCCATCCTGTAGACACCTGACACGGCTCGGATCTCCGCGCGATGGCGTCCGAACACGGTCTCCATGGCATCAGAAATCTCGCCGACGGTTGCCTTGGCACGCGCTGCTTTGACCGCAAGATCGAGCAGATTTCCATTGCCCCGCGCGCCGTCCGTCAGGGCCTTGAGCGACGCTTGGACGTCGGCTTCATTGCGCTCGGCCTTGAGACGGTTCAGCTTCGCAACCTGGCTCTCGCGAACACGCGCATTGTCGACTTTGAGGATTTCGAGCTCCGCCTCGTTCTCGAGCCGGAATTTGTTGACCCCGACGATCGTCTGCCGCCCGCTGTCGATACGGGCTTGTGTCCGCGCGGCCGCTTCTTCGATCCGCATCTTGGGAATGCCCGCCGCGATGGCCTTCGCCATGCCGCCAAGACGCTCCACTTCGGTGATGTGCTCCATCGCCTTTAGTGCCAGTTCGTAGGTCAGGCGTTCCACATAGTGGCTGCCGCCCCACGGATCGGCCACCCGCGTGGTACCGCTCTCCTGCTGCAGTACGAGCTGCGTATTGCGGGCGATGCGGGCCGAAAAATCGGTTGGCAGCGCGATCGCTTCGTCGAGAGCGTTGGTGTGCAGCGACTGCGTGTGGCCCTGCGTCGCCGCCATCGCCTCGAGACACGTGCGCGTTACGTTGTTGAATACATCCTGCGCCGTCAGCGACCAGCCCGACGTCTGGCTGTGCGTCCTGAGCGAAAGCGAGCGCTGATCCTTCGGCTTGAACTCATCCTGGATGAGCTTCGCCCAGAGCAGCCGCGCGGCTCGCATCTTGGCAATCTCCATGAACGTGTTCATGCCGATCGCCCAGAAGAACGACAGTCGCGGCGCGAACTTGTCGACGTCGAGGCCTGCCTGCACGCCGGCCCGCACGTATTCGACACCATCGGCCAGCGTATAGGCGAGCTCGAGATCGGCCGTCGCTCCGGCCTCCTGCATGTGGTAGCCGGAAATCGAGATCGAATTGAACTTCGGCATGTGCGCCGAGGTGTAGGCAAAGATATCTGAGATGATCCGCATCGAAGGATCGGGTGGGTAGATGTAGGTATTGCGGACCATGAATTCCTTCAGAATGTCGTTCTGAATGGTCCCCGACAGCTTCGCCGCAGGCACGCCCTGCTCTTCACCCGCGACGATGAAAAGTGCGAGTACGGGCAGTACGGCGCCGTTCATGGTCATGGAGACGGACATCTGCGAGAGATCGATGCCGCCGAAAAGCGTCCGCATGTCGTAGATCGAGTCGATGGCGACGCCCGCCATTCCGACGTCGCCCCTGACCCGGGGATGATCGGAATCATAGCCACGATGCGTGGCAAGATCGAACGCGACCGACAGCCCCTTCTGCCCAGCGGCAATATTGCGCCGATAGAACGCGTTGGAATCCTCGGCCGTAGAGAATCCCGCATACTGTCGAATGGTCCAGGGCTGCGTTACGTACATCGTGGGATAGGGACCACGAAGGAAGGGCGCGATCCCCGGATAGCCGTCAAGGAAGTCGAGCGCTGCCGTATCGGCGCCCGTGTAGAACGGCTTGATATCGATGCCTTCGGGCGTGGCGACGCTGCGTTTGGGCGCCGCGGCGGCCACGGTGCTTCGCGCCGACACGTCGAGTGCGATCTTCGAAAAGTCAGGGATTTGGGTCATGTCCAGCGTCCGCTGCAATGCATGCACGGTTTTTCGCATCAATCGCCCTTGCGGACAACCACGCTCCGCCCGTCTTGGGGCGGGAGGTTAGCTGTTGGGCGCCGTTCAATGCCGAGCCAGTATCGGGTCAGATGAGCCGTTAGCGGAAATTCGATGGCTCGAGAATAAACATTCACCTTGCAGCCAACTCGCATACTGCACCGCGACATAGCGTTTGGCCCATATTGCTCACGGCCGGTCGAGGTGCCCGGGCGCACCGGGAAGTGATCTCAATTGATACCAAAGTATGCGAAAATCGAGCCGATCACCGCGGCGTCGCTGGCCGGGAATTGTTATAGCAACTCAATTCTGCCAGAAGATGAGCGCCTATTGTTCGCGAAGTTTGACGATCATTCTCTTAAGTTTCTTCGCAAGTGCAGCATTCTCGCATTTGGACTTCGCCCTGAAAAAGTGCGACTATTCGGCGATTACGGCAGCTACAGCAGTCTGCTAGACCCAGCAGCCTGCAATTGCCCGGGGGCCGAAGAGAGTTCTCCAAACCGGCGGGCTTCGTTCGTTCGGGAGACGACCCGGAACTTTTGGGGAGCGTAAGTTGCTCTCCGTTTCCGAGGATTGAATACGCCAAAGCAACGCGGACCTATGAAAAAAGAACCCTTCGCACTCAGCGTACCGGCCAAGATTCAGCACAATCTCGGCCATGTAGAGCTCCTTGAGCTTGCCGTTCGCAGGGGCGAGGGGCAATTGGCCTCAAGCGGCGCATTTGCGGTCGAAACAGGGGTCCACACAGGACGATCTGTCCAGGACAAGTTTACCGTTCGCGACGCCGCGACTGATCCTCAGATCTGGTGGGACAACAACAAGTCAATGTCTCCGGACCATTTCGAGGTTCTCTATCAGGATTTTCTGGCCCATGCCGCCAAGCTCGAACTCTTTGTCGAAGATCTTTATGCGGGTGCCGATTCAAATCATCGCCTCAATGCCCGTATCTTTACTGAATATGCTTGGCACGCAGCCTTCATCCGCCATCTTCTGCGCCGCCCAGACGCCTCGCACCTTGCCGGCTTCCTGCCGCAGTTCACCGTCGTATCGCTTCCGAGTTTCCGCGCCGATCCCGCTCGCCATGGCTGCCGTTCCGAGACGGTCATCGCGTGCGATTTCTCGCGCAGGCTCGTGCTGATTGGCGGGACGTCATACGCGGGTGAGATCAAGAAGTCGGTGTTTACGTACCTGAATTACATGATGCCCGAGATGGACGTCATGCCGATGCACTGCTCTGCCAACGTCAGTCATGACGGCGAATCGGCAATTTTCTTCGGCCTCTCCGGCACCGGCAAGACGACGCTCTCGGCGGATCCGAAGCGCGTCCTTCTCGGAGACGACGAGCACGGTTGGTCGAAGGACGGCGTTTTCAATTTCGAAGGTGGATGCTACGCGAAGACGATCCGGCTTTCCGCCGAAGCCGAGCCTCAGATTTTTGCGGCATCGAGTCGTTTCGGAACCGTGCTGGAAAACGTCATACTGACCGGCGCCGATCGGGACGTCGACTTCGATGATGGCCGGCTGACGGAAAACACACGATCCGCCTATCCGATCGAGTTCATCGCCAATGCCAGCCCGACCGGCACGGCAGGTCACCCGAAGAACGTCGTCATGCTGTGCGCCGACGCATTCGGCGTGTTGCCGCCAATCGCGCGATTGTCGCCGAGTCAGGCGATGTATCATTTCCTGTCCGGCTATACTGCGAAGGTTGCCGGAACTGAGAAAGGCCTTGGCGCAGAGCCGCAGGCCACATTCTCCACGTGCTTCGGCGCGCCCTTCATGCCGCGTCATCCGAGCGTCTACGGAAATATGCTGCGCAAGCTGATCGCGGACCACAACGTCGACTGCTGGCTCGTCAACACTGGTTGGACTGGCGGCAAGTTCGGTGTCGGCCACCGCATGCCAATCAAAGCAACCCGTGCTCTCCTGGATGCAGCACTTTCGGGCAAGCTCAAGTCTCAGCCGATGCGCAAGGATGCCATGTTCGGTTTCGAGGTTCCCGTGGCACTCGACGGGCTCGATCCCAAGATCCTGAACCCGCGTGAGACGTGGTCCGATAAGGCTGCCTATGACGCGACGGCTCGTTCGCTGGTCGGCATGTTCAACAAGAACTTTGCGAAGTTCGAGTCCCATGTTGATGCAGAAGTCAAGGCGGCTGCTCCTGCTTTGAAGATGGCGGCGGAGTAACAGCCAGCATTATGGAACTTTACGAAGGGCGGCCTGCTTCGGTGAGCCGCCCTTCGTATTTTCGGAGCACCGCCGCTCCTATGTCAGTCGCACAGACGAACCGACGCCACCCACGGCCGGGATGAATATGATGCACCAACGATCCCATGTTGCGGTGCCATCGGCCGAACAAACGACACCGTGGCCTTTGGCGACGCCGATTGGGCTCTATTTGTTGGCATTCGCGGCGATGACGTCGCCGTGGCTCCTGGGTCGCGTGTCGATCCCCTGGGACTCCAAGGCGCATTTCCTACCTCAGATCCAGTTCCTCGCGCAGAGCCTCTGGGCCGGCGAGTGGCCCTGGTGGAACCCCTACGTTTTCTCGGGCCAGCCGCAGATCGCCGATCCGCAATCGATGATCTTCTCGCCGCCTTATCTGCTTCTTGCGCTTTTGAATGCATCGCCCGGTCCTTGGGCGCAGGATGTCACCTTGCTCGCGGCGATGGCTGCAGGGGGCGTCGGGATGATCGCCTGGTTCCGCGACAAGTCGTGGCACTGGGCAGGCGCAATCATCGCCGCGCTTGTATTCACTTTCGGCGCAGCCATGGCCTGGCGTATCCAGCACACCGGTCAGGTTCTGAGCCTTGCCTATCTTCCCTGGGCTATCCTGTTTCTCGATCGGGCCATCGAGCGCGGGTCGATTGCGGCAGGCGCTACGGCGGGACTTGTTTCTGCGTTCATCGTGCTCGGGCGCGATCAAGTCGCGCTGCTGTGCGTGTATCTACTTGTCGCGCGTACGATCTGGCTCTGGTTCGCGAGCGATCATCGCCGTGCGCGAGTCACCGGGAGCCTCGTACCCCTCGTTGTCGGTGGCGTCGTAGGTTTGGTGATCGTAACACTGCCTGTGCTCATGACCGTCCTGCTCGCGGCCGACTCGAATCGCCCTGCCATCGATTTTGCCGGCGCAGGGGCGGGGTCGCTGCATCCAGCACAACTCGTCACCTTCGTCATTCCGCAGCTTTTCGGCGCCGCGGGCGACATGGCGGATTATTGGGGCCCGCCTAGTTTCGCATGGGTCGGCACCGGCCTCTTTACCGCGCAGAACGTCGGGCAGTGCTACGTCGGCGCCATTCCCTTCTTGCTGATTGCCGGCGCAGCCGTCACCGGACGCCTTTGGCACGCGGACATTCGCTTCTTTTCAGTGGCGTTCGTCGTGGCGGTGCTCTACGCGCTTGGCTGGTACACGCCGGCATTTCGCGCGTTCTATGAACTTCCTGGCGTGGATCTCTACCGCCGTCCGGCAGACGCCGTTTTCTTGATCGGCGGGCTTGGCGCGATCCTTGCGGGCTACGCGACGCACACGTGGTTTTCCGAGCCGTGGAGGCGGCCCGGGCCAGTCACGTGTGCGGCAGTCTCCGCAGTCCTCCTGATTGGACTCATATCGGCATTCGCCTTCGCCGTTATGATTGATCGCGTGCCGCGCCTTGGCTGGCCGCTGGCCGTCGCGGCGGTTTCATTTCTCTCAGCGGTGTGCGCAATGGCATGGAGTGCACCGCGCGTGGCTTTGCAGCCATTGGCGGCCACATTGGTGCTTGTGACCGTCACCGCTGCGGATCTCGGTTACAACAATGGTCCATCGACGTCTTCGGCACTCCCGCCCTCGACCTTCGATATGCTCGATCCGCGCGGCGGCAATCCGGTCATAGAAGCTCTGAAGACAAGGGTGGTTGCAAGTGCCACGCGCCGAGATCGCGTCGAGCTTGCCGGCCTCGGTTTCCACTGGCCCAACGCCAGCATGACTCATCGCCTCGAGAACACGCTCGGATACAACCCTGTCAGGCTCGGGCTCTATACGCGGGCGACCGGCGCGGAGGATCACATTGGGCTGCCCGACCAGCGAAAGTTCTCGCCACTGTTTCCGTCATACGGCTCACGCCTGGCGGACATGCTGGGCTTGCGATGGATCGCCACAGGTGCGCCCGTGGAAACCATGGACAAGGCTCTCCAGCCTGGTGAACTGACTCTCGTCGCAAAGATCGGCAGCGATTTCATCTACGAGAACAGTGGCACGCTGCCGCGCGTGATGTTTGCGCAGCGCGCCGAGACAGCCGACTTCGCGAAGATACTTGAAACCGGCACTTGGCCAGAATTCGATCCAACACGCACCGTGTTGGTCGAAGCCCCTGCAGATATGACGGGGTCCGCTTCGCCGACTCGGTTTGGCGAAGCACGTATCCAAAGCTACGGGCAAACGCGCATCGTCATTCGTGTCTCGAGTCCTGAGGGCGGCTGGGTCGTGCTCAACGACATTTGGCATCCGTGGTGGCAAGCGACGGTGGACGGAGCGTCAACTGAGATCAAGCAAGCAAACGTGCTCTTTCGCGCCGTCAAGGTCGCGCCTGGCGAGCACACCATCGTAATGGCATTCCACCCGCTCAGGGGAATTATAGCTGAGTTGAAGTCTCGCCTCACGCGACCTGTATCGCAATCGAGGTAGTCGCAAAAAACAAACGGGCCGACGAATGCCGGCCCGTTCACTAATCGATTTGGCTTAGCGTGCTCTTAGAGCAGGTGCGCCATGCGCTCTTTCTTCGTGGCGAGGTAACGCTTGTTATAGGGCGACGGCTGAACGATGAGGGAGCGTTGCTCCACCACAGTAATGCCCTCTGCCCTCAAGGAGTTGACCTTTGCCGGATTGTTGGTCAGCAACGCAATTCGATCGTAGCCGAGATCGAAAAGAATCTGACCTGCAAGATCGTAGTCACGCGCTTCAATCGGCGCGCCGATTGCAACGTTCGCATCTACGGTGTCGTAGCCCTGATCCTGCAGCGCATACGTACGAATCTTGTTGACCAGCCCGATTCCGCGGCCCTCGTGATACGGCAGATAGATCATCACACCGAGCGGACTCGTCGTGATCACTTCCATCGAGGCCTGCAATTGCGGATAGCAATCGCAACGCAGCGAATGGAAGATGTCGCCGGTAACGCAACCGCTGTGCACACGCACGACGGGTAACTCTGCGGGAGCCGGATTGTCGCGATGGATGAGAACCATCGCCTGACAATGCGGGTCGACGCCCTGATAAGCGCGTGCTTCGAGATGAAGCTCACGACCATGAAACTCGATTGGCATGACCGTTTGAACGGCCCAATCGATATCTAGCTCTACGGATTTGACGGCACTTGACTTCATGCGCGCCTCCCAGAGCTGATCCGCGTGCACATGGAACCCCTTGCGTGGTCTGGTGAACACATGACCATCAGAACCCTCATCTTTGCATCCGGTTCCTTCGAAGACCGGTTTTCTAGCGGCGCTCTTGCACCGCGCGGGTGGCCTGTCATCCCCTTGTCGCTCATGCTGACAGGTCCCTTTCGCGATGTTCGATTAACGCCAGTGATGCTGAACCGAGGATGAATAATCCATTGGCCGACAGTGCTCGGAACAAGTCCGTTGACGACCCAATTACGCCATGCGCCTCGATGGCTCCAACCTCAGTAGCGGCGAAACACCCCGTACCGCATTGAGACGTAGGCGAAGATTGTGGCGACACAAGATGCAATGACGAGTGCCAAAAGACGGGGGAAAGAGGGCCACGCCATCAAAATTATGACGAAAACGGCATAATTGATCGCTGCCGTCGTGGATGCCGCTGCAACGTAGCGTGTGAACTCGCCGACACTGGGTTTAGTGGTCAACGCAAAGGTCAGCGTGCGGTGGCACATCCATGCGGCCACCATGGCGGACATCACTCCGAGAAGGCGCGCGATCAACGTCGGCAGGTCAAGTAGCCGCACCGCCATTTCCATGACGCCGCCATCGACCGTGAACGCGATGGCGCCGGATGCGAGAAACCCACCCCAGTGACGCGCGCGTGGCACGCCTGACGCTGCATCGCGGTCGTTGACCGGTATATCTTTATTCATGAAGCCTACGTCTCCGCTTCAACCGGCGTCGGGGGGCGCTGCCTTGGTCGATAGCGGTGCGGTGCCGTCTCGAAAACCAACGTCCTCCGAGATGATGTAGAGCGGGCGGTCTTTCACCTCCTCGTAGACGCGACCCAGGTATTCGCCGATCACGCCGAGCGAGATGAGCTGTATGCCACCGAGCAATAGCACCGAGATCAAGAGTGAAGGAAAGCCAGGGATGTCGACGCCAAAGATGAGCGTCTTCACCAGGAAGAACACCGCGTAGAGCAGGGCCACCAGCGAGATCATGACGCCAACGTAAGACCAGATCTTCAGCGGAGCCGTCGTGAAAGATGCGATGCCATCGATGGCGAATTTCAGCAGACGTCTGAAGCGCCAGCGACTCGCACCGTGCACGCGTGCCGCCACTTCGAACGGGACGCCGATGGAGCGGAACCCAACCCACGCGAACAGTCCCTTGTTGAACCGCGCGCGTTCGTGGAGTTCGTTAAAGACGTCGATGACGCGCCGATCCAGCAGCCTGAAATCACCCGCTCCGTCCGGCAGCTCGGTCCCGCTGAGAAAACCGAATGCGCGATAAAACATGCGCGCGGAGAGTTTCTCGAAGGTGGTGTTCTGGCTGCGGTCGGTCCGTTGGCCATAAACGATGTCGTAGCCCTGATCCCAGAGCTCGACGAACCGGCCGATCGTCTCCGGCGGATGCTGAAGATCACCATCCATGATAACCGCGGCATCGCCCGTCGCGTGCTCGAGGCCGGCGGCGACAGCAATTTCCTTGCCGAAGTTCCTGCTGAACGAAATGGCCTTGAACCGCGCGTCTTTCTGATGGAGCGCCCTGAGCACGGCAAGTGTACCGTCCGTCGAGCCGTCATCGACGATGATGACCTCGAACGGATTCCCCAAGGCGTCCAGAGCAGAGGTTAAGCGCGCGGCTAGAACCTCGACGTTCTGGGCTTCGTTGAGTATCGGCACCACGATCGAAAGCGGCCGGAGGCGCGGCGTCACCCGTGCGGGCGCGTCGGCAATGAAGTCGTCGGGGGCGAGCGGGCGCGCCCGTGTTGCGTCGGAAGTGCTCATAGTCGAGCTTCCATATCCGAGAGAAAGGCCGCTCACCTATAGAATTCCGCAAGTTAAGGCAAAGCGGGAAGTGATGGTCAGTGGCGGAAGTGGCGCATTCCAGTGAACACCATCGCCAAGCCTTGCTCGTCGGCGGCCTTGATCACTTCGTCGTCGCGTATCGATCCGCCGGGCTGGATCACCGCCGTAGCTCCGGCGCTGGCCGCGGAAAGAAGGCCGTCGGCGAACGGAAAGAATGCGTCGGAAGCAACCACGGAGCCTTTGACCTCGAACCCGGCCATCTCGGCCTTGATCACGGCAATCCGCGACGCGTTGACGCGACTCATCTGACCCGCTCCCACGCCGACCGTCGCCAGCTCGCGGACGTAGACAATGGCGTTCGACTTTACAAACTTCGCAACCTTCCAGGCGAATTGCAGATCCGCAAGCTCCGCTGGCGTCGGCTGCCGCTTCGTAACGACACGCAACTCGGACGACAGCGACAGATCGCGGTCCTGGATAAGTAACCCTCCGGTCACTTTCTTCCAATCTTGCTGGACCGGTTGCCCTGCCTCCCATCGCCCGACTATCAACAGGCGCACATTCTTCTTGGCGGCGATGGCTGCTTCGGCCTCGGGCGACGCCGCTGGCGCAACGATCACCTCGACGAACTGCCGGTCTATGATGGCCTTCGCCGTCGCTTCGTCCAAGGGACGATTGAAGGCGATAATGCCGCCGAACGCAGACTCTGGGTCGGTCTTGAATGCGCGATCGTAGGCGGCAAGGAGCGAGTCGGCTTCGGCAACTCCACAAGGATTGGCGTGCTTCACGATCACGCAAGCCGGTTTCTCGTCGAATGCTTTGACGCACTCAAGCGCGGCGTCCGTATCGGCGATGTTGTTGTATGAGAGTTCCTTGCCCTGCACCTGGCGGGCGGTTGAGATGCACCCCTGCGCCGCGCCGCGCTCGATATAGAAGGCGGCCTTCTGGTGCGGATTTTCGCCGTAGCGTATCGATTGCGCTTTGACGAGTTGCACCGTGAAGGTGGGGGGGAAGGCCGCGCCGTCTGAATCCCCATCCTCGCGAGCAATCTCGCCACCGAGCCAGTTCGAGATCGCGCCATCATAGGCGGCCGTCAGCGCATAGGCTTTGCGGGCGAGCTCCTGTCTGAGCATTAGCGTCGTGCTACCGCCGTTGGCACGCATGACGTCCAGCACGCGCGCATAGTCGGAGGGATCCACGACCACTGTCACGGATGTGTGGTTCTTCGCCGCCGCCCGCAGCATGGCCGGCCCGCCGATGTCGATATTCTCGATGCAATCGGCATAAGGAGCCCCTTTTGCGACCGTTGCTTCGAACGGATAGAGGTTGACCACCAGAAGGTCGATCGGCGGGATGCCATGCTCGGCGGCTGATGCCTCATGCCCGGCATCGCCTCGCACCTGCAGGAGGCCGCCATGCACCTTCGGGTGCAGCGTCTTCACCCGACCATCCATCATTTCGGGAAAGCCCGTGTAGTCTGCTACGTCCGTAACCGCGATGCCTGCAGCCTTGAGCGCCGCCGCCGTGCCTCCGGTCGAAAGGACTTCGACGCCACTTTCAGCCAGAGTCTTGGCCAGTTCGATCACGCCGGACTTGTCAGAGACGGAGATCAAGGCGCGTCGGATACGCGGGGACGGGGCATTCATCGGCCTGACTTTCCAGTTTGAGGCTGTTTTCCAGGCCGTTACCATACCCGCTTGGCGGGCGGAACTGCCCGCGCACTATTTGTCTCGGGTCATCAGACCTGCTCGAGGCGCCAGTTGATCGTCGTCTCGCCTGGAGAGGAGGTCCGGACCACGATCTGTCGGGTGGGGGTCGGACCCTGGCTCTGCGCGTAGTCCGTGGCTGCCTCGACCGAGCACCGAGCCCCTGAGACGGTGAATCGCCACGCAGGTCCGGATACAGGCTCGATTAGCAAAGCGTCGTAGCCGTCCGGACGCCAACCTGCCTTGACGGGAAGATGAAAATGCAGGGCAAGCGGCACATCCCGCGGCAACCGTAACGTGCCCGAAGGCGGCCGCAATACATCGACCCCTTCAAGGATGCATCCAGTTGCATCGAGCGTGAGCCGCCTCTCGTGAATGACACCGAAACGACTGAGATAGCCGTCGTGCTGAGCAACGAGGCGCGCCTCGCCATCGACCTCGAGCAGGCTGGCGACGACGGTATCGGGACCTGCGAGCGCTGGGCCGCCAGCCAGCTTCTCGATCTGCGGCGAACGGATCAGTCGCGCCGACGACTGCTCATCGAGCACCAGCGTTGAGTGGCTGGCCGTCGCGCGCGCATCAGAAGCGGCTTGGCTGTGCGCCGGTGCGGCTGCCCCAGCATTGACGATGATGCCCTCGCCCGCGTGTGCCAACTCGAAGGAAAGGGCACCCGCATGCGCTAGACCCGAATGGAGGAGGGCGGGTGCACGCCCGCAATCGACAATCACGGCCGTGCCGCCGCGTTCCAGGCGGGCATATCCCGACGCCCCAGGATCACAGTTCGATGAGGGTGCCTTCGACGCTGCAAGCGCCAGCACCGTCGCGACAGCCTCCACCCGTGCTGCGCCGACGCCGTTGAAGCGCGCAAGTGTCCCAGACGTCGTCGCCATCATCCGCACATGCTCGAGCATCCGCTCGATCGTCGCGACCAGCTCTGCGGGCACCTCCAATTGACGCGCCAGATAGCATTGTTTGATAGGGAGAAGGTCAAGCAGGGCTTCGAGCACCGTCTCTCCATTGCGAGAGATGTGCCCTCCATCGGCGAGGATTTGTTGTCTGAGCTCTGCGAGAAGCCGACCCTCGGCGCGGGGTAGATCCTTATCGTGTCCATCGGCGGAGAGACAGGCGAGCGTGAGCGTCATCGCGCAGACGAGACGCGGGAAGCCTGGCATCGACCGTCGGCTCACGCGATCGAGCGCCCGCAATTCGTTGCCGAGCGTCCGCGTGAAGAGATGGTAGAACTCCGGCTCGGCGTCCTCGAGAAGGAACCCGGCATTGACGATGAACGAACTGACGCGACGCGCGATCACCGCCGGTTCCGCGGCAATGCCGCGCCCTCCAGGCCGCGATCTGTTGCGACGACACCAATCCGCCACCAAGCGTCGAGCGGTCTCGAGTGCGAACACGTCATCCACAACGCGAAGGCTGCCGAGCCATGCAAATCCATTCAGAGCTCGCGCCCATGATCTGTCCGGGGCGATAATGGAAAATGGCGATCTGCCGGCGAGGTCCAGCATGGCTCCCCCGAGACCCATCTGGCCGGCGGCCAGTTCATCGACGAGGCTCGGATCGGTTGGCCGCAGGTCGGATGGCACGAAGATGAACGCATCGATGCGTGGGCGAATCAGCCGCCAACCAAGTCCCGGCGTCGTTGCAAGGCGACGCTTGGCAGCCGCAACAGACCATCGCGCGGCGTGCTGCGCGATGACGATGCGCTCGCCGAGTTTCGGCGCGCTCATGGCTCTGTCCCCCGGGGGCGCCCGTGCGGACCTGTCCCGGATCCCGCGCAGTTCCGACGCCCGATAAACGATATCGCTTAGACAACTCGCCCAGGTGATACAAGCCGCTCGCAAGCCGGAAGAGCGTCTATCCCCGGTATCTCGCCAGGTTGACGTCCAGAGCCCGAGATGCCTTTCTCCGCGGCCGATGCGGCTGTGCACAATGGGAGACGAATATGGTCGAGCTGCCGAGAACTCCGTCATTTCGCCTCGATGGGAAGCGCGCACTGGTCACCGGCGCCGGGCGCGGCATTGGGCTGGCCGCAGCGGCGGCGCTGGCGGAAGCGGGCGCCCACGTCACGCTCGCATCGCGAACCCGCGCCGAACTCGAAGAGGTTCATGAAGCGATCGCCAAAGCAGGAGGCACATCAGAGGTTCTCGTTCTCGATGTCCTCGACGATGGCGCTGTTCGCCGCAAGGTTGAGGCCCGGCCCCCGTTCCATGTGCTTGTCAACAATGCGGGCATTAACCGCCCGCAACCCTTCATCGATTTCAAGACTGAGGACCTGGATGCCCTTCTGGACCTCAACGTCCGTGCTGCCTTTATCGTCGCGCAAGTTGTTGCAAAGCGCATGGTGACGACGGAAACGCGCGGCACATTGATCCACATTTCCTCGCAGATGGCCTTCACGACAGGACCCGGCCGCACGGCTTATTGCGCGACGAAGGCCGCCATCGAAGGTCTTTCGCGTGCGATCGCGGCCGAGTTGGCACCGAACGGCATTCGATCTGTCACGCTCTGCCCGACGTTCGTCGAAACACCATTGGCGGCCCAGATGTTGGCCAAGCCCGAGTTCCGTTCATTCGTGCTGGAAAAGATCAAGCTCGGCCGCATCGGCCAGGTCGAAGACTTGATGGGCGCGATTGTCTATCTCGCGTCGGACGCGGCTGGGCTTGTCACAGGCACGCATCTTCTCGTCGATGGCGGCTGGACGCTGGGTTGAGGACACCTGCGCCCCGACGTGGGATGTGGATCAGGGGGACCAACTATATCTGCAGCTCCACGGCCGCTCGCCGGATACCGTAGTTCATCGCAGCACAATTCCTGGAAAGATGCCCGCAGACACTCAGCCGTCGTGCTTATCGGCGCCGGAGATGCTAGTTTCGTGACTGGGGTGGGACACTTACGCGAGGGGGAGCCGATGCGTCCTGAAATGCATGTCGTCTTCTGGGTTGTCACCTTCGCTATCGGCGTCGCGCTGGTCTCGTACCTGAGCGACGCGTTGCTGCCGTTCGCGTTCGGTGCCGCTATCGCCTACTTCCTTAATCCCGTCGCGGCTGCGCTTCAGCGGGCTGGGCTCGGTCGCACAGCGGCGAGTGTCCTCATCATCGGCCTCGCCGCGGTAGCCATAGCCGCGGCCATAGTCTTCCTACTGCCGTTGGCGGTTGATCAGCTCCGACGCCTGGCGGAGACCTTACCGGGAGACCTCGAGCGGCTCCGTGTATGGCTGGAAACGCTGGCCGCGCAGCATTTGGGACCAAGTTTTCCCGGCTTCAAGGTTGGCCTGGAACGCGCGGTTGGCGAGCTGGCGCAGAGCTCGACCGGCTTTGTCGGCGATGCGGCGAAACTGCTCTGGAGCCGGGGGCAGGCGTTGGTCAATCTCGTCTCGTTGGTGCTCGTAACGCCGGTCGTTGCCTTCTATCTTCTGCGCGACTGGCCGGCCGTCGTCGCCAAGATTGACGGCTGGCTCCCGGTTCATCATGCAGCAACCATTCGGCGCCTTGCGTATGACATCGATACCGCTGTAGGCGCCTTCATCCGTGGGCAAGGCACCATCTGTCTTATTCTCGGGGCGTTTTACGCAATGGCATTGACGGCGCTCGGGCTCCGCTATGGCCTGCTGATCGGTCTTGCGACCGGCATCCTGGCATTTGTGCCGCTGGTCGGTTGGGTGCTGGGCCTTGCGGTGTCGCTCGTCGTGGCCATCTCCCAGTCCTGGCCCGAGACTACGCTCGCCCTCCAGGTGCTGGGCGTGTTCGTTGCCGCGATGGCCCTCGATTCAGGATTACTGTCACCGCTGATCGTGGGGCAGAAGGTTGGTTTGCATCCCGTCTGGCTGATGCTCGCGCTGTTCGTCTTCAGCGCGCTTTTCGGGCTTCTCGGTACGCTCGTCGCGGTGCCAGTTGCAGCGGCCCTCGCGGTGCTGGTACGCTTCGCGCGCGATCGGTATCTCGAAAGCTCGATCTATCTTGGTGCCGGTCCACCGGCAGTTTTGCCGGTTCCTGCGCCGCGTCTGGACACGTGAGTCATGGCAGCACCCGAGCAGCTCGTGCTCGACCTCGGCCACCGAACAGCACTCGGCGCCGAGGATTTTCTGGTCAGCCAGTCCAATGCGGCGGCGGTCGCGCTGGTTGACGCGTGGCCCGATTGGCCTGCTCCGTCGGCGCTCGTTGTCGGACCGACGCGCGCAGGCAAGACCCATCTCGCTCACGTGTGGCAACTGCGCTCTGGCGCCGCCATCGTCTCCGCTGCCGAGCTTTCCGATACCGCCGTTCCCCAACTCGAGAACACCGGCGCGCTCGTCGTCGAAGATCTCGATGCCGGCATCGCTTGTGAGCGCACTCTGTTTCATCTGCTGAACCTGGCGCGCGAGGATCGAGCTGGCCTGTTGTTGACCTCGGCCGTACCGCCAGGAGACCTCGCCGTAACGCTGCCAGACCTCCGCTCGCGGTTACGTGCCGCCGCAATGGTGGAGATCGCTGCGCCGGACGATGGCCTTCTGCGTGCCGTTCTGGTGAAGCACTTCACCGATCGCCAGCTCATCGTGGACCCGAGCGTCGTTGCCTGGCTGCTGCTCAACATGGATCGCACGATGGCTGACGCAGCCCGTGTAGTCGAAGTCATTGATCGGCTCGCTCTGTCCTCTCGCCGAAAAGTCACGCGTGCCCTTGCGGCGGATGCCCTCACCAAGCTGCGATCTTTGGCTGCGAACACGTGAATGGCCGGCCCGGCGAAGCCGTACACGGAGCCATCATTCGTGCCGTGGACGGCGCGCGTCGTTGTGTCTAATTTGTCCGGACAATCGCGGAGGAAAACGTGCGGGAAGCAGAGCGTCAGAGCTACGACTATATCGTCGTGGGCGCAGGATCGGCGGGTGCGGTCGTTGCCAGTCGGTTGTCGGAAGATCCACGCAATCGCGTGTTGTTGCTCGAGGCGGGACCAGCCTCGCATTTCTGGGCGCGCATCCCGATCGGCTTCGCGAAGTTGATCGCCAATCCGGCTGCGAACTGGCTCTATTCGTCCGAGCCGGAAGCCAGCACGAATGGCCGGCGGCTTCCCGTGCCGCGCGGCAAAATTCTCGGGGGATCGAGTTCGATCAACGGTCTGGCGTTCGTACGCGGCCAGGCTCAGGACTTCGACACCTGGGCTCAAATGGGCAACCGCGGCTGGAGCTATGGCGATGTCCTGCCGTTCTTCAAGCGCATGGAAAGCTACAAGGGTGGCGGCGACGATACCTTTCGAGGGCGCGAAGGTCCCTTGCAAATTACAAACCCCGTCGCTCGAGATCCGCTGCTGACAGCCATCATTGAAGCCGCCGGGCAGGTCGGGATCAGGCACAATCCGGATTACAACGGCGACCGGCAGGACGGCATCGCCATGAGCCAGGCCTCGATCTCGAACGGCCGGCGCATGAGCACTGCCCATTGCTACCTCGAGAAGATCGGCAAGAGGCCCAATCTGAGCATTGAGACGGGCGCCCTCAGCGAGCGCCTGATCCTCGATGGCAAGCGCTGCATCGGAGTGCGCTACAGCGTCGGAGACCAGGTGCGGGAGGCCCTCGCCGGCCGTGACGTGGTGGTGAGTGCGGGATCCATCAACTCGCCGCAGCTTCTCGAATTGTCCGGCATCGGCCAGCCGCAACGCTTGAAGGACCTGGGTATCGACGTCCAGCATGCGCTACCGGGCGTGGGCGAGAATCTACGCGATCACTACGCACCGCGTACGCGCTGGGCCATCGGCAAGCGAGGGGTCACGTTCAACGATCGCGGTCGCGGCCTTGGTCTCGTCAATCAGGCGCTGCGCTATGCAATGTCACAAGACAGCCTGCTGGCAATGGTCGCCGCGCCCCTTCGCGCGTTCGTATTCTCTCGCGAGGGCCTCGAGTCGCCGGATCTCCTTCTTGGATGGGTGCCAATGTTCACCGAGGTGACACCGAAGGGTCCGAAGCTTGCCCGCCAGTCGGGAATGACATGCTACGCGCACGCGATGCGGCCGGAGAGCAAGGGCACCATTCACATCACCTCGGCCGACCCGCGCAGGCCGCCGGCGATCAACTTCAATTTCCTATCCGATCCGGCGGATGTGGCTTTGACGGTCCGCGCCATTCGGATCGCCCAGTCGGTCATGCACGCACCGGCCCTCGCATCCATGCAAGTTAGCGAAGTGGCGCCCGGCAAGGATCGCAAGACGGACGACGACATCGTCGCTTGGGCAAAGGAGGTCGGTGAAACGACCTATCATCCGGTCGGGACGTGCAAGATGGGGCAGGACGCGATGGCCGTGGTGGACGAGCGCTTGCGGGTGCGGGGCATCTCGGGGCTACGCGTGGCTGACGCGTCGATCATGCCGACCCTGACCTCGGGCAATACCAATGCCCCATCGATCATGATCGGCGAAAAGGCAGCCGATATGGTTCTGAAGGATGCCATGGCGACTGCGTAAGAGGCATTAGCTATTTCTGGTGCCGAAACCATCCCACCGCGCGAGTGCTGCATCGTCGGTCTCTCGCGCGTCGACCCAATGGCCCGTCCCGTCGGACGCCGTTTCCTTCTTCCAGAACGGGGCCCTGCTCTTGAGGTAGTCCATCAGGAATTCGGCGGCTTCGAATGCGGCGTGACGGTGTTTCGAAGCCGTGATCACGAGAACAATGTTGTCGCCCGGCTTGAGTTCCCCGTAGCGATGGATGATCAGGCTCGCATCCAGCGGCCAGCGCCGACGCGCTTCGGTCTCGACGCGCTCCAACTCGGCTTCGGTCATGCCCGGATAGTGCTCGAGTGTCATTGAGAGGATGCGCCGCCCCTTCGCCTCGTCGCGAACCGTGCCTGTGAATGTCACGACGGCGCCGACGTCGCTCCGGCCGGAGATGAGTCCAGCGGTCTCACGGCTAACGTCGAAATTCTCCGCCTGCACGCGAACAACCACCTCAGCCTCCCGTCACCGGTGGAAAGAACGCGATCTCGCGAGCGCCTGCGATCGGCGCGTCGTGCTTCACGTGGGTCTGATTGATCGCTGCCCGCACGAGGTCCGGTCGCGCGAAGGCCTCGCCATATTCGGGGCCGCGCGCCTTGAGCCATGTGACAAGATCGGCAATCGTCGCGATTTCGGCTGGAAGCTCGAGCGTTTCGCTGGCATGCCCGATCCGCTCCCGGATCCAGGCGAAATAGAGCAGTTTCATAATTCTTACCTCGCGCGCGGCAGAGGGGCCGCAATCCGCGGTCAGGCTTTCACCGATCGAGCGTAGAGCGGACAGCCGCGGTTAGATAGCCGCCTCCGGTCCAGATGGTGAGCAGCGCTGCAACCCACAATAGAGCTGTTCCGACGGCCATTACACCAGCGATTTGCCGTTCGCCCGCAGGCCCAGCCAGCAACACCCCAAGGGCGACCATCTGCAGCGTCGTCTTCCACTTCGCAAGCCGCGACACATGCACCTTGACGTTGAGCTCGGCAAGAAACTCGCGCAGACCCGACACGAGTATTTCGCGCGACAGTATGATCAGCGCCGCCCACACGCTGACTCTGGAAATCGTGCCGTCCTGGACAAGCAGGATCAGCGCCGCCCCGACCAGCAGCTTGTCGGCAATCGGATCGAGCATCCGGCCGAGCATCGATTGCTGCTGCCACATCCGGGCGAGGTAGCCGTCGAGCCAATCCGTGAAGCACGCTGCCACAAAGATAGTAAGGGCGATCCAGCGCCGCTGGTCGCCTTCGAGAAGCAGAAACACGGCCGCAAACGCAGGAACAGCCACGATCCTGCCGTATGTTAGCAGGTTCGGGACGCTCGTTGGGCTCGCTTTTGTGATGGCGCCGTCCATAAGCGTTTGGAGCATTCTCGCATGATTAGGTCAACCGGTTGACGCGCGTCCACCGGTCGTTGTTCCCCAGGAACGGCTCGTTCGCTGTATCAGCCCTTGGCACGCACAAAACGGTTGGTCAGCACTCCAATTCCGCTGATCTCGACGTCCACCGTCTCACCGGACTTGAGATCTGGGGAGAACAGGTCCGTGCCCATCCACAATACGTCGCGCGGCTGCAACGTGCAGTACTTGCTGATGGTCGAAATGTAGAGCGCGACGCCATGGATCATGTCGTTGGTCTTGAAGCGCGACGACTCCGCACCGTTGACGCGGATGATGGTCTCCAGCTTGTCGAGATCGACGTCGGTCTCGATCCAGGGCCCCATTGGCTTGAACGTATCCGTGTTCTTCGCTCGCCAGAGGGTCCGGTCGCCCTTTTGCCAGGTCCGCTCCGAAACGTCGTTGCCAATCGTGTACCCGAGAATGTAATCCAGCGCCTCGGCTTCGCTCACGTTCCGGCATGGCTTGCCGATGACTGCGACCAGTTCGCCCTCGTATTGCACCTTGTCTGTGGCGTCGACTGGAATGACGACATCTTCGCCGTGCGCGATCAGGGCGTTGTTGGCGCGATATCCGACATCCGGTTGCTCTGGGAATTTCGCCGCAATGCCGAGCCGCTGCGCGGCCTGGATGATGTGCTCGCGATAATTGAGCCCCACGCAGTAGAACGTCGGCGGGACTACTGGAAGCTCGATCTTCACATCCGCGAGCACGTGGCTCGTTGCGGTCTTCTCATAACCGTCGAACGGATCGCCCTTCACCTCGGTGATGCGATCGCCCTCGACGAGGCCGTAGCCTGTCCGGCCACCGGCCGTGAATCTGATCCAGCGCATGGGGTGCCTCGCTTCGCAACATTGTCGCGCCAAGCCTAGACGACACGGTGGCCGGAAGCCAACACTCAGCAATCCGGGCGTGTTCATTGCGAACTGGAAAAGCGTGGTGAAGCGAATGAAGCCACCTGCCGCGCCTCAAAGCGACGCGGGATCCACTGAAATGCCGCCATGCTGTGGGGCATCTGGATCACGAACCGTTGGCGGAGATACCGGTACCTCCGGTGCAACGCGAGGTGGCTGACCCAGGCTCGCCCGCACAGCGTCTTCGGCCCGCCGAGCCAACGCCCGCCTGTCGATACCGCTTGTCGGTATTGTCTCCAGGAACGAGAGCTTCACCACAGAGCGTTCGCCGCCGGCGAGCTCCCAGATTGAAGCGATGAGCGTGGCGTCGCCAGTGAAGGCTGCTCGGCTGCATGGTCCACCATCGGGCCGGCGATACGCGATCGAGACCGGTTGAACCGGTGCTCCCACTTCGACCGCCGCGTTGATCAGGACCGATGAGAACGGTAGAACGATACTGCCGTCTGTTGTCGTTCCCTCGGGGAAAAGGCACACGGCCTGGCCCGCGGAAAGCGCGTCGCGAAGCTCACGCCCGACCCGAACGGCATCCCGCGGCCGATCTCGCTCAACGAAGATCGTGCCGATGTTCCGCGCGAACCATCCGATGAGCGGCCACGATTTGACTTCTGATTTCGCAATGAACCGAATTTCGGCAACGCTCAGATAGGCGTAGATGTCCACCCACGAGATATGATTGCCGACCATCAGGATCGGGCCCTCCTGCAACCTGGGGGGCGGCTCGCCCTCGACCTCCAGCGTCAATCCGAAAATGTCGAGGACGCGGTCGGACCAGCGGTTGATGATGCGTCGCCGTTTGTCGTCCCCTATGAAAGGGAAGACAAACGCCATCGTTGCAGCGCCTTTGGTGAGATGCGCCACCACCCGGCCCATGCCGATTGAGCGGCGAAATGCCTGACGCATGGTCGCCTCAGGCGGTTGCAAAATGGCGCGCATAGCGCGGTGCCAGGCGATCGAGCGTGAGCAGCATTGGCAGATCCGCCGTTCCAAATGCCATGTCGACGGCTGGCGGGCCTGCGATTTCCGCCCCCGCGCGCAAGTAGCCCTTTATCAGGGGCGGCGGTTTCACGCTCGCGTCCGGCGTCATCGTGTCGAGCTGCAATGGTACGCGCGGAATCATGCGGTGCTCGGGAGCGCACATGCGTTCGGTCGCGAGTTTGTGGTAGACGCTGGCGGCTTCGCGGCCTCCGTCTCGCATCGAGATGGAGGCGCAGCCGATGAGAAAGCGCGCGTCGGTACCGAGGATCAACCCCGCCAACCCGGTCCACAGCATCGCGATGACAACACCGCCGCGATAGTCGGGATGAACGCACGAACGGCCGATTTCGACGATGAATCGCCGATACTCGGCAAGCCCACACAGATCGAATTCCTGCTCGGTATAGAAACCACCCAGAGCCTCCGCTTGATCGGCCATCAGGACGCGATAGGTGCCGACTGCAACGTCGTTCTCGAGGTCTCGCACGACGAGGTGGTGACAGTACGCATCGAAGCGATCGGTCTCGATCCCGGGCGGGGAATCAGCGTCGGCGTGCGCGCCCTGCTCTTTGACGAAAACTTGCCAGCGGAGCCGCAAAGCCTCTTCGATGTCAGCAGACGTGGCAGCAACGCTGGCTGCGAACCGCGGTTGCTCCATCGCTTGGCGCGACCGGTCTAGCTGGAGCATGAGATCCCCCCGACGACTTCGACGCACGCTATCGAAAACGTGTGACGGTTCGTCGAACGCGGCGAACCGCAAGATAAGTTTACCGCGAATCAGCGTGTGCCACAACGTCACGGCCGCCAATACTGGCCCGTAGCGACACCAAGTATCGGCCCCGGTATATGGGCATCCGAAGGCGCAAGCATCACGCGCCGAATGCGGAGTGGGCGTCCGAAGGCGCAAGCATCACGCGCCGGATGCGGAGTGGGCATCCGAAGGCGCAAGTCAAAAGCAAAGTCACGCCCCGCTCCTGTCGCTGCCCGATCGGTACGCGTACGCGGTCAGAATAGCCCGTCGATCTGGCCAGACTCATTGATCCGGATCACTTCGGCCGAAGGTTTGCTCGGCAAACCCGGCATTGTCATGATCTCACCGCAGATGGCGACAATGAATCCGGCGCCGGCCGAAAGTCGCACTTCACGGATGGGGATCGTGAAACCTGTCGGCGCACCGCGCTGGTTTGGATCGGTGGTAAATGAATACTGGGTCTTGGCAATGCACACCGGCAGTTTGCCATAACCCATGCCTTCCCAGGTCTTGAGTTGGTCGCGGATGGATTTGTCGGCCGACACGCCGTCAGCGCGGTAGATCGTTTTGGCGATCGTCTCGATCTTCTGCAGTAATCCCATGTCGTCCGGATAGATCGGCGCGAACTTCGATGTGCCGCTGTCGGCAATCTCCGCGACGCGCTTCGCCATATCCGCGATGCCTTTGCCACCCTCGGCCCAATGCTTGCAGACGAAGCACTCTGAGCCCTGCGACGTCACGTAATCCAATACAGCGGCTGCCTCAGCCTCCGTGTCGGTAATGAAGTGATTGATTCCCACCACCGCGGGGACGCCGAAACTCTTCACATTCTCGATATGGCGTCCGAGGTTGGCGAGCCCTTTCTTGACGGCCTCGACGTTCTCGGCGCCGAGATCCTCTCGCTTGACGCCGCCGTTCATCTTCAGCGCGCGTATGGTAGCCACGATGACCGCCGCATCCGGTTTGAGGCCCGCCTTGCGGCATTTGATGTCGAAGAATTTTTCCGCACCGAGATCGGCCCCGAATCCCGCTTCGGTGACGACGTAGTCGGCAAGCTTCAGCGCGGCCTTCGTTGCGATCACCGAGTTGCAGCCATGCGCGATGTTCGCGAACGGCCCACCATGGACGAAGGCGGGATTGTTCTCGAGAGTCTGGACTAGGTTCGGTTGCACGGCCTGTGCCAATAGCACGGTCATCGCGCCATCGGCCTTGATATCGCGCGCATAAACCGGCGAGCGGTCGCGGCGGTAGCCGATGATGATATCGCCGAGCCGCTTCTCGAGATCCTTGATGTCGGTCGCGAGGCAGAGGATGGCCATGACCTCCGAAGCGACGGTGATGTCGAACCCCGCCTCCCGGGGAAAGCCGTTCGCGACGCCACCGAGCGAAACAACGATTTCGCGTAGCGCCCGATCGTTCATGTCCATCACACGGCGCCACGTCACCCGACGCGCATCGATACCGAGTGCATTGCCCCAATAGATGTGATTGTCGATCATCGCCGACAGCAGATTGTGCGCCGACGTGATGGCATGGAAATCACCTGTAAAATGCAGGTTGATGTCCTCCATCGGCACGACCTGCGCATAGCCGCCGCCAGCCGCTCCGCCTTTCATGCCGAA
>JBFWOB010000032.1:0-77237 GCA_050250755.1 Hyphomicrobiaceae bacterium
CTGAGTTTTCCCGCCATGTTGAGCAGGCAGCCGAGATCGCCGGCCAATACCAGATCCGCGCCAGTCTCGGTGATATTGGCGCACTTCTTCTCGACCATCGCATTGGAGATGTCGTCATACTTCACCGAGAATGTACCGCCAAAACCGCAGCAGACCTCGCAATCCGCCATCTCGATCATTTCAAGGCCCGTGACGGTGGCGAGCAACCGGCGCGGTTGGCCTTTGATGCCGAGTTCGCGCAGCCCCGAACAACTGTCATGGTAAGTGGCCCGTGCCGACAGCGACTGGCTCACACCGTCAAGTCCACGGACATCGACCAGGAACGACACGAGTTCATGGACCTTGTCACCGAACGCCGACGCCCGCGCGCTCCAGGCCGGATCGTCGGCAAGCAGCTTCGGATAGTGAGACTTGAGCATGCCCGCGCATGATCCGGACGGCGCAACGACATAGTCGGAATCTTCGCATGCCGCGATCGTCTGCCGTGCCAGTGCAATCGCCGTAACCTTGTCACCCGAGTTGTAGGCTGGTTGTCCGCAGCACGTCTGGCCCGTCGGGACCTCGACGGTGCAGCCGGCTGCCTCAAGTAGCTTCACGGCCGCAAAGCCAACCGATGGGCGCACGAGATCGACGAGGCAGGTAACGAACAGCGCGACACGGGGTGACTGGGCATTGACTGGCATGGGAGCGGTCTCGGTGCGTGACGTGGCGATCTTGTTCATTCGCACGCGAAACCCGGCGCCGCAATTCGCCAAGTCGCGCATCTTGTGAGGTGAACCTCAAGGGGGAAACCTGACCCGCCTACGTCACGGTGTCGGCGGCAGGGGCTCCGGCGTGTCAGCCAGCGTTCGGAGAAACGCGATGACATCCGCCAGCTTGGCCGGATTTTTGATGCCGGCGAACGCCATCTTGCCCCCCGGAACGGCAGTCCGCGTGTCGTAGAGATAGACCGCCAGTTCCTCGTAAGTCCAACGTCCGCCCCTCAGTCTCAGCGCCTGCGAATAGGCGTAGTCATCATAAGATGCCTTGCGCCGCCCCACCATGTTCCACAGATTCGGTCCCAGGCGATGACCGGCCGTTGCCTCTGCCGAGTGGCAGATCGCACAGATCTTGAAGACCGCGGCTCCGTTCTTGAGATCCGCCCGCGCCAAATGAGTCAACACCTCGCCGGCATTGAACTCCCACTGTTCCGATGCGCGCCGCTCGGTGGCATTCGACGTCGGCTGCTCGGGCGCGGTGTCGGGAAACCACGGAACGGGAGGCACTGCCGATGATGTCGGCGTTCGCTCCGTGCGGCCTGGTACAGCGGGCGGATCGGCTCGCTTCGGCTGCGCTAGGCGGGTTGGTCGAGACTGGCGGTCTGTCTCGGACAACTCAATGGCCGGCACGGGGCGTTTCAGCACCGATCGGACCACGAAAGCGCCCGCCAGTGCGATGACGATGAGGGGAATGATAACGAACAGCCATCTGAGCGGTGACGCTTTTGGCTCCAAAGGGTCCGCGTTGAGCGCACGACTAGGATGAAGCCCCGAGGCGTTGGGCGCATCGACGTCGCCGGTTGGAGGAATTTTGCCCCCGCGTTCCTCGCGCGCTTCCATCATCGATTGCGCTCCGCTCACCGACCCAACAAAAACGGCGACGCCGGTCGCCCGACGCCGCCGCTGTCTTACTATTGCACCATGATGCGTCAGGGCATCAGCACAATCGATCCGGTCGTCTTCCGCGACTCGAGATCGCGATGGGCCTGCGCTGCATCCCTCAGGGCATACGTGTGATTGACGTTAATCTTCACCGCGCCCTTGGACACGACGTCAAAGAGATCGTTGGCGGTCTCGACAAGATCGGCGCGGGTCGCGGTATAGGCGGCCAGAGACGGCCGGGTCATGAAGAGCGAGCCTTTGGCTGCAAGAATGCCAGCATTGAACGCCTCGATAGGCCCCGACGCATTGCCGAACGTCACGAACAGGCCCCGTGGCTTGAGGCAATCGAGCGAGGCGGGAAACGTATCCTTGCCGATGGAGTCGTACACCACGTCGCAGAGCTTGCCGCCGGTGATCTCCTTCACCTTCGCGACGAAATCGTCCTTTTTGTAATCGATGCAGTGCGCAGCGCCATAGTCGAGGGCGAGCTTGCATTTATCGGGCCCCCCGGCGGTTCCGATCAGCGTGCCGCCGAGATGCTTGACCCATTGGCTAGCAATGAGGCCGACGCCGCCGGCCGCCGCATGCCAGAGGCACACCGTGCCAGACCGAACATCGTATGTCTTGCGCACAAGATAACGGACGGTCATGCCTTGCAGCATCATAGCTGCCGCCGTCTTGTAGTCGATCGCGTCGGGCAGCTTGACCACGCGGTCGGCCACGATCAGGCGCTCGGTTGCGTATCCGCCTGCAGGGCCCGCATAGGCGACCCTCTCCCCAACTTTCAGATCGTTGACGCCCGACCCAACCGCGATCACTTCGCCTGCGCCTTCCATCCCCGGCACAAACGGCGAAGTCGCCTGCGGATAGAGCCCTGTGCGCAGATAGACGTCGATGTAATTCAGTCCAATAGCGTGCTGCTTGAGCTTCACCTCACCAGCGCCGGGTTGGCCGACATCAACCTCTTCGTATTGCAGAGCTTCGGGGCCGCCTGTCTTGTGAACGCGAATCGCATAAGCCATCGATCACTCCTTGTGGTTTCGCGCACTTCGTCCAGATCGACCTCGGCGAGACCTTGTCCGGGCGACGTGCGGCGCGGTGTGTTTTTCGAGCGACAAAGGGTGGCGAACACGTTGAACGTGGCAAACGTGCAACGACGTGGCAAGGGTCTGCCACAGCTCCGCCATCGGTTGATTTTATGCCGGGTATCGACGCCGCACAAGCGTGCTGGCTCCGCGAGGCGGATGGGGGTGCGTTTCAAACGCAGGGTCGGGTCGATCCAGCATCGTGCAGCAGGTGGATTGGGGGCGGGGATGGTTTTCAAGAGGGCCTTTGGGCCAGTGACCGTGTTCGGCGGCCTCGTGGTCCTGGCGCTCGGGCTCGCATCCTGTGCGAGCAGCATCGACCCACCGACATCCATTGCATCCGAAAGGCGCTGCGTCGACGATAGCCCTTCGTGCATCAAGGTCCGCCAGACCGAGCTGAACGTCATTCTGGCCGATCGTGACCGGCGCTGGATCAAGCAACCTGCCTCAGCCGATTCCTATGCTGGAGGTGTCCGCCTCTTCGCTTACAAGAAGCGCAAACGGGATCTGTCGTGCGCGGAGCTCGCCGTTGCGCACAAGGAGGCGGAAGCCGGTCCGGCCGTGTTGCGCGGCCCGGCGGGAAAGCATCTCACACCCGCTCAGGTCTCTCGCGGCGCGATGCTCGCAACCGAGGTTTCGCGGGAGCTTCAGAAGGAAATTCACAGGCGTTGCGGACGCTGAAACCTACGCCTTGTGTTCCCGCTCGACCTGCCACGATCCTCCAAAGCGAGATTGACAAACGATCGCCGCTCAGGCCCTTCGTCGCCGACCTGCAGCCCGGAACCCACCCACATGGACTTCGACCACATCGTTGCCGCGACCATGACCTTCATCGAGCAACATCGCTCTTGGGCGGGGCCGGTGGTCTTGGCGCTGGCGTTCTGCGAATCGCTGGCGTTCGTCTCTCTGGTATTGCCCTTCTGGGGCATGCTCGTTGCCATCGGCACGATCATCAGTGCCACCGGAGGCGCGGACTTTTGGTACGTGCTCGTTTGCGCGGCGGTCGGTGCCGCCCTTGGCGACTGGCTTTCGTATTGGCTCGGCTTTCACTATCACGAGTCCATCGCGCGCATGTGGCCGTTCACGAAGTACCCGAACCTTCTGCCTCAAGGCCACGCATTCTTCGATAAATGGGGTTCCGGAGCGATCTGGCTGGGGCGCTTTACCGGCCCGCTGCGGGCATCGGTGCCGATCATCGCAGGCACGGTGCGGATGCCAGCCGTTCCATTTCAGATCGCGAACTGGGGATCGGCCTTTCTTTGGGCGTTCGTCCTGATGCAGTTCGGTGACGTACTCGGCAAGATCTGGCAGGCGATCCATCGTCACGTTGGGGGATAAGGACGAGCGGCCCATACGTTCCGGAGGTTCCCGATGACGCTCGAAACGGCTTGGCGAGCGACCGTTGAGCTTGTGAATGCCAACCTCGCCTACGCGGAGCCGCTGGTGTTCGCGCTCGGCTTCGCCGAGAGTATTCCGGGTCTTTCCCTGCTCGTGCCATCGAGCGCTCTTTTCCTCGCCGTCGGGGCAGCTCATGGAAACGCCGGTGGTGCCTTCTGGGCGCTGTGGTTGCCGGCGGCCTTCGGCGCGATTCTCGGCGATTGGGTTACCTACAGCCTTGGCCGATTTCTTCGGCACGACGTGGCGCGACTGCGTTATTTCGCGGTGCATCCGCAGGCGCTGAATGCTGGTCACGCGGCGTTCGAGCGATGGGGTCCGCTGGCCGTGCTCGCAGGGAAATTTACCGGCTTCGCACGGCCGTTCATCCCTGTCGTCGCGGGGATCGTCACTATGCCGTTGCCAATGTTTCTGATCTCCAGCGCGGTATCGTCACTCGCTTGGGCGGCCGTCTTTCTGGCGCCTGGCTATGGTCTCAAATGGTTGATCAATTGAGCTCGATAAGAGTGAGCGTCGGCTCTTTTTCGCTCTGCTGCGCTGAGGCCGCCCTCGCGACGCCGGGCTTGTGAAAGCCGCGAATTCCGACTAGGGAACGCGACGAGACTTGAAAACGAGGGAAAATCCCATGCCGTCAGCACCCGGCGCGCGTTCGACGCGCAATATCGAGAAGCAGAAGCGCAAAGCCAAGCGCAAGCCCGAGGCGAAGCAGATCAGCAGCAGCGTCGGCGCGACGCTCGGCGCACGCCAACGCTCGAAGAAGGCTGCCAACAAGCGCCGCGGTGCCGTCAAGGCCGTGGCCTGAAGGGCAACTACACTGAACGACTGTCTTTTGCTGTCATCGCGGGGCGCTGTGGTCCCGCGATTTCTTATGCGAGCGTTCACGCGTGACGGCGCTGCGCCCTAAAATGCAGGCCCGAACTTGTTCGAGCGCGGGAAGCCCTTCGGCACCACACGGCCGGACTGCGCACGCTCACCAACCCAGTCCTTGAGATCGCCCCACGACAAGGTGTAGGTGCGGCCGGCAGCATCGAGCCACGTGAGGCCGTCCGTCTTGGCGAAAACGCGCACGTCCGAAAGCGCGCCATCCTTGAAGCGCTGCAGATAGACGCCCTTGCCGCGCGCCATCTCGTTCACGTCCGCGAGTGCGAAGACCAACATCTTTCTATTGTCTCCCACCGTAGCGATGTGATCGCCCGCGGCGGGAACGCAAACGCGCGCTTCGAATGGCGCATCCACGTTGAGGACCTGTTTGCCCTTGCGGGTCGATGCCATCACCTCGTCCTCAGCGACCAAGAAGCCATGGCCCGAGGTCGACGCCACGATCAGCTTGCGTCCTGCCTGGTGCACGAAGATTTCGACGAAATCCGCCGTCTCTTCGATATCAACCATGAGCCTAAGGGGCTCGCCGTGCCCGCGCCCACCGGGCAGATGGCTCGCGTCAAGCGTGTAGAACTTGCCGTTCGTTGCAAAGACGAGAACCTTGTCGGTGGTGGAGGCCTTCACCGCGCGCTTGAGGGCGTCGCCCTGTTTGAAATCGACCTTCGACAGGTCGTCCTGATGACCTTTAAGAGCGCGCACCCAACCCTTTTCGGAGAGCACGATCGTGATCGGTTCCTTCTCGACCAGCATCTGCTCGAGATCGATCTCAACCGTCGGCGCGTCCTCGGCAACGGACCGGCGTCGCCCCAACTCCGTCTTCTTCGACCAGCGCTCCCGGACTTCTCGAATCTCGCCCGAAATCGCCTCCCATTGGCGCCCTTCATCAGCAACGAGATCACGCAGGTCGCGCTGCTCTCCCGACAGCTTGTCGTGCTCGGCGCGGATCTCCTGCTCCTCAAGCTTCGAAAGAGACCGCAGTCGCAAGTTCAAGATCGCCTCGGCCTGCACGTCGCTGAGGCCAAACGTGCTCATCAGCTTAGCTTTTGGCTGATCCTCGAAGCGCACAATACGGATCACTTCATCGATATTGAGGTAGGCGATCAGGTAGCCGGCCAGCACCTCGAGGCGGTGCGCGATCTTCTGGAGCCGATACTCGGTCCGCCGGATCAGCACCTCTTGCCGGTGCTCGAGCCAGAGTTGCATAACCTCTTTGAGGCCGAGCACGGCAGGAATCTGCCCGGCCGTCAGCACGTTCATGTTGAGGCCGAAGCGGATCTCGAGGTCCGTCAGCTTGAACAGGCTCTCCATCAAGACGGTGGGGTCGACCGTGCGCGCGCGGGGCTCCAGGACTAGCCGAACATCCTCGGCAGACTCGTCGCGCATGTCGCCCAGCAACGGCAGTTTCTTTTCCTGAATGAGTTCCGCAATCTTCTCGACGAGGGCACTCTTGCGGACCTGATACGGTATCTCGGTGACGATAATCTGGTAGCCGCCGCGCCCGGTCTCCTCGCGATGCCATTTGGCGCGCAGGCGAAAGCTGCCGCGCCCCGTGCGGTAGGCCTCGACCATGTTCTCCTTGGGCTCGACCAGCACACCGCCCGTCGGGAAATCGGGGCCTTGCACGAACTCCATGAGCTTCTCTACGCTCGCGCCCTTGTGCTTGATAAGGTAAAGCAGCGCCTGACAAATCTCGTCGACGTTGTGGGGCGGGATGTTGGTCGCCATGCCGACCGCGATGCCGGAGGCACCGTTCGCGAGCAGGTTCGGAAACGCCGCCGGGAGAACGACGGGTTCCTGCTCCTTCTCATCGTAGTTGTTGCGGAAATCGACGGCGTTCTCGTCAATTCCTTCGAGCAGCGCCTCGGCGACCGTGGTGAGACGGGCTTCGGTGTATCGATAGGCGGCCGGATTGTCCCCGTCGATGTTACCGAAGTTGCCCTGCCCATCGATTAGCGGGTAGCGGACCGAGAAGTCCTGCGCGAGACGCACCATCGCATCGTAGATCGCGCCGTCACCGTGCGGATGCAGTTTACCCATCGTATCGCCGACGACGCGTGCGGACTTCATGTAGGCGGCGGTTGGCGTCAGGCCCAGTTCGCGCATGGCGTAGACGATGCGTCGATGCACCGGCTTCAAGCCGTCGCGCACGTCCGGCAGCGCGCGATCCATGATCGTCTTCAGCGCATAGGCGAGATAGCGCTCCTCGAGCGCCGTCTTCAGGGGTACGGGCTCGATCGGGCCTGATAGAATCGTTTTGTCGCTCATGATCCGCTCGTTAGCGCCTTGGGCGCCCGGCCTCAAGACGAGGCACCCGGTTGTACCAGCGCCGCAGCGTCACACGGGGAGAAACTTCGCATTGCGCCAAGGGGTGAGCCGAGACACGATTGCCGTGGATCGCGGAAGGAGCACCATATGCAGTTCGGCTGGCTGACATTGGCCCATTCCCCCTCGCCCGAAGCGGATCGCGACGGCATTTTCGAGCAACTCGATCAGGCATGTCTTGCAGAGACGCTCGGCTTCGACGAGGTATGGCTTACCGAGCACAATTTCACCGGCGAGAGTGTTTACTGCGATCCGATCCCGTTTGCAGCCGCGCTCGCGATGCGGACGACGCGTATCCGGATCGGCTTCGCGGTCATCCAGATGACGCTCCGCCATCCGGTGCGGCTGGCGACGCAACTCTCGCTTCTCGACAACCTTTGCGGGGGGCGCCTCGACGTCGGGATAGGTCGCGGGACGATCTTCAACGAGTACGAGTTCATGGGCTACGGTTTGCGCAGCGACGACGCGCGCGAGCGAATGGCCGAGACGCTCGACATCTTGACGCGCTGCTGGACCGATACGCCATTCGAGCACACGGGCAAGTATTTCTCGGTGCGCGTTCCGGAGTTGCGCCCGGTACCCGTCCAGAAGCCGCATCCGCCGCTTTGGCATAGTGCTGCATCACCCGGCTCGTTCCGCGCCTGTGGCGAGCACGGCGCCTTGCTGATGACGCTTCGGCTACCTTTGGGCCAGATTGCGCAGCGTCTCGGCCAGTATCAGGAGGGCCTTGCGCGGGCTGGATTCGACGACGCGCAGCAACGGAAACTGATGCGGAAGGCCGCGATCTGGCGCTGGGTCTACGTGGGCGAAAGCCGTGCCGAAGCCGAGGATCATTTATCCGCGGCCCTGATCGAGACGCGTCGCCACATGGTGCATGCGCGCGAAGATCTCAATCCGCGTGATTTTCGCGTCGATCCCGCTCTGCTCAATCCATGGTCGGATCCGCATGTCTCGGACGAGGACGGCCTGAAGTTCGCGCTCGCGTCAGGTGCGCTGATCGGCAATGCGAGCGACGTCGCCGGGCAGATTGCTGCCATGCGCGATGCCGGTTGTGGGCATGTCCTTTGTCAAATGAGCTTCGGCTACCTTGGGCACGATCGGATCACGGCCTCCATGCGAAGATTTGGAGAGCATGTCATTCCCCGGTTCCAATAGCGTGTAAGGCCCCTATCGCTCGTTCACTTTAGGCAGGCAATGGCCTCCCTTGCGAAGCTGCAGCATTGACAAGGCTCCGACTCGCACGTCCCCCCCCCCTCGCGGGGAGGGGTCAAGGGTGGGGGGATCGAGTTGCTTAATCGCCGACGACGAAGCAAGACAGCCGATCGGCTGATCGCTATCCCGAGCGGTAAGATGAGACATTCACCCCACCCCCGGCCCCTCACCGTCAAGGGGAGGGGAGATGAGGCTGTATGTTTTGCCGGAGGATGGTTGGCGACCTCAGCGGCAAATCCAGTGGTGAACAGTCGAGTCTAACTGACTTGAACTTGCTCTAGCTATTCGACGATGCGAAAGGTCTGGGCGATCTTGCTCAGCTCCGGCATCAATTTGCCTGCATCGTCCATCGGCACCTGACCGAGCAGTCTGTAATAGCCACCGCGCGGCGGCAGGACGAGAACCTGATAGAGCGAGACCTCGCCGCCCTCGTCCTTGTCAACGGCCTTGCCGACGATCTCGATCGCGGGCACGCCCGCGATTTCGATGCTGCGGAGATTGAGAACGTGCGTGTCTTTCAATCCAGGCAGGCCCTTAAACAACGCTTTGGCCTGCGCTTCCGCGTCGGTTACTGGACGCAGATCGAGAGACGGCGCCACGAGAAGAAGAGCGCGTTTCACGCCCGCTTTGGATGGCTCGAACTTGCCATCGAGCGTGTAGGCTCGCGACGCTCCGAGGATCTTTCCGGCCGGTCGAAATGGCCCGAGGTAGCCGAGACTGAACACGTCACGAGCCGGGGGCGCCGTTGCTGCGATGGTCGCGGTGGTGAACATATGCTCGATGTCAGCGGCCGTCACCGTGCCAGCTTCAATGGACGCTTTTTGGACATTTGCGGTGACCAGGGCAGTCACGCCGTGTCTTTTGAAGGCCACCATGAATTTTGCGACAGGCCCCTGCCCACTCATCTGCTCGCCGCGCATGTAGAGGTAGGGCTCTATACGATCGAGTTTGCCCGCCTCGGCCTTCATAATGCCCTTGGCCGCAAGAGCTTCGGGCGTAAGCCCGTTTGCCAGCTGCTCGTAAGCCTCGCCGGGCATCTCAACGACAATAAGGGAAGCGCCTGCCGCCTCGTTCAGGAAACCCGTGAACAGGCGGGCTGGCTTATAGCCATCGGGCAAATCGATGACGACCCGGCTCGCCGGCGCCTGCTGCATGCGGGCCAGCGCCTGCTGACCCATCGGTAAACCGAGGAGCCCGAGGACCAGAACCACGCCCGCGATGAACTTGCCTGACCCCATTGCGCTCTCCCGACGCTGGATACGCACCTTCGGGCGTTTTCGACAGAAGGCTTTGGATGCGGCCAATTTGCGGCATTCGCTATGGTATGAGCCCATGGCAAGACCAAGGTTGGCGAAGATGGCGCGAGGCTCGTCTCAATGGCAACTATCGATATGCTCGCGATCGCGCGCATCATACGCGAGGTGGCAGCGGACGAGATCCTGCCAAGATGGCGCAACCTCGCCGCCGAAGACGTGCAGACCAAGTCCAAGGCCGGAGATCTGGTCACGGTGGCCGATCAAGCTGCCGAAGCGGCGCTCGCCCGCCGGCTTGTCGCCGCCCTGCCCGGCTCGCGGGTTGTCGGAGAGGAAGCGGTGGCAGCCGATCCGGATGTGCTCCTTCAGTTTCGCGATCCTGAGCCGGTCTGGGTCGTCGATCCGATCGATGGGACACGAAACTTCACAGAGGGCGGAACAACGTTCGACGTCATGGTCGGGCTCGTCCTAGAAGGATGTCCGCTGGCAGGATGGATCTTTGCCCCGGCCGAGGACATCCTTTACCTGGGCGAGGTTGGTAGTGGTGCCGAGGTTCATGCGCGGGAAGGTTCCCAAAACGCGATCCAGGCGCCCCGCGGGCTTCCACTTTCTGCATTCGAGGGCGTCTTAGGCCAGAACGGCTTTGTGAGCCGTGGCAAGCCCAGCCCCGTGACCGTGCGGCATCTGTTCCGCGGCTACACGCGACCGACATGCGCCGGGCACAATTATGGACGTCTACTGAGCGGCGCCAGCCAGTTCCTGATCAACTTCTCGACCCATCCATGGGATCACCTTCCCGGGCTCGCGATAGCGACAGCGGCGGGCTTTCATGCGGCCCGCCACGACGGAGCACCGTTCGATCCTCTCGATCGCCTCGGCGGCGTTCTGGTCGCGCCGGATGCCGAGTCGTGGAACGCGATCCATGACCTTCTGCTGACCACGGCCGCCCCATGACCCGACACTTGAGGGCGCCGCGACAGGGCCGCGGGTACCGGAGGAGTGACGAATGAATGAGCCTCTGCTGAACGCCGTCGCCGGTGTCATCTCTGACGTCGCAAGCCGGGAAGTCATGCCGCGCTGGCGCAATCTGGGCTTGGGCGACATTGTCGAGAAGACCGGTCCGGACGATCTGGTCACGGTCGCGGACAAGGCCGCGGAGGCGGCGCTGACCGAGCGATTGGTAACGCTCCTGCCGGGATCAGCGGTGGTTGGCGAGGAAGCGGTAGCTGCGGACCCGGCCGTGCTGCAGCGCCTATCGGCACCGGGCCCTGTCTGGGTGATTGATCCGATCGACGGAACCGCAGCGTTCGCGACCGGCGAGCCCAACTTCACGCTGATGGTTGCGTTGGTCGAGAACGGCCGGCCGCTGGCGGGCTGGATCCTGGCTCCAGCGCTCGGCAAGTTCGCGTTTGGTGGCGGCGATGTCGGCGTTCGGTTCGGCGAATCGTTAAGCGACGCGGTGCAGGTCGTGCGTCCGTCAGTGCCTTCGTCGCTCAATGGGATGATCGGACTTCTCGGCAAGCGCAACATCAGCGAGGCCCGGCGCGCCGAACTCAAGACCAAGGAATCGCACTTCAAGGCGCTTGACGGCGTGACCTTCGCCGGCATCGACTACATGCGCTTGGCACTTGGCGAGGCGCACTTCGCTCTCTACAGCAAGTGTGAGCCGTGGGATCATCTGCCGGGACTGGCGCTTATGGGCGCTCTTGGTTTTGAGCATGCGCGCCACGATGGTCTTCTTTACCAGCCACACGCCCCCACCGGAGGCCTGCTGATCGCACCGCAAGGTCATCTGGAGCAAATCCGTACGGTGCTGCTGGGCTAGCCTCGCGGATGTGACCGCTTGCGCGCATGCTACGGGTACCCCGGCTCGTTAGAGGACATGCGAGGCCCGTGAACATTCCTGCCGATCTTCCGGTTTGCGAAGTCCTCTCCGAACTGCGGCGCGCGCTCGCGGAGTCGACGTCCGCCGTTCTGGTCGCTCCGCCCGGAGCCGGAAAGACAACCGGCGTGCCGCTCGCATTGAAGGATGAGCGCTGGCTTGGCGGCGCCAAAATCCTCATCCTCGAACCTCGCCGCATCGCGGCTCGGGCTGCCGCCGAGCGAATGGCGGAGCTGCTTAGCGAATCCGTCGGCGGCGAAATCGGCTTGCGTGCCCGTCTCGACACCCGCGTTTCGGCCCGGACGCGGATCGAGGTCGTCACGGAAGGCGTGTTCACGCGCATGATCCTGGACGATCCGTCGCTGGAGGGCGTCGGTCTCGTTATCTTCGACGAGTTCCATGAGCGGTCGCTCGATGCCGACCTTGGATTGGCGCTGACACTGGATGCGCGTGCGGGACTTCGTGAAGACCTTCGGGTTCTCGTGATGTCGGCCACGCTCGACGGCGCGCGGGTCGCGTCATTGCTCGGCACGGACAGTCCGGTCATTCGGTCGGAAGGGCGGGCGTATCCGGTCGAGACGCGATACGTCGGCCGACCGCCTGAGCGCAGCAGCATCGCGGATGCCGTTGCCGCAACCGTGGCACGCGTCCTCGAACACGAACACGGCTCTCTCCTCGCTTTTCTCCCGGGCCAGGGAGAGGTTCGGCGCGCGGCGGAGCGATTGCGAGAGACCGTCCGCGGTGCGACCGTCGACATCGTCGAGTTGCATGGCGGCCTGGAGGGCAAAGCGCAGCGAGCTGCGATCCGCCCCGCCGCGGCCGGCCACCGCAAGGTGGTGCTCGCAACAGCGATTGCCCAGACCTCGATCACGATCGAGGGCGTGCGAGTCGTCGTGGACAGCGGCCTTGAGCGCTTGCCCCGTTACGATCCGGGGGCGGGCGTGACGCGTCTCGACACAGTCCGCGTTTCGCGCGCGACGGCCGACCAGCGGCAAGGGCGCGCGGGGCGCACCGAGGCCGGCGTCTGTTATCGGCTTTGGAGCGAGCCCGAGACGCAAGGGCTGCTGGCCTTCACCGCGCCCGAAATTCTCGCCGCCGATCTCACGACACTCGTACTCGATTGCGCGGCCTGGGGCGTCACCGATCCGGGAACGCTCGCGTGGCTCGATCCCCCACCACCCGGAGCGCTCGCCGCCGCCCGTCACGAGCTTCGCACGCTCGGCGCAATAGACGGCGATGGTCGGCTGTCCGAACACGGAAGGCGTTTGCGAGAGCTTCCGCTCCCGCCTCGGCTTGCAACCATGATCCTTCTCGCGTCGCAGTCCGGAGCCGCTGACGAGGCGGCGTCGATTGCAGCCGTGCTATCGGAGCGGGGCGCAGGCGGCCTTCACGTCGATCTGGACGAGCGCCTTCAGGCGTCGCGTCGCGAACGCGGCCCTCGCGCGGATGGATTGAAGCGCATGGCGCGCACTTGGGCGCGGGCCGCCGAAGGCATGCGCGACAAGGATCGTGCTATTTTCGGCGGAGAGGCGGCCTCAACGGCCGCATGGCTTTCGCTGGCATTTCCAGATCGGATTGCGAAAGCACGAGGCCCCCGCGGAACATTTCTGCTGGCCAACGGTCGGGCAGCCGTGATCGACCCGGCGAGCCCATTGGCGGACGCTGCCTATCTCGTTGTTGCGGACATGACCGGCACGGCAGCGGCGCCGCGCATCCTAACGGCGGCGCGCCTGGATAAGCGCGAGCTGGAGACCGTTGCGGCCAGCCGGATCGAAACGCTTAACGAAACGGTTTTTGATATCACTGCCGCCGCACTGCGCGGCCGCAGCGAGCGGCGTCTTGGCGCGATTGTCCTGGCCAGCGAACCGCGTCCCGTCGCGCCGGATGCAGCGTCTGCGCGTCTCCTGGCCAATGGCATCGCACGGCTTGGCATCAATCGACTGCCGTGGAGCCGTGGGCAGCTTCAGCTTCGCGATCGTGTCGCGTTCCTGCGAGCTGTGTCGGCCGGGGTCGAGGCCGACGCGTGGCCCGATCTCTCGGACGATGCACTTTCCGTGACGGCTGCGGATTGGCTCGGGCCTTTCATCGAAGGCGCCACGCATCTCGCCGACATTCGCGCCGAACACCTTGGTAACGCGCTCGACGTGCTGGTGCCGTGGATGCTGAAGCAACGCCTCGAGGCCGAAGCTCCGACGCATTTTACCGCGCCGACCGGCATGCGACACACCATCGACTATGAGAGCGAGGGAGCGCCGGTCGTCGCGTGTCGCGTACAGGAGTTGTTCGGCCTCAAAGTGCATCCGTCGATCGCGGGCGGGCGCCTGCCATTAACGCTGCACCTTCTTTCGCCGGCTGGACGGCCGATACAGATCACCCGCGATCTACCGGGGTTCTGGGCGGGAACGTGGCGTGATGTCAGAACCGAGATGAAGGGCCGCTATCCCAAGCATATCTGGCCAGACGATCCCGCCAATGCCGCGCCCACCCTTCGCGCCAAGCCGCGTAGCACTTGAGATCCGAACTGGCACGCACTCATGCACCGCGTGATGCCGAGCATCGCGTGCACGACGCAGCGTCAGCCGGATCCCTTGCGCGCCGTCAGGGCGATCGCCGCCAGACTGAGCGCGGAGAGAACCAGCACGATCGCCGGGCCGCCAGGCACGTCAGCCGACATGGAAATGCTGAGGCCCACGGCTGACGCGACGGCCCCGATACCGGCTGCGAGCAGCACCATCTGCTCGGGCGTCGATACGAACGGGCGCGCCGCGGCTGCCGGCATGATCAGAAACGACACGATCAGCAAAACGCCAACGATCTTCATGGCGATGGCAACGGTCAGCGCCAGCACCACAATCAGAGCAGCTTCCGCACGGGCGACAGGCAAACCCTCTGCGGCCGCGAGATCCTCGTGCACGGCGACCGCCACGAGAGTGCGCCAGAGAGCAGCAAGGATCCCCAGGACCAAGGCGCCTCCAACCGCGAGCCAGATGAGGTCGGTACCGCTAACCGCCAGCACGTCACCAAACAGATAACCCATCAGATCAAGGCGTTGCCCCGTCAGGAGCGACGCAGCCACCACGCCGCCGGCCAGGGCGGCATGCGAGAGGATGCCCAGAAGACTGTCCGAGGGCACCAGGCGCTGACGACCGAGGCCGACAAGCAGCGCGCCGACCAGCAATGAAATGATAATGACGCCAAACGTCAGATCGATCCCGAGCGCCAGGCCCAACGCGACACCGAGTAGTCCGCCATGCGCAATGGTTCCGCCGAAGTACGACATGCGGCGCCAGACGACGAGACAACCCAACGGCGCAGCGATGAGGCCAATCCCGACAGCGGCGATCAGGGCACGTAAGATAAACGGTTCAAGCACCCCGCTCACCTCCAGCGCACGCCTTCTCGGCAGGCAGCGGCTCGCCGCCGAGCCCATGCGCGTGATTATGGTGATGCTGATAGATGCCAAACGCTCGAGCCGCGTCGCCGAAGAGGCGGACGTACTCGGGATGCTGCGCCACCGTCTCGGGAATCCCCTGACAGCAGATATGCCGGTTGACGCATAAGACGCGATCGCTCTGCGCCATGACGACGTAGAGATCATGACTCACTAAGAGCACCCCGAGCCCCCGCTCATCGCGCAACCGGCCAATCAGGGCATAGAGATCCGCCTCGCCCAGATGGTCGACGCCCCGCGCGGGTTCATCGAGCACGAGGAGTTTCGGCTCGCGAACCAGAGCGCGAGCAAGAACGACGCGTTGCAGTTCGCCCCCCGACAACTGAGCAAGCTGACGCTGCGCCACGTGGCCGGCACCGACCTCATCGAGCACGTGCTTGATCCGCGCGGGGGCGACCTTCGCTGCCAATGTAAGGAAACGAGCAACCGTCATCGGGATTGCAGAATCCCGATCGAACCGTTGCGGGACATAGCCAACGACAAGCCCAGCCGCGCGCTCGATCTTGCCCGCGTCGGGTGTCTCCAAGCCAAGCAGCACCCGCACCAGAGACGTTTTTCCGGCTCCGTTAGGTCCGATCAACGTGACGATCTCGCCCGAGGCGATGTGGATGTCGACGTGATCCAAGATGCTGCGGCCGCCGCGCGTCAGGTTGATGCCACGCCCGCGAATGAGCGCCGGACGCGAGTCGCCAATCTGGTCGATGCCGTGAAAATGATGGTCGTGCCCGCAGCCGTCATCGTGCGCATGACCATGATGATGGGGATGCGAATGACGAGACCCATGCGCGACCGAGGCCGCGACCGCACTTTCCGGTTTTCTACTCACGATCTCGCACCGTCACACGCCTTGCACCACCCCGTGACTTCGACGAGCGCCCCCGACATGCGGAAGCCAACCCCTTCGGCCGCCTCTGCAATGTCGCCGAACACGCGCGCGCCAGCCACTTCGGCGACTGCTCCACACGCCTCGCAGGCGAGCACGATCTGTCGGCGGTTTGCAGCGTGGGTGGCGTGGCACGCAAAGAAGGCATTGCGGCTTTCAAGTCGATGCACGACCCCCGCCGCGACCAGTGTGTCGAGCGCCCTGTAGATGGAGATCGGCGCAAGTCGCCGCCCTCCCTTCTTCGAGAGGCGTTCCAGCACGTCGTAAGCACCGACGGCCTGATGCGAACTCGCGATCTCCTCGAGGACCAGACGGCGAAGCTCCGTAAGGCGCAGTCCCTGCTGATCGAAGGCGATCCGGGCGCGCTCGATAACCTCTGCGAGACACGATCCGTGGTCGTGGCCGGGTGTCGGGAATCCCGGGGCGGACGACGTAGATTTCATGGTGGAAAAACTCCATCGACACCGGTAAAGAGCCAAGGACGTCACAGCCAAGACGTTAGTCTATAACATTACTTTTAAGTAATCGCAGTTATCGATCGGGACTTTGCGTCTTTTCGCCAATTTGTCGTGGTTTTGATCGGCTTGAAGCTGGCGCCTCGCACCACGATGTGACGCCGCACCGTATTTCAGTAAATCGAGTGCTCGTTCGATGATCGTCGGCAATGCTTATATTATCGCCGCAAGGCGCTCAGCAATAGGGCGCCTCGGTGGGCTTCACCGCAATCGCAGGTTGGAGGATTTAGCGTGCCCCGTGCTTCTTCAAGCGCTGGACGACGCGGGAATCGAGCCCGCACGCGTCGATTTGCTGATCCTCGGCAACACATCGGCCGGCAATAATGCGGCGCGGCTGATTTCCCTTCTCGCGGGACTTCCGGATCGTTGCGCCGCACTGACCATCGATCGACACAATGCGTCGGGGCTGGAAGCGATCACCGCTGCTGCGCGCCGTATCGCGGCCGCCGAGGTCGATGTAGCGGTGGCCGGGGGTGCAGAGTCGCTCTCGACCGCTCCCTGGCGGCTAGCGAAGCCACGCTCCCTCTTTCACATGCCGCGTTTCATCGGACAGGCTCAAGCCGACAATGGCGAGAGTGGCGGGCAGACCGCCACGGAAGCAGCCGAAGCTTTGGCCGCGCGTCTCAAAATCCCTCGGAATGCGCAGGATGAGTACGCGATCACGAGCCACATCCGGGCGACGTTGGCTCGTGACGGAAGGCGCCTCGTCCGAGAGATCGTGCCGCTGAAGGCGAAAGCCGAGGAGACGCGCGACGAACTTGTCGATGAGCCCGACATCGACGACATGGAGGCCTATCCGCCCATTCTCGGCGAGGGTACCGTCACGGCGGGCAATACGAGTTTGCCTGCCGATGCCGCGGCATTCGTGGTCGTCGTTTCCGAGGGCGTTTATGTGAAACTTGGGCGGCCACCAGCCCTCATGATCGAGGCGTCTGCCTCGGTTGGAGTCCCACCTGCAGCAGATCTCGAAGCACCGATCGTCGCGGCGCGGATGCTTGCTGAGAAACCGAGCGCCACGCCGCTCAAAGAGCAACGTGCGATTGAGCTCGCGGAGCTGTCGGCGGTACAGGCGATCGCCTTCAAGACGACGCTCGGCCTCGACGACGACATGCTCAATCCCAATGGTGGACAGATCGCGAGAGGGCATCCCGCAGGAGCCTCGAGCGCCGTGCTTGCCGTTCGCCTATTTACGCGCCTCGTCCGAGACGAAGGCGTAGCGCTGAATGAACGGGGTATTGCGGTAAGCGGGGCGTCCGGTGGGCAAGCCCTGGCAGTACAGTTTCGCCGCGTTTGAAGGCTTTGCCTTGCTCGGGTCAGCGGTTGCACTGCCTGTGCGGTGCTACACCGGTCATTCTTCGCGGAAAACTCGCTCGCGACGCTCGTGGCGCTCCTGCGCTTCGATCGACAGCGTGGCGATGGGACGTGCATCGAGGCGCTTCAGGCTGATCGGCTCGCCCGTTTCTTCGCAATAGCCGTAGCTGCCATCATCGATGCGCGCCAAGGCTGAATCGATCTTCGAGATAAGCTTACGCTGGCGGTCGCGCGCCCGCAGTTCCAATGCTCGATCCGTTTCGAAGGTCGCGCGATCGGCAACATCGGCGTGCTGCGCACTGTCCTCGTGAAGCCCTTGAAGGGTCTCGCGATTTTGCCGGACGATCTCTTCCTTCCATGCGATCAGCTTGTTACGGAAGTACAGCCGCTGGCGCTCATTCATGAAAGGCTCGCTATCGCTTGGCCGATAGCCGCTCGGGAGAGCCGCAACGCTGGCACCCGCTTCACCCGATTTGGGGCCAGCCTTCATTGCTTCAATACCATTCACTTTCTCACCCCCCGATCGGCTGCTGACCGCGATCCTCGAGATCGGCGCACCGACAGTCGCATCCACAAGCGTGGTTGCGCGTCTGGCCGCATCGGCCTTACCACTATTTCTCATGTCGGCCTCCCCTTTTGCCGACTTGCCTTTGCGCGGCGGCGCAAGCGCAACAGTGCGGGCAACATCTGCCGCAGCCTTAGCGCGACGACCATCTCCTGCACTGGCCACGGTCACGGCTGTCTGGGCACCGAAATCACAGGAATTCTCGCTGGCCGTGGTTGAACGCGCCGCCTTGTCTGGTCTCAGCGTTGTCTCGGCTGGCACGTTGGCCTTTCCTGTTCTCCCCGCCCGACCGCCAGCCGCCGCCTGCTTGGCAGCCAATTCGGGCTTCGGTTGGGCTAACTTGCGTGACGGCTCCGACGTCTTGGATGAAGAATGGGACGAGGCGGATCTCGTCTCCTTGCTGGCACTCGCAGACTTCCGAGACGAGTTCACAGCCGAGTTGCCTGATCGTCGCCTGGATGCACGTGCCGAGATTGATCCCGGACTGTCTCTGGATTCTTTTCGGGACGACATGTCACCCCTTGAGTCGATCGATCAAGACGACAGCCCGACCTCATATATCCATGAGAGTCGGTACGGTTGCAGCTATTTAAGTGGCTGTTTTTTCGAGTCAAGAAAAACCGCCGTGGCTTGATGAATTGCCGGCCCCGCAATAGCTTCCGGCGCAGCTCCAGGCATCGTTTCAGAAGCGATATGCAGCCCATTCCCTCGAAAGATGTGCATTGAGTATATTGCACGGTAGGATTGTATTTAGTTTTCGTGCGTAATGTAACCCTACCTCGCCGATCTGCGGGGTTCGCAGACCGCGCTGAGCTGGTCACCGGAACCATCCTCCCGGGTTCCGCACGAGGTGCCGCGAGAGCGGACTGCGAAAACAGGACGCCCATCGACTGCCTCGCGAGAGCTGAGACATGACCGGTGAAACGAGAGGAGTTGTCAGGGCATCCGTCTGGCTGCCGTTCCCGCTTTTCGCGCCGTGTCGCCGCATTGCTCATGCTGCCCCGGGCATGCCGCGCACGCGCTGCTGATGAACGCAGGCCATGCTGCGCCACCCTCGACTCCCACTCGAGGGTGGCGCCTTTTCCAGACCCGAGTTCCGGCAGCGCCGCATTCGCTCGCTGATGCGGCTTGATGCGTCTGACGGCAGAACCTAATCTCGTCAGGTTTTTTGCCCGTCGGCCGAGAGAGGTTACGCACCCCCATGAAATTCACAGGCTCGAAGTCCTACGTCGCCACGGACGATCTCAAGGTCGCGGTCAACGCGGCGATCACGCTCGAGCGTCCTCTTCTCATCAAAGGCGAGCCGGGCACAGGCAAGACGGTCCTTGCCATCGAGGTCGCCAAAGCCCTCGGTGCTCCGCTGATCGAGTGGCACATCAAATCCACGACGAAAGCCCAGCAGGGCCTCTACGAGTACGACGCAGTCTCCCGTCTGCGCGACAGCCAACTTGGCGATGAACGCGTCAAGGATATCCGCAACTACATCAAGCGCGGGAAGCTGTGGGAGGCGTTCACGGCGGATCAGCGCCCGGTGCTGCTGATCGACGAGATCGACAAGGCAGACATCGAGTTCCCGAACGATCTATTGCAAGAGCTCGATCGCATGGAGTTCTTCGTCTACGAGCTCAACGAGACGGTAAAGGCCCGGCGCCGGCCGATCGTCATGATTACTTCGAACAACGAGAAAGAGCTGCCTGACGCGTTCCTGCGCCGCTGCTTCTTCCATTACATCAAATTCCCCGATCCCGAGACCATGAAGGCCATTGTCGAGGTGCACTTCCCCGGGCTCAAGGGGATGTTGGTGTCCGAGGCACTGAAGATTTTCTTCGACATGCGCGAAGTGCCCGGCATCAAGAAGAAGCCCTCCACATCCGAGTTGCTCGATTGGCTGAAGCTACTCTTGAACGAGGATATCGGGCCTGAGCTTCTGAAAGAGCGGGATCCAAAGAAGCTCATTCCACCACTGCACGGCGCGCTTCTGAAGAACGAGCAGGACGTGCACCTTTTCGAACGCCTCGCCTTCATGGCCAAGCGCCAGCCCGCTGGCGGTTAATTCGCGCGCACCATTTAGCCAACGCGCTATGCCGAGGCCTCACCCGGCCTCGGCAACGTGAATTCTGCAGGCAACCATTCAAAGTTCGTCGCACCACGCGAATGGGCGACGAGTAGCGGATCTCTTTGGTCACGAGGCCGCCCATTTCGCCGCCTCTGCTGACGCCATTCGTGGCGTCAACGGACAATGGAGGGGGCATGACGGGGGTCAGTGACGACAATGGCTTCGGTGGCGCGAGCGAAGCAGCGGGCCATGGCGGCGGATGGCTGGCGACCGCCATATCCATGTTGGCGTTCATCTTCTCCGGCATCTCGTTCTACATGAGCGTTTTGCAGCAGGCCGATGTGCAAGTTTACGTGCCACCGGTTCTGCAATACGCGAGAGATCACGTGGGTGAGGTCGAAGTGTTCGCGCTGCCGGTCACTATCACCAACGATGGCGCCAATACCGGATCAATCCTCGCCATGAACCTCGTCGTCGAGAACATGGCGGACAACGCGCAGCCGAAATCGAAAAGCTACTACTCTGCTTTCATTGGCGAACACCCATCAACCAGCGACGCCATGAACAAGGCCTTCGCTCCAATCGCCGTCACGGGACGTGCGACGTACTCTGAAACGGTCCGCTTCTATCCTCAGAGCGAGCCGAAAGAGAAGCTGGTGCAGAAAGGTGGAGTCTACCGCTTCACGCTCAGCGTCGTTCTTGCCCATCCACAGAATCCCAACTGGTGGGACCGCATCGTTGCCGCACGTAGCCCCTCGCCGCTCGTTTTCGAACGCACAATCGCGTACGTGAACAGCCAGTATCTTGGCTTGCGCGGCACCACGCCAATGCTCGCCGCGGACTGGAAGCCGACTTCGAGCGCGGGACGATAGGGGGACCACATGGGGTGGATGTCGAGTGCGGGCATGGAGGCTTTGCCTGCGAGTCCCGCCGTGCTTGGTGCTCAGTCTGGAGAGCGGATCGTCGCCATCATCACTGCCCTGGCATTGCTCGCCGCGACTGCCCCTTTGCTCATGAGTCAGCCCGATGACGCAGGCATTGGGAAGGCCGCTTCCTCAAGGTCCACAACGGGCGAGACCAGCGTTCCGGAGACCATCATCGCCGGCTACGGAGGTGTAACCCACACGCACGCGAGCAACGTCCACTTCGCGAAACCGGGCCTCACAGACCTCACTGCGCACGATGTGCAGTGGATCGGGCGGCCATTCAAGAGTCCCATCTACTATGGCGTTCGAGCCATGCACTGGTCTGCTGGCGGCCGCCTTGGTGGCATGCTCGATTTCACGCACGCCAAAGCGATCTCGGTCCGAGAGCAGACGGTCGATTTCTCTGGAACTCGGAACGGTGCGGCAGCGAACAGCTCCGCCAAGATGGGCGACACTTTTCGACATCTCGAGTTCAGCCATGGGCACAACATGCTGACCCTAAATGGCCTGCTCAGCCTTGGGCGCCTGGCACCGTCGCTGCGCCCGTACGTCGGCGGCGGCATTGGCCTGTCGCTGCCTCACACGGAGGTGCAGTTCAACGACGAGAGCCGGCGCACGTACGAATACCAAATCACGGGGCCAGTCGGTCAGGTCGTCGCCGGGATCGAGGTGCGCTTGCCGAGAGTGTCCGTTCTCTTCGAGTACAAATTCTCGCTAGCTCCCTATTGGGCGCCGCTTTCGCTGCGCGACGGGTCCAAAGGCAATGCGTTCATCGACTACTGGGCGCAGATCAGCAGTTGGCTGCGGGGCGAAGCGCCCGAGGGCGGGTGGCTGACGACATCGCTGGCGACGCACCATGGCATCATTGCCATCGGCTACCGACACGCTGGGGCTCACGTTCCGGCCCGCTGATCCGGCGTCTCAGGATAGCAAACCTGACGACTGGCCAGTAAATTCCGATCCTGCATGCGTGGACTTCCGGCACTCCTTGTACCAGTCGGACATGAACTCGAGAAAGACGCGCAGCTTCGGTAGCAAATGCCGATTGCTCGGGTAGACGGCCCAGACGGCCGAATCGAGACCGGCGTCGCAATCGGTCAGGATCTCACGTAGGGCCCCGCTGGCTAGCGCATCGGCAACGCGGGCACGCGAGATCCGCAGCACGCCCAGTCCTTCCACAGCCGCATGCCGCAACAACTCGCCGTTGTCGGAGCGGAGCCGTGCAGTCACCCGGACATCGATCAGGCGCTCGCCGCGTTTGAACGTCCATTGATAGTCGTCACCAAGCACAAGGCACGCATGGCCGGTGAGGTCCTCGGGGGAGGAGAGTATGCCGTTCACCGCAAGATAGTCCGGCGAGGCAACGATCGCCTGCCGGTCCGGGGCCAAGCGCTTGGCGATCAAGCTCGAGTCCGCGAGACAGCCCGTGCGGATCGCCACGTCATAGCCCCCTTCAGGAAAACTCACGACGCGATCTGTAAGATCGATCTGGACGTCAATTTCGGGATACGTCGCCATGAAGGCGCATATTGCGGGGGCGATCACGCCACGACCGAGGCTATTCGGCGCCGAAATTCGGAGCTTGCCGCGGGGTTGCCCGACATGCGCCGTGACCGTCTCGAAGGCAAATTCGAGGTTTCTGAGCAGCGGCTCAATGGACGCGAGAAGCATCGCGCCCTCTTCCGTCATACTGAAAGAGCGCGTCGTGCGATCGAACAGGCGTACGGATAGCTCAGCCTCAAGAGCTTGAAGCCGCTTCGATATGGTGCCTGCGCTCAGATCGAACTCCGCGCCGACCGCGGAGAGATTCTGGACCTGGGCCACGCGGGCAAAGATTTTCAGATCCTGGATATCCATTCCTTCAAACTGCTCCTGGTGCGGCCGCATTGCGCCGCCCGCACCCTATGGACTCACCAAAGCGACGACACCGCAAACCGCCGTTCGCACAGGCGACGCATTCCGCCACGCTACCAACGAAGCTCGCGCATCTCGGATATACGTGCCCAGGAAGTGCGTTGGCTCGGCTCGAAAATCGTGGCGCCAACCCCTCGCGGCTCGCGGCTTGCGACGATGCCTGACTGATGACCGTCGCCTGCCGGTTATATACGCCGGCATGTTCACGGCTCGGTATGGATGCCGTGCCGGGGTTTCAATACAGCTAACGGTCAACGCGCGACATTTCCGTCGCGCCGAGCGTGCTCACTCCGAGCCATACGCATGTCTTCAGAAACGCTTGAGAAGACGATCAATGTAATCGAGCTCGAGCTGCGGGCGTGTGGGCTCACCGAGCCGGCGACGCAATTCCTCCAAGATTTCCCGAGCCCGCTGCACATCGATCTCATCCGGGACTTTGACGGACGTCCCTAGATCCGGCCCCTCGGTTCGCTGCGGCCGTCCAAGCGGATCGAGTGGAGCATCGCCTCCCGGACCTTGGCCAAACTGGCGCATCTGCCGCATCATCTGCTCGGCCATCTGCTGGGCGCCCTGGCGAAGCTGCTCGAGTGCCTGTTGCTCGGACCGCGTCGCGGATTCGAGATCGCCGTCACGGAGCGCCCTTTCGGCTTCCTGCATCGAGCGCTCGGCGCCTTCGAGCTGCTGCTGCGAGGGTACGCCATTGCGCCGCAGCTGCTCTTGGAGCTGACCCAACCGCTCCCGGAGCTGACCCTGACGATCGCCAAGCCCCATTCCGGGCTGCTGGCCCTGCCCTTGTCCGCCTTGACCTTGTTGTTGACCGCGCTCACGCCCGTTCTGGCCGTTACGACCTTGACGCTGCCCGCGTTGTCCCTGCTGGCCCTGCCCCATCTGACCTTGCTGGCCCTGCTGACCTTGTTGGCCCTCCTGTCCCTGGCCTTGCTCGCCATTTTGGTTCTGGCTGAACGTATCGTCCAGAAGCTGCTGCTGCTTGCCGATGATGTCCCCGAACTGGTTCATCATCTGCATCATTTGCTGGCCTTGCTGGCTCTGCCCCTGACCTTGCGCCATGCGGCCGTTCTGAAGCTGCTCCAGCATGTCACGCAACTGGCTCAGCATCTGCTGCGCCTGATCGCGCGAGCCCTGGCGCGCCATGTTTTCGATGTCGCGCATCATCCGCTCCAAATCCTGCTGGCGAATGATGTTGTTGGGCGACAGGTTCTTCGGGAACTCCATCGGCTGGTTCTGGGCCTGCCGCTGAAGCTGCTCCATGAAGTCGTTCAGCGCTTGGCGAAGCTGATTCATAAGACGCTGGATTTCTTCGTCCGACGCTCCGTCCTGTAGCGCCTTTGAAAGCTGCTCCTGGGCTTCGCGTAGCGCGCGCTCTGCATCCGAGAGATCACCGTCCTCAAGCCTGACCGCGACATTCCAGAGCTGATCGACAACGCTCTTCATGGTCGCGCGCGAGTGGTCTCGCTTCAGTCGCCAATAGGCAGACCGCAGTCCGAGGTAGGCACGCCGATCCTTGATGAAATCTTCCGGCTCGAGCGCGATCGAATCCAGAGCGAACGCGACCTGGTCACGATTGCGCGGATCCTCGACGAGATAGCGGCGCTGTTCGACCACGGCCTTGGCAATGGGGTTCGTGAAGCGCCGCTGTGGAAGGATCAGCTCGACCGGTTCGCTCTTTCCCACCTGTCCGGCATGATCCTTGGCCGAAAGAACCAACTGCACCCGCGATCCAGCCCAGGGATGTGCTGTCAGCTCATGATAGCTGAACGCCTCGCCCTCCTTGGCATTCGCGCGCGGCAGTCGAAGCGTCAGCGCTGGCGGATGCTCGAGCGGCGGCCGTGGCCCCTTGTTCGCTTTGGGGCGCGCCCAACTCGTCGCTGGATCGCCGGGCTGAGGCTTGGCTCGCGTAATGCGTCCCTCGGCTGAGACAACGCCATAGTCGTCAGTGACCTTGTACGTCAGCTTGAGGGACCCGCGAGGCAGCCGCTGCGGCTCCTTCGAGAGCGCGATCGTCGGCGGCTTATCCGGTACGACCCGGAAGACCCAAGGCGGCGCCATCCGCCCCATGATGCGCACGCTTGCCGATTTGGTGAGATCGAGCTTGGCCTCGGCGACATCACTGCGCAGCGCTGGTGGCAGGTTCGGATTGTGTCCGCCGCCTGCTTCCCCAGCGGCATTCTCGGGTTTGACCTCGACCCGCTCGGCCGAGCCACCTTCCGGGGTGATCTCGATCGTGAAGCCGTTCGTTCCCGTACCGCTTCCCCGCACTATGAGCTGGCTTCGCTCCGGAACCTCGATCTCGCCCTTGCCGTCCGACGTCTGTGACATCTGTACGCCGGGGCGCGCGCCGTCAGCGAGAATGATTGGGGCTATGCCGGTGTAAGACGGCGGCGTGACCCACGCATCGAGCCTGGCATCGACGGCAAGTGCCGGGGGACCAAGGCGAATAGCGGCGCGCAAGCGGTCGGCCGCGCTGTCGCCAACGACCCACGCGGTCAGGCCGACGCCAAGCAGTAGCAGAGCACGCAGTGCAAACGGATCCAAACGATCCGTGCGCGCTTCCGGCATCCCGACGCGAAGTCGAGCAAGCTGACGCGCGATCCGGGCGCGATGCTCGGCCCAGAGCGTCTGCGTCGCCGGGTTATCGGACGAGCCGGTGAGATGGTCTTCATAGCTCGACGCCGGCCGATGCGGCACGCCAGATGTATGCTCGATGCGGCGGATGGCTTCGGCGCGCGTTGCAGCAGGTGTGCGCGCGATCCACACGAGCGATGCCAGCGCAGCCAACGCAAAAAGCGCCAGAACCGCGATGTGGCCAAACTCGGGCAGCGCCGACCATACCCCCGCAAGGGAGATGATCACGAAAATGCCGACCAGCGCGGCCAAGGCCCACACACGTGGCCAGATCCGCTCGAGAAGCAACGCCGCGCGACTGAGCCGAATTTTGCGCTCGAAGTCGGGATTGGGCGCAGCAGGGGCCACTCGCGTATCGTTCGCCATCAACGATTCCTCGCATTCGCCCCGAAACTTAGCTGTGATCGTCCCAGTGCTCCCTCCGCGACGGCCACCTGATTGCATCTTCGCATAACGACGTCTCTTTGACGAGCCTTAACGACCCTCGGCCCGCCCGCGCCGGGGCAGATCAGCCCACCCCGTCTTGACCTTTCACTTGGGCCGAAACGAGGCACGGTCAAGTCTTGATGCGAATGAGTTGTGCAGGCGACTGGTTCCGGTCTCGCTTCGCGCTCAATTGCTTACCATCGTGATGCCAACGCCTGATCGGTTGGAGGACGATGCGGCGCTCCTGGGGCGAAGCTGTCGGCGCGGGCCATCGGCCAGGCTTCCCGGAACTGGGGATGATCCGTGCCCGTGAGAAGCTCCCCCGGGCGGAGGAAGCGGTACATTTCGGCGAGGCTTACCACGCGATCGAGGGCCGCACGGCGCATGAAGTGGCGCGGCGCCAAATCGCGCGGATGATCGAGCCCGGCGGCAGCCACGATCTCGGCCAAGGCCTTGATCGTCTCTCGATGGAAGTTGGTCACACGCTCGGCCTTATCCGGCACCACGATGGCCCGGCTGCGCATCGGGTCGGAGCTTGTCACGCCCGTCGGGCAGCGACCAGTGTGGCACGTCTGGGCCTGAATGCAGCCCACGGCAAACATGAAGCCCCGCGCCGCGTTGCACCAATCCGCTCCCAGCGCCATGGCACGCGCCATGTCGAACGCCGTGACGATCTTACCGGAAGCCCCGAGCCGAATACGGTCGCGCAGCCCCGCACCGACCAGCGCCGATTGCACGAATGCGAGCCCGTCGCGCAGCGGCATGCCGAGATGGTCCATGAACTCGAGCGGTGCCGCGCCCGTGCCGCCTTCCTTGCCATCGACGACGATGAAATCGGGCGTGATCCCAGTCTCGAGCATCGCCTTGACGATCGCCAGAAACTCCCACGGATGACCGATGCACAGCTTGAAACCGGCTGGCTTACCACCCGAAAGACGCCGCATCTCGGCGATGAAGTGCATCATTTCGATCGGGGTCGAGAACGCGGAATGGCGCGACGGCGAGATGCAATCGCGCCCTTCGGGGATACCGCGGATGCGGGCGATCTCCGCAGTGACTTTGGCCGCCGGCAGCACGCCGCCGTGACCGGGCTTGGCCCCTTGGCTGAGCTTCAGCTCGACCATCTTGATCTGCGGGGTGGCGGCCACCTCGGCGAAGCGCTCGGGCGAGAATGTTCCATCTGGGTTCCGCGCGCTGAAATAGCCCGAGCCCAGCTCCCATATGATGTCGCCGCCATTCTCCGTGTGATAGGGCGTGAAGCCGCCCTCCCCCGTGTCGTGGGCGAAATTCCCGGCTTTGGCTCCTTTGTTGAGAGCACGGACCGCATTGGCCGAAAGCGATCCGTAGCTCATCGCCGAGATATTCAGGACGGAGGACGAATAGGGTTTGCTGCACCCCTCCCCACCGATCGAGATGCGGAAGGGGTCCGACGATACCGGATGCGGCGCGATCGAGTGGAGCAGCCACTCGAAGCCGATTTGGTAAACATCGTACTGAGTTCCGAATGGTCGCTGATCGAGTTCCAGTTTCGCGCGCTGGTAGACGATCGCCCGCTTGTCTCGGCTGAACGGCGTGCCGTCCTTATCGGTTTCGAAGAAGTATTGTCTCAGCTCGGGGCGGATATCCTCGAAGAAGAACCGCAAATGGCCAAGGATTGGATAATTGCGCAGGATCGAATGGCGCGTCTGAAGGAGATCGTAGAGCCCAACCAGCGAGCAGAAGGCGAAGATCGCGAAAGGGACGCCAATGAGCCAGTCGTACCCTGGGTAGACTTGCGAGGCGATGGCGAAAGCAAGCGTTCCGGCCACCGCTACCGTCATAGCGACGTAGCGAGGCAGGAACGGCAGGAATGGCGAAGGCATCGAGTTGTCTCTCCCCAGCCGAGAAGGCATTGCTATAGGCAACATACCACCAGCCTATCTCCACAACGCGACACGCAGGTCAACGCAGCGTATTCGGCCTCGGATGTGTGAGGGATTGCCTTATGGAGATCGGCTGCCGGCTCCGCAAACGCGGCTAGACCCAATCCGGCAAGTGATCCTGCCCGATCAAATCCTCCCAAGTCTGGCGCGGTCGGACGACGGCATAGGCGCTCTCGTTCACGAGCACCTCCGGCACCAGCAGACGGGAGTTGTAGCTCGACGACATTGCCGCGCCGTATGCCCCCGCTGTCATGAACGCGACGAGATCCCGGGGCGCAAGTTCCGGCAAAGCGCGCGCCGTCGCGAACGTGTCGCTCGTCTCGCAAATCGGGCCGACGACGTCATAGGTCCGGCGCGGCGTATCGGTCCCGGGTTGCTTCACCGCCCAGATGTCGTGGAAGGCGTCGTACATGGCCGGGCGAACGAGGTCGTTCATCGCGGCGTCGACCACGATAAAGGTCTTTTGCGGTCTGCGGTTCAGATGGACGACCTGCGCGAGCAACACACCCGCATTGCCAACGATGATGCGGCCCGGTTCAAAGCCAAGCTCGACATTGAGGCCATGAAACGTATTGCGCACGAGTGCCGCGTAGGCCTGGATCAGATCGGGCCCGTGCGAGACCGCCTCGCTCATTTCATAGGGGATGCCGAGCCCGCCCCCGAGGTCGAGTCGGGAAACGCGGTAACCCTTCTCGCGCAGCCGGAGCGTCGTGGCACGCATTCGACCGAACGCCGCGCCAAGGTCGTGCAACGCGCGGATTTGGCTGCCGATGTGCACTGCGAGACCTTCCACGCGCACGCCGGGCAACTCGGCCGCGACGCCAAATAGCCGCTCGGCCTCCTCGATGCTGACGCCGAACTTGTTGTCGGACGAGCCTGTCGTAATCTTGGCGTGTCCGCCCGCGCCGATATCCGGATTGATGCGGAATACCGCCGCCTGCTCGCGACCTTTGGCGGCCGCCACCCGCGAGAGAGCCGTCAACTCGCCCTCGGTCTCCACATTCACCTGGTAGATGCCCGCGTCGACCGCGAATGCGAGCTCTGCATCCGTCTTGCCGACGCCCGAGAAGACGATCCGGTCCGCGGGAATGCCCGCTGCCAGGGCCTTGCGAATCTCACCCTCGGATACAGTGTCTGCCCCGGCGCCGAGCCCGCCTAGCAGATTGAGCACCGCGAGATTAGGGTTGGCCTTCATCGCATAGAAGACGCGCGCGTCGAGCCCCGAAAGGGCGCCTGCGAAAGCGTTGTAGTGACGCTCGATGGTCGCCGCCGAATAGACGTAGACGGGCGTTCCCACCTCGGCTGCGATTGTTTCGAGGCTCACATTTTCGGCGTGGAGCGTACCGCCCCTGTAGGTGAAGTGGTGCATGGACCGTCCGGCTCTTATCGCGCCCCAACCGCAGCCGTGGCGCCGTGCGGCGACACTAGGACGGTTCGCGCCGCATCGCTACCGCCGTCCATGGGCTACGGCGGCTCTCCTTGCGCCCTCGCCCTGCAGCAGCATGAGAAAAAATTGTTTGCACTCGGTGTCGGAAGCCGCCCACCTCGAACGTCCTGGACGAGAGAATATGTGGAGATACCCCATGCAATACGCCATCCTCTGCTACCACGACGAGAAGGTGGTCTGCGCCTGGTCCAAGGAGCAGGACGAAGCGGTCATGGCCAAGCTGGCGGTTATCCACCAGCGCCTCGCGAAGGAAGGCAAGCTTGGCCCGGTCGCGCGCCTCTTGCCGACGACCGCCGCAACTACCCTCAGGAAGGATCGCGAGCCGCCATTGATCCTCGATGGCCCCTTTGCCGAAACAAAGGAGCAGTTGCTCGGTTTCTATATCGTCGAGGCGATCTCGCTCGAAGAGGTGCTCGAGATCGCGCGTGAGCTGGGGCAGGCCAACCCTGGCGGCGCCTATGAGGTCCGCCCAGTCGGGTACTTCATCGACGGGAGCAAAACGGGGTGACCAATCGAGACTGGATGAGCGCGGTGCTTAGTTCAGCGCGCCCCAAGGCGGTGGCTGCACTCGTGCGCTATTTCCGCGATCTCGATGTCGCGGAAGAAGCTTTTCAGGAAGCGTCCTTGCGGGCACTGGGCACCTGGCCGAAGAACGGCCCTCCGCGCGATCCGGCAGCCTGGCTGATCATGGTCGCCCGGAACTCGGCCATCGATAACACGCGACGGACACGCCGGCATGTGCCGCTTCCGAATGACGACGTCGCCATCTCCGATACCTCAGACCAGGAAGAGCCGACCCTCGAGCGGATCGATGCAGCGGACTACCGGGATGACATTCTCCGCCTGATGTTCATCTGCTGCCACCCGGAGTTACCGGCTACGCAGCAGATCGCGCTGGCCCTGCGGATCGTCTCGGGACTTACGGTCGGGCAAATAGCGCGCGCGTTCCTGGTCAGCGAGGCGGCCATGGAACAGCGCATCACGCGCGCCAAGGCACGGGTCGCGAAGGCGGCGCGCACATTCGAGACGCCCGGAGCCGTCGAACGCAGCGAACGCCTCGCGGCAGTGGCGGCTATGATCTACCTCGTCTTCAACGAGGGATACTCAGCACCCCACGGCGATGCGATCGACAAAGGTCCGCTTTCCGACGAAGCCATTCGCCTGGCCCGTCTTCTGCTGCAGATCTTTCCAGGCGAGCCCGAGATGATGGGGCTCACCGCGCTGCTCCTTCTCCAACACGCACGGGCGCCTGCGCGGTTCGACGCCCACGGCGAGGCCGTTCTGCTCGCCGATCAGGATCGAAGCCTCTGGCGCCGTCCTCTCATCGCTGAGGGGCTTGCGCTGGTCGACAAGGCGATGCGGCATCGCCAGCCGGGTCCCTATCAGATCCAAGCCGCCATCGCGGCGCTTCATGCGCGGGCAGAGACGCCGGACAGCACCGATTGGCAACAGATCGAGTTGCTTTACGGAGCGCTCGAGCGCGTTTCGCCATCGCCCGTGATTACCCTGAACCGGGCGGTAGCTGTTTCGAAAGTTCGAGGATCCAAAGCCGCGCTGGAGATGATCGAGCCGCTGCATGGGGCGCTTGCGAGCTATTTCTACTTTCATGGTGCACGAGGCAGCTTCCTTGCCGACGTTGGACGCTTCCAAGAAGCCCGGCAAGCCTTCGATCAGGCCATTGCACTCGCCCGTTCGCCGGCAGAGGCGGCGCACATTCGCCGGGAGCTGGACCGGCTTGTCCGGGACCGCGGTCAAACCGGTGACACGGTACTCAATAAGAAATCTGGGCTCGATAAAAAACTTGGATGACGGTGTCGGCCAAGGGCCATCTCGACCGTCTTCAGGACAGCCGGCCGAAAGCGCCGCCGCGCCGAGACCACGGAGAAGGAGACGCTGACTATGGATAGCTACACGGACAAGTATGTCGACAGTTTCGTCCTGGCCGTTCCGACCGCCAAGCTCGATGCCTATCGCAAGCTCGAGGAGCTGGCTGGCCGCGTCTGGCGCGATCATGGCGCGCTCGAATACGTCGTTTGCATTGCCGATGACGTGCAGCCGGGCAAGGTCACCTCGTTCCCCCAGAGCGTGCAGCTCAAGGAGGATGAGACGGTCATCACCGCGTGGGCGGTCTATCGCTCTCGCGAGCATCGCGACGAAGTGGTCGGAAAGGTCATGCAGGACGAGCGCATGAAGAACCACGCTCCCGCTGACATGCCCTTCGACGGCATGCGCATGTTCTGGGGTGGCTTCAAAGTGCTGCTCGAGGTTTGATCGGTGCGAAATTCCCCAGGGGGATGACGCGACATCACCGACATATTGCAGCGTATCTCTGGTTCGACCACGAGCCAGAGGACGCGGCTCGACCGATTGTGATCGGGTCGACCACGCCGCCGCTTCATCACCATACCCTATAGTTTATTTTCCTACGGAGAGAATGCGCCATGCTCACGATATTGATGGTCGTTGGGATTCTCGTTGCCGTCGCGCTTGCGGTTATTCTTGTCCTCGCGGCACGCCGGCCGGACACATTCAGCTATGGCCGCTCAGTCATTATTCGTGCTCCGGCCGAGCGGATCTTTCCATTGATCGCCGATCCCGTAGCTTTCAACACCTGGAATCCATTCAACGAAGACGCCAGCATCAAGGGCAGCTACAGCGGTCCGGCACACGGGCCGGGTGCACGTTACACCTTCGAGAGCCGACGGGCCGGCACTGGATATACTGAAGTTGTCGAAGAGCACTCACCCAATCACCTCCGCGTGCGTCTCGTGATGACCAAGCCTTTCGCCTGTGACAACCGGGTGGATTTCCGTCTGGAGCCGACGCCGGAAGGCACGCGTGTCACCTGGGCGATGTCAGGTCCGATGACCTTCATGAGCAAGGTGATGAATCAAGTGATGGATTGCGAAAAGATGTGCGGCGACCAGTTCATTCGCGGCTTGAATAAATTGAAGTCTCTTGTCGAGCGCGAGCAAATCGCCGCGTGAGATCGACTGGCATTCAGGTCGATAATGGCAGCTTGTGGCTGAGCGAGAACCAGGACGATACGTGACCGATGATTTCGCACACGTTGCCGACGGTCTACGCTATCCGCTTCGCCTGATCAGGCCCGCCAGTTACCACGAAGCAAAGCGCTGCCGCCTACAGGCGACAGCGCAAGAACGAGCTATCGGACCAAGTCCAGACGCTTATTTGCACGCCTTCTGGCGAGCCAAGCAATAAACGGGCACGCTGTTATCGCATTTCAACTTGATGGGCCCGGCCGCCTTTGCGCCCATGCCCTTGATCGAGTTGCCGAGCGCGGCCTTCGCCATGAACACCGCTAGGTCATGCGTGATCATGTTTGCGGATCCTCCCGCCATGACACAGCGATTTGCGGCATCTGCCGTAGGGCCGGCGTTCGCCAGCAAGACCGCAGCGATAACCGCGAATGCGCGAGCCAAGATGCTCATGTCCGTCTCCCGTCGCAAAATGCCGTGCCGCCTTCGTTATACCAAGTCGCGTCGGGGGACTGTCACTGACGGGCGACACGTCGCGACCCAACCTCAAGATTTGCACAGCTATCGAGCAGGTGTTGCCCGAATTCCGAAGCGGTCGTTCGAACCGAACCCGGGAGACGCTTGAATATCGACACTGGATTCGAACACGACTAGATGCTTGCAAGGTGACAGTTTACCTCCATTCGCACGAAATCGACCGAGGGACTCCGTGACCGAGCCAACGCATCGCGTCTTCGTCTATGGAACGCTAAAGCGCGGCTTTCCAAATCACCGCTACCTGGCGGGCGCCGCTTTTCTCGGAAATGCCGTGATGTCAGATGCCTATCCTCTGGTGGTCGGGGGGACATGGTTCACGCCTTATCTCATCCCCGAGAAAGGCGTCGGGCATCGGGTGATGGGCGAGATCTGGGACGTCCCCGAGCATATGATGCCGTCGCTCGACCGGCTCGAGAGCGTTCATCTGCCGAACGGATACCGCCGACAGATCGCATCAGTTGTTGTAGAGGGCTCAGGCGAACAAACGGACGCGTGGGTGTATTTCCGCGAGCGGCGGCATATTCCTGTCATTCATACGGATGCCCTCAGCGATTATCAGGATCGTCGCTACAAAGCCGCCGAGGACCGCGACATTTGACGCAGTCCTCCCTCTCCGCGCATCGCGACACCCGTTATCATCCGAGCCGACGTGCGGCCTCCGCGACAGCCGCTTCGCGCTCGGCTTGACGCTTTGCCGCGCCGGCCTTCGCCTTGGCCACGATCGCGTCTCCGGCCCCTTCAGGTGAACCCGCATTGAACGGCGGCTGCGGATTGTACTCGATGGCGAGTTGGATGCTCTTGGCGAGGTCGGCTCCGAAGGCCTCCGCGGCGACCGTCAAGGCAAAGTCGAGCCCGGCGGTTACACCACCGCCCGTAATCACATTGCCGTCGACCACGACGCGCTCGGCGACCGGCGTTGCACCGAACGCGCGCAGCATGTCGCGGCTCATCCAGTGGGTTGCTGCGCGCTTGCCTTTCAGCAGCCCCGCAGCGCCGAGCACGAGAGCTCCAGTGCACACGCTCGTCACATAGCGTGCGCCCGCCGCCTGCCGATTGAGGAATGCCAGGGTCTCGGCATCGTTGAGCAACGCATTCATGCCGCCGCCGCCCGGTACGCAGACGAGGTCCAGGTCCGGGCACGTCTCGTAGGTCGTCGATGGCAGGATACGCATGCCGCCGTTGGCCGTGATCGGCTCGAGCGTTTTTGAAATGAGATGCACCTCGGCCCCGGGAAATTTCGTGAAGACCTCATGCGGCGCAGTCATGTCGAGCTGCGTGATTTCAGGAAAGATGAGCAGCCCGATACGGAATACCTTCGGCGGCGTCGTCATATCACACCTTTCAATCGCTCGAATGTTGGCCAGCAACGCTAAAGGGAGGCCTCTTTCGCGACAAGCCAAACCTCGCGGCATCGGGCCGGCACTGCGCAGTCGCCGCGCCTTGCCTTGGGCGATCGCGTGGCTCAAAAGTAGCCGCAGAAACTCAACGACATGGATCGGAAGCACATGGCCAGCATCATCGACGTCCTGCGGCGCGAGACGCGCACACTCGTCTTCGACCAATACGGCACGGTTGTCGACATGCAGGGCGGCCTCATCGCGGCCGCGACTCCGTTTCTGAAAAAGAAGGGTTGGACCGGCGATCCCAATCAGTTCGTGACTTGGTGGCGTCGGACCCACTTCGAGGACAGCATGATCGACGCGCTTCTCGACCGAGGACACACACCCTATCGGGAGATCGGTCATCGCGCGGTTTCACAGGTGATGGATCGAGCGCGAATCGAGCACACACAGGACGACGTGCAATGGCTCGTCTCGCAGATTGAGTCGCTGAAACCCTTCCCCGATGTCGTCGCCGCGCTGGAACGCCTGAGGCGCCGTTACAAGCTCGTGATCCTGTCGAATGGCGATCGCGACATGCTGGAAGCGGCCAAGCCGCATATCGGCTTTCCGATGGATATGACGATATCCGTGCAGGAGGCCGGCTACTTCAAACCCCACTGGAAGACCTACGCCACGGCGGAGCGCCTGATCACGGAGCGCTGGCCCGAGATTGAGCGCAGCGGGTGCCTGTTTGTCGCGAATCACGCATTCGATTGCATCGGCGCCAAATCGCACGGCTTCCGGGCCGCGTTCGTCGATCGGAGGAAGCGTCCGTACGGCCAGTCGCCCAACCAGCCGGATCTGATCGTGGCGAACTTCAAGGAACTGGCCGAGACATTGGTTCCCGATTGAGCCCGCTCTGCAGCGCAGCAGGGTTTCTCATTCCCAAGACATACGCCCATCCCTCAGGACCAGTACCTTGTCCTGAGGGATCTCCAGGGACGTGACGGAAGGTCCGTCCAGGCCGAGAACAAGCCCCCGCACGACCCGGCTTACGGCTCCGTGCGAGGCAATGACGACATCGGTCTCGACCTCGCTCAACCAACCCGCCAGACGCTCCGAGAGCATGCGGTAGCTTTCACCACCCCTCGGGCACCAGTTCCATTTGTCTCGGTTGTGGCCCGCAAAGCCCTCTGGATCGGTGGTCGGCAGTTCGCGCCAAAGCTGGCCTTCCCAATGCCCGTAATGTTGCTCCTTCAAGCGATCGTCGCGACGGAAGACGTCCGGATCGAGCCCCATCGCTCTGCGTGCGATGCGCATGGTCTCGCTGGCGCGGCTGAGCGGGCTCGCGACGTAATCCAGGGCTGCCGCTTTGCTCCCCAGCAATGCCTTCAGCCGCTCTCCGTTGCGGGAGGCTTGTGCGCGTCCTTTCGCATTCAACGGAATATCCGTCTGTCCCTGATAGCGCAGCGCCGCGTTCCAGTCCGTCTCGCCATGGCGCAAATAGTAGAGCGTGACGCCCTTTCGCAGCATGCCTATCTCCCTAGCTCGACATCCGATCGCCGCCTCAGATCTTCAGCACGAGCTTACCGTTGTTGCCACCCGAGTAGAGAAGGTTCAGCGTTTCCACAAACGCACTGAGGCCACCCTCGCGTACGTCCTCGCGAATTTTCAGCTTGCCTTGCGCATGCCATCCGCCAAGGTCGGCAATCGCATCGCGGATGCGGGGCGCCCAGTCGGTGACGATCAGGCCTTGCACCCGCAGGCGTTGTGTCAGGATGGCGCGAAAGGACTTTGGTCCCGCCACAGCTCCCGACGCATTGTAGCCCGAGATCATGCCGCAAAGCGCAACGCGGCCAAAGACGTTCATTTGCGGCAGGATGGTATCGAGGATCTCGCCGCCGACGTTCTCGAAATTGACATCGATGCCGTCTGGGCACGCCGCCTTCAACTGCGCGCCCAGGTTGCCGGCCTTATAGTCGATGCAGTCGTCGAACCCGAGCACGTCCTTGACATAGGCGCATTTCTCCGGCCCACCCGCTATGCCGACCGCGCGACACCCCTTGATCTTCGCGATCTGGCCGACGACCGAGCCAACCGCGCCGGAAGCGGCGGAAACAACAACGGTCTCGCCAGCCTTCGGCTGGCCGACTTCGAGCAGGCCGAAGTAAGCGGTCCAACCGGGCATGCCGAGGCCACCGACCCAACGCTCGAGTGGCGCTTTCGCCGTGTCGACCTTGATGACGCGCCCGCGGCCCTTCACCACCGCGTACTGCTGGACGCCCAGGACGCTCTGCACGGCATCGCCCGGCTTGAAATCGGGGTGACGGGAGACATCGACGTAGCCTGCCGCATACGCCCGCATCACCTCTCCAACGCCGACCGGCGGCATATACGAGCGCGTATCGTTGACCCAACCGCGCATCGCGGGATCGAGCGAGACATAGGCAATTTTCACACGGATCTCGCCGTCGCCCGGCTCTTCGAGCGGAATTTCGCGCATGGCGAAACAATCGGGTGTAAGCGGCCCGGGAGGCGGGCGTTTGACGAGTATGATCTGGCGATTGAGCGGCATCGGCGAAGCTCCGGCGGCGGGCCTTGGAGACTAGGTGGGCCTGCCGACTTTCGCAATCCGGACCACACCGTTAACGTCGTTCGCCCACCGAGAGACGCTTCTCCAACCAAGCCGAGTAGCGCGAAATCGAGAAGCAGATAATCCAGAAGACCATCGCCGCGAAGGCATAGCCCGTCATCGCGGTATTCGGCGCGAACCATTTCGCATCTGTAAGGCCCGCCTGCACGATGCCCAGCAGGTCGAAGATACCGATGATGAGGACGAGGCTCGTATCTTTGGCGAGGCCGACGAAGTTATTGACGATGCCGGGGACGACCAGCTTCAGGGCCTGGGGCAGAATAATGAGCCCCATCTTTTGAGCGAACGACAGCCCGAGGCTATCGGCTGCCTCATACTGGCCACGCGGAATCGCCTGCAGGCCGCCGCGGATCGTCTCGGCCATGTATGCGCCGGAGAACAGCGTCACGCCGATCAGCGCGCGAAGCAGCTTGTCGAAGGACACGCCCTCCGGAAGAAACAGCGGCAGCATCACCGACGACATGAAGAGGATAGTGATCAGCGGCACGGAGCGCACCACCTCGATGAAGAATATCGAGGCCCATCGGGCGATCGGCATGGCCGACCGGCGCCCCAGCGCGAGGACAATTCCGACGGGGAATGATCCGGCAATACCGACCGTCGCAACGATCAGCGTCACCATCAGGCCACCCCAATATTCCGTCGGGACCCTGGGCAGGCCGAAAACGCTGCCGTAGAGCAGAGCCCAGGCAACGATCGGCAGCACGATCACGCCGAACAACCCGAGCCACTTTTTTCCAGGGACGGCCGGGATCATCAGCCCGGCAAGCGTGACGGCCGTCAGGACGTACGTCAGAAGAACTCGCCAGCGTTCGGCGTCGGGGTAACGGCCGAACATGAACTGGCCGAACTTCGCCGAGACGAACGGCCAGCAGGCACCTGCATCAGCCACGCGGCAGGCCGCGCCGTCTGCGCCGGTCCAGACGGCAGAGAAAACGGTCCATTCGAGCACCGCGGACAGCACGCGCCATGCGATCCAGAGACCGAGGATCGTCAATACCGAGTTGCCCCAGGACGAGAACAAATTTTTGGAGAGCCAGCCGACGACGCCCACTTCGCTGGCTGGCGGCGCCAAGTAGGGCGAGGGCGTGCGTGCGGTGGAGGATTCAGCGGCCATAGCTCTACCTCTCCACCAGCTTCACGCGTGCGTTGAACCAGTTCATGAACGCCGAGGTCGCGAGCGAAAGTGTCAGGTAGACGAGCATCGTGATGGAGATCACCTCGATCGCCTGGCCTGTCTGGTTCAAGACCGTGCCGGCAAAGACGCTGACCAGATCCGGATATGCGATGGCGACGCCGAGCGAAGAATTCTTTGTCAGGTTGAGATAGTTCGATGTCAGCGGTGGGATGATGATGCGCATAGCCTGCGGAATGACGACCAATCTGAGCGTCTGGTTGTTCGTCAGCCCCAACGCGCGCGCTGCCTCCTTTTGGCCGGTGCTTACGCCCTGGATGCCAGACCGCACGATCTCCGCGATGAACGCGCCCGTATAGAACACGAGGCCCGCGAGAAGGGCGATGAACTCTGGCAATACGACGAAGCCGCCCGAGTAATTGAACCCCCTCAGCTCGGGAAATTCGAAGGTGACGGGGAGGCCGATTGCTACTGCGGCCAGCAGCGGCACGCCAACGATCAGCGCAAGGCTCGCCCAGAGCACGGGGAATTGCCGCCCGGTCAGTCGCCAGCGACGTCTTGCCCAGATCCGGAGCAATACTGCCGCCGCGATGCCGATCGCCAATGGACCGAGCGCGCCCGCCGCATCCTGTTGCAGGACTGGCGACGGCAGCGAAAGCCCACGATTATTGAGGATCGCACCGCCCGGAAGGCTCCAGCTCTGCCGCGGAGGCGGAAGCTGCGGCAGCAGGGCGAAGTACCAGACGAAGAGTTGCAGGAGCAGCGGAACGTTGCGCGCGACCTCGACGTAGACGGTCGCCAGCCGTGCGATCAGCCAGTTGCTGGACAGCCGCGCGATACCCATGACAAAGCCGACGATCGTCGCAAAAACGATGCCGACCGCCGACACCAGGAGCGTGTTCAGCAGACCGACCCAGAAAGCGCGCCCATATGTCGACGTGGCACCGTACGGGATGAGCGACTGCGAAATGTCGAAGCCAGAGGTGATGCCCCAGAACCCAAAGCCGGACGCGATATTCTGCCTTTGCAGATTGGCGATCGCGTTCGAGGCAGCGGTCCAGAAAAACCAACCGAGCAGCACCACGATGATGATCTGCCCGAGCACCTGGCGACCTTCGCGCCGATGGAGCCAGGCCCAAACCGATGGTGCGTTGGCCGCCCGGCGTCGACCGGCCTCTGCAATCGCCATGTGACTTGCTCCCGCTGGTCACCCCGTCTCGTGCAATGGTTTGCCAAGACACCGGCAGGAGAGCCAGCCGGTGCCTTGCGCATGGTCAGCGGACGGGCGGAGCGTACTGGATGCCGCCCTTCGACCACAAATTGTTCACGCCGCGCGCGATCTTGAGCGGCGTATCCGGACCTACGTTGCGGTCATAGATTTCGGCATAGTTTCCTACGCCCTTGACGATCTTCACGACCCAGTCGTTGTCGAGTCCGATCGCCTTGCCGAATTCGCCCTCGGTACCGAGCAATCTCCGCACCTCGGGGTTCGTAGACTTCACCATCTCATCGACGTTCTTCTGATTGACGCCAAGCTCCTCGGCGTTGAGCAGCGCGTAGTAGATCCATTTGGCCAGCGAGAACCACTGGAAGTCGCCCTGACGCACGGATGGGCCGAGCGGCTCCTTCGAGATGATCTCGGGGAGCACGATATGGTCGTCTGGGTTCTTGAGGCGCAGGCGCTGAGAGTAGAGGCCCGACTGGTCGGTGGTGTAGACGTCGCAACGACCCGCCTCATAGGCAGCGTTGACCTCGTCCGCCTTCTCGAAAACGACCGGCTTGTAGGTCATATTGTTCTGGCGGAAGTAGTCGGCGAGATTGAGTTCTGTCGTGGTGCCGGTCTGCACGCAAACAGAAGCGCCATTCAGCTCCTTCGCGGATTTGACGCTGAGCTTTTTCGGCACCATGAAACCCTGGCCGTCGTAGTAGGTGATCCCCACGAACGCCAGACCCATGGACGTATCCCGACTCATGCTCCAGGTCGTATTGCGCGAAAGCACATCGACTTCACCGGATTGAAGCGCCGTGAAACGTTCCTTGGCGGTCAGCGGCTTGAACGAGACCTTGTTTGGGTCACCGAAGATGGCCGATGCCATGGCGCGACAGTAATCGACGTCCAGGCCTTTCCAGTTGCCTTTGTCGTCCGGGAAAGAAAACCCCGGTACTCCGGGGGAGACACCACAGATGAGGCTGCCACGGTTCTTGACCGTGTCGAACGTCTTTTGCTGGGCCTCAGCAGCGCTTGCCAGGACGAGCAGGCCCAACACGCCTGCGAGCCCTATTCCGATGAAGCGTCTCATAATGTTTGCTCTCCCTTTCCGTAACTCGACAACCACGTGCGCCACGATTGCACTCTGCTGCTCCATTCCGATGACCCGCGTCACCCGTCCTCGTTGCCCCGAAGCGCAAAACACTCGTTTCAGTGATTGAGGATCTGCGACAGGAAGAGTTTCGTGCGCTCCTCCCTCGGGTTGGTGAAGAAGGTCGACGGTGCGCCTTGCTCGACGATCTCGCCTCGATCCATGAAGATGACGCGGTCAGCCACAGACCGCGCAAAACCCATCTCGTGGGTGACGCAGATCATCGTCATGCCGGAGCGCGCCAACTCGATCATGACGTCGAGCACCTCCTTGATCATCTCGGGATCGAGGGCCGACGTTGGCTCGTCGAACAGCATGATGCGCGGGCTCATGCACAAAGAGCGCGCGATGGCGACGCGCTGCTGTTGGCCGCCAGAGAGCTGGCCAGGGTATTTCTGTGATTGCTCCGGTATGCGCACACGGGTGAGGTATTGCATTGCGACGCGCTCGGCGTCTGCCCGTGGCATCTTCTTCACCCAGGTCGGCGCGAGGCAAAGGTTGTCCAGCACCGTCAAATGGGGAAACAAGTTGAACGACTGGAACACCATGCCGACCTCGGAACGGATCTTGTCGATGTTCCGCAGATCGCTGGTCAGCTCCGTGCCGTCGACAATGATCTTGCCGCGCTGGTGTTCCTCGAGGCGGTTGATGCAGCGAATGAGCGTGGATTTGCCGGAGCCGGATGGTCCGCAGATGACGATCTTTTCGCCCTCGGCCACGGACAAATTGATATCTCTCAGGACGTGAAACTCGCCATACCACTTATGCACACCGATCATGTCGATGGCCGGGCGTTGGTCTCTTTGTCGCGCTACCTCAGCCTGCGAATGGCCGACAGTTTGCATGCGCCCTCCCGAGCGACGGGTCGATTATTCTGCGACGGCATCGGCTCTGCGGCCGATTTTCTTTGCTAGTGGATAGACTAAGGCCGTTAGTCCCCCGTCTGCAATATCAATGTGGTGGCAGTCTGCCTTGCTGTTGTGCAACTGCGAAATTCCGGATGGCGGCATGATTGCCACTGGCAATAGGGAATTTGATGTTGTAGTAAATATTCACCGATGATTTGCCGCATATGGGCGGCAGGTTGCGTCACGCCACCATCGCTCCGGAGCGTTCGACGGACCCGCAATGGCCGATCCCCGAGCAACTCATTCGCCCCCCCAGGATCTCGCCCCCGAGGCAAGCGTCGTCGCGCGCCAAGGTAGCACATTTGTGCCGCGCCCGCCTGTGCCGCTTCCCCATGACGAGCCCCCGCCGGGTATCTGGGATGAGCCGCAGTCGGACGCCTGGAACGAGCCGCCGCAGATCTCCGCGCCCCCTCTCCGGGGATCACGCAAGCGCCGAGTGGCGCCGATAGCTATCACGCTCCTGCTCGGGGTTGCGGCTCTCGGTGTGGGTCATCATTGGTATCAACGCCTCAGCGTTGTCGGATCAGCAGAGCCAACGCCGACGAGTCCGCCCGATGATGCACCGTTCTCGTTGCGCGCGGCATGGAGAGACCTCGTGCGCTCGCCGGCAGAGGTGCAAAACGCCCCTGCGCAGCAGGTAACGCCCGTTATCTCGGTGTTGGATGAACAGCCGGTGGCCGACGAGCCCCCTGCGGTGCAGGACGCTGCGCCTAAGCCCGGCGCGCCGACCCCCGCTGCCTTATTGGCCGAACGCTTCGCATCGACCAAGGCGGTGGATTCTGCGGCGCCGGTCGAAACCAAAACGCCCGGTTCGGAGCCAGCAACGACTTACCGTAAATCCGCCCCTGTGGTGTCAATCCCACATACTCCGCCGCCGGCAGCCCTCACACCGATCCCGTCTTCGGGCGCGACCGCCGAAACACCACAGCACGCAAGGCCGCTGCCGACGACGGGAGCGCAACGTGTACCGGGCATGGTCGGTCTGGGTGGTCCGCCCGCTACGGAGAGCCCACCTGCCATTACGCGCATTCAACGCAATCATCCGCTTCCTACCCCCAAGCCGCATCCTCCCAAGTCGAATCGTCTTGCGCATCCCGTGGCATCGGCTGCCACGAGCGGCCGGCACGAAAGCAGCCGGTCACACCCCCGCAAGCCCTATCGGCGCGTGATGACGTCTCCGCCCACCGCCCAGGCACCGCCGCCCGAGCAACCGATAACTGGGATGTCGCTTTTCAATCGGCTCGGGCGCACGATGCCGTGACGGCGACAGGACGTCGGCTCCTCGGCGCCGAAATCGTCAGATAAAGCGCTCCATCGCGACACGACGGGTGTCCATCTCATATTCGAGCTCGATAACGGGTGGGCGGGCATAGAACCACGTCACGCCGTTGCGACCTGCACCGCGTCTCATGATTTCCGACCCGAGAAAGCCGTGAATGTCGTGCACCGTATAGATGTGCGCAGCCATGGAATCCATCCACGTGAAGCCGAGCAGCCCCATACGACGCTCCATCTCGCCAAGGACGGCGACCGCCTTCTCAGCAATGGCATCGCTCGACGTCTCGCCGCGACGAACAATGTGCTCGCCATAGTCTCCCTTGCCGCCGGGTGCTTCGCCACTTCCAGCGATGACGAACGTCGCCGGGCCTGATGCGGTGGGAACCGTGTACGAGAAGGCGTAGAGCATGGGCTCTGTTGGCGCGTCGATCTCGGGACACACATTGGACCGCGCTACGGGATTGATCCGCGTTGTCGGGTCATAGATCCCCCAGCGCTCGAGTGTCTGGCAGTAGTGCTCATTGAAGGCGATGAAGCCGGCTTCCGTGAACTGCCCGGGAGACCTCAGCTCACACGCGCAGAACGCCGTGGTGGGCCGCCCGACCGATGCGAGATACGCCTCAACGGCGCGAAATCCCTCAGCGAGCGGGACCGGCTGCCTGAGCGTGGCGCGTTCGATAACGAAACCGGGCTCGGCCGCAACGCCGCTCGAATACTGAAAGCGGAACGGAAGGTAGCGATAGCCGCCGGGGGCGAAAGTCGTGAGGTCGGGCATGGAAGTCTCCTGCTCGGATCTGCCAACGCCTATCCTTCACCACCGTGACCGCCCTGTCAGCAAATGCCCAACCGTTGAACCAGCCCCATGTGCCGCGCTAGCGTTGCTTCACGGCCGCAAGTCGAGGATCTCCGACGTGTCGACACCACCACAGGCGCGCTTGCGCACTCCAACCGGCGATCTCACGATTGTTCGCTTGACGAGCCTTGCGCAATGGCGGGATCGGCTCGCGGAACTCGACCCTATTTTCTTCGAAGCGAGCCTGACGAAGACATTTGAGAACGACGATGTGCGCTCGGCATTTCGCGCGCGCTGGTTTGGTCGTTTCCTCGATCTTTGGCCGGAACTCTGCCATGTGGCGATCGGTGTTGACGGTAAACTCATCGGTTACATTGTAGGAAGCCATGCCGACCCGGCACGCGACGGCCGCTTCTCGGATATCGGCTACTACAGGCAGCTTGCCGATCTGACGCAGCGCTATCCGGCACATCTGCACATCAATCTCGCAAGCGACGCGAGAAATCACGGCGTGGGCTCAAGCCTCATCGCTGCATTCGCGCGCGACGCGCACGAAGCCGGTCTGGGAGGCGTGCATCTGGTGACCGGGCGGGATTCGCGAAACAGAAGCTTCTATGCGCGCAACGGCTTCGACGTTCTGGCGGAACTGGACTGGGGTGGCACGCCGATCGTCATGCTCGGCAAGGGCCTATAATCGCGCTCAGCTCACGAGAAAGAGCACGCCCGTGGCCGATATGGCGGCGCCACCTGCACGCACCAGCCACTCGCCCGCAGGCCACTTTTTCAACGACGAAAGCGCAATCCCCGCAAGATGTAACAATCCTGTCGCGATCACGAAGCCGGCGCTATAGGCAAGCGCGCTGGCGTTTCCGGGCAGCTCCGTGCCATGCGCGTGGCCATGAAAGATTGCGAACGCGCTGACGATGATGGCGGCAATCCAAAGCGGTGTCCGCACCGCACCCGCCACCAAAAGGCCGAGCACGACAGCCGACAGCGCAATGCCAATCTCGACCGAAGGAATGGGAATTCCGGCGACACCTAACGCGCCACCGAATGCCATCACGACCGGAAACACCACCGGCAACAGCCAGACGGCGGGTGCACCGAGAAACGCGCCCCAGAGGCCGACCGCAACCATTGCCACCACATGATCCAATCCACCGAAGGGATGCGAAAAGCCCGAAGCGAAGCCGCCGTGTGCGCCGGCCCCTTCATGCGCGAAGGTCGGCGTCGCCGCCAGAATCAGGAGGCCGGCGGCGGCAACGCCCAGGAGCTGTTGCATGCGGCTGGTAGCGTCTATCGATGAAAGCGCCAATTTTTGTTTCCCCTAGCCGCGGCTCAATCCCTTGGTCTTCAGATCGGAGAGATATCGCGCCCAACGCTCGTCTCTCTCCCGGCCGAGACGCTCCAGATAATCCCACGTAAAAAGCCCGGTGTCGTGCCCATCGTCGAACTTGATCCGCGCCGCGTAGTTGCCGATGGGGGAGAGGCCGACGATCCTGACGTTTCGCTTGCCGCCGAGCGTGACGCGCTCTTCCGGAGAATGTCCTTGCACTTCGGCGGATGGGCTCATAACACGCAACATCTCAGCCGAAAGCTGGTAGGTCGCGTCCGCAAAGGCGACTTCAAGGGCATGGCCGTCATCGACCGGCGTCAACTTGGGTGGCGCGCGCCGGGTGCCTTCCGCGGCCTGGATCTCGGCCCAGGCTTTAGCGGCAATCTCGGCGAAGATCTGGGCATGCGCGCTATCGGGCTCGGTGGCGACGATGGGCGCACCGTCGTCGGAGTGGCGGCGAATATCGATATGCAATGGCACCGCACCGAGAAACGGCACGCCCAGCGTCTCGGCTTCCGTCTCCGCGCCCCCATGCCCGAAGATCTCGTGACGCTCGCCGCACTTCGAGCACACGAAATAGCTCATGTTCTCGATGATGCCGAGAACGGTCACGTCGGTGCGGCGGAACATGTTGAGGCCCTTGCGGGCATCGATCAGCGCGAGATCCTGAGGTGTCGAAACGATGATCGCACCCGACAGCGGCACCTGCTGGACCATGGTGAGCTGAACGTCACCCGTTCCCGGCGGCATGTCGATGACGAGAACGTCGAGCTCGCCCCAATCCACATCGCGCAACATTTGCGTGAGGGCCTGCACCACCATAGGCCCGCGCCAGATGACAGGCGTTGCCTCGTCGACCATGAAGCCCATCGACATGCACTTGAGGCCGTAGCCGATCATCGGCGTCAGCTTCTTGTCGGGACCGAGTTCCGGGCGTCCGGTGAGCCCCAGTAGCTTCGGCTGCGAGGGACCGTAGACGTCGGCATCGAGAATGCCAGCCTTGAGGCCGTTCGCCTGGAATGCGAGCGCAAGATTGACGGCCGTGGTCGACTTGCCGACACCGCCCTTCCCCGAAGCCACGGCGATCATATGCTTGATACCAGGAACCTCGGTCGTCCGTGGTCCACCGGCAGGCCGACCCGCCGCGCCCGGAGCATGCGAATGTCCGTGCCTTGGCGCGCTGCCTCGCGCGCGTGCCTCCTGCACACGGCGGCTCTCTGGACGTGCCGCAGGTCTCGCGCCGCCGACCGCCTCGGCCGTCAAAACGGCTGTAACACCCGTGAGGCCTGGAATATCCCGCACGACTTTCTCGGCGGCCTGCCTAAGCGGCTCCAGCTCTTCGGCCCGGTTCGCCGGAACAGTGATCGAGAAATACGCCTTGCTGTCGCGGATCAGCACTTCGGAAACCAGACCCAAGTCTACGATGTTCCCGGTAAGATCTGGACCTTTGATGCGCTTCAGTGCGTCGAGAACCTGGTCCTGAGTGACGGCCATTTGGCCTGCCTTTCGTTTCGGGTCGTGGAGGCGCATAAAACTTGACTAGAACAGTCGGATTTGCCTCTCGGAGTTATGACAGAAGCGAGCCGGGAAGTCACCGAAATGCCACGGTCGCCATCCGGCATCCCGAACATATAATTATTCTAAAGTCTATTTGGAACAGCGAGACTTGCACGACGGCTCGCTCGCGAGCGTCAGGTACGAGGCTTTCCACAGGCGACGACGTAACGCGTAGCGGTCGGAGTCCTAGAGTTGCGGCGACCACTGTAATATAGCCACAGCTCGGAGAGCCCGAGTACGGGAGGCGCCGCATCCGTCGCGGCAGCGGGGACGTAAGGGGGAATGCGGATGCTCGCTCGGATTGCAGGCGTGCTGCTTGCTCTTGCTTGCCTGCTCGTGCCAACCGGCGTTAGCGCCCAAGGGACGCTCATACTGCTCAAACGCGTCGAGGTGGACCTCGGCGCTGGCACACAGACGATCGATCTCTCCGACGCCAAAGGCGCTTTTCGCGCGCTCCGCATCAAGGCGGTCTCGGGGCAGATCAGGCTGAGCAGTGTCACCGTCGATTACAGTGATCGAGTCAGACACGAGGAAGAGCGTTCCATATTTCTGCTTCCCGGCGAGCGCACGCGGGAGGTCAACCCCACGGATCCCGGGCACTTCCTGAACAACATGGTTCTTACGTTTGCACCCGCGCCCGGCAAAATGGCCGTTCTCGAAATCTACGGACGCCAGACATCGGCAGATGCGCTGCAAGAGATGCAGCCGCAGATTTCCACGCGGGGCGGGGGTAAGAAAAAGAAGGCGCGCAAACACGCCGCGCGACCCGAGCGCCACAAGGCCGAGACCGATCGCAGCACGCGCGACGAAGAAGCCCCAACGACTGCAGAAGCGCCTGCGCCCGAGCAAACCCCAGCTTCGCGCTCCTTGACGCCTTCTGCGCCCCTTGCCTGCGTCACCGCGAATACATGCACGCCGGTCCGGGTTTTCTTCGGCACCAATCGCCTGCGCGAGGACCTGCCGCAGCGGGTGGCATTCTCGTGGCGTGATTCAGGGGAATTGGCGCTCGGGAGCGCGGTGGTCAGTGTGCCGCGCAAGGTCCAGCGCGAGTCTGGCGCGATTCTGCGGCCCACATGGTGGGACCGCTATGTGCTGCGTGTTCCGCCTGAAGGGGACCCCTCGCGGCATTTCGTGATTATTCCAAACCTGTTCGAAGTCTATTCGGACGAGGCCTCGTTCCTGGCTGCCGTCGCCCGACACCGGGAGCAGGCGGGCGACTATAAAGACCATGCCTTCGTTTATGTGCACGGCTATCGCGTCGATTTCGACTACGGCCTCTATCGCACCGCGCAGATGGCCTACGACCTCGGCACGGCACGCGAAGAGGACGGCGTTGTCGTCCCATTCGGTACGGCCTTCCTCTATAGCTGGCCGTCAGCAGGCCAACTGAAGGACTATGCCTACGACCAGGAGAGCGCCCGCCTGTCGGTCGGCCATCTGAGATCGTTCCTGCGGCTGGTGATCGAGAAGACGGGTGTCAAACACGTCCATCTTGTCGCGCACAGCATGGGTAATGTGCCGCTCCTGAACGCACTCAACGACCTGGGAAGGACGGGGGTGAGCGGCGCGAAGGTCAGCCAGGTCATTCTCGCCGCGCCCGACATGGGGACTCGTGAATTCACGACACTCGCCGCCGAGATCCAGTCCCGTGCGAACGGCTTTACGCTCTATGCCTCATCGAGCGACCTGGCGATGGAGGCGTCACGCAAGGTGCACAAGAACGAGCCGCGCGCCGGCGACGTGGTCGGCGGCAAGCCGGTCATTACGGCTGGCGTCGATACGATCGACATCTCCGCGATCACGACCTGCTATTTCTGCTTCGGCCATGACGAGTACGTCGAACAGTCGGAATTGTTGAACGACATTGCCACGCTTTTACAGCGAGGCATCCGGCCGCCAGACACGCGCACCCACGCGTTCCGCCTGCAATCAGGGGAGTTGCCGTTCTGGCGGTATCAGCCGTGAAGCGCCGATGCCAGCGCGCCGATGCGCCCGGCTCCGGCGTGGGCCATGGAACTCGCCGCGATCGTTATCACCGCACGCCGAGCTTCTTCTGAAGGCTCGAAGACGAGGTGGTGTACTGGAAAACGACCTTCTTATCCGGATAGACGATCCGACTCGCGGCCTGGGACATGAGCGCCGCCTCGTGGAACCCCGAGAGGATCAGCTTGAGTTTGCCCGGATAGGCATTGATATCGCCGATCGCGAAGATGCCGGGCTCGCTGGTCTCGAACTTCTCGGTATCGACGGGGATGAGGTTCTCGTGGAGATTGATGCCCCAATCGGCGAGCGGGCCAAGCTTCATCGTCAGCCCGAAGAAGGGCATCAGTCGATCTGCCACGACAACGTCCTCGCCCGCCTTGCTGCGGACCTTTACTCCAGTCAGTGTGCCATCGGCTCCCTCGAGCGCCGTCATCTGGCCGATGAGAAGACGCATTGCGCCTTGCTCCACGAGCTGACGCATCTTCTCGACCGAGTGTGGCGCGCCGCGGAATTCATCGCGACGGTGCATCAGCGTGAGCGATCGCGCGATCGGTTGCAGGCTAAGCGTCCAGTCGAGCGCGGAATCGCCACCGCCGACGATTAAAATATCGCGGTTCTCGAAGTCGGCCATGCGTCGCACGGAATAGAAAACGCTTTTACCCTCGAACGACTCTATGCCCTCGAGCGGCGGCCGCTTCGGCGTGAATGATCCGCCGCCAGCCGCAATCACGACCACCTTCGTCACGAACGTCTTGTCGCGATCGGTCGTGAGCCGAAAGCGGCCGTCTTCGAGGCGTTCGAGCGAATCGACCCGTTCGCCGAGGTGAAACGTCGGGTCGAATGGCTTGATCTGCTCCATCAGCGCATCGACCAGCCCCTGGCCCGTCACGATCGGGAGCGCCGGAATGTCGTAAATGGGCTTTTCGGGGTAGAGCTCGGCGCACTGACCACCCGGCTTGTCCAGGATGTCGATGAGATGCGCGCGAATATCGAGGAGCCCAAGCTCGAAGACAGCGAAAAGACCGCAAGGTCCCGCCCCGATGATCACGCAGTCGGTCTCGATCGGCGCCGATGCGCCCACGTTCTCAGCCATCAATAGAGTCCTCGCCTCGGCCAGCCCGGAAGCCCGACCCGGAAGAATGGATCGGCCTTACTTAACCGTCCTTTTGTCGAGGCCAAATGCGCGATTGTGCCTCTCCCGCACAAGCGCAGGCACACGCGCACCGTTAACCGTCTCCCGGGCAAGGCGGCGAAAGCGGCCTACTTTTCAACCGGACCGCCGGCGTCCACCCAGCCCTTGAAGCCGCCGAGGTTCCGGACATCCGCGTAGCCCATGTCCTTCAGCGTCTTGCCGACCAGCGCTGACCGACCGCCGGAGGCGCAGTAGGCAATAACGGTCTTCGAACGATCGAACTGGGCATCGTGGAGTGGGGATTCGGGATCGGCGCGAAACTCGACGAGGCCCCTCGGAATGGTGACCGCGCCCGGTACCTTGCCGTTGGTTGCGACTTCGGCCGGCTCGCGCACGTCGAGGAACAGGACATCCGCGCGCTGTGCAAGCGACCGGGCTTCCTCGGGAGTGATCCTCGGGACAGCGTCGTTCGCCTCTTCCAGCATCTGCTTCACGGTCCGCATTGTGTCTCTCCTGCGATTCTACAAAACGCCTTGCGCGAGCGCGCCGAGGCGCAATCCGGCAACCACTTAATCTGGAATGAGGCCACCGTCGACGTTGAGGGTCTGGCCCGTGATGTTGCGTGCGGCGCGCGAGGCAAGGAAGACAACAGCGTCGGCGATGTCGGCGGGCTCGTTGGCGCGCTTCAGCGGAACTTCGGCGACGGCGCGGCGCTCGATCTCCTCCACCGGGATGCCCTCCTTAGCGGATCGCACGCGAAAGAGATCCTCGACGATAGCCGTCTTGACGATGCCCGGACAAACCGCGTTGACGTTGATGTCGTGCTGCGCGAGCTGTTGCGCGGCGGTGTACGTCAGGCTGATGACGGCGCCCTTCGAAGCCGCATAGGCGGCATTCGAGGTGCCGTAAAAGCCCTTTCCGGCAACCGAGGCGATATTCACGATCGTGCCAGCGCGGCGCGGGATCATTTCCTGGGCGACCCGTTGGAGACAGAAGAACACACCCTTCGCGTTGACGCGATGAATGCGATCCCAGTCCTGCTCCGTGAGATCCATGATGTAGGCGCGCCGCGTGACGCCGGCGTTGTTGACCAGGATGTCGATCTGCCCGAACGCGGCCACGGCTTCCCGCACCATCCGGTCGATTTCGCCGACATCGCCAAGATCTGCCGTGATGGCCAGACCGCGGCGTCCGGCCGCCGTCACATCGGCTGCTGTTGCGGTCGCCGTCTCGGCGTTGATGTCGACGCACACGACGTCGGCACCTTCGCGCGCAAAGGCGAGCGCCGTCGCTCGTCCGATCCCTTGTCCCGCCCCGGTGACTATCGCGATCTTGCCGTCGAGCTGCATTCGCTCCTCCCGATCATCGGTTCTGATCGAGCATGAGCTACCCGAGGCGGCGCGGCAAGACGGTCGCGTGACAGACCCTGCGACGCGCCAAGCGGTGTTCAGCGATGAACACTTGGTCGCCCGCGAGAGAATGCCTCCCGCGGGTGTGCTCAGAACTGCTTGGTGGGCACGCGCAATATCAGGCCGTCCAGTGCGTCAGTGATCTTGATCTGGCAGGACAGACGGCTCTCGTCGCGGACGTCGAAGGCGAAATCGAGCATATCCGCCTCCATTTCGTTCGGCTTGCCGACGGTTTCAGTCCACTCCGCATCGACGTAGACATGGCACGTCGCGCAGGCGCAGGCGCCTCCGCACTCCGCCTCGATACCCGGCACCGCCGCCTTCTTCGCCGCCTCCATCACAGTGAGGCCCTTGTCGGCCTCGACGATCTGTTGCTTACCGTCGGGCTGAATGAACGTGATCTTGGCCATTTCTCGAAGGCGACCTTTCCGGCGTCAAATGCTGCGCGTGAGATCCCGCGGGCACCGAAGCCGCGCAGGGGGCCCGTACGCCGTCGGGCCGACCGCGACGAGACGATTACTCGCCGACACATCTCTTTTCAAGGGATCGCCCCGTAAAGGTGCGCCCGCCGCGGTTACGATGACCGGCCACCTTCGGCAAAAAATTTCGGGCGGGGTCGGGTGTGTTCCAGCCCGAATCGGGGAACGAAGGCACTCAGCGATCGACTTCAAGCCGGGCAATGTGTTGCCTGGCTTCGTCCAACGCCTCGGCGAGGGCGTCGATTGCCATTGCCCTTGCCGCCATGTCGGCCGACGACCGCAGCGCTTCAGCGCGCTCCGCCAATTCCGCGACACGCATGGCGCCGACCGCCCTTGCCGAGCCCTTCAAGGTGTGTGCGGCGTCGCGCCAATCCTTCTCGCTGCGAGCATCGCGGAGATTGGTGAGATACAAGGGGGCCTGATCGGCGAAAAGGTTGAGAACCTCGACCTCGAGCGCCTTGTTTCCAAAGGTATATCTGGCAAGATGGGCATGATCGACGGCGGGCACCACGCCGATCGCTTCCGTGGCTGCGGAAGCAGCTGCAGATGTGGCCATGTTTCCGTCCCTCCCAGGCGTCGAGTTGTAGAGCGCGCCATTCTCCGCGGAGGGAGGATGTCAAAGAGTCGATAAGTGGTCGTTAAGAACGGGTTGCAAATCGTTCGTGTCGGACGAGCCCTCATTTACCGTTGTACGATCGACGACTGCATCTTCCTTTCGCCACAAACTCCGTCGTAAAAGATCGTTAAGGCTGTCGAGATGGGGGACACTCTGACAGGCCGGGGAAACGCGGGGCCGCATATCTGGTCGCCGCAGCAACGATCTTAACAAGTCCTCCGGAAAGCGGGACGGCGCGCGAGCGTCGGCGGGGGTTAGCGGTGATGCCGCAAGAGACGTCGAAACGCAGCGATTCTGTCGAGGGCACCCCCGCCCCCGCAACGGCGTCACCGTCAGCGCCACCCAAAATCCCATCTGGCGAGGCTGCACCTCCGCCTTTGCCGGGGACCTTGCCCGGTGCCTCTCCGACTGCCGCACAAGGCACGCCACCGGGCGGGCCACCGCCACTCGGCGCCAAGCCGGCTGCCGACCCACCCGTTTCAAGATCCCAGTCCAGCGGACCGGCGCTTGGAACGCCATCTCCGTCGAAGGCGCCTGACGATCAGGCTGAAACTCCCAGCCGCCGGACCGCAAAGCGTCGCCCGGCAGGTCAGGCGCGCGTCGCCGCCAACGACGACCTTCCCTCTATTGGGGGACTGATTTTCGCGCTGCATGCGAAACCATCGCAGCGTCCCATGCAAATCGCTGCGATCGCGAGCGTCGTGTGGGGCCTCGTCAGCATTCTGCTTGGCTGGGCTATGCTGGCGCCTGAGTTGCAGCGCGCGCCGACCGTGCTCGAGATGCTCACGCGGCCGACAGCCATCACGCTGGCGGCGACCGTTATACTTCCGATCGCGGTCTTCTGGTTCATTGCCATGCTCGTCTGGCGCGCCCAGGAGCTGCGCCTCATGTCGTCGGCGATGACCGAAGTGGCGATCCGCCTTGCCGAGCCCGACCGGATGGCCGAGCAGCAGATCGCCTCGGTTGGCCAAGCCGTTCGCCGGCAGGTCAATCACATGAACGAGGCCGTCTCGCGCGCTCTCGGCCGTGCGGGTGAGCTCGAAGCCTTGGTTCACAACGAAGTCACAAGCCTCGAGCGGTCCTATACCCAGAACGAGAATCGCATCCGAGGCCTGCTGGAGGAGCTTGCAGGCGAGCGCAACGCGCTGCTCAACACGAGCGAGCGCGTCAGTTTCTCGCTGAAGGAGCTGGGTGGTGATATCCCGGCCCTTGTCGACAAGCTGTCGGATCAGCAGGTCAAGCTCGCGCGCTTCATTGAGCAAGCCGGGCAAAATCTCGTCTCGCTCGAGACGTCGCTGTCGAACAATGCTGCCCATCTCGCCACGACAGTCGGCACCCGAACGCAGGAGCTGCATGGCGTCCTGAGTGATAGCACGAGCGAGATCCGCGGCCTTCTGGAGTCGCGTGCCAATGCCATTACGACTGCCTTCCAATCGGGCAAATCCGATCTCGAAACGACGCTCTCGGGTCACGCCGAGCAGATCCAGCAGGCGTTTGGGGGCTTCGCTGGCGGCCTCGATACCGCCCTCGGCGAGCGCACCCAACAGCTCAAAGGAATGTTGGAGACGACCGCCTCGTCGATCGAATCGGCACTCTCGACGCGAACCGAAGGCCTGCAGGCGGTACTCGAGGAATACACGCGCGCCCTCGACGCAACGATGGAGGCGCGTCAGCAAGGCCTTGATGTGCAATTGGTTCAGCGCATCCAGACGCTCGACGATTCGTTCTCCGAACGGCTCAAGCTGCTCGACGAATCGCTCGTCCGATCCACGCTGGCGATCGACAGCACCGTCGCCGACAAAGCCCGAGCCCTCTCGACCGCTCTCGAAACCCACGCTCAGGACATCGCGCAGGTCCTTGGCCAGCAGGCAGGCCAGCTCGACGAGCAAATCATGCATGGTGTGCATGCTATCCGCCGCGCGAGCGAGAACGTCACCAAGCAGTCGGTCCAAGCGATCGAAGGCCTCGCCGGTCAGGCCGAACTGTTGCGTAATCTTTCGGACAATTTCGTCAGCCAGATCGCGAGCGTCACCAACCGCTTCGACAATCAGGGCCAGACGATGATGCGCGCGGCGAACGCGCTCGAAACCGCCAACCAGCGCATCGACAGCAGCCTGAAGCACCGCCAGGCCGAACTGACGCAAACGCTTGAGCAGATCTCCAGTAAGGCTCAAGACATCGACAAGGTCATGCAGACCTATCCGGCGAGCTTGGAAGGTACGGTCAGCCAACTCGAAACCCGGGCTCTCTCTGCCGGCGAGCATTTGCGGCGCGGCTTTGAAGAGCAGTCACGACGGGCGATCGAAGAAATGGAGCGCCTGAGAGGGACCGCAGGAGGCGAGACCGAGCGGGCAGTGGCGGATCTTCGGGAGCGCTTCAAGTCGATCTCGCAAGAAGTGCGTGACGAAATCGGTTCGATGCACTCGCGTTTCTCGTCGAGCTACGACGACATGCGCCAACGGGCGCAACGAACGCTGACCGATCTCGACAAGGAGCAGGCCCGGCTCAGGGAAGAGCTCGAACGGCTGCCGCAGGCGACGCGCGCGTCGGCGGACACGATGCGTCACTCGCTGCAGGAGCAGCTTCGCGCGCTCGAGCAGCTTTCGACCCTGTCACGCCGCGAGGCGCATCGCGCGGACGTCGTGCCACCCTCCTCCGCGGCGCCCGGTGCAGCGGCATCGGCTGGGCGGGCCATTTCCTCAATCACCCAGACCCTCGCCAACGAGCTTTCCGCGCAGCAGCATCACCGCACACAGGCCGCATTGCCTCCCGCTGCCCCCAGTGCCGGAGCGGGCGACGCGGCTCGCGAAGCCTGGAAACTCGGAGACCTTCTGGCCCGCGCCTCTCAAGATGACAGCCGCCCCGGAGACCTCAATCTCGCCGGCTATGCGCGTGCCTTGGATCAGACTACGGCTTCTGCGATCTGGTCCCGCTTCCGGGCCGGCCAGAGAGGCGTGATGGTCCGGAGCATCTACTCGGTCGAAGGCCGTACCCTGTTCGACGAAGTCCAGCGGCGCTACGGAGCGGACGCCGGCTTCCGCCAATCGGTCGACCACTACCAGCACAACTTCCAGCGTATCTTGCGTGAGTGCGAGCAACGGGACCCCAGCGGACGCCTCGCTCAGAGCCAGGTCGTGTCGGACGCCGGTCGGGCTTTCCTCTTCCTTGCCCACGCCAGCGGACAGCTCGTCTGAGTGACCGCGCCTAGCGAGCCGAGGATTCGTCGACACGAACCGTCACCGTGGATTTGGGCCAGCGCGACAACCAAACCGTCCCAATCGTTCCCGCGACGCAGAGCAATGCCATCGGTGCATAAGCGTATCCGCCGAGCGCGCCGTAGAGCGGTCCGGCCGCGAGAGTTGCGAGACCCAGACCGATCCCGGACGTCACACTTGCGTAGACCGCCTGCGCCGTCGCTGCTTCCGATGGTGGCACGTTGGCACTCATGAAATGCAGCGCGCCTAGATGCGCCGCACCGAATGTGAGGCCGTGCAAGGCCTGTAACGGGATCAGGGCTGCTAACGGTGGATCGAAGGCCATGGCCGCCCAGCGAATCACACCCGCGACCGCACCCGTCATGAGAAGGCCGATGGCTCCCAGCCGCGCGACCGCGACCTTCGAGAACGCAAACAGCCCGATTTCAACCGCCACGCCAATCGCCCATAGGGTTGCGCACCACGTGGCGGAAACGCCCTGGCGCTGCCACTCGATGACACCAAACGTATAGAAAACTGCGTGCGATGACTGGACGGCCGCGGCGCCTGCGAGAAAGAGCAGGAATCGCGGCGTGAATTGCGATGCGGCGAGCAGCGCGAATGTCGGGCGGCGGCCTTGTGCTTGCTCCCTCGCTTGCCCTTGCTCCTGATCGGCATCGGGGTCGGCAGGGAGCATCAGCGCCGATACGAACGTCGCAAAACTGCCCGCCACCAAGAACCACAGCACCGACGACGCCCCGAACGCGACAATGGCGGGCCCCGCGGCAAACCCGATCGCGATGAAGCTGACGGACCCCCAAAGGCGCATGCGCCCGTAGTCCAACCCACCGCGGCGCACGCCACTCATGGCAAGTGTTTCAGCGATCGGCATCAGCCCCATCGCAGCAAGCGCGCCAATGAGCACGACGACGAGGATGGACCAGAAGCCGAATGCGACAGCGAGCAACGCCGCGCCGACGAGCGCGAGGGCCGCGAGGGCCACGGCCGCCTGACGCCGATCGCCCCATCGGTCGGCCGCGAGCGCGATGAGAGGGCCGGCGATGATCCGAAGAAACAGGGGTGCGGCGGTGACGATAGCGATCTCTGCGTTCGTCAATCCGCGCCAATCGAGCCATACCGGCAGATAGGGGAGCTTCGTGCCCGTCACAGCAAAAAGCGCGGAAAAGAACAATGCCAGCCGGAGGCTATAGCTCCCGGTGAGCCTGCGCGCCGTGCCTTCTTCGTGTGACTGGGCGCCCGCGCGCGCATTGCGCATGGACTTAGGCAGCCCCGAGAATGCCGCAGAGCATGGCCGGGTCGATATTGCCGCCGGAAATCACCGCAACCGTCGTACGACCGCTCGTCGGGATGCGCCTAGCAAGTACGGCTGCAAGAGCCACGGCACCGCCCGGCTCGACGACCAGCTTCAGATCCGCGAAGGCGAAGCGGATGGCGTCGCGCACCTCGTCGTCCGACACGACAAGACCATCCGACAGGACTTTCTGAGCGACGGCAAATGTCGTCTCGCCCGGCGTCTCCGCGAGCAGGGCATCGCAGATCGAGCCCGACAGCTTGGTATTTCGCTGACGCTGCCCCGCCTTGAGCGAGCGCGCCATATCATCGAATCCCTCCGGTTCGACGGTTCGTATTTCGGTGGTCGGGAGGCTGGCTTTGACGGCCGTCGCAATGCCACCTGCGAGACCGCCCCCCGAACATGCAACGAGCACGGTGTCGGGCTTCGCTCCGAGCGTGGCCGCTTGCGCGACGATTTCGAGTCCGACCGTCCCCTGGCCTGCCATCACCTGCCAGTCGTCGAACGGATGGACCATCGCGGCGCCTCGCTCTTCACAAAGTCGCGCCGCGATCGCTTCCCTGTCCTCTTTGACGCGATCATAAGGAATGACCTCGCCGCCGAACGCACGAGTTCGCGCCACCTTCATCGCCGGTGCATCGGCCGGCATTACGATCGCCGACCTGATGCCAAGCAATGTAGCGGCTGCGGCGACCCCCTGTGCATGATTACCCGACGAGCATGCCACGATACCGCCGGGGAATGCGGTTTTATCCACCTGACTGATCTTGTTGTAGGCGCCGCGAAACTTGAACGCGCCGACGCGCTGCAGATTCTCGCACTTCAGCAGCACGCGCCCGCCCGCCCTCGCATTCAACGCCGGGTGCTCGAGCAGCGGCGTCTCGATGATGTGCGGCTTCAATCGCTCACGCGCGGCGCGAATATCGTCGATAGTCGGCAGTCGGAGGGACATGGCGCAGCTCTTTCTGGAAAGTACCTGCGTAGTGCGCCGGGTGGCATCGATCCGTCAAGGCGTCGGCTTGCAGCTTGCGGCACTCAATACGTCTCGACGTGGTAGCGGCCTTCTCCCCTCATTTTCGGCTTGAGCGTTGACCAGTCGAGACCTGCGCCGGCCGCAATCTCGGAAATGACGGTATCTACGCCTGTTTCCATACCCCTGAGGCCGCAAATGAAGACGTGCGTCGCGTCATCGATGAGCAGAGGCACGATGTCGGCCGATCGAGCACGCATACGGTCTTGGACATACTCCCTCGCCACGCCTGCGCGGCGCGAATAGACAAGGTGCTGCTCGAGCAGGCTGGGCGGCACCTTCTGCAGCGGGCCGAAGTACGGCAACTCCTCAGGCGTGCGCGCGCCGAAGAACATCACGAGACGCCCGGTCGCGGCGGGTGCCGTGCGTCTGCGTCGCTCCGTAAAGGCGCGGAACGGCGCCGATCCCGTGCCCGTGCAAATCATGAGAATGTTTGCCCGGGGATCATCGGGCATGAGGAACGTCGAGCCAAACGGTCCCGACACGGCGATGCGCTCGCCGACCTTCAAGTTGCACAACCATTCAGAGACGAGACCGCCTGGCACGCGCTTCACCGTGAGCGCAACATTGTTGGCGTTGCGCTTCTCCCCGTCTCGCGCCGATGCGATGGAGTAGAGGCGCATCGGATAAGGCTTGCCATCGGGATCCGATACAGGCGGCAGGACGCCGATCGACTGGCCTTCAAGAACGGGGAACGCCTTTTCGCCAAACGAGAGCACGATGTGGCGCACATCACTCTCGGCCGATGCCGACGTGATGCGGAAATTGCCCTGCACCGTAGCTATCGCCGGGCTGGAACGCCCATAGAGGTTTACGATCGGGCGCGTCGCCGATGCGGGCGGGATCGCTCGGCCGCCACCGCCGGCGTGGGCCGCCTCGATCAGCGCGCCAGCTTCGCCGTCGTCAGCTTCCTCGAGCGGGGGCGCGTTGCCGGCCAGGTCCTCCTGGGCGGGAAGCTCTATCCACCCAAGCTGCGTCTCGAGCGTGTAGGGCGTCGCGACGATGCGCCAGTTGTCGATCGAGCCGGTTGGGCAGGGAGCAATGCAATCGAGGCAAGCGTTGCATTTCTCGGCGTCGACCACATAATTCTGGTCGTCGTGACTGACAGCGCCGATCGTGCACGTCGCCTCGCACGTGCCGCACCGGATGCAGATCTCGGGGTCGATGAGATGCTGCTTCTTCAGAGCTGACATTGCCGTCTGCGTCATGAGGCTCAACGACCGGGGCGAAAACGAACCACAAGCACTTGTCGCACGCTTGGCGCGCCGCTGTCACGCCGTGCACCGCCCTGCCCTTGCGGCGCCGCGAGGGCTGCTCCTCACCCGCGGGCGACCGACCTTGCCTCAAAGGTCGCCGAGCTTTCCGGCCTTTTCCGCCAGGAGGTAGTAAAACGTCACGCGATGCTTGGACGTGTCGGCCTTCATTTGCTCGCACACGGCCTTGATGCGCTGATCGAGCGCCGCATCATCGTCGCTCATCTTGAGCTTACGCTTGAGGAAGCTCTCTCGGACACGCTCGAGTTCGTCCTTCGATGAGCAGGCTACGTAAGACGCATCGCGGCTCTTCAACGCAATCCCAAGAAACCGGACAATACCGTCGACGGCTGCCTGCTCGACGCTCGACGTATATTTCTTGATGTCGGTCGTGTAATCGACTTCAGCCATGGCGAACTCCTCGTGATGGTATCGCCGCGATCGGAACGTCGCGCAGAGGCCGGACGATCGGCATCCGTCCTTGACGCTCGCACCCGCGCAAATCGCGGACGCGGCACCTATTGCGCCGCACACCGACCGTAGCGCCGAAATGCGGAAATTGCGAGACAGGCGCCGTTTACAGGCCCCCGCCCCTGTTCTCATGGTTTACGCAATTGTCGCGCCGCGGACGTTGATCGGGCAGGGCACGGCCGATAACGTCTTGTCAGATCGTTGCCCTGCCGCGGAGCCCACGCATGTTGATGTCAGCCAATGATTATCGCGAGAGCCTGCGGCGGCTCAGTCCGCGTGTATTCGTCAATGGCGAGCGCATCGCGAGCGTGGCCGATTCTCCCCTCCTTGCGCCGGGGATCGCGGCAACGGGCGTAGCCTACGACTTCGCGCTCGCCGAGGAGCACCGCCCCCTGATGACGGCACGACAGGGAACCACCGGGCAAATCGTCAATCGAATGCTCCACATTGACGAGACATCGACCGATCTTCTCTACAAGCTCGAAGCCGTGCGTCTCGTTTGCCGTGTGGCAGGATGTGCCCAGCGGTACCTGTCGCATGATGCGCTGAACGCGCTCTTCCAGGCGACGCGACGCCTCGATGCTGAACGCGGGACCGATCGCCATCAGCGCTTCCTCGCCTACCTGCACGAGAGCCAGGATAGGGATTGGTCGCACGGCATTGCGATGACCGATGCGAAAGGCGACCGCTCCAAACGACCCGGCGCGCAGGCCAATCCAGATGTCTACGTCCACGTTAAAGAGCGACGTCCGGACGGGGTCGTCATTCGCGGCACGAAGGCGATCGTGACCGGCGCGCCCTACATGCACGAACTGCTCGTCCTGCCGTGCCGCACGATGACCGCGGAGGACAAGGACTTCGCCATCGCCTGCGCCGTCCCGATCGATGCACCGGGCATCACCATCGTCGCGCGCCCTGCGGGCCGGCCGGGCGACCCTGCCGCGATGTATTCCGCACGCTACGGCCAGACAACAGGAGTCGTGCAGTTCGATGACGTTTTCGTTCCATTCGATCGCGTCTTCATCGATGGGGAAGTCGAAGAAGCGAGCTTCATGACGACCAGTTACGCGACTCATCATCGGCATTCGTGCATCGGCGCGCGTGCGGGCTTCGGCGATCTCCTGATTGGCGCGGGAGCGCTGATGATCGAAGCGAACGGGCTCGATCCGGAGCGCCACGCGCATGTCCGAGACGCGATGGTTGAGCTCATAAAAATCGTCGAGGGCTTCTTCGCGTGCGGGGTGGCCGCGTCCGTCTACGCGATGAAGGATCCTGCTGGTTCGGTGATGCCGGACACCGTCTTCTCGAATGTCGGCAAGCTGCTGCTCGCGACACAGATCTACGACATGCACCGGCTGGCGCACTATGTCTCGGGCGGCCTGATCGTGGCGCTGCCGGGCCCCGACGAGGACCACAATCCCGAGACGGCAGCATCACTGGCGGCGGTGCTGGCCGGGCGGCCCGACGTGCCGGCCGCCAAGCGGATGGAAGTCGCGCGGCTGATGGAAGATCTCACGGCGTCCTATGCCGGAGGCTGGATGAGCGTGATCTCCCTTCATGGTGGCGGCAGTCCAGAGGCGATGAAGCGCGAGATCTGGCGGAACTATCCTGTCGGAGAGAAAGCGGCCATGGTGGAGCAGCTTCTCGATCGTGGCGCGCTCGACGAGGGCAAACGTGTCTCGAAGCAGCCGGGTCGCTGCTGCATTACGGGATGCGAAGTGCCAGCGATCGAAAATCCGCGCGACACGCGCCAGAATGCGGCCGAGTAATATCTGCTTGCGCGACACTCCACGGTCGCAGGCTGAGCAAGCATCAATGGCCATCAGGCACGCCGCAACTTGAGATCACGTGCCATCTCGCGCGCAGCATTGTGCCCGGGAACGCCGGTAACGCCTCCACCCGGATGTGCTCCGGAGCCACACAGATAGAGACCTGCTATCGGCATTCGGTAGTTGGAGAAGCCGAGCACAGGCCGTGTCGCGAAGAGCTGATCAAGCCCCAACTGGCCATGGAAAATATCGCCGTCGATCAGACCGAAACGCTGTTCGAGGTCGAGCGGCGAGAGGATCTGCCGCCCCACGACGGCATCGCGAAAGTTCGGCGCGTAACGCGTGACGGTATCGATCACAACGTCGGCGAAACGCTCTTTCTCGGCGGGATCATCCCACGACCGAGGGGCGGGTAGATGTGGCGCGACGTGCTGTACGAACAAGCTTGCGACGTGCTTGCAGGGTGGCGCGAGGCTGTCGTCGAGCGTCGAAGGAATCAGCATTTCGACGATCGGCCGACGCGACCAGCCATCAGTGCGCGCATCGAGATAGGCGCGTTCCAGATAATCGAGCGTCGGCCCGATCACGATGCCGGCGCCGTGGTGATCTTGGGCCTCGTATCCAGGCCGGCACGTGAAGTCTGGCAGCTCCGATAGCGCCACATTCATGCGAAATGTGCCGGAGCCGGTGCGCACAGCCAGGAACGAGCGCCGCAGGTCGGATGCGAGAGCATCCTCCGGCACGAGATCGCGAAAGAGCAGTTTCGGGCCGACATTGGCCGCGACCGAGCGGGCTGTGATTCTCTTGCCGCATTCGAGCTCCACGCCCGTTGCGCGTCCGCCCGTCACAACGAGCCGCCTCACCGCCGATGATGTTCGAACCACGGCGCCAGCGGCTTCTGCGGATCGTTGCAGCGCCTGGCTGATGGCCCCCATGCCCCCGATCGCGTGCCCCCATACGCCAGCCTTGCCGTTCACCTCACCGAAGCAATGATGCAGCAGGACGTACGCCGTTCCGGGCGTCGATGGCGCTGCATAGGCGCCGACAATCCCATCAAACGCGAAGGCGGCTTTGACGACCTCACTCTCGAACCAGCCTCCGAGAAAATCGGCAGCGCTTTTCGTGAAGAGATCCACGAGGAGACGTTGTTCGTTGATGGTCAAGCGGAGCAGACGCCGTCCGATCAGCCCCGAACGCAGGAGTTCGAGAATGCCGCCTCCCACATTCGGCGGCGTTCTGAGAACCAGATCGCGCAAAACGGACGCGGCCATGTCCAGGGCTCGCTCGTACGCGGGAAGACGTTCGGCATCCTTCGCCGAGAACGTCGAGATGGCGCGTTGGCGGGAGCCCAGATCATACCGCATCAACAGATAGCGGGTGTCGTCGATCGGCCAGAAATTGGCTGTCGGCCGCTCGACGATGCGCAAGCCGTGCTGGGTAAGGTCCAAGTCCTGGATCACCTTCGGATTGAGCAAGCTCACGGTGTAAGCGGCCACCGAGTTGCGAAATCCAGGATGAAACTCCTCCGTCAGCGCAGCACCTCCGACGACGGCATTGCGTTCGAGGACAATGACGCGAGCGCCTGCCCGCGCGAGATATGCCGCGCAAGTCAAACCGTTGTGGCCTCCGCCGATGATCGCGGCGTCAAAGACTGTCTCGCTCATACCCCTCGTCCGCCGCCCCGCCCTCGGGTTTCGTCCCGTGTTGCACCCGCGCCGGGTACGTCTCACCGATTGGTAAATCGTAACTCTTTGGCTCGACCCGACTCATCCATCCGCAGATTGTGTTTTAATGGCTGAGCCACTGTATTGAAGCGATAGCGGCACTATCGGCTGTATTTGAAACCTCCTCGCGCAAAGGACCGACGGCATGAGCAAACCGCCTCTGCTTTCGACCGGGCCCATGATGCCCTTGATGGTGAAACGCATGGAGGATGCGTTCGAGGTGCACTGGCTGCACGAGATCGATGATGTCGACACCTTTCTGGCAAAGGAGGGGCCGCGCATCGAGGCGCTGTGCACCGGCGCCCATACCGGCGTCCTAACGGACGCGGCGATGATGGCGCGGCTGCCGGCTCTCAAGGTCATCGGCAATTACGGCGTGGGGTACGATTCGATCGACGTCCCAGGTGCACGCGAGCGCGGCGTCATCATTACCAATACGCCGGACGTGCTCACCGAGGAGGTTGCCGACACGACGATCGGGCTTCTCATCATGACAGTACGGGAGCTCGCCAAATCCCAGGCCTGGATGCGAGAGGGACAGTGGGCGGCAACCGGCGCCGACTATCCGTTCACGCCGGGTAGTCTCAGGGATCGCAGCGTCGGACTGATCGGATACGGGCGCATCGGCAAGGCCATCGGCCGGCGCCTCGAGGCGTTCGGCGTACCGCTCTCCTATTTCGGCCGGACGCGCCAACCAGACGTGCCTTATCCGTTCTTCGACAATCTCGTGGAGATGGCGAAGGCCGTCGACACGCTGATCGCCATTCTGCCGGGCGGGCCGGCAACCCAAAACATCGTCAATGCCGAAGTGCTCAAGGCCCTCGGACCGCGCGGTGTCTTCATCAACATGGCACGCGGCTCGATCGTCGACGAGGCCGCGCTGAAGGCCGCGCTTCGCAATGGCACGATCCTCTCGGCGGGCCTCGATGTCTTCGTCAACGAGCCGCGGGTCGATCCCGACCTCTTCACGATCCCGAACCTCACTGTGGTGCCACACGTTGGTTCAGCGTCGATCTACACGCGCGAGAAAATGGGCAACCTCACGGTCGATAATCTGATCGCTTATAAGGAGCGCAAGCCGCCGCTGACGCCCGTGCCCGAAACGCCATTCAAAGCCTGGTGACGTTCCGCCATCTGCGATCGCCTCAAACAAGCAAGAGGCGATGCGCTTCATCGAGGCACTGACGGAAGGCGGTGAGATCCGCCATTTCCGAACCCGCGGGTGCGCTGCCTTCGACAATGCGGCCGCCACTCTCGAGGATCGCAACGGCGATCATCAGGTTCTCGGCCATGCCGAAATCTTCGATCTCGAAATCAGGCGCATCGCTGTCAGCCGGCGGGATGCCTCGCCTGCGAAACGCTTCGGCTCGGCCGCGATAGTCGCCTTGGACGTTGGTGTAGCCGAGCACCGGGCGACCGAGCGCGCGCATGAAGCCAACCTCGAAGGCCGTGCCCGAATCCATTGATACACCCCTGAACGGGGTGAGGTTCGCGATGAGCAGATCTGCCGAACGCATCAACGCCTCGTTGGCGAGGGAGATTCGCCGCGCCTGCTCGAGCTTGGATAGGCCAGCGAGATCGAGCTGCTGATCCAGCGGGAACAACCCCGCGAAACCTGCTTCCCTCGCCAGTTCGACCTTGGCCATGCCAACATCCATGGCGTTCGGCAGGAAGACCTCTGGCCCCGCCAGATAAACGCGTTTCATGCGAGCTTCCGGCATGGCGCATTGCTCCTTCTTGCCACCGCGATGCCAGGATCTTGATCTGCTTCTGCTCGCAACCACCAGCGTCAATTCGGCCAAACTCATACAGATACGCCTGTGGATGATGGTGACAGGCGGCCTCACCTACCCCACCACACCGCCGAGCATGACGCGAATCGCCTACAACAACTCACATGCGCTTCACGCCTCAATTTCTGGATGAAATCCGAGCTCGCCTGCCGGTGAGCCAAGTCGTGTCGCGGAAGGTCCAGCTCAAGAAATCCGGACGCGAATGGAGGGGGCTCTCGCCCTTCAAGACGGAGAAGACGCCGTCGTTTTTCGTCAACGATCAAAAGGGTTTCTATCACTGCTTCGCTTCCGGTTCACACGGCGACATCTTCAAGTTCGTCATGGAGACCGAGGGGCTGACGTTTGCGGAGGCCGTCGAGCGGCTGGCCGGAGAAGCCGGGCTGCAAATGCCGCGGGCGGAGCCCCGAAGCCGTGAAGCCCGCGAGCGGGCGGACATCCACACCCGCCTGATGGCGTTGATGGAGGCCGCAACCGAGTTCTTCGAGGCAAGCCTGACGGGCCGGGTCGGCGAAGATGGTCGGCGTTATCTCGAAAAGCGGGGCCTACGCCGCGAAACGATGGCCAGCTTCCGGCTCGGTTATGCTCCGAACAGCCGCAATGCCTTGAAAGAAGTTCTCGCCGCGAAAGGGTTCACCGCAGAGGAAATGGCACTTTCGGGTATGCAGATTGCCGGCCCCGACATCCCCGTCGCCTACGATCGCTTCCGGCACCGCGTCATGTTTCCGATTTCCGATGCCAAGGGCCGTACCATCGCGTTCGGTGGGCGTGCCCTCGACCCGGACGCTCCCGCCAAGTATCTCAACTCGCCAGAAACGCCACTTTTTCATAAGGGCGCTATCCTCTTCAATGCGCATCGGGCCCGCCCGGCGGCCTTCGAGCGCGGCAGGGTCATTGCCGTCGAAGGCTACATGGACGTCATCGCGCTGGCCGAGGGCGGATTCGGCGAATGCGTGGCGCCGCTGGGGACGGCCCTGACCGAGGACCAGATTCAGCTTCTTTGGCGCATGGCGCCCGAGCCGATCCTTTGTTTCGATGGTGACGCTGCCGGGCGAAAAGCGGCGTTTCGGGCGGTCGAAACGGCCCTACCGCACTTGAAGCCCGGATATACGATCCGCTTCGCATTCCTGCCGGATGGCCTCGATCCGGACGACCTCATCCGCACGCGTGGCGCGGAGGCCTTCGAAACCGTTCTCGAACGGCATGTGCGACCACTGTTCGACGTTCTCATGGAGAAGGAAGAACTGGCCGATAGCGGGACATTCACGCCCGATGAGCGCGCGGCTTTGGAGACGCGCCTCAAGTCGCTCGTGAAGCGTATCGGCGATCCCACCGTCAAGGCGTACTACGAAAGCGAGCTCAAGCAGACCCTTTGGGAACGCAGCCGTCGAGAGGTGCGGGCGGTTACCGGTGCAGGTGGTCGACGAAACTCCGCGACAGTTGGTCGCCGCCGCGACAACGCGCGGATCGACTGGCGCCTGCGCGAGCGTGCACGTCAAGGTCATCAGCGTGCGCCAAAGCCGCCGGAGGCGCCGCTCGCCTCCAATGAGCTCATCGCACGCACGGAATTCGTCCCCCAGCGAGAAGCATTGATTGTACGCACGCTCATCAACCACCCGTGGTTGATCGCAGAGGAAGCCGAGACCATTGCAGCACTGTCATTCCGTGAAGCGGCTCTCGCTCGTGTGCGAGATACGCTTTTATCTGCACTTATGGAGGAGAATTTACTTGACAGAGAAAGCCTCACTTCCCATCTGAGCAACCTAGGCTTAGCTCCGGCTCTCGCCCTCGTCGAGCGTGCGATCACGCATCGCGGCGACAAGTTCGCCGAACCAGAGGCAGACCGGGCCGCCGTCGAGACGGGTTGGCACCACGCCGTAACGCTTCATCAAAAGGAAGAGTTGCGTCGAGAGCTGATTGTTGCCGAGCAGGCTTGGCATGAAGAAGGCAGCGAGGATGCGTTTGCACGCATCTGTGAGTTGCAGAGCCTGCTTAACCGGACCGACGGCACCGAGCCGGCGACCGACGGCACCGTCAGTTGAGCAGTTGGGGATCCTGGTGGGTTCGCCAAGCCGTTTCAAACTGTGGAACAGAGGCGAAGGTCGGACTGCCCGATCACAGGGGCAGGCCGGCATCGGAGTTGCACGGGATGATGCGATCGGAGCGTGGCCACATCTTCCGACACATGCCGGGTTGTGACCCTGTGCGCATGCCTGGAGGGCATATCGCTTTGAAGCCCGTCATCCTGGTCTCCAAGGAGCGACTTACGGACTGCCGAGACTGACCCGCTGATCAGATTTGCAGACCGGCCTTCGGACCGGTCTCCCCGCATGCCGAACGGCCAACGCATAGAGCTCGAGGATACACATGGCGCAGAGAACCGAGGAACAGGCCGGCCACGCCACGGATACGGTAGAGAAGGACAGCCCACTCCTCGACTTGACGGATCAATCCGTCAAGCGACTGCTGAAGCTTGGCAAACAGCGCGGCTATGTCACCCACGACGAGCTTAATGCTGTTCTTCCATCTGAAGAAGTCACGCCCGATCAAATCGAAGACACCATGGCCACGCTCAGTGAAATGGGCATTTCGGTCGTGGATCAGGAAGAGTCCGACGAGGCTGTTGCCGACGACGACTCCGACGAGGATGATGGCCGCGCGCTCGTCGTCAATAATCTGCCGACCAAGGCCGAGACGCGCGCCGAGCCGACCGAGCGCACGGACGATCCCGTTCGCATGTACCTGCGCGAGATGGGCTCAGTCGAGCTTCTGTCGCGTGAGGGCGAAATTGCCATCGCCAAGCGCATCGAGGCCGGTCGCGAGGCGATGATCGCCGGCCTTTGCGAGAGCCCGTTGACGTTCCAGGCCATCATCATCTGGCGCTACGAACTCAACGAAGGCAAGATTCTCCTGCGCGACATCATCGATCTCGAGGCCACCTACGAAGGTCCCGAGGCGAAGGCCGCCCCAATGGCACCGGCCAGCGACGGAGCATTGCCGGCGGAGACGGTGGACGGCGAAGGTCAACCCGCCGAAGGCGAGATGGACGATGAGGACGAGTACGAGAACGCCCTCTCCCTCGCCGCGATGGAAGCCGAACTCAAGCCGAAAGTGCTCGAGACGTTCGACAACATCGCCGGCACGTACAAGAAGCTTAGAAAACAGCAGGAAAAGAAGCTCGAGCAGCAGGTTGCCGGCGAGCAGGGAAACCGCAAAGAGCAGAAGGCTTACGAGAAGCTTCGCGATGAGATCATCAAGGACGTCAAGAGCCTCTCGCTCAACAACAATCGTATCGAGAGCCTTGTCGAGCACCTTTATGCGATCAATAAGCGGCTCGTCAGTCTCGAAGGCCGCCTGATGCGGCTGGCGGACAGCTTCGGCGTGTCGCGCGCAGACTTCATCTCGGAATACTACGGCAACGAACTCGACCAGACCTGGCTCGATCGCCGGGCGACCTGTGGCCAGAAGGCCTGGGAACGTCTCATCAAGGCCGAGCGCGCCCAGATCGAGCAGCTTCGCGAGAATATCCACAATCTCGCAGCGGAGACCGGGCTCGAGATTCCCGAGTTCCGTCGCATCGTGAAGGCGGTGCAGAAGGGTGAGCGCGAGGCACGCCAGGCGAAGAAGGAAATGGTCGAGGCAAACCTGCGCCTCGTGATCTCGATCGCCAAGAAATATACCAACCGCGGCCTGCAGTTCCTGGATCTCATCCAGGAAGGCAACATCGGCCTCATGAAGGCCGTCGACAAGTTCGAGTACCGGCGCGGTTATAAGTTCTCCACCTATGCGACGTGGTGGATTCGGCAGGCGATCACGCGCTCGATCGCCGACCAGGCCCGAACCATCCGCATTCCGGTGCACATGATCGAGACGATCAACAAGATCGTGCGCACCAGCCGGCAGATGTTACACGAGATCGGCCGCGAGCCGACGCCCGAGGAATTGGCGGAAAAGCTCGCCATGCCGATCGAGAAGGTCCGCAAGGTCCTGAAGATCGCCAAGGAGCCGATCTCGCTCGAGACGCCGATCGGCGACGAGGAGGATAGCCATCTCGGCGACTTCATCGAGGACCGGAATGCCGTGCTTCCGATCGATGCGGCGATCCAGTCGAACCTGCGCGAGACGACGACCCGTGTGCTCGCCTCGCTGACGCCGCGTGAGGAACGTGTGCTCCGCATGCGCTTCGGCATCGGCATGAATACCGACCACACGTTGGAAGAGGTCGGTCAGCAGTTCTCGGTCACGCGAGAGCGCATCCGCCAGATCGAGGCGAAGGCGCTCAGGAAGCTGAAGCATCCGAGCCGCAGCCGGAAGCTCCGGAGCTTCCTGGACAATTGAGATCAAAGAAAGGGTCGCTTCGGCGGCCCTTTTTGTTGCAAGGCAACGTATCGGCTGAAGTCTGCTATATCGAACCCATGAACGCCTGTGGTCGCCTACTCATACCTCCCGGGAGCATCTCGGCCGCAGAGTTACCTCGGCGGCGATGGACCGCTGCCGAAATCGAGGTCTTGGTGGCAGACGGCACGCTCGCCGAGGACGACCGGTTCGAGCTGATCGGCGGGGAGATTGTACCGATGTCTCCCCGAGGTATCGCGCATGAGGCAGTGCGAACCGAACTCAGTCGATATTGGTTCAAAGCACTGCCGGACGAGACGGCGGGGATACCCAACACCACCCTCCACCTCGGCGAGCGTGACTTTCTGGAGCCCGACTTCGTCTTCTGGCCGCGGGCGCTCGGCATTCGCGGACTTACACCAAGTGTCGTCCAATTGCTCGTTGAGATCTCGGATTCGAGCCTCGAGTACGACCTCGGTCGCAAGGCCGCGATCTACGCCGGCCTCGGCCTACCTGACTACTGGGTAATCGATGCCCGAAAGCTCACCGTCCGTATCCATCGCGAACCGCAGGACGGGGCGTTTCGGTCGGTTTCGGATCTGGCCCATACCGATCTCCTGACGCCACTGTTGCTGCCGGCGCTAGCGGTGCGCCTTGCGGATCTCGGGCTCTCCCCCGAAGTGTGATGGCGGTGTGCTGTTTGCCGCCTGCTACACTTTCTTGAAAATCGACGTATTGAGCGGCCTGATCGCACCCATCCAAACGGCGTGATCGGTGTGATCCTTCAACGCATCACCCGTCTCGGGGTGGACGAAGACGACGAGGCCGTCGCGGTTCAGCATCAGCCAGCGCATGACGTCGGCGAATTTCTCGTGCGAAAGGAGAAGCTGGCAGCTCCAGTCCGGATGCGGTCCCACAGGACGCTCGTGAACGCGGCCCATCACGACACCAAATGCGTCCCGACAGGAGCCGCAGATGCGGCGCGCCTTATCGATTGTGGTCGCATCGAAATAGACGTGTGCGTGATACTCTTGCGTATTCGACATAACGCTGCCTCGTGATGCAACTGATCCACAAGCCGCGGATTAGATGGTAGTGCCGGACGAAGACGTTCAATTTTATATCGCGAGGCTTTCAATCACCATGCCGCAAACGACGCTGACCATCGGGACAAAAGGCTCGGGCCTTACCGAGTTCACGCGCGAGGCGGAAGCGTTCGTGCGCCGGGCCTCGGCCGAGAGCAACATCGACACAGGCATCCTGACCGTTTTCATCCGACATACCTCCTGCTCGCTGCTGATCCAGGAGAATGCTGATCCTGATGTGCGTCGCGACCTCGACGAATTCTTCAAGCGGCTAGTACCGCCGTCGGACGACCCGTCTATGCGCTGGATCGTGCACACGACTGAAGGGCCGGACGACATGCCGGCGCATATCAAAGCTGCGTTGACAGCCGTTTCACTGTCGATTCCCGTATCTGGCGGACGGATGATGCTCGGGACATGGCAGGGTCTCTATCTTTTCGAGCACCGCTCCGCGCCTCACCGGCGCGAGATCGTGTTGCATCTTTCACCTTGATCGAGACCTTCAGATATACTCGCGCCTGTTTTTGCACGTCCTGAGAAGCTGAGGCACTCATGTCCTTCTGGAAGAAGCTCTTTGGCATTGGCCGCGACGACGGCGATGGCACAGCGAAGGTAGCCCGTGAGGCGGAGCACAACGGCTTCCGCATCGCGGCCATGCCGTACCCGGAGGCAGGCCAATTTCAGGTGGCGGGCACTATCTCGAAGCAGGTCGGGGACGTCGTGCGCGAGCACCGCTTCGTCCGAGCCGACCGCTTCGGCACCATCGACGAAGCGGCCGAATTCTCGATCATGAAGGCCCGCCAGATCATCGATCAACAGGGCGAGCGGATCTTCGATTGAGACCGCTTCCCCGATGTCATTCTCGCAACAAGCGCATGTCCGTCCAGTTGAGCTCTGGCGCCTAAGAGATTAAGCGCTGTTTCAGCTGTGCTTCGAGAATTCGCCTGTTTCATTATTCACCGCCGAGCATCGTTCCGCACGACGTCATGCCCACGCAAGCGGACACCACGAGCGCGGGCGTCCGGATCAGACGCGCGTAGGCCCGCCTTTGCGGGGGTGACGCAAAAACAAGGCGTTGTCGCGCGAATCTCAAGCGGCATATCAGGTCAGACTTTGACCGAGCATCCCACACGAGCGCGCGAAATATCTCGCGTTCAACCGGACAGGCATGCGAAAGACGCGAGGATGCCAATGGATGCGATCAGGTGTAGGCCTTCTCGGCTTCCATCGCCTTTTGCACGGCAGGCCGCGCGAGCATCCGGTCGTGGTGTGCCTCGAGAGCGGGATACGTTCCCTTTGGCGCGTCGATACCGGGACGGAAACGCCAGTACACCCGGAAGAGATGAAGGTCGGCGATCGAATAGCGACCGATAGCCCACTCGCGGCCGGCGAGCCTTTTCTCCGCCACGGCAAAGGCCGCCGCTACGGCCTCGACGCCCTTGGCACGCGATCCGTGCATCGTGGAGGCTGTGAATGACATCCACGAAATGACCTGTGCCTCTGCCTCGAGATCTCCTTCCGGCCAAAGCCCGGCGGCGGGATACTTTCGTGCGATATAGTAGAGCGTAGCGGCCACCTCGGTCAGCGTGTTTCCGCCCTCCGTGATCAGCGCCGGCACCTTTCCGTCGGGATTGATAGCAAGATAACCAGGCTTCTTCTGCTCTTCCTTGGCAAGCAAAGTCGGAACGAGTTCATACTGCGCACCCGCCTCGATCAAGGCGATATGGGTGGCAAGTGAACTCGTCGAGGGCGAGAAGTAGAGTTTCAGCATTGATGGCGCTCCCTGTCGCAGGTGATGAGCATATGCTTCCACGAGGCGGCGACACGGAGCAAGCTATTGCCTCTTTGCGACGATCTCTCGATAACAACATGCCTGTCGGGACTGGCCTTCGCATCCCGGTCTGCTAGCCTTAGCCTCTCGCCTCCCCGGCGAGGTGAAACCGCCAAGGTCTCCCATGAACATTCATCTGCTCGGCTGGGCGACCGGCGCCTTGTTCTTCTTCTACGCATGGGTATTGCGAGTCAGCCCGAGCGTGATGGTCGAAGAGCTGATGCGTGACTTTTCCGTCGGCGCCACGGCGGTCGGAAGTCTGTCCGCCGTCTACTTCTACGGCTATGCCGGCATGCAGATTCCAGTCGGGTTGATGATCGACCGCTTCGGACCTCGCCGATTGCTGGCCATCTCGGCACTCATCTGCGGAGCCAGTTGTCTGCTAGCGGCCTGGAGCCCTACCTTTGCAGGTGTCAGTCTCGGCCGGTTCCTGATCGGCGCGTCCGCCGCATTCAGTCTGGTCGGAGCGTTTGCAGTCGCCGGAGACTGGTTTGACGCAAAGCGATTTGCATTTCTCGGTGGACTGGCGATGGCGGCCGGCATGGCTGGCGGTGTCCTGGGCCAAGCGCCGGTGCGGCTGCTGGTCGAGGCCAACGGCTGGCGACCGACTGTTGCGATCATGGCCATCGGCGGCGTGGTCTTGGCGGTGATGGCATTTGCGTTCGTCAGAGATAGGACACACCGGACTCGCAGTCTGGGAGGGGTGTTTTCCGGTCTCAAGCAGGTGCTTTGCAATCCGCAGACCTGGTTCATCTCGATCGGCGGCCTCGGCGTCAACGGTACCCTGCTCGGCTTCGGCGGACTCTGGGGTGTTCCCTTCATGGGCGCGGCGCACGGGCTCGAACCGGCGACCGCCGCCTTCATCACCTCGCTCCTGATCGCCGGTTGGGGCTGTGGTGCGCCGATCTTCGGCTGGCTTTCGGGCCATCTCGGCCGACGCCGCGCACCGTTCCTGATCGGCTACGCCATCTGCCTTCCAAGCTTTGTCACGTTGGTCTATGGGCCGACGTTGCCGCCGCTGTTGGTTGCCGTTCTGACGTTCCTCACCGGCTTCGGCGGATCGGCGCAGATCATGTGCTTCGCAACCGTTCGGGAGGTCAATTCTCCGGCTGTAGCGGGCACGGCAATCGGCGTCGTCAACGCGATGGTGACGGGCACGGGCGCGATCTACCAACCCCTGATCGGATCGCTCCTCGATCACGTCTGGTCGGGCAAACTTGTCGACGGAGCCCGCATCTACACAGTGGCCGACTACAGAGTGGCGTTTTCCGTTCTCGTGGGCGGCCTGCTGATCGGTCTCGGATGCGCACTTGCGATGCGTGAGACACGCTGCCGCCCCCTGGTCAGCTCGGAGGCCGTCGCCGCATGAACGCACACCGCCGCTTCGTACGATAAAGGCGGTGCAGCTGTGCCACACCGCCTCGGTATTTTACGAAACGACTGATTGCTTCTGCCTATTCGGCTGCGGCGCGAGCCTTTAGCAACCCCGCATTCGCTAGTGCGGCATCGACGGTCGCCTTGGTCGACTCGCTGACGGGCGCGAGTGGCAGGCGGCACTCGGGGCTTTCGGTAATGCCGAGACGCCACGCCGCATACTTCACGGGTCCGGGGCTGGTCTCGACAAAGAGTGCATCGTGCAACGGCATCAGCACGTCCTGCAGCTCGAGGGCGCGCTTCCAGTTGCCGGAGAGGCAAGCATTCTGGAACTCGGAGCACAGCCGCGGCGCAACATTCGACGTAACCGAGATGCAGCCATTGCCACCGTGAGCATTGAAGCCGAGCGCCGTCGCATCCTCCCCCGAAAGATACGAGAACGGCTTCTTGATCAGCAGCCGGTGCTGCGACATGCGATCCACTTTCGCGGATGCGTCTTTCACGCCGGCGACATTCTTCAGGGTCGAGATCCGGGCAAGCGTGGCCGGCAGGATGTCGACAACCGTACGTGGCGGGACGTTGTACACGATGATGGGCAGATCGACCGCGTCGCTGATCGCCTTGAAATGCAGGTAGAGGCCGTCCTGCGTCGGCTTGTTGTAGTAGCCGGTTGAATGCAGCGTCGCGTCGGCACCCGCCTGCTTGGCGAACTCGGTGAGCTCAATCGCTTCCTCGGTGGAATTGGAGCCCGCCCCGGCGATCACCGGCACGCGCTTTCTGGCGACTTTGACGCACAGCTCGACGACCCGCTTGTGCTCGTCATGGCTGAGCGTCGGTGTTTCGCCCGTGGTGCCGACGGGCACCAGGCCATGCGTTCCCTCGGAAATCTGCCATTCCACGAGCCGCTCGAATGCCGGCTCGTCGACCTTTCCATTCTTCATCGGCGTAATAAGCGCCGTAAACGAGCCCTTGAACATGTGCCCTCTCCTCCGTGACGGGCGGTTGATCACCGCCTCGAGCTACCTTTTTTGCCGCGCCGGACGGCATTGGAAAGGGGCGCGTGAGGCGCGGGATCAGGCAGACCAATCAAAGTGATTCGCGCGCCGCCTCGATCCGGCTGCAACACTATGCCTTCAACCAAACCCTCGCAAGGCTCGCCTTGAGCCGCCAAGCCCGCCCTGTTAAAAGAACAAATTGCTCGAGCGACCAACAAGAGTCGCCGTTTCGACGCTCTACTGCTGCGCCCGACCGGCAGCGGTCCGCGTGGCACCGTAGGCTTGTGCCACACACATAACGATCGGTTCGCGTTGACTGATACGCACAGATCGGGGGGAGCAAGCCGATGACGGGACGACCGTTCCTGCTAGCCGTCGTGTTAACCGTACTTTGCGGGGGACTGCTTCGTGCCGAGTCGCAAGCGAGCTCGCCAGATGTGGCAGCCGCGGGGGCTCAGGAGAACGCACCGCCGCTTCCGGTTGAGCACCCGAAGCGTGACGGCAAAGGCGAGATCGGCGCCCCAGTCAAAACGCTGACGCCGCCAGCCGAGGAGATCGCTTATCGGTCCAAGGTGAAAGCGTTGCTGGCCGGATTGATCGGTGTCAATCCATCGGCTGACGACATCGCCGCACTCAACACGGCACTCAAAGCCCGCACGATCGCGGCTGCCAACGCTCTCACCGATCCGGCTGCGCGAAAATTGGCGCTTTGGCAGGCCTATAAGTTCGGCGTCGGTGATGCCGACGACATGGCGCGTTTCGTTGCGCAAAACCCAGCGTGGCCGGACTCACAGACGATCCTGCGGCGAGCGGAGGAGCAAATGCTTGCTCGCGGGGGCAACTCCGCCGAGATTCGTGGTTTCTTCAAAGGTCGCGAACCTGTGAGCGGCGCCGGCTGGGCTGCCCTCGCCTCCGCACATCTGGCGGAAGGGGATGAGGCGGCGGCCCGCCGTCACGCCGCGCGCGCCTGGACGGACGAGGAGATGGCTGCCTCATTCGAAACGGGCTTTCTCGATCGCTTCGGCAAGATGCTGACGCCGGCCGATCATCGACAGCGGCTCGACCGGCTTCTGGTCAGTCGTTTCCGGTTCGCGGCCGAACGTCGTGCACGCGCGGCCATCGCGCGACGCGTCATTCCGCAATTGCCGGAGGCCGAGCGCAAAGTCGCAGAAGCGCGCCTCGCGGTACTGGCTGGCGGCAAGAACGCCGGCAAGCTGCTCGCCGAGCTACCTGCCGATTCCGCGACGCCAACCGATTGGGGCTTGGCCTTCAGCCGCGCTGCGCATCATCTCGACTCCAATCACCTCGAGGAAGCGGCGAAGATTCTCACTCGAATCCCGGATGATGCTGAAAAGCTCGTCAATCCGGACGAGTGGTGGCTGCTGCGGCGCGAAGCTGCCTACGACGCCTTGACCGCCCGCAAACCACATCTCGCCTACGATCTCGTCAAAACATCGGGACCGCTATCAGCGAACCCGCTGAAAGAACAATCGCACATGGCGGGATGGATCGCGTTCCGCCTGCTCAAGAATTCGAAGCTGGCTTTGACGCATTTCGAAACCGCGCTCAAAGCGGCGGACGGTCCGCTGAGCCGCGCACGGTCTGCCTATTGGACGGGTCGCGTGCTCGATGTGCTCGGGCGCAAGAGCGAAGCGCGCCAGCGTTATCTGCTCGCCATGCGCGATGCCGACACGTTCCACGGTTTGCTTGCTCGCCAGATCGTAACCGGCGGGCCGCACACCGACCTGACGATCACGCCGCCTCTGGTGCCATCCAAGGAAGAGGCCGAACGCTTCAAAGCTCACGATGCGGTTCGCGCGGCTACGCTCGCACGCAAGGCGGGGCTCGATCGCAACATCTTCATCGGCCTCATGGCGGGGTTACGGAACTATCTAAAGACGGAAGGCGAGATGGCGCTCCTTGCCGAGCTTGCGGCGTCGCTCGGCGATCCGCAGACATCGCTCCGGGTTGCCAAGACGGCCATCGCGCGCGGCATGAATTTGATCCTCTATGCGTACCCGATCGATCCTTTCCCTGACTACGAACCCATCCGCCCGCCGCCCGAGACTGCGATGCTGCTCGGCATTACCCGACAAGAGACTGAGTTCAACACCGCTATCGTCTCGTGGGCCGGAGCGCGCGGTCTCATGCAGGTGATGCCCGTCACGGCTCGGCACGTGTGCACCCAGCACAAGGTCAAGTGCGATTTGCCGAAGCTGATGACCGATCACGCCTATAACGTGCGCATCGCATCAGCCTATATCGCCGACCGCATGTCTGAGCTCGGTGGTTGGTACGCGGTATCACTCGCGGCCTATAATGCCGGCCCGGGCCGGGCGCGGCAGTGGATCCGGCAGAACGGGGATCCGCGCGGCGGCGATGTCGACCCGATCGACTGGATCGAGCGCATCCCGATCGAGGAGACCCGGCTCTACGTCGAGAAGGTGCTCTCGAACATCCAGGTTTACCGGGCGCGACTCGGCGAGCCGAAAGCGCTGCGGCTGGTTGAAGACCTCAATCAACCGACAGGTCGTGGCAATGCGCGGCGGCGCGCGGGTGCGGATTGACAAGCCCCTCGTAAATATCGTCGGAAGTTGCGATGTGTTAGTGTACCTCGGATACAGTCCGTCGCGTCGAGGTCACCATGCGCATGATGCAAATCACGCCGTTCGTGCCGTGTACATCGCTCGAGCCGCAGGTTGCCTTCTATCGTGACGTGTTGGGCTTCACGGTCGGATTCCAGGATGGCAACTACGCATTCCTGCGGCGCGACGGTGTTGCGGTTCGCCTTCTCGAGGTCGATTGCGATGTCAATCTGCGCTCTCCGGACCGCGAGCAATCGTTCTACAT
>JBFWOB010000033.1:0-68817 GCA_050250755.1 Hyphomicrobiaceae bacterium
GGCGGCCGCTGCGAGGCCTGCCAGGGCGACGGCGTCATCAAGATCGAGATGCACTTCCTGCCGGACGTCTACGTCACCTGCGACCAGTGCAAGGGCAAGCGTTACAATCGCGAGACGCTGGAGGTGCTGTTCCGCGAGAAGTCCATCGCCGACGTGCTCGACATGACGGTGGAGGAAGGTGTCACGTTCTTCGCGGCCGTGCCGTCGATCCGCGACAAGCTCGAAACGCTGCATCGCGTCGGACTCGGCTACGTCAAGATCGGCCAGCAGGCGACGACGCTGTCGGGTGGCGAGGCGCAACGCATCAAGCTCGCGAAAGAGCTGTCACGCCGCGCGACCGGTCGCACGCTCTACATTCTCGATGAGCCGACGACGGGCCTGCATTTCCACGACGTCGCGAAGCTGCTCGAGGTGCTGCACGAGCTGGCCGACGCCGGCAACACGGTCGTTGTGATCGAGCACAACCTGGAAGTCATCAAGACCGCCGACTGGATCATCGACATGGGCCCCGAAGGCGGCGACGGCGGCGGCCGCGTCGTGGCCGTCGGCACGCCGGAGCACGTGGCCGAGGTGAAGGAAAGCTATACCGGGCAGTTTTTGAAGGAATTGCTGGTGCGGCGGGCGAAGGGCGCGGGTGCCGTGGCGGAGGCAGCGAAGGCAGCACCGACGCGCGGGAGGGCGAGAAGGGGGAATGGTGGGAGCGGGAAGAGGGAGGCGGCGGAGTAGCGGGAGAACTACGGAGAATAAAAAGCGTCCGCAGCACTGCAAACAGAAGGACCCGCCGAGCAGGTCTGTCAATTGCATAGCTACGTTCACTCAGTGATCACCACGCCCTACGATATGTCTGGAAGATAATGAGCAATAGCATCTCGGGTCCGCTTACTGTTCTCCGACTCTGCATCAGCAATCCAGCCCAACAAAGTCTCCTCGGCCTCCCTCCAACTATTGAAGCCCATATACCTAGCCGGAATGTCTCTAAAATCGTCTTTCTTGGCTGAAAAAAGAGAAAGGAAGGAATCCCAATCGTCATTATCCCAAGCAGTATTTACTTTTTCTAGGCAGATCCTCTCGATCATCTGTGCATCTGGCCAAACAACCAGCGTTGCCCCGTGGATATCCCGTTGCATCCTGTCTACAATATCAAAAGCTTGAACCCGCAGTTCACGTAGCGTCATTTTGTGGGCAATTTTCTTCATTTTACTTTTCACACGCTTTTTTGTTGTCTCGTGGATGCCGGTGAGGCGATCCATTATTTCGGAACCCTTTCCGAGATTCTCAAGCGCAGCCTCTATCACCTTCGTAGAGACCAAAATATTCTCTATTTCTCTCATTTTATGCGAAAATACGAAATCAAGCTGAAGCGCATCACATTCTTGCTGCGTGCGGAAGTCGACATCAATCAACCCACACGGTTGCTTTCTGTGAACTTGCGGCGCCTTGCTCAAGGCTCTCACGACCCTAATGACGTCTTCACAACCTCCTAAGAAACGCAGCTGCATTTTAGGATAGCGCGCCGCTGCAATTTTGCGATCCAAACTTGAAGCATCTCCCTCAATAAAAAGCACCCTTTGCCGACTTCCCAAGACGTTGAGCAACACGTCTTCTGGAATATCTTGATCCTGTTCTATTCTAGCGTAGTCCCACAGATTCAGCGTTCGGTCTCTTCCTTTCTGGGGATTACATTTTATGAGAACATATCGGACAGAAAAGTGTCGGTTCGCCGCAAAGTCTATATCGTGCGTGCAATACAAGATTGCACAATCTCGTCGCTCCTGCTCGATTGCATCCCATAGCTGATTGCGAATTGAAGCATGAACATACATCTCGGGCTCATCGACTATAATTATCGAGTTCTTCGGTGCAATTAAGCACTTTGCGACCAAATAGAAAATAGCCCGTTCACCGTCAGACATATCGCTGGGGTCATAGGGATCGCCGGGATTGTCCAGGCGCTTAACGATCAGTTCGGGGGTATTGCTGGCATCGATTGACAGGTGGGGTAGACAGTTTTCCCATATTTCGAGCGCCGCATCGAGTTCAGTTCGCAACTCCTTCGGCAGAGCATTTGGGGATGCATTAAATGCAACTCGAAACTGTCTTGACGCAGAGGAATCGCGCGTACCAAGGATGTTCATAACATTAGAGAAGTCATTCGATGCGTACGGATTGTGATTGCTTGAGTACCGCCATTCTTTCATCTCCTGGATTTCATTCCAGTTCGATGCCTTATGGCCGGCATAAATGGCAGCCAGTTGCTCCTTCTCTCCCTCGATGTTGTATCGGCGGGGCATGTCGATGCTGCGTCGCGCGTGAATAAAGGTGCTTCGGTTCCCTAACTGCTTGTCCAACCACCCGGCCAAACGTGTCTTACCAGCGCCGTTGGCTCCTACGAAGACAGCGGCGGAACCAGATTTCAGCTCCATTTCGCCCGGCTCCGCACCATCAATCCGTGGGGGCAGTTTCAAAGAAAACATCATTGATGAAATGTCGATGTCCGAAGCCATAGTGCCCCTCAGGATGGTACGAGCCCAGTTTGCTAAGCCAATCTCGGGGCCGTACGCTTCAGTTTGAAGGCCCTCCCTGCAAATTTACCCCCAAATGGCGTCAGCCAATGAGGGGCTTCCAGCCCCTCAAACTCCCCGGCCAGGGGCTGGCCCCTGGACCCGTATTTTGGATACGCAAATCCCCTCACCTCCCCACCCCCTCCGCAACACGCTCCTTCGGCTCCAACGTGACCGTCACACGTAACCCGCTCGCATAGTTTCGCTCGAGCATAGGGCTGGTCGCGGCGGCTTGGGCGGTGGCGAACTCGGGGAGCGAGGACTTTGTCCATTCCGCGCCAACGGTCGCCGCAAAGCGGCAGAGGTCCGGCAGAAACATCAACAACAGAAGCGCCAATGTCGGCCGACCGAACAGCGGGATCGTGCGCCAGCGCTTGCGTCTGCCCGTTGGATCTTCCTTGGTGGCATCATGGCTTCTGACTTGTCGATGAAAGCGTATCCAGAACAGCACGATCAGGAACCACATCGCCACGAGCACGAGCCAGTCATAACGAGCGACGCCGAAGATGTGCTCCGACATCTCCGGAGATAGCAGCTCGACGACGAACGGCTGCGCAAGCTCTGTGAGCAGCTTCAGTCCGAACACCCAGGCGGTGCACTCCGCAATCAGCAGGAGCGGGCGGCGCGGGATGCCGTGGAACCGGTAGCGCCGGTCATATTTGTCGAGGACGTGATTGACCGCGTCCGCGAGATGATGATTCATCAGCCCCCGAATGATACGGGAGAGAACGAACAGCACCACGACCGTTCCGACCCCCAAAAGGGCCAGCGACTTCAGTACTCCCGGCTTCGCAAGTTCAGCAAAAGCCCAACCCCACCCCGAGAAAAATACATCCCAACGCATCGAACGCCCCCGTCGCGATGCCACATCATGCAACCTCTTATGCGTAGTGCGATGTTAACCATGAGTCGAGTCGCGCGGCGTCAAACGGACACGTCATCCCCGCAAATATACGGGTCACGCGAGCGGGGGCGACTGATGCCTGCCGATCGTGGCTGCGCGACCGCGCTCAGGACGCGCCCAGCGCCGCCGAGATGTTTCGCCGGATGTCGTCGGGGAATGCCGTCGGGCGGCGTGCATCGAGATCGAGTTGCACACCCGCCTGCACCATCGAGGCTATGGCGCGCCCGTCAGCGCCGATCATGCGATGCACGTATCGCATCGACGTATTGCCAAGATGGGCAACAGCCGTGTGCACATCGATGCGCTCGCCAACGTGGGCGGGCGAGACCAGCGCAACGTCGAGCAGGAACGTCGAGAACCCGCGGCGGTTGGCGTGCATGTAGGCGCCGCTCATGCCGATCGAGTTGAGGAAGTGCATGCCCGCACCCGAGAAGCGATGCACGTGATCGGAAAGCGACAGCCGCCCGCGCTCATCGAGCTCCCACGGCTTTACGCGATCGCGCGCGGTGAGATCGCCCTTCGCCGCCGGCAACGGGTCCGGCGCCTTGAGGGCCGGCCCCGACCACGCGACGGCGCGCGCCGCGATCCTGGTGCGTGCCTCGGCGCCAAGGCTCGGCGGCAGCGCCAGGCTCTCCGCGAGCCATGTCACGGTCTTGCCCTTCGCCGTGTCGATGAGTTGATGGCCGATCTGCAGGGTGTCGCCCTCGAGTCCGGTCACGGCGCTGGTCATATTGAACGCCGCACCGGCGCGAAGCTCGCTCTCGAACGTGGCCACAAGCCGCGATGGCCCGGTGCCGACGCAAGGTCCGAGACTTTCGCCCTCGCCGATCAGCTCGATAAAGTTGCGGGTCGCGTCGGCGAATTTCTCGAAGTAGTAGGCGATCGTGAAATGCTCGACGATGTCGCATTCCCAGGCGCTGACAACGCCTTGGTAGGTCTCGATCCAATCGGCCATCGGGGTTCCTTGACGATGCGCGGAAGACGGAATTGTGGGGTTCGTCTCTAGCATGCCGCGATGGCGACCGCGCCGCCAGTCCAAAGGCTTGGCCGCGCCGCACCCCTAATTGATGCAACTGACGTTGATGTTGCCCCGCATGCGGGCGCCGACGATCTGGGCGACGCGTGCCCTGCGCGGCTCGAGACGGGCGGGATCGCGGCCCGTAGGATCCGGCAGGACAACGGCGAGGCGGGCAGCCTCGCGCGACGTGAGCGCGCGTGCGGGTTTCGCGAAGGCATCACGTGACGCGGCCTCGATGCCATAGATGCCCGGTCCCCACTCGGCGATGTTGAGATAGACCTCCATGATCCGTCGCTTCGGCCAGACGAAGTCGACGACGAGCGCCAAGGGCAGTTCCATGGCCTTGCGAACATAGCTGCGGCCGGGCCACAGGAACACGTTCTTCACGACCTGCATGGTGATCGTGCTGGCGCCCCTCGGGGACGAGCCGCCGCGCGCATCCTCGATAGCCGCCTTGAGCTCGCCGAAGTCGATGCCCTGGTGCTTGCAGAACCGGGCATCCTCGGAGGCGATCACGGCTCGGATCAGCAGGGGCGAAACACGGCTGAGCGGCACCCAGCTTTGAATGACGGGCTCGCCCATCAGGTGGCTGACGGCCATGGTCGGCGTCCAGGCCGGCATGTCAAAGCGGTAGACGACGATCTGAGCGAAGAAAAGGGCGGCAAGCGTGAGCAACGTAAAGCCGATGCGGCGCAGCCACCGTCGAGGCTTGCGCACCGGTATGGTTGCAGGCGCAGGGCCGGTGATGATCGGCGGCCAATGCGGTGCCGTCCGCGGAGTAAATTCCGACGGCATCGTCGGCGGGCCGACGCCGTCTGAGCCATCCGGGCCAAACGGACCGCGCACCTCCATCAGGCGCCCTCCCGCCGCGAAAGTGCCGCGCAGGAAACCGGAGGTTGCGACGGACGATGGCGCGCAAGCAATGACATCGGACGCAACTCGAGCTTACAGACACCGGGAGGCATTCCCCCACGCGATCAGTAACATGCTGCTGAAGCCGAAGTCACGACCTCGGCCCGCTGCGTCCACTATTTGGCGGTTGAAGTCTTAATATCCACGAACCGGACGCCGGGGTTCCGCTCAATGGCCAGATCGAGATAGAAGGCCGACGGCGCCAGATAGACATGGTCGCCATCAAGGTCGATCGCGACGGACGAACGGTTTTTTGTGACAAATTTGTCGATCTCCTTCGGATCATCCGACACGATCCAGCGCAGCGTGTCGGATGGGGCGGGCTCGAAGGCTGCGTTGAGGCCATATTCATTGGCGAGACGGTCCGCCAGCACGTCGAGTTGCAGCGCCCCGATGACACCCACGACCGGCGGCGAGCCATCAAGCGGCGAGAAGAGTTGGACCACCCCCTCCTCCGCCATCTCGGCCAGCGCCTCTCGCAGCTTCTTGGCCCGGATCGCATCCTCAAGCCGGACGCGCCGAAGGATTTCAGGCGCGAAGCTCGGAATGCCGACGAACGTCAGGTTCTCGCCCTCGGTCAGCGTATCGCCAATGCGGAATAGGCCCTTGTTCGGCAGGCCGACGATGTCGCCCGCGAACGCCTCCTCGGCGAGCGAGCGGTCCTGCGCGAAAAAGAATTGAGGCGCCTGGAGCATCACCATGCGGCCGGTGCGCACGTTCTTCACCCTCATGCCGCGCGTGAGCTTGCCGGAGCACACTCGCATGAAGGCGATGCGGTCGCGGTGTGCGGGGTCCATGTTGGCCTGCACCTTGAAGACGAGACCGGTCATGCCCGGCTCCGTCGCGACTACGTTGCGCGGCTCCGCCGGCTGACCGCGCGGCGGCGGGGCGTGCGCGATCAGCGCGTCGAGCAGATCGCGCACGCCGAAGTTGCGTAATGCGCTTCCGAAAAACACAGGCGTCAACGTGCCCTGCCGGAATGCGTCGAGGTCGAACTGCCCGCACGCACCTTCGACGAGCCCCATTTCCTCGCGCCACTGGGCGGCCTGGTCCTCGGGCAGAAGCGTATCGATGAGCGGATCGTCCACACCCGAGACCTCGGCGCCGTCATCGCCCTGATCGAGTTGACGCACGCGGCTCGCCGTCAGATCGAACGTTCCGCGGAAATCACGCCCCCGCCCAATCGGCCAGACCATTGGCGCGGTATCGAGCGCCAGTGTTTTCTCGATCTCATCGAGAAGGTCCAGCGGCTCGCGGGTCTCCCGGTCCATCTTGTTGACAAAGGTGATGATCGGAATATCGCGCAGCCGGCAGATCTCGAACAGCTTGCGCGTGCGCGCTTCGATACCGCGCGCAGCATCGAGCACCATGATGGCGGAATCGACGGCTGTCAGCGTTCGATAGGTATGATCCGAGAAGTCCTCGTGGCCCGGCGTATCGAGCAGATTGAAAACGGCGCCGCCGTACTCGAAGGTCATGACCGACGTCGCGACCGAAATGCCGCGTGCGCGCTCGATCGCCATCCAGTCGGAGCGAGTGCCGCGCTTATCCTTTTTTGCCTTCACCTGCCCAGCGAGCTGGATCGCGCCACCAAACAGCAGCAGCTTTTCCGTCAACGTCGTCTTGCCGGCGTCCGGATGCGATATGATCGCAAACGTCCGCCGGCGCCGAACCTGACCGGCGAGCGATCCGCCGGTCGCGGAGTCTGCGAGCATCTCATGTCTCCTTGGGTGGCATATCGGCAGGCGCGGGCAGAGCCTTCCCGACGCGCTGTCATTTGGGGGATGCCGCAGCCATCGGCAATACGCAATGATCAAATCAAGCGCATGCGCTCAAAAGCAGCGGCGCCGCGTTACGTTCGGATCATCTGGAAAGATGCACGCTCATTCCCCCTGAGGGGGAGTTAGCATAGCTTCTGGCGCCAGGCAGGCGACTGCCTCTACGGAAGAGGCCATCGGTAGGGTCTCCGATGCCAGCAAAGGGGCAAGGACACCTCCGACCACGATCAGCGCAAACGCCAAACCGACGCGGGCCAGAATAGCGGCTGCTCCCCGAGTCAGCCACGCGCAGAAACGCCATGAAATCGCACGCGGACGCTCAACGAGCGTGAAGGGGGCTGTCTGAGCTGTCACGCCTCGGACTCCTTATCCACGTCCCCGTCGGGTGTGTCGTCTTCCGGCTCATCTTCGGCAGCGAGACCCAACTCAGCTTGCGAATCTGCTGCGTCGCCCAGCGGCAACTCGTCAGGCATCAGGGCAGCAACATCGGTCGGTTGAGGCATCTGGAAGCCGGGCGGCAATGACGAATCCAGGAGTCCCGCGCTCTTCAAATCCGCGAGCCCCGGAAGATCCTTGATCGAGTCGAGTCCGAAATGATTGAGAAATCCTTCCGTTGTGCCGAATGTCAGCGGCTTTCCCGGAGCCCGACGTCGGCCCCGCGGCCGCACCCAACCCGTTTCGAGCAAGATGTCGATCGTCCCCTTGGAGGTTTCGACGCCACGAATTTCCTCGATTTCAGCGCGCGTCACGGGCTGGTGATAGGCGACGATGGCCAGTGTCTCGAGCGCCGCGCGGGACAGACGTTTTTCCTCGAGCGCATGTTTCTCCAGCAGATAGGCAAGATCGCTCGCGGTACGGAAGGCCCACTTGCCCGCCACGCGAACAAGGTTAACGCCGCGCCCAGCATAGAAGCCTTGCAACTCGACAAGCAGTGCTGTCACGTCGGCCCCGGCCCCCAGGTGGCGTGCAAGAAACGCCTCGTCGAGAGGCTCCGAGGCCGCGAAGAGCAGCGCCTCGACGATGCGTAACGAGTCACCACGGTCGGCGGACGGCAGCGACGCGATGTTATCGGGAAGCGTCCGCCCCTGACGCATCCGCCTGTCGGAGGACGACGTGGCCGCCGTGGCGGATTCGGCAGCGGAACGCGCCGTCGCCTCCTCGGCGTCATGCGCGGCGCTCACATCGAGCTTCGGTGACTCCATGCCCGGCCCCCTCTTCCGTGGTGCCTTAGTCACTCGCACGCTCCGTCACGCAATACGGTCCTCTCATTCACCAATACCGCTAACGTCCGCCCGGCCGCTCTACGGCGTCCGTTCGACTGCGCATCTCGATCGGCGCGAACGGCATGTCCTGGCGGATCTCGATCAAGCCTTCGCGAGCCATTTCCAGCGTCGCGCCGAACGAGCTAGCGAGCGCCGTCCGGCTGAGTTCTGGTGTCGGTAGGAACTGCTCGATGAAGAGGTCAAGCTGCACCCAACTCCCCGACGAGAGCCCGACGAGGCGCTCGAGACGCTGGCGCGCATCCTTGATCGACCACACGACCCGACGCCTCACCACATGAGCGCGCTTCACCGTCGTGCGCTTCCTCTGATCGGCATACGCCCTGAGCAGATCGTAGATGTCTGCCGTGTATTGGCGCTCGCGGATCGTCCGCATACCTTCCGGCATGCCACGCGCGAACACGTCCCGGCCGAGCCGCTGCCGCGTGAACAACTGCGATGCGGCCTGACGCATCGCCGCGAGCCGCTGCAGGCGGAAATGCAGCCGCGCCGCCAACTCCTCGGCGCTCGTCTCATCTTCCTGTTTCTCTTCACGCGGGAGCAACAGCCGCGACTTCAGGAAGGCAAGCCAAGCCGCCATGACCAAATAGTCGGCTGCAAGCTCGAGCCGAAGCTGCTTCGCCTCGGTCATGAAGGCCAGATACTGATCAACAAGTTGAAGAACGGAGATCTGCGCCAGATCGACCTTTTGCGTCCGCGCCAGTGCGAGCAGCAGATCGAGAGGGCCCTCGAACCCGGCGATATCGACAACCAGAATTTCGCCCGGTGCCCGTTCGTCTTCCGACCAGGGATCGACAAGGTAACGCGCCATTATCGGCTCGCTCGGACGAGCCGTCCCCAATGGCTGACGTGTGTCGTCACCGCTCATGCGGCCCCGCTGGAAAACGTGCGAATTGGCCAAGCCCTGGATCGGATTGGTCTTTCGCCGGTAATACTACACTGATTCAGGCGACGCGAGCGACCAGGGACGCGAGGATGGCACCGGCAGCCTCTGCGTCGAAGGGTTGAGGGCGCTGCTCGATCACCGCCACTGCCCTCTCGAACCGCGCCAGGGAGGGTCCTTCCAGTCTTGGCGCTGCCTCGGCGACGGCGATCATTTCGTCGAGGTTGCCGCTGCAATGGAGGGCGAGGTCGGTGCCGGCTTCGATCACGGCCCGGGTCCGTTCGGAAAAGGGGCCCGATAGCGCACGCATGCCGAGGTCATCGCTCATCAGCAGGCCGTCGAAGCCGCAATGGCCGCGGATGATCTCGGTCGTGACGAGGCGTGACGTACTGGCTGGCGCTGACGCATCCAGCGCTTGGAACACGACATGCGCCGTCATGGCTGCAGGCAGATCCGCGAGCGCCCTGAACGGTACGAAATCGGTGGCCTCAAGCTCTGCGCGCGTTGCAGAGACGACCGGAAGCGCCAAGTGGCTGTCGGCCGTCGCGCGTCCATGTCCGGGAATGTGCTTGAAGACCGGCAAGATGCCACCGGCCATCAGTCCTTCAGCGAACGCGCGGCCGAGGGTGATGACTGTCTCCGCGTCGACGCCAAAGGCCCGATTGCCAATAATGTCGTGCGAGCCCTGCACCGGCAAATCAACGACGGGTGCGCAGTCTGTGTCGATCGCGAATTCGCGCAACTCGTCGGCAAGGAGACGTGCGACCGCTCGTGCGGCTGTCGCCGCCGCTGTGTTGTCGCCCGGAAAGTGCGCCGCATAGGCCGCTGCGGGAGGAAGCTTTGCCGCGAGTGGTGGTTTCAGTCGCTGGACGCGGCCGCCTTCCTGATCGACCAGTATCAAGACACGGCCGCTGCCGCCGGCGGTTTTGAAGGCCGCCACGAGATCGCGCACCTGCTCTCGCGATACAATATTGCGGGCGAACAGAATGAGCCCGGCTGGCCGGGAGGACGCGATCAAGTCACGCTCCGCCGCCGTCAATGTGGGGCCGGCGACACCAATGATGAAGGCTCTACGCATCCAGCGGGCGGGTCCTCAGTGATCGTTCCGCGTCGCATGGCGACGCGGCGGCCGCATCTCGCACGACGCCTCAGTACGCGACCGGCCAGCAGTCCTTCATGCCGCGCGCCTTCAACTTGACGCAGATACTGCGCGCTGCTTCGCGTGAGCCCGGAGGCCCGCCGATCAGTCGATACCAGGTGCCCTTGTCGCCAAGATTGGCCTCGCGCACGTCCGGCGTCACACTGCCGAGTATCTCCGGATACTGCGAATGCAGATCCGCAAAGGTGTTGAGCGCTTCCTGGCGCGATCGCTTCGAAGCGAGCACCGCGACGAAGCCGCTCTTGCTTACGGCGTGAGTGGGCGTGCGTCGCGGGGCTTCAATCCCTGCCGCTCCGACTCCGCTCGCTGCCGTACGATGGGCAACAACATCGTCACGCTCGGCCACGCGTGGCTTGCGTACCGGCGGTGGCGGCGCAGGCCGCTCGACGGCTGCCGTTACCGGCGGAGGCGCATTGGTCACCTTCGGCAGCGGGAGATCCGCTACGCGCGGTGGCGTCCGAACGACGGGTGGTGGAGGTGGTGGTAGGCGCGACGCTTGCGTCTGGGGCGGCGCTTCGGTGGGGCCTTGGCCAACACCCGGACGCAACCGCGGCGGGACAGGCGGCGGGCCGAACCCATCAAGGACCAAGCCGGGCACGCCGGAGGTGTCAGATGGTGCAACCGAATCGTTCGACGACTGTGGCGTCAGCGAACCATCGCGATTGACGACGATCGGAATGGTCGAAACTTTTTTTGCCGATCCGTCGACGTCGCTTTGCCGCGACTCGCTCGATGCGACGCTTGCGCGATTGAGAAATGCGCTGTCGCTGTGCTCGATCGTTTTTCCGCCTGGATCCTGCGGCCGCACCTTCTCGGGTGTGGTCTGGCGCTTGATTTCCGCGATCTTGGCCGAGTGTCCGCCCCCGCCAAGGTGCTTGTAGGCGAAGGCTAAGCCACCGCCGACGACGATCGCTCCGATCAGCATGCCAATGACGAGTACGACGCTGGGGCCACGGCGTGGCTCCTCGGGCATGTCGTATTCATCACTCTCCAGGCCCGCGTCATGGTTCGGGTTATCGTGTTCATAGCCTGGATCGAGCTGATAATGCTGCTGGTACTGTGCCGGCGCATTCGGATCGTAATGCTGACCCTGCGGATGCAGGCCCTCCGATCCCCAATGCTCGTGTCCAGGGGCACGATCCCACTGCTGATCGTGCGCACCAGGTGCCGGGCTTCCCCACTCCGGCTGGGCATGCGGATCATGCAATGCGGGCTGATTTTGATACCCTTGCGGAATCTGGCCCGGATGGTAGTTGGAGAGATCCCACGACTGCGGGTCTCCTCGCCCATCAAAATGTCCCGAGTGCGCATCCTGCCGGTGCCCCTGGCTCGCATGCCCGGGAGGTGCTCCATAGCCCTGGTTCGGATCAAAACCTTGCGGCATGTCGAACTGAGGCTGTGCGCGGCGTGGATTGAACGGGTCTTGCACGTGGTCATATCCGCCGGCCGGAAGCTGGTGCGGATCGAAGGGCGCTGGATAGTCCTGAGCGTGCGGCACCGGCGCGAAGCGCTCGAAGTGAGGTTCGAACTGGCCTTGGGGGCGCGGCGCAGCGTCAGCGTATGGCGGCTCGAATGGATTGCGGTTCTGTGGCGCGTTCGACTCCGGAAAGTGCGGCTGACCATATCCGCCCTGCTGGGGCTGATGGCCGAACGGGTCGGTGTCAAACGGCGACGGCTGGCCATAGTCAGGCGAAGGCTGCTGATAGCCCTGCTGCGGATGCGATTGCGGGTAGCCCTGTTGTGCAAGTTGCGCCTGCTGATGACGCCACCGCTCGAGCTCAAGGGCGCGGGCCTGCTCTTCGCTCTCAGCCGGCCAATGTGGTGGCGTACCACCTCGTTGTGCAGGAGAGCCGTTAGACCCAGCCATTTGCCTATCCCCTTACCAGTGTGCGCACCGCCGATTCGTTTCGTGATTATCGCATCTCGTACGGTGCATCGACGCCCAGGAGATCAAGCCCGGAGGCAATCACCTGTGCACAAGCTTGGACCATGGCTAGCCGCGCCAAGGTAAGTCCTGGATTTTCCGAACGGATAAAGCGCAAATGTGGCGAATCGGTGCCTCGGGTCCAGTGGCTATGGAACAGGGATGCGAGGTCGTACAAGTAGAACGCAATACGGTGCGGCTCGTGCGCACGCGCGGCCCCGGCGACGATCCGCGGCCACAGCGCCATGCGCTTCAGGATCTCCAGTTCGCCCTCGTCCTCAATGAGTGAGAGATCGGCCTTGGCCAGCGCCGTGGCGCTGACATCGAGATCAGGCATCGCCTCCCGCGCGTTCCGGAAGACCGAATGCGACCGGGCGTGCGCGTACTGCACGTAGAAGACCGGATTGTCCTTCGATTGCTCGAGCACCTTCGCCAGATCGAAATCGAGTGTTGCGTCGTTCTTCCGGTAAAGCATCATGAACCGCACCGGATCGCGGCCAACCTCGTCCACCACCTCGCGTAATGTCACGAAGGTGCCAGCCCGCTTGGACATCTTCACCGGCTCGCCGTTCCGCAGAAGGCGCACGAGCTGGCAGACTTTCACATCAAGCTTGGCCTCGCCGTCAGACAAGGCGCTGACCACCGCTTTCAGCCGCTTGAGATAACCCGAATGATCGGCGCCAAGAACGTCGATCAAATGCTTGAACCCGCGCCGCAGTTTGTCGCGGTGATACGCCATATCGGCGGCGAAATAGGTGTAGGTGCCGTCGGATTTGACGAGTGCGCGGTCGACGTCGTCGCCGAACTGTGTCGCCCGGAACAATGTCTGCTCGCGATCTTCCCAGTCGTCCGCGTCGTGCCCTTTCGGCTTCTCGAGCCTGCCTTGGAACACGAGGCCCTTCTTGCGCAGCTCTTCGATCGTGTCAGCGACCGCATCATCGTTGCCGCGCAACAGCTCACGCTCCGAGAAGAACACGTCGTGCTTGATGTTCAACGCTGCCAGATCATCTTTGATCATGCCGAGCATGGCGTCCGTGGAAAACGCCCTGATGAACGGCAGCCACGTCTCCTCCTGCAAAGAGAGGAAAACCGTGTCGTGCTCCATCGCGAGCTTGCTTGCGACGGGGATCAGGTAGTCGCCGGGGTAAAGGCCCTCGGGAATGTCGCCGATGTCCTCGCCCATGACCTCGAGATAGCGCAGGTACGTCGAGCGGGCGAGTACGTCGACCTGGGCTCCGGCGTCGTTGATGTAGTATTCGCGCGTCACCTTCCAGCCGGCAAAGGCCAGCAGGTTCGCTAATGCGTCCCCGAACACCGCGCCGCGGCAATGTCCGACGTGCATTGGTCCAGTGGGGTTGGCGGAAACGTACTCGACGTTGATCGCCTCGCCCCTCCCGACATTGGCGCGTCCATAGTCCTTGCCGGCCGCCAGAACGTCTGCCACGACCTGCTGCCATGCCGTGGGTTGCAGGCGCAAATTGAGAAACCCCGGCCCTGCCACCTCTGCCGAAGCGATCAGCGGATCCTTCTCGATGATCGCCTTCAGTGCCTCTGCGATTTCGCGAGGCTTCTTGCGTGCCGCCTTTGCGAGCACCATTGCCGCGTTGGAGGCGAGATCGCCATGTGCCGCATCGCGAGTCGCCTCGAGATCCACATTGCTGATGTCGATCTCTGCCGGCAGCGTGCCGTCGGTTTTCAAAGTCTCGAGAGCGGCCGCGATCCGCTTCTCGATCGTCGCCAGGGCGTTCATGCGATTCCTCAGGGGCAGGCGGCCGACAAGGCCCGGCTGGAGCCTCTCTTCGGCGCGACAATATCTCAGGCGGCCTAGCCGAGATCAGGGGTCAGGTCAAACAGGCGGCGGTGCTCGGCGACGGCAAAGCGATCCGTCATGCCGGCGATGAAGTCGCCGATGGTACGCGTACGGGCCATCTCGTTGGATTGGACCAGCGGTAGTCCGCGCTCCCCAGGCATCGAGGACGGATCGTCCATGTACTTCGAGAAAAGGTCAGCGACGATGCTCTCTGCGCCCCGCATGGCTCGCATCACCCTCTCATGCCGGTAAACGTGATCGAACAGGAATTTTCGCAGATCTTGCAGCTCGGCGAACATGCCGGGCGAGAAAGCTACGACGGGCTCTCCCGCACGACGCACGTCATCGGGTGAAGTGGGCTCAAGCCGTGCGATTCGACCGCGACTTGCGGCCAGAACGTCCTCGATCATGGCCGTGATCATGCGTCGGTTGATCTCGTAGAAGGCGCGCCGCTTGTCTCCGCCATCCGCGCGCTCGACCACCTGGCGGGCAAAATAGCCCACGATCGGTACGTCCTGCAGTTCCTCGAATCGGACGAGACCCGCCCGCAAGGCGTCGTCGATGTCGTGATTGTTGTATGCGATATCATCCGCGATGGCCGCGCACTGAGCCTCGGCCGGCGCTTCCAAAGCATCCCCGATTTGATCCGTGAGGCCGGCATCGGCGACTGCCTCGGCGAGAAGAGGCTGGCGCGACGGATCGATCGGGCCATTATGCTTAACAAGTCCCTCAAGCGTCTCGAATGTCAGATTGAGCCCGTCGAAGGCCCAATACTTGCGCTCCAGCTTGGTCACCACTCGGAGGCTCTGGGCATTGTGATCGAAGCCCCCGAGGCCAGACATAGCCCGGTCAAGGGACCTCTCGCCCGCATGGCCAAACGGCGGGTGACCCAGATCATGCGCCAGCGCCAGTGCTTCGGCCAAGTCCTCGTCGAGCCCGAGTTGACGGGCCATAGCACGGGCGATCTGCGCGACTTCCAGCGAATGAGTAAGCCGGCTGCGATAATGGTCGCCCTCATGCAGCAGGAAGACCTGGGTCTTGTAGTTCAGTCGCCGGAACGAGGTGGCGTGCACGATCCGGTCGCGGTCCCGCTGGAAAGGCGTGCGCATGGGGCACGGTGGCTCCGGACATACGCGCCCCTTGGACAAGGCCGGCGAAAATGCCCATGGGGCGAGATTTCGAGGTCGCGGCGACCAGATCTCCGAGGATTGCTGCATGACCGGGCTCCAAAGCGAGACAGCCCCCTCATAGCAGCGATTCCCGTCGAGATGCATTTGACACCGGTCGAGAGGCGCTTATCTAAAGAGAGTTATCTCGCTAGTATCATAGGCGCGTTATCCGCGACTTGAACCGACCCAGGGACACCATGACCGAAACAATCGCGCAGGGTTCCGACATCAGCATGACGAAGCGCGCAGCGGAGCAGCTGACCGAGCTGGCAGCCGGCGATCCCACTCGGCCGCTGCTTCGCGTCATCGTCGAAGGCGGTGGCTGCTCGGGCTTCCAATATAAACTGGACCTCGTGGCCGCCCCGGAGGTCGACGACCTCATCATCGAGCGCGACGGCGCACGGGTGGCGATCGATTCGGTCTCGATCCCCTTTATGGCCGGCTCCGAGATCGATTTCGTCGATGATTTGATCGGCTCATCATTCCGCATCAATAACCCGCAGGCAACGGCTGCGTGCGGCTGCGGGACGAGTTTTTCGATCTAGAGCCGGGATATAGCCGCGCCGAATAGCGCTCGGATCACGCAGAGATCCGGCCCTGCCTATGAGATAGGGCCAGCGCGTTGGGATGGCTCAGTGCCATTCCGTCGGGGTGAGGTAATACCAGCCCATCACGAACGCCAGCATGACCAGGGGGACGGCCACGAATGCAAAAGCGAGCGACCTGCGTCTGGCCTGCAGGCTGAGCCAAGCACCGAAGACGCCCAGCAGTGGCATTCCCCAAAGCATCACGAACGGATATTCGATCAGCCCCGTAAGGCCATAGCCGCGCGACACCGGCATCCACGTTGCCCACGACAGCGGTTCAGCGACGACCAACGAAACGTACGTCCATGCAAACACGATGGCGGTCGAAAACAAGCTATTGGCTATCATCAGTGAGAGCAGCAAACGGGGCGTGCGCACGGGTGCCAGCCCACCGTCCTCATAATAATTGATCAGCATAGGCGCCTCGCATTTGCTCAACGGACTGAGCAATGAACGCAGGTACTTCTCCGCCAGCGACCATAATCGGCACGCGTTAACGCTGGCTTACCGGCGCACTCAGGATGACCATCAGAGTACGGGCTCCCGCTCGCATCGCGCGAGAATCCAGAGCGGGGTGTCCGGCTAAGTGATCCGGCCGTCTCTGATCTTTTCGCCTTCGAGACGCTTCTCGGCCTCGAGCGCCTGGGCCAGTTCCTCGCGGGCGCGCTCCGCCTCGCGCTGACGGTTCCAAAGCGATGCGTAGAGGCCTCCCTTGGCGATCAGCTCGCCATGCGTGCCCTGCTCAACGAGGCGCCCTTTCTCCAGCACTAGGATGTTGTCGGCAGAAATGATCGTCGACAGGCGATGGGCAATCACAAGCGTGGTGCGATTCTTCGAGACCCGGTCCAGGGCGTCCTGAATCTCGCGCTCGGTATGACTGTCGAGCGCACTCGTCGCCTCGTCGAGCATCAGGATCGGCGGTGCCTTCAGAATTGTCCGGGCAATCGCGACGCGTTGCTTTTCACCCCCTGAAAGCTTCAGCCCGCGTTCTCCGACCATCGTCTCGTAGCCGTCAGGCAGCGCCCGGATGAAGCTGTCGATCTGCGCGAGGCGGGCGGCCTCCTCGATCTCGGCATCGGTGGCATCGGGCCGGCCGTAGCGAATGTTGTAGAGGATCGTATCGTTGAAAAGGACGGTATCCTGCGGCACGACACCGATGGCCGCGCGAAGCGAGGCCTGCGTCACATCGCGGATGTCCTGCCCGTCGATCGTCACACGTCCGCCCGCCACATCGTAGAATCGCATCAGGATACGGCTGATGGTCGACTTTCCGGCGCCCGATGGGCCGACGATCGCAACCATCTTCCCGGCCGGAACGTCGAACGTGAGGTCGTCCAGGATCGTGCGCGCCTTCTCGTACTGAAACGAGACCTTATCGAAGCGGATCGCCCCGCCCTTGATCGCCAGCGGCCTGGCGCCCGGTCTGTCCTCGACTTCGGGCTTCTGCTCCAGCACGTCCATCATCCGCTCGATGTCCGTGATGCCCTGTCGAATGTCGCGATACACCATCCCCATGAAGTTCAAGGGAATGAAAAGTTGCAGCATCAAAGCGTTGACCATAATGAACTGGCCGACGCTCGCCTGTCCGTTGACTACCGCCTGAGCGGCCAGTGCCATGCACGTCGTGAGCGCAGCGGTGAAGATGACGGCCTGACCGGCATTGAGCATGGCCAACGAGGTGTATGTGCGGATCGAGGCCTGCTCGTAGCTCGCCATCGACGCGTCATAGCGTGCGGCCTCGCGGGCCTCCGCGCCGAAATACTTTACCGTCTCATAATTCAAGAGACTGTCGATCGCCTTGGTGTTGGCGTCCTGGTCGCTCTCGTTCATTTGGCGACGGATGCGGACTCGCCATTCGGTCGCGCGCACCGTGAACCCCAGATAACCGACGATCATCGCAAACACGATCAGCACGAAGCGCCAATCGAACTCGTGCGCCAGGATACCGAGCACCAGCGCAAACTCGATAATGGTCGGTATGACCGTCATCAGCGTCATGCGCGTGATGTTCTCGATCCCCGTGCGACCGCGCTCGAGTACGCGCGTGAGGCCACCCGTCTTGCGTTCGAGATGGTACCTGAGGGAGAGGCGGTGCATGTGCTCGAACGTCGTCAGCCCCATCCGACGTACGGCGTTCAATCCGACCCTCGCGAATATGGCTTCCCGAAATTGATTGAGCGTCGACATCGTCACGCGCGCGACGCCGTACGCGAGCGTGGCGAGAATTGGCGCACCGATTGCCCAGGCCGCCTGCGAGGCCGGAACCTTGCCTCCCGCGACTGCGACGAGTGCGTCCGTAGCCCACTTATAAGTGAAAGGTATAGCGACCGTGACCAGCTTCGCGGCCAGCATCAGCAGGAACGCATACAGCACGCGACGCTGCAAATCCGGTCGATCATGGGGCCAGACATACGGCGCCAGCGCCCGGAGGGCGCGAAAACGATTGCTCCGCAACAGATGATGCGCCGCTCTCCGCTCCGGCGGCCCGTCAGGGGGCGGCTCGCGAGGTGGCTGCGGCTGCTCGGGAGTGAAGACGCGCTGCATACCGGGCGTCTTAGAACAGTTCTAAGCACTTGTCGAACGAGCAGACGCTGCTACCCCCAACCAATCGAACGCGCCTCAGAGAAGCTCATTATCGCCTTCACCGCGTTGCAGCTCCCTCTCACGCCTGCTCGAGTTCCACGAGAGTACCGCAGAAATCCTTGGGATGGAGAAACAGGACGGGTTTGCCGTGGGCGCCAATCTTGGGCTCGCCATCTCCTAGGACGCGCGCGCCGTCTGCTTTCAGCTTGTCGCGCGCGGCAATGATGTCATCCACCTCGTAGCAGACGTGATGAATACCGCCGTCCGGGTTCTTCTCGAGGAATTTGGCGATGGGTGAGCCCGCACCAAAAGGCTCGAGCAGTTCGATCTTGGTGTTCGGCAGCTCGACGAAAACCACCTTCACGCCGTGCTCCGGCAGTGTATCGACGGCGGAAACCTTGGCTCCCAGAGTTCCGCGGTAGACGGCCGCCGAAGCTTCGAGGTTCTTGACGGCGATGGCGACGTGGTTCAGGCGGCCGATCATGGGCGGATCTCCTGGATGGATGGGTCGGGCTTCTTATAGGACGAGCACCCAAGGGGTGCACCTGCGTCGTTCTTTCCTGCATGATGGTGTGGCCGCGACAGGACCGAAAGGCTCTCTCCATGTCTCCCGATATTCGTTTTGCCGATAATCCGCTCTGCCGCCTGCTAGGGGTTCGCTATCCGATCTGTCAGGCGGGCATGTATCAGGTCGCCTACGGGGAGCTTGCCGCTGCCGTGTCGAACGCAGGTGGACTCGGCGTGATCGGTTCGGCCTACATGGATCCGGAGCGGCTGCGACAGGAAATCCGTCTCGCCAAGTCCTTGACCGACAAACCACTCGGCGTGGACATCTTGTTCGCACGCACGGAAGGCGCCGGCGAAACAGTCGAGGCATACGAGCGCGAATGCCGTGCGCATATCGAGGTGACCTTCGAGGAAGGTGCCGACGTGATCGTCTCGGGCCTCGGCAATCCGGGACCGATCGTGCCGCGAGCACACGCGGCTGGAATGAAAGTCATGGCTCTGGTCGGCACTGCACGCCAAGCCATCAGCGTCGAGCGGGCTGGTGTCGACGCCGTGATTGCATCGGGACATGACGGCGGTGGTCACGTCGGCCGCATCGGCACGATCGCGCTCGTGCCACGGGTTGTCGACGTCGTGCGCATCCCTGTCGTTGCTGCCGGAGGCATTGCGGATGGTCGCGGCCTCGTCGCCGCGCTGGCGCTCGGAGCGGCCGGCATCTGGATGGGTACCCGCTTCATCGCCACGACCGAAGCGCGGGGCCACGTCAACTACAAGCGCCGTATCACGGAGATCGACGAGGACGGCACAGTCGTGACCCGAGCCCACTCGGGCAAAACCAATCGCATGATCCGCAATGCTTTCACCAAAAGCTGGGAAGGCCGCGAGCGCGAGATCAAGCCCTATCCGCTTCAGCTCAAGGAGGTCGGCGAGCCTGCCTCGAATGCCGGACGGATCGGCGGCGACGTTGAGTATGGCGTCTTGCCGAGCGGTCAAAGTGCCGGGCTCATTGGCTCGATCGAGAGCGCGGGCGATGTGGTTCGCCGAACGGCCGAGCAGGCCTCGCATATCCTCGACGGCTTCGCGGCCATGGCGGGCCGGGCCGGCGACCGCGGGTAAAGCTCAGCTTGCTCCCGCCGGATGCACTTCCACGAACCAGCCAAGCCGCCTCAATCGCCATGTGCTGATCGCCGTCTCGACCGCATGGGATAGGGTCCAGACGAGAACGCCCACGAAAGCCCCGTTGACGTCGGGCCAAGCGATCATCGTCGAGCTGGCGACTGCTGCGCTTAGGATGCGTAAGATACCGCTGGCGGCCAACGATCCCGTGGTGCGGGCCTTGGCGAGCAACCCGCGGAACAGGGCGGCCAAGCTCCAGAAGGGGGCCAGGATCAGCGAAAGCACTAGGGCTGGGGCGGCATAGGTTGCGAGCTCGGGCGTCAGCCCCATGACACCGCGCAAGATCCGCTCGCGCAACGGCGTCTCGAACAGCACGAACGCCAATGCTGCGAAAATCACGATGAGCTGCGCAGCAAAGACGAGCATCGTGCGGACGTCCTCGCGCCGTGCCACCAGCGTTTGCGCAGATTGCGTGAGATTGCGCATCGGCGCCATCAGCAGCGAGACGAGCCCGTGAACGACACCGAACGCGGCAATGGCAATCTCCGCCTTGGTCAGGCGCCCGAGAAACAGAGTGATGATAAAGATGACGCCCATTTCCGCGGACGCATTGATGATGAGCGGCCACGCGAAACGCCAGTAGACGAGAAAACTGTCACGCGTCTCGCGGATAGCCGGAAGCTGCGTCAGGGGGCGCCATACGAAACACCACGCGAAGAGAGTCTCGGCGGTCATGCAGAGCAAAAGCGCCGCCGCTCCGATCGCCGCGCCGTTCAGCCAGATTGGCAGGACAATCAGCGAACCCGCCAGCGACAGAAGCCGCACCAGCGTGCTCATAGTGATGACGAATGTCTTGCGGTTCAGCATCAGGAGGGCAAATGCCACTCCACGCAAAATCAACACCGGAACGCTGACGCAGAGCGCTGCAACTGCAGCCTGGGCTTGCGCCTGCGCTTCCGCGCCGAGGCCGAACCATCGCCCAAATATGACGTGGCCGAGATCCGTGAACGCGGACGCTAGTGCTATGACGAGCGGGAGCAACAGAACCAGCCCCATGAACGCCATCAGCCGGCGTATGTCGGCGCGCGCTTTCAAGAACGACAGGCAAACAAGCGCTGTCACTTCCGTTGAGCTCGTCAGGGCAAAGTAGAACGTGAAAGTGGCGTTGAACGCTGCGAGCGTGACACTCGGCGCGTCCGTCCGTGCAAGGAACGCGTGGATGACCGACTTCGACATCATGTTCAGCTCGACCATCAGGACGAGCGGGCCGAAGAACCAATAGCAGTCCCTGAGGCGGATGCCACCGCGGTGCACGCCAGCCACGCCGGCCGATGCCTCCGTCGCCGTCATGCTTGGTCAATCGGCATCAGTCGGCACTCCCCATGCCAGTCAGTCTGAGCGATGCGCCTAGAAAATTATGCGTAAGCGGGGAAACGCAAGCCTGTTCGCATAGACCAGCGTCGCAATCCCCCCGCTCGAAGAAGCCCAGCCTGGGCCGCGCGTGGTGCGTATCATGGCCCGCGCAACCGTTCATGGAAAGCGGCTGTCCGCGACCGCCTAGCGGCTCAATCGCGGCCGCCGCCAACGACCGCGACGAACACCTTCGCGATCGGCTTCTTGCCCCACACTTGATCCACCGCCGCGCGCACGGATCGACGAACCGCCTCGCGCAGCGTTTCGGGATCGCGTCGCCGCTGTGGTGGAATGCTCTTGAGCGTTCCCTCGACTGCATCAAAAACGATGTCGTCCAGGCTCTTCCCCGCCATGTCCTCGTAGGGAATGCCATCGAGGGCAATCTCGGGATCAGCCAGAAGCTCGCCCTTACGCGACAGCACGAGTGACACCGCGATGAGACCGACGAACGCCAGTTTGCGCCGCTCCCGAACGGCGCCGCCATCGCCCGGCACCAACAATCGACCGTCACGAAAGATGCGGCCCACTGGCACCTGATCGATGATGCGCGGTGCGCCGGGCGCCAACATCAGCATCTCGCCATTGAGCGGCGTCAGCACCTGACCGACGCCGGACTCGCGCGCTATGCGTGCGTGCTCCTTCAGGTGGCGGAACTCGCCGTGCATCGGCACGGCGATCTTCGGGCGCACCCAGGCATACATCTGGCGAAGCTCCTCCCGCCGCGGATGACCGGTCACGTGGACCAGCGCCTCGTTGTCAGTGACGATCTCCGCGCCCATTCGCGCGAGCTTGTTCTGGATCCGACTGATCGACTTCTCGTTGCCCGGGATGGTGCGCGACGAGAAAATCACCATGTCACCCGGTGTCAGCGAGATTTCCGGGTGCTCGTTCTCCGCAATGCGGGCGAGCGCCGCACGCGGCTCGCCCTGGCTACCGGTGACAAGCGCTACGACCTTGTCAGGCGCGACATAGGAGAACTCCTGCTGATCGGACCATCGAAACCCTTGCGGCAGATACCCCGTGTCGATCGCCACCTGGATCGCACGGTGCAAGGCGCGGCCAGCAACGACGAGTTGGCGTCCCGAGGCCCGCGCGGCGTCGGCGACGGCACGGATGCGTGCGACATTCGAGGCAAACGACGTGACGAGCACGCGGCGCTCGGCCCCCTTGATGATCTTCGCCAGCGATTGCGCAACCTCCAGCTCCGAAGGCGAGCGGCCATCGCGGAATGCGTTGGTCGAATCGCCGATCAGCGCGAGGACATTCTGGTCACCGAGCACTTGAATGCGCGCTTCGTCGGCCGGCCGGCCCACCAGCGGGTGCTGGTCGAACTTCCAGTCGCCGGTATGGAACAGGAGTCCGTGCGGCGTACGGATTGCAAGACCCGATGGCTCCGGGATGGAGTGTGACATGCACACATACTCGATACCGAAGGGGCCGACATCGAAGCTCCCCCCCAAAGGCACCTCGGTAATCGGGATCTTGAGGCCGTTGCCGTGCTCGGCGAGCTTCATCTTGAGGAACGCTGCCGTGAACGGGGTCGCATAGACCGGGCATCGCAGCCGTGGCCATAAATCGATAATCGCCCCGATGTGGTCCTCGTGCGCATGCGTGAGAACCAGCCCTTCAAGCCCGCTCCCCTGCCCTTCGATGAACTTCAGATCGGGCAGGATTACATCAACGCCCGGGTCGAACTCGCCCTCGGGGAACGTGATACCGAGATCGACCATCAACCAGCGGCGCGCCCCCTCGGGTCCGAGGCCGTAGAGGTAGCAATTCATGCCAACCTCGCCGAGACCGCCGAGCGCGACAAAGACGAGGCCACCCTCCCCGCGCTTGCTGCCTGTCGCCTTGCTGTCCGTGGTATTGGATGCCATTCCGGCCTTTTCCCATGGGCGGCCGCGTGCCGCCTCTTGTTTCCGATCTTCGGTGATCGGACACGGTTACACTCTCGGGCCGCCCAACGCCACGTCTCCAAACGTGAATCTACGGACAGTCCCCGTTTCATCGGTCAATAGAAGGCTACCTTCGGCGTTCAACCCCGCAAAGCGTCCCGATACGTGCTCGTCAGCGGCGTTGACTGTCATCATCTCCCCGACGGAGAAAGCTCGTTCGAGCCAGCCCGTGCGTACGGCCGCAAAACCTTGCCGTGGCGCGCGCCAGACATCGAGCCAGTGCGCGACCGCTAAGGCAAGCCGGCTGCTCATGTCCTCGCTGGCAGTCTGCGAGCCGTACTCAGCCAATCCCGACGCAAGGCGGTCAGCCAGTATGGGTGCGGCGCCCGCATTGATGCCGATGCCGATCGCGACCACCGGCTCCGTGCCCATGATCGCGCTCTCGACGAGAATGCCGGAAACCTTAGCACCAGCGATCAGCACATCGTTCGGCCACTTGAGGCGGCAGGCCTGCCGTGCCTCCGTCGGAAGTACACCTGCAATGGCCGCGTGCGTCGCCACGCCAGCGACGAGCGACAACTGCGGCAGATCCGATAGGGTGCACATCGGGCGGAACAGCAGCGTGGCCGCTAGACTCCCGTCGGCCGACGTCCACGATCTGCCTGAGCGACCACGCCCACGAGTCTGTCGACGCGCGGTGATCCAAAGGGGGCCTCGCTCGCCCGCGGTAGCCCTTCGCATGGCCTCCGCGTTCGTGGAGTCGATCTCCTCGAAGTCGATGTGGGCCCAATCCCGCGGAAGGCGCTCAACATGCGGCAGGGCCATCTCCCTCCAATTGCGTGATCGCGAGGCCAGACCGATTCATCGCGCTCGAAAGACGGCGCCCTCCGACCGAATGGCAAGCCTCAGCGCAACGAGCGTGCGGCAACGCCGGCCGCCTCGACGACGGGCGAGGCGATAAACGGAACGACGAAGCCGATCACAAATAGAAGCGCCAGCGTCATGACGATACCCTCCTTCGCCCGGATTTTCAGGAAGGGTGCTGCGGCGTCATCGAAGAACATGATCTTGACGATGCGCAGGTAGTAGAACGCCCCAACAACACTCGTAACCACACCGATCACGGCGAGCCAATACAGGCCACCCTTGATCGCGGCCAGGAAAGCGTACCATTTGGCGAAGAAGCCGGCGAGTGGCGGAATCCCGGCAAGCGAAAACATGAACATGCCGAAGGCGAATGCCATGCCGAGATTGGTCTTGGCCAAGCCCGCGAGCTCGGAGATGTCCTCGACGGCGCCGGCCTCGCGACGCATGGACAGGATGCACGCGAACGAGCCGAGCGTCATCACGATATAGATCGCCATGTAGACCAGCACGCCCTGCACACCCTCGGGCCCTCCGGCCGCGAGGGGCACCAGCGCGTAGCCCATGTTGGCAATGGACGAATAGGCCATCAGCCGCTTGATGTTGGTCTGGCCGATTGCTGCGAACGAGCCGACCAGCATCGAGGCGATCGAGAGGAAGACGACGATCTGCTGCCATTGCGGCTTCACATCCGGCAGCGCGGAACCGACCACGCGGACGAACATCGCCATCGCGGCCACCTTCGGCGCCGCGGAGAGAAACGCCGTAATAGGCGTCGGGGCGCCTTCGTAGACGTCCGGCGTCCACATGTGGAATGGCACAGCCGACACCTTGAAGGCGATTCCGACGAGGAGGAACACGAGACCGAAGACCAGCAGCATATTCTGGCCTGCGCCCGCCCCCCCGGCAGCGGCTGCGATTCCAGCGAACGACGTCGTGCCTGCAAACCCGTAAAGGAGCGAGGAGCCGTAGAGCAGCAATCCGGACGAGAGGGCGCTCAGCACGAAGTATTTAAGACCGGCCTCACTCGACTTCGTGTTGTCCCTGCGGATCGTGGTGACGACATAGAGCGCCAGATTCTGCAGCTCGAGGCCGAGGTAAAGCGAGATGAGATTGCCGGCGGAGGCCATCATGAACATGCCGACGGTGGCGAACAGCAGCACAACCGGCAGCTCGAACTTGAAGGCGTCGCGGTCGCGCATCTCATCGAAGCAAAGCAGGAGCGCCCCGCCCGCTCCAGCCAAAATGAGCAGCTTCATGAAGCGTGCGAAGCCGTCATCGACGAACGCGCCGTCAAAGAGACTGGTGTGTGTGCCGGCCTCGACGATGGCGTATCCAGCGATCACCATGACGCCGAGCGCGAGCCAGGAGACTTTTGTGGCCGAATTATCGGTGTCGGGTTGGAACACGCCGTAGATCATCAGCGCAAGCGCCCCGATGACGAGAACGACCTCTGGAATCAGCGGCGCATAAACTTCAAGGGCGGCCATCAGCTCTCTCGTCTCGTCTTGCTCCGCCGAAACATCCGGTTACGGCAGCAGCGACATATCCTCGGCATCCAGTTCGCCGCGTGGGCCACGGCCCCGCCGGCGTCCCGGGCTCAGCGTCTATTTCGTCTGCCCGGCGACCGATGCCGAACGCGTTGTCTTGATCACCTGCTCATGCTGCACCACGAGCTTCTTCACGGATTGCGCAGTCACATCGAGGATCGGCGCGGGATAGAAGCCGAACAGCAAGGTCAGGATCACCAACGGCGCCATCACGGCGATCTCGCGCGGGCTCATATCCGCGATCGCCCTGAGTGACGGCTTGTCCAGCACGCCGAAGATGATGCGGCGATAGAGCCAGAGCGCGTAAGCCGCTGACAGGATGACGCCCGTGGTCGCGAAGAACGCCACCCACGTGTTGGCCTTGAAGGCACCCAGCAATGTCAGAAACTCGCCGATGAACCCCGATGTGCCCGGCAAGCCGACGTTGGCCATCGTGAACACCATGAAGCACACGGCGTAGATCGGCATCCGGATTGCCAGTCCACCGTAAGCGGCTATGTCACGCGTATGCATGCGGTCGTAGATGATGCCGACGCAGAGGAAGAGTGCGGCCGATACGAGGCCATGGCTCAGCATCTGGAAGATGGCACCGTCGATGCCCTGCTGGCTGAAAGTGAAGATACCCATCGTCACGTAGCCCATGTGCGCGACCGACGAGTAAGCAATCAGCTTCTTCATGTCCTCCTGGGCGAGCGCGACAAGCGACGTGTAGATGATCGCCACGACCGATAGCGTGAAAATCAGCGGCGCCAGATCAACGGAAGCCACCGGGAACATCGGCACGGAGAAGCGCAAAAACCCGTAGCCGCCCATCTTCAACAGGATGCCGGCGAGAATAACGGAGCCCGCTGTTGGCGCCTCCACGTGCGCGTCCGGCAGCCATGTATGCACCGGCCACATCGGCATCTTGACCGCGAACGACGCGAAAAACGCGAACCACAGCCACGGTTGCCAGGAAACCGGCAGGTTTGACGACTCAATCAACGTCGGAATGTCGGTCGTGCCTGTGTGCAGGTAGATCGCCATCATGGCGAGCAGCATCAGCACGGAGCCGAGCAGGGTGTAGAGGAAGAACTTGAAGCTAGCGTAGACGCGCCGCTTACCGCCCCATACGCCGATGATGATGAACATCGGAATGAGGCCGCCTTCGAAGAAGATATAGAAGAGCACCAGATCCAGCGCGCAAAACACGCCGATCATCAGCGTCTCGAGCAGCAGGAACGCGATCATGTATTCTTTGACGCGCTCTTCGATCGACTGCCAGCTCGCGAGGATGCAGAGTGGCATCAGGAACGTCGTCAGGATTACGAACAGCATGGAAATGCCGTCGACACCCATCTTGTATTTGATGGGCCCGAGCCAAGCCGTTTCCTCGATGAACTGAAAGCCCGGGTTCGACTTGTCGAAGCCTGCCCAAATGACGAGCGAGAACGCGAATGTGACCAGCGTCGTCCACAGCGCGATCCAACGCGCGTTGCCCTTCGATTCACGATTGAGCGTTGCAATACCGAGCGCACCCAGCGCCGGCAGGAACGTAACGAGCGAAAGGATATTACTCACGGCGAGGTTCATCGCGTGCCCCCGAAGCCCAGCATGAACCAGGTGATGATGGCCGCCAGCCCGATCAGCATGGCGAACGCATAGTGATAAACATAGCCGGTCTGGAGTTTGACGACCCGATCTGTCACGCGCACGACCGTGGCTGCCGTTCCGTCGATCGTGCCATCGATGACGCCCCCATCACCCCGCTTCCAGAGCGCACGGCCGATGGCCTGCGCGGAGCGCACGAAGAGCCAGTCGTAGAGCTCATCGAAGTACCATTTGTTCAGGAAGAACAGATAGAGCGGCCTGAAGGCGCGGGCGGTCGCAGCCGGGAGACCTGGGGCGACGACATAATAGATGTACGCCAACACGAACCCACCAGCCATGGCGATGAACGGCGCCCAGCCGACCCAGTTCGGGACCTCGTGAAGGGCGTGCATGATGTGGCTGGCCTGATGGCCTTCGTTGTTCAGCGCCTTGCCCCAGAAGGCCATGTAGTCATGGCCGATGAAGTATTCCTTGAATGAGAAGCCGGCGATAATCGCGCCGACTGCCAGCACGAACAACGGGACCAGCATCACGTAGGGGCTTTCGTGCGGCTCATGCGCGTGATGGTCGTCGCCATGGTGGCCGTGATCGTCGGCTTTCGTATGCGCCGTGTGCGCATGGTCGTCATCACCGTGCCCGTGCTCGCCCCAGCGTGGTGACTGGTGGAACGTCATGAACATCAGGCGCCACGAGTAGAAAGACGTCATGAACGCGGCAATCACCAGCAGCCAGAACGAATAGTTGTAGGTGGTGTGGGCAGCGAAGGCCGCCTCGATGATCGCGTCCTTGGAATGAAACCCGGCAAAGCCGATGAAATGCGGAATACCGACGCCCGTGAGGGCCAGAGTGCCGACGAGCATCATGGCCCACGTCGTGGGAATGTAGCTCTTGAGGCCACCCATGTGACGCATGTCCTGCTCGTGGTGCATCGCATGAATAACGGAGCCCGCTCCGAGGAACAGGAGCGCCTTGAAGAAGGCATGCGTAAAGAGATGAAACACGCCCGCCGCGTAGGCTCCGACGCCGCAGGCAGCGAACATGTAACCGAGCTGTGAGCACGTCGAGTAGGCGATCACGCGCTTGATGTCATTCTGAACAAGGCCAATGGTGGCTGCGAAGAATGCCGTGACGCTGCCGACCAGTGTGACGACCTGTAGAGCGTTCGGCGCGAGTTCGAACAGTGGTGACAGGCGGGCGACCATGAACACACCTGCCGTCACCATCGTCGCCGCATGAATGAGCGCGGACACAGGCGTCGGGCCTTCCATGGCGTCTGGCAGCCAGGTGTGCAGCAGGAACTGCGCCGACTTGCCCATCGCGCCAATGAACAGCAACAGGCACAGCGTCGTCATGATGTCGACCTGATGGCCGAGGAAATTAAAGGTCTTGCCGGCCATTTCGGGAGCCGCGGCGAACACCTGATCGAAGCCGATGGTCTGGAAGATGAAAAAGATTCCGAAGATACCGAGTGCAAAGCCGAAGTCACCAACGCGGTTGACCACGAACGCCTTGATCGCGGCGGCATTGGCCTCGGGCTTCTGATACCAAAAGCCAATCAGCAGGTACGACGCGAGGCCCACGCCCTCCCAGCCGAAGAACATCTGGAGGAAATTGTCGGCCGTCACCAGCATCAGCATGGCGAATGTGAAGAGCGAAAGATAAGCAAAGAACCGCGACCGGCTCGGATCCTCGCTCATGTAGCCGATGGAATAGAGGTGAACGACGGCGGACACGGTGTTGACCACGACCAGCATGACGGCAGTGAGTGTGTCCACCCGGATGGCCCAGGAGACGTCGAGATCACCCGACGTGACCCATCGCATCAGTGTCACCTTTGTCGTCGTGTGGCCAAACCCGACGTCGACGAAGACGATCCACGACAGCACCGCCGCGATTATGAGAAACGCCGTCGTGATGATCTCGGACGCCCGGTCACCGATGACTCGCCCAAATAGACCCGCGATCAGCGCGCCGATGATGGGAAGGAAGACGATGGCCTGATAGATCATTGCTCTTGAGGAGGCAGTAGTGAGTAGGCCGCAGGCGGTAGGGATAGCTCCCGTACAGCCCACTGCCTACTGCCTAATCCCGTCCCTCACCCCTTCATCAGATTGATGTCTTCCACGGCGATGGTGCCGCGGTTGCGGAAGTAGACGACGACGATCGCAAGCCCGACGGCTGCCTCGCCGGCAGCGACGGTCAGCACGAACAGCGCGAAGATTTGACCTGAGATATCGGCCATGAAGCTCGAGAACGCGACCAGGTTGATGTTGACCGCGAGCAGCATCAGCTCAAGCGACATCAAGATAACAATGACGTTCTTCCTGTTCAGGAAGATGCCGAAAATCCCGATCGTGAAGAGGAAGGCAGCCACCGTCAGGTAGTGGGCGAGGCCGATCGTCATCGTGTCGCTCCAGTTGCGCCAGCGAGCGGCGAAATCCAGTGCCAGATCATGCCGAACGCCATGGCAATGAACAGCGCGCCGATGATCCAGTCGCGGGCCGTCATGCTGCCAAGCCGGGTGGCGCGCTCGCGGCTCTTTTCGGCCTTCGTACGCTCAGCCGCTCGTCGCCGGGCGTCTTCCAGCGAGGCGACTTTCTCGTTGCCGCCCTCGGAACCGTTGCGCATGCCGCCGCCATTGACATAGCCGGCCATTACACACGCTCCTTCGTCTTATCCGGCACCGTGAACGTGCCGGACGGAACCTTCACGATGTCGATGGCCGTCTCGGTGCTACGGGCATTCTGGGCCGAGATCGACTGACGCCTGACATTCGGCTTGTGGCGCAGCGTCAACACGATGGCGCCGATTATCGCGACGAGCAGGATGAGGCCGGCGGCCTCCAGATAGAAGACGAATGGCGACTTGTAGAGCACGGCACCGATCGCCTCGGTGTTGGTCATGCCCGGCGCTGTCGCCGGAGCGCCGCCCGCAACGACCGCCTGCGCGGCACCTCCCGCAAAGCGGAGGCCGACGACCAGGACGAGCTCGATCAAGACAATCGCACCGACGAGCGCACCAAGCGGAGCGTTCTTGATGAAGCCTGCCCGCAACTCGGCAAAATCAACATCGAGCATCATCACTACGAACAGGAACAGAACGGCCACTGCGCCGACGTAGACGACCACGAGGATCATCGCGAGGAACTCGGCGCCGAGCATCACGAAGAGACCGGCCGCGTTGAAGAACGCGAGAATGAGCCAGAGCACCGCGTGAACGGGATTCTTCGCCGTGATCACCATCACGCCTGCGGCGATGGTCACGAACGAGAACAGGTAGAAAAAGAGGGCTTGAAGCACCATTGGCTCGCGTATCCCGTCCTGCCTTCGTGCGGCGCCCGGTCTCGACCCGGCGCCCCTAGCTCCCTCACCGCGGTCGAGCCGAATGCCCCAACCGCCTCGGGCGTGGCCGGATACGGCCGATCACCCTCGTCGCACTCGGTTGCGCCCGGCAGGCCGGGCTCGGATCACCTGTACTTCGCGTCGAGCGCGATGTTCTTGGCGATCTCACGTTCCCAGCGATCTCCATTCGAGAGGAGCCGGGCCTTGTCGTAATACAGTTCCTCGCGTGTCTCAGTGGCGAACTCGAAGTTCGGTCCTTCGACGATTGCATCAACTGGACATGCCTCCTGACAAAGGCCGCAGTAGATGCACTTCACCATGTCGATGTCGTAGCGCGTCGTCCGGCGCGTGCCGTCATTGCGGCGAGGTCCGGCCTCGATCGTGATCGCCTGCGCGGGGCAGATGGCCTCGCACAGCTTGCATGCAATGCAGCGCTCCTCGCCGTTCGGATAGCGGCGCAACGCATGCTCGCCGCGAAAGCGGGGGCTGAGCGGGCCTTTCTCGAATGGGTAGTTAAGCGTCTTCTTCGGTGCGAAGAAGTAGCGCATAGCCGCGACGAAAGCCGCCACGAACTCTGCCAGAAACAGCGATTTGATGCCTTGGGCGATGCTCATTTCAGTTGCTCTCAGTCCCCGCCCTCTACCGAATTCCCAAGCCGCCGTACTGCAAGACACTCGCTACGACGACGACCATGCCGAGCGACAGAGGCAGGAACACCTTCCAGCCGAGCCGCATGAGTTGATCGTAGCGGTAGCGGGGCACGATGGCCTTGGCCATCGCGAACAAGAAGAACACGAACACCACCTTGGCCAGGAACCAAATTATCCCTGGGATCCAAGTGAATGGAGCCACGTTCACCGGCGGTAGCCAGCCCCCGAGAAACAGAATGGTCGTGAGCGCGCACATGGTGACGATGGCGACATACTCACCGAGCATGAAGAGTAGGTACGGGGTCGACGAATACTCGACCATGAAGCCCGCGACGAGTTCCGACTCAGCCTCTACGAGATCGAATGGCGGCCGGTTCGTCTCAGCCAACGCAGAGACGAAGAACACGACGAACATCGGAAACAGCGGCAACCAGAGCCAGTCGAGGAAACTGCCCGGCAAGCCTAGCCACGTGCCGATACCGGTTTGCTGTGCGTTGACGATGGTGGTCAGGTTGAGCGAACCCACGACCAGCAGAACCGTCACGATGACGAAGCCGATCGAGACCTCGTAGGAGACCATCTGTGCGGTCGATCGGAGAGCGCCCAGGAATGGATACTTCGAGTTGGACGCCCAACCGCCCATGATGATCCCGTAAACGCCGAGGGACGAGATGGCGAGCAGATAGAGAATGCCGACGTTGAGGTCGGAAATGACCCATTTGCCTTCCGTCAACCCGAAGAAGCTGCCCTCCGAGACCGGAATCACAGCCCAGGCCGAAAGTGCCAGAACGGACGTAATCAGCGGCGCCAGAAGAAAGATGCCCTTATCGGCGCTCGCTGGAATCACAGGCTCTTTCAAAACGAACTTCAAAAGATCGGCGAACGACTGCAGCAGGCCGAACGGGCCGACCACGTTCGGCCCCCGCCGCATCTGGACTGCAGCCCAGACCTTGCGGTCCATCAGCAGCAGGAAGGCTATGATGACAAGAAGGATGACCAGCATGAGCAGGCTGGATCCCACCATCCAGCCAAACCAGGCAAGGGCGCTTCCCCATTCGTTCCAGAAGTCGGCTAGCGTGCTCATGGCCTACTCCGCTGCCTCGGCGTGGGGACGACGGCCGGACTTCATGGCGCTGAGCTCGGCCATGATTGCCGAGGCTCGCGCAATCGGGTTCGACATGTAGAAATCCCAGGCAACGGCAGCGAACGGCTCGGCGCTCACGTCACCTTTGACTTGCCGAAGCTGTGCCAGAGCCTCAGCAGACGTCGTTTCCAGATGGTCGATGCGCGCCAATTGCGGGTGTGATCGATACATGGCGCCACGCAGCGCGGCCAGCGAGTCGTAGGGAAGCGGCGCTCCCCGGAGTTTGGCAGACAAGGCGCGAATGATGGCCCAATCCTCTTTCGCGTCACCAGGCGGGAATGCCGCCCGCTGCGTCATCTGCACGCGGCCCTCGGTATTCACGAAAGTTGCGCTCTTCTCGGTGTATGCCGCGCCGGGAAGAATGACATCGGCCCGATGCGCGCCCGCGTCGCCGTGAGTGCCCTGGTAAATCACGAACGCCCCGCTCAGGCGGCTCATGTCGATCTCATCGGCGCCGAGCAGGTAGACGACTTGCATATCGCCTTTCAACATGCCCGCGACGTCGCGTCCGCCCTTCTCAGGCACGAAGCCAATATCGAGTCCGCCCACGCGCGAAGCGGCCTCGTGCAGGACGTTGAAGGCGTTCCAGTCGATCTCCTTTCCCGCCGCAGCCGTTTCGGCAATGCGGGCAGCAAGTGCAAGCGTCGGTTGACCGTCTGCACGTTGCAGCACCGCTGAGCCGACGATCACCATCGGAGCTTTCGCATCGGCGAGGACCTTGGCGAAGGCGTGGTCGCCGCCGGCAATATCCCGCAACACCTTCGGTGAATCACCAAGCCAGTCGACGGCGTAGTTCAGATCCGCGCGTGCTCCGATGGCGCCGACGGTCAGGCCACCTTGCCGCCAGCGGCGGCGGATGCGCGCGTTGAGCACCGCCGATTCCAGCCTCGGGTTCGCTCCGACGAGCAGGATCGCATCGGCTCGATCAATGCCTTCGATCCGGCTGTTGAAGAGGTAGCTGGCGCGTCCCAAGGCCGGATCAAGCCGCGCGCCGTCCTGACGGCAATCGAGGCTGGCGCTGCCGAAGCGCGACAGAAGCTGCTTCAAAGCAAACATCTCTTCCGTGCCGGCAAGATCGCCGGCGATGGCACCCACGCGCTCCGGTGCCGCATCGGACAATCGTGACGCGACCACACCCAACGCCTCGTCCCATGTCGCGGGGCGTAGCCGGCCGTTCTCGCGGATATACGGCCGGTCCAGGCGTTGCGTGCGCAGGCCATCAACGACGTGGCGCGTCTTGTCGGAGATCCACTCCTCATTCACCGCGTCATTGATCCGCGGCAGAATGCGCATCACTTCCCGGCCGCGCGTGTCGACACGAATAGCGGCGCCGAGCGCGTCCATCACGTCGATGGATTCTGTTTTCCGAAGTTCCCACGGCCGCGCATTGTGTGCCCAAGGGCGATGGGTCAGGGCACCTACCGGGCAGAGATCGGCGACGTTGGCCGACATCTCCGACATGAGACCTTTCTCGAGGTAGGTCGTGATCTCCATGTCCTCGCCGCGCCCAATCGCGCCGAGTTCCTCGACGCCCGCCACCTCGGTCATGAAGCGTACGCAGCGCGTACAGTGAATACACCGCGTCATCGCGGTTTTGATCAGCGGGCCGAGATACTTTTCCTCGACGGCCCGCTTCGCCTCGCAGTATCGCGTCCCGCCGCGACCATAGGCCATCGCCTGGTCTTGCAGATCACACTCGCCGCCCTGGTCACAGATTGGACAGTCGAGAGGGTGATTGATGAGCAGGAATTCCATCACCCCCTCGCGGGCCTTCTGGACCATCGGGGAGCGGGTGTTGATCTGTTTTGGCGACCCATCTCGATTGGGTGGCAAATCGTTGACGCCCAGTGCGCAGGACGCCTGCGGCTTCGGCATCCCCACCACCTCGACGAGGCACATTCGGCAATTGCCGGCGATGGAGAGACGCTCGTGGTAGCAGAAGCGCGGAATCTCGACACCGGCCTGCTCACATGCCTGCAAGAGCGTGATGCCGTCCTCGACCTCGATGGTCTGGCCGTCGATGATGAGCGTCTTCGGCATGATCGTCCTTCAGAGCCGCTTCGCCACCCGCTGGGCGCCGGGAGGGTTGGCCGGCCGGGCCGAGGCCGAACCTGGCATCGACACAAAGCCGGTTAACGTGGGAATCGCCTTCCCACCACAAACTCGCCACGTTTCCTACAATGCCCTGCCCGGGGATACCAGCGCGACGAATTGGCCATCACCAGGGAGGCGGATCGACATTGCGCCCGATTGGTCGGAGACACGGCAGGCAACGGAACGCGCCATATGCGCCACATCCGGCGGCGGCTTGCAATGCCTTCTCGCAAGTCGCTCGAACTCTTCGATAAAGTTTACGCTCGCAAGGCTCGATCGACAAGTGTTCGCACCTCATCCGAGCAATCACGCAGGCTGGTATCGCGGAACTCGGCGGACTGGAGATAAGAGTTATGTGCGCTTAGCGGCCGGGTTAGAATCTTGTGGCAGTGGTCGGTGGGCTCGAGGGTCGGGATTTTGTCTGCCGTTGCGAGCAGAGCAGCAAGAGTATGCGGTAACACGCCACCTCGGATAGCGAATGATTGCGCGAGCATGCGAGTTCCCCTCCCCGTGCCATTCATTGCGATGGTGGCCACGGCCAGCGGGTCGCAACGACGCGGCTCGGCTTGCAAGAGGGAAGTCGCTGCTGCCTTGGCCCCCAATGGAAGGTGCGGCGGACGCAGCCGCCGCAGTGTTGAGACCAGCCACCATCTGGCCGATACCGACCTAGACCTAGACCGGGCGCGTGCCCGAGATCTGGATGCGGCGCATGTGCCGACGCTCACGATGGCTGTCGTGCACGGCGAGATGCTTGCAGACCCGATTGTCCCAGAACGCGATCGAGCCCTTTCCCCAGCGGAACCGGCATGTGAACTCGGCGCGATGACCGTGGTTCTTGAGATATTCGAGCAGCGGCTGTGATTCTTCCTCGGTCATGCCTTCGAAGCAATAGGTATAGGAGTGGTTTACATAGAGCAGCTTACGTCCGGTCTCAGGGTGGGTGACGACGACGGGATGCAGAGACACAGTTTCGCGCCAGCTATCGTCCTCGCGCACTTTCGTCGTGCGGAACGCGTTCATGTTGGCCTGCGGACCGGCGACCTTGCGGTCGGAGTGGTAGGCTTTCATGCCCGAGAGCATGCGCTTCATGCCGTCCGAGAGCGCATCGTAGGCTGCATACTGGCTGGCGAACATCGTGTCGCCACCGAAGGCGGGAACCTCGATAGCATAGAGAATGGCCGCCATTGGCGGTTCCTCGACCATGGTGGTGTCAGCGTGCCACTCTTCGCCCACGATCTTCTTGTCACCGGGCTCGCGGCGAATGACGACGACCTCGTCGTCAGCTCCGACGCCCTTGTAATTCGGATGCACGAAGATCTTGCCGAAGCGTCGCGCGAACGCCTTGTGCTGGTCGGTGTCTATCTCCTGATCGCGAAAAAAGATGACGCAATGGTCGAGCAGAGCTTGGCGAATTCCAGCGACGGTGGCGTCCGAAAGGTTCTGAGAGAGATCCACGCCGTGGATTTCGGCGCCGCAAACGCCGGCGATGGGCCGTACGTCGAGTTTTGCGGCGGTTGCTAGATCGTTCATGGCTTTCCTCCATCTCGCTCTCGGGGCGATGGGGAAGCGTAGTCACGCCGGCTGGCCGATGGCAACTCGAACGTCGCTCGCCATAACTGGGCGGCGCGGACGAGCCAACTCGCGGCGGGTCTCTCGGGCAGGTCGACACTCGCCAGAGACGGTTCACCGTGCCAACCTCCTGCCATCCCCGTCTCGAAGATCCGACAGGAGCTTTCCATGATCCGCAAATTCGTGACCGTCTATCCTGGCCACATCGATCTGCCCGATTATGGTCAGATGGCGACGCCGGCAAACGAGCGCCGCTTCACCAACGACCAACTCGTCGGTGTCTTCGAGAAGACCGAAGCCGTTGCCAAGAAGCTGGACGAAATCGGCTTCGACACGTTGTGGATCGCCGAGCATCACTTCCAGCACGAGGGGTACGAGGTGATCCCGAACCTGCTGATGGAGGCGGTGCATCTCGCGCATATAACCAAGCGGTTGAGGATTGGCTGCGGGTTCAACGTGGCGCCGATGTGGCATCCGCTGCGCATGGCCGAAGATTACGCGATGGCCGACATCCTCACGAAAGGGCGAACAGTGTTCGGCGTAGCGCGCGGCTATCATACGCGCGAGGTGGAGACATTCGGCGCGCCCATGATGGACAACGACGCCAATCGTGTGCTGTTCGAGGAGCAGGTCGAAATCATCTTCAAAGCGTTCAAGAACGAACGGTTCAGCCATAAGGGCAAGCATTACACGCTGCCGCCCGAGGTGCCCTATCGCGGCTATACGCTGAAAGATCTGACGCTGGTGCCGCGCCCCGTGCACAGCATCGAATGCTGGCAGCCCATCGTCTCGGCGAAGCCCCAGGCCATGGATTTCATGGTGCGGCACGATATCAAAGGCATGGTCGGCGGTGGCGCCGCGACGATGGCCGAGGGGCCGATCAAGGCCTTCCAGGATGCTGCGCACCGGGCCGGCAAAGACTGGAAGCTCGGGGAGAACCTGGGCATCGGCATCTTCGTCCATCTCGCTGATACCAAGGAGAAGGCGGTCAAGGAAATGAGGCCCTACTATGAGGAGCACGTGAAGATGTTCGCGCCTCTCGGCTTCGTTCACGGGATCACGCCAGCTCAGGTCGAGGCCGTCGCGCGACGTGGGGGCTGGGATGAAGCCGGCGTCCCGACACTCGAGCACTTCATGAAGACGGGCGCGTGGTTCGCCGGCACGTCGGATGAATTGGTCGAGCACCTGAAGAAGATGGAGACGCGCTATCCAGGCCTCGAGACAATCAGCCTCTCGACCGCCTTGACGACGCCGAAAACAGTGATGGTCGAGCAATTCGACCGCATCGCCAAGACCGTGATGCCGTCGTTCAGATAGCATGGAGGCTCAGGCAAATGTCTCGCGACAAGCAGAGAATACGCGGTCAGCACGTGCGCGATGAGCTCCGGCTCGGAAGCGGATCCGAGTTGGTCCCAGGCTTCGATGACTTCATGGCGGAGGTCGTCTATGCGGGCATCTGGGACCGACCAGGATTGGCCAAGCCGGATCGCGCGATCTGCTCTCTGGCCGCGCTCTCCGTCCTTCAACGGCTTGAACCCCTGAAGGCGATGACCGGCACGGCGCTCACACTCGGCTTGAGTCCGCGCAACATTCTCGAGGTCTTCGTGCAGGTCGGCCTCTATACGGGCTTTGTGACGACGGAAACGTCGGCAGGGTTGGCACGGGACGTCTTTGCCCAGCACGGCCTCGAGGTACCTGCCGAACCGCCACGCAGCGATGGCTTCGAAGCACTCGACGCCATGGGCCGGGAAGTCATGGCCAAGCTGCATGGCGAACGCGCCAATCAGGGCTATGCAGCGCCCGGAAATGCAATCACCGGCGAGCTTTATCCATCCGCGATCAGGTACGGTTATGGCGAGCTGTGGTCGCGACCCGGCCTCGATCATCGCCAGCGCATGCTGTGCGCCATCGCGGCCTTCTGCGCGATGGGATTGGAAAGTCAGCTTCGGAAGTTCGGCAAGAGTGCTCTCAACGTCGGCCTGACGAAGGAGGAGATCATCGAGGCCGTCATTCAAACGGGGCCCTATGGCGGCTTCCCGCGCGCCCTCAATGGCCTCTCAATCTTGAGCGAGGTATTGTGAGAGCGGGTCTTACAGGGAGACGCGAGCCCGACGAACCGTAAACAGATGCCAGAGTGCCAGCGCCAGCACAGCCAGAGCGCCAGCCTGATGCGCGACGCCGAGCGGCAAAGGCACCCACGCGAGCAGTGTCCAGATGCCGAGTACCATCTGGGCCACCAGGGCGAGACCAAGCCAAAGCGCTGAGCGGGACACGCTGTCATCGCCCGCTGCACGCCACACGGTGATGGCCTGCCAGAGCCCCATGGCCACGACGAGATAAGCGAGCATGCGGTGATTGAACTGCACGGTCGTGACGTTCTCGATCAAGTTGCCCCACCAGGGCGAGAGTGTGCCTAACCCACTCGGTATGACGTGGCCATCCATCAGCGGCCACGTGTTGTACGTCAGGCCCGCCTTGTTTCCGGCAACCAATGCCCCCGACAAGATCTGCAGATAGACGAGCGCAACGAGGGTCGTTGCGCCGATTACGCCGCATCGCGAAATCGTTGCGAGCTTTGTGGGGCGGTCGCGGCGCTCGGCGGCCTCGAATGCGGTCCACACGAGGAGCGCGAAAATGAGCACCGCGCAGCCGAGATGGGCGAGCAGCTTCACGGGATGCACCGATACGCGATCGACGAGGCCGGACTGCACCATGATCCAGCCAATCGCGCCCTGCAGGCCACCGAGGGCGAACAAGAGGACCAGTCGCGGCGCCAGTCGCCAGGGGATGCGGCGCGTCGCAAGGAAGGCGAGAAACGGAACGAGAAATACGACACCAATGGAGCGCGCGATCAGCCGATGGCTCCATTCCCACCAGTAGATCGTCTTGAATGCCTCGAGGCTCATCCCGTGATTGATCTCGGTGTACTGCGGGATCTCCTTGTACTTGGCAAATGCGGACAGCCAGTCGGTTTCGTTGAGCGGCGGAATGACCCCGAGAATCGGTTGCCATTCGGTGATGGATAGCCCGGAACCAGTGAGCCGGGTCGCAGCCCCAATAATGGCGGTCAGCGCAACCATGAGTGCAAGAACCGCCAGCCAGAAGGCGACAGTTCTGTCTCCATTCCAACCGCTCTCGTGCGCCCCAACTCGCTCGCTCGCCGTCAATGCCACGTCAAACATCCTTTCCATCAGGATTGGTCGTCACGTAGAGAGACCCGGCGCAGCACGCAATGCGCTTCAAGGGCGCGGGCGGCCGATCCTTGGATACCGCGTGCCGAAGAGAGCATGGCCAGTCGCGCCGCGCCGGGGCCAACGCATGGCGTAGCGCGTGCGCTACCATGTCGCGCGAAAGCATTTGGATCAGCGCGGGGAGCGCATTAGGAAGTCACAATACGTTCGGACTGGCCTCACCCGGCGGCCGCAGAATACAGACGAGCTCTCGAATGTCTCAATCCATGTCGCAACGCCCCACCACGCGTGCCCTTCTCGGGACGATGGCGCTGGTGTTGTTCCTGCTCGTCTATGTGCTTCTGGCAACGGTCGTTGCCGGCCAGGTTCTGCCCACTGCGGGGCGGGTGGCTGAGTTCTTTTATTATGCCATCGCCGGACTCGCCTGGGTGCCCGCCGCTGGGTTGATCATCCGGTGGATGTACGCGCGCTGAGGAACTGACGGCGCGTCGATCCACTTCGTGCAGCCATCGAATCGGGCCGAAGGTGGCGCGCCATATCCCAGAAGGCGAATGGCGCCCCGGAAAGCATCACCTTGACGTAACGCGTGCTCTGGAAGTCGCCATTCAACGACAAGCGCGGCAACGCCGTCGTGAAATCCGCGTGGCGCTCGTGAATGAGCCCTTTGCGGGTTGTAACGGCGGTATCAAATCCCAACTCTCGCGCAAGCTCGAATTCGCGCGGTCCGGCGCTGGTCTCGTCGCCGTAGGGAAAGCTGAAATGACGCATCGGCCGCTTCAGTTCGCGCTCGAGGCGACGAATGCTCTCCTCCATTTCGAGGCGGGCTTCGCTCAGCGTCAGCTTGGCCAGGGCCATGTGCCGCCGCGTGTGGGCTCCGATGGTAACAAGCGGATCTTGCGCGAGGTCGCGCAACTCGTCCCACCCCATGATCAGGTCGCGACAGAGACCAGCGGTGTCGACGCCGTGCGAGGCGCACAGGTCGTTCACAAAGCGACGGGTCTCAAACTCTGGGATTGAGCGCAGCCACCAGTAGATCCGGGCGAACGCCTGCTCCTTTTGCTCGACGGTAGCCGTCTCGAGGCGTTCGGCCACCCCGTCGATGCGTGCGTGAATGACCTCGCACGCCGCGATCGCCATTTCGAGCTTGATCCACCAAAGATCGCCTCGGCCGTCGGCGAAATCACTCGGGACGTAGATCGCGAACGGCAAGTTGTGCCGCTTGAAAATGGGATACGCGAAATCGCGATTGTCGCGATAGCCATCGTCGAAGGTGAACGAGGCAAACGGACGGTCGAAATCGCCCTCTCGCAGCCTGGAATGCGCATCATCGAGCGAGAGCACGTCGAAACCGCTATCGACGACGAGGTCGATGACCTGCTCCAGGAAATCAGGCGTGATCTCGAGGATGCGATTGGGCGCGAAGCCTTCCGGACGGCGCGGACGGACGCTGTGCAGCATGAAAATCACGCCAACGCCCCGCGTCAGCGGCGCCAGCAAGCGATCCGCGCCGGTAAAATGCAGTGCGCTCAGGGCACTTTTGAGCAATCCTGTTCTATTCCGGCTCATCGCGTCCCTACGTCTCTGGTTTCCATCCCAATCTCGGCCAATTACGCCAATCCGATGCAAACGCTGTGCGAGTAGGACGCGGTGAGCCTCACGCACGGCCGCCACGGTTAACATGCCGTTAGAGGCGAAACCAGCCGTCTCGCGGAAAGACGCGCGACAGGCCGTTTGTGACGGACACTTGCCTAAGGCCGTCTGCCGGCGTCTTATTGTAGCCGAGGAAGCCAAAGGGTGAAGGGGGCCGGAATGGGCGCCTTCGATCTGCGATCGGGGCAAGGCGCAACATCAACCACAGGCATGAGCCGCTTTATTCAGCGCCTCGGCCCGACTGCTGCACTGACACTAGCGACCGCCCTCGCCTATGGTTGCGCGGCATGGGGAGGACTGACGCTCCTCACCGGTACCTCCGGAATCGCGATCTTCTGGCCGGCCTCGGGACTGTCCGCGGGACTTGCGATTGCGATCGGACGGACCGGCTATCCGGCTATCGCCCTCGGCACAGTGCTCGCGACGATCGTCGTCAACCTGTTCTTCGGCCGCGATCTCTGGCTCTCAGCGGGTTTTGGTCTGCTCAATGCGGGCGAGACCCTGCTCATTGCTCGCCTCCTCGAGTTCGTACCAGTACAGGCGCAGGCTATCCGCCGCCTCATGCGCGTGCTCGCATTCTTTGCATGCGCAATTGCCGCCACCGCGGCGGCGGGTCTCGGCGCGGCACTTCTCCTGATCTATGGCACCCAGCACACCCACGACGCAGCGATACTCGATCTATGGCGCGTCTGGTTCCTTTCCGATCTCGTCGGGGTCATCGTCATCGCGCCATTCCTCATTGCGCTTCACGAACTGGCGACCACGCCGGAATTGCGTAGGACACACGACTGGAAAGCCGATGTCACGGTGCTCATACCGTTCGTGATCGTCGCCTATCACACGTTGTGTCTTCGCCTCGACGACAGCACGTGGGTGGCGATCGTACCAGGGGCGGCGCTCCTGCCCCTGCTCCTGTGGCTCTCGGCACGCTCGCAGCCGATCGTCCCGGCCCTTGCCATCGCTATGCTCGCCCTGATGATGGCGTGGCTTGCGGCGGGCGGCACGGGGCGCTTTGGTGACGTGCGATTCCCGCCGGAAGCACGCATCATCGCCGCCCAAGTCGCGCTGACGGGCGCGGCGGTCGTGGCACAGGTCGTGCTGGCGCTTTACACTGACCGCCGCCTTGCGGTCATGCGTCTCAAGGCAAGCGAGATGCGTCTCGCGGCGATCGTCGATACGGCCCCCGGCGTGATCTTTTCCGCGGAGACCCGACCCGACGGCATGGTCTCGTTCCCGTTCGTCTCGTCGACGTCTTCCGAGATGCTGGGCATTCCGTCTGAGCGTCTTGCTACGGACCCTTCCAGCCTGCTGGATCTGCTCGCCCCGGGAGATCGACGCGCCCTGCTCGATGCCTTTCACACCGCCAACGACGAGGATGCCGTGCTTTCGCTCGAGCTGCCGCTGGCACGGCGTGGCTCAGGGGAGACGTGGATAGAGATCAAAGCCCGCCCCGTCCGGGAGGGCGAGCGGCGCGTGGTCTGGCACGGCTTCATCCAGGATGTCACCATGCGCAGACGCTTGGTGGAGGAGCTTGGGCATCGCACGCGCAACCTGCTTTCAGTCACACAGGCGATCGCCGAGCATACGGCGCGCCATACGCCACCTGACGCACTCGCAAATGTTCTGGCGGAGCGGCTCGCAGGTCTCGCGGCCAGCCATCAGCTTCTGATTGCGCATCGATGGGAAAGCGCGGAGCTCGAGGTACTCGCGAGAGCACAGCTCTCGCATCTTTCCGACCTCTTCGATCGTCGACTCGAGATCGACGGCCCCTCCGTGTTTCTCGAACCGCAGGCCGCCCAGATCATCGGCATGGCGCTCCACGAGCTGGCGACCAATTCCTGCAAATATGGCGCCCTTGCCACCGATCACGGTACGATCCGGCTCTCCTGGACAATGGCGGAGTATCCCGGCGACGACATTTTCCAGATGTGCTGGGAGGAGCAAGGCGGCGGAGCCTTCCCAGCTGCGGCGCAAAACGGCTTCGGCAGCAAGGTCACGGTCGATATGCCCACCTACCAGCTCAAAGCGAAGGTGTGCGTCGAGCCGCGCGTCGACGGACTTGCCTGGACCCTTGCTGCGCCCGCGAAATATGTCGTGCGAAAGGCGCAACGGCGCGATGGCAGCAGTGGCGCAGATAGGGAACACAGCATCGATAGCCCGCGCCCAATGGTAGCCGACCGCGCCAAGAAGCTTGCCTAAGGCGGTCATTCTGACCGATGATCATTCATGCAAAATACACAATGCCTTTGGCGATGGACCGTCTCAGGCCCAACGCATTCGTCTTTCATCAACTTGCGCTAAACATTACGAATACATCGGGGTTGGGAGTCATCGTCGAAGATGCCGGAGACGGACGAAATTCCATTCGGTCCCGGTCCGCTGAAGGGACTCACGGTCCTCGTTGCCGAGGACGACGCCTGGACAGCCGAACGCATCGGTATCATTCTGGAAGAAGAGGGGGCCCGTCTCGTTGGGCCTTGTCGAAGTGTCGCAGAAGCGCGCGAGCATCTCGATCGCTACCATGTTCAGTTCGTTCTTATCGACCTCAATCTGGCCGATAATTTCGCCGACGAACTGGTTTCAGACGTTTTCGCCCGCAGCATTCCGTTTGCCCTTATAACGGGCTACGAGGCATTTCCGTCGAATGTTCACGAGCATGCGGAAGCCGTGCTGCGCAAGCCGATTGATCGACGTAGACTGATAGAGCTGTTATCGTTATTTGCGTAACTTAGTTTCCTCAACAAGACCTTGCCGCCTGATTTCGCCTCACATATATCACCGGCTTTCCTATTTCATTCGAGAGGATCGAACCTTGAGTATTCACCTAGGCGAGCGCACGTTCGCTTTCATCGATGGACCGAACCTGCACGCGACCGTCCGCGCCCTTGGTTTCGAGATCGACTATCGTAAGCTGCTTGAACATCTGCGGACCCAAGGCCATTTGATCCGCGTCCTGTATTATACTGCTATCGTCGAAGATCAGGAGTTTTCGACTTTTAGGCCGCTCGCCGATTGGCTCGACTATAACGGCTACACGATGGTCACGAAGCCGGCACGCGGCTACACCGACTCTACCGGACGCCGTCGCTTCCGCACCAGCATGGATGTCGAGCTCGCTGTCGATGCCATGCGTCTCGCAGACAAGGCCGATCATATTATTCTGTTCTCTGGCGAGCAGAGCTTCACAAGCCTCGCGTCCGCGCTGCAGCAGCTCGGCAAGCGCGTTACCGTCATTTCGACGATCGAAACGCAGCCGGCGATGGTGGCCGACGAGCTTCGACGCCAGGCCGATCACTTCATCGACATCGACAGCCTCCAATCGCAGATTGCACGCGTCGGCCGCACACCGCGTCCCGCTGGGGCCGATCGCGAGGAACGCTTCCGGCGCAGCTTCGGCGATGACGACCGGGGACATCCCGAGGGCGACAACGACGAGGTCATCGCGGACAGCCCACGTCGCTCCCGCGAGGAGAGGCCAGCGATGAACCCCGAGGACAGCGGAGATATCGAGGAGAAGAACGCTACGTCCGAGCCGGACACGTCCTCGGCAGCGGCTGCAAGCGAGGGAAGTGCCGCCGACACCACGACTTCGGTCGTGCGCACCGCGCGCCGTCGCCGGACGCAGGCCTAATCCAACATCAAAATGGTCTCTAAACGATCAAAGGCCGCTCCGACGGGCGGCCTTTGATCGTTTCCGACACATCGTCGCATCACAACCGGCGACGAAACCGCGCTCTTCACGGCGTCACGTTGCCGTAGATGCCGCCTGTGGCAGCCCATCGGCGCGCCGCACCCGTCGCCCCAATGCACGGATCGCCGAGACGGGGCGCGCCTCGTCCAAATGGATGACATCGATCTCGGTGACATCGAACCCGAGAAATCGCAGTCCGTGGCCATCCGTAGGCGATTGCGCGCCGTCAGTGGAGCGCACCAGAACGCCAGCATCGACGCGTCCTTCGATCGCGCGGAAGAACTCGCGTGCCGCCGTGTGTGTGCCCGTGATGACCACATCGGCGTACGCCTCGTCCAGCGCATCGAGCAGAAGGTTCATCCGATCCGGATCGAGTGTCTCCACGCCTTCTGGGCATGCGCTGCCACACGGAATGATGTGAATGGGACTATCGGGAAGCAGGCGGATCACATCTTCGAACGAAGCGTTGCCCGTCAGGAGATCAACAAACCCCGGTGACGCCACGACGCCGAGACGCCGAGACAGGCCGACGCCATCCAAGCTCCAATCGACAAGCACGACCTGACGCCCCACGGCCGCGAGCGCGTTCGCCAGTGCGGTTGCCTTTTCGTGCACATCGCTCGCGTCCGCATCACCCACAATCAGCGTGCGATAACCGCTGTGCGACGGTGCGTTGGCGATCAAGCGCTCCGCCACCGCCCCAATCGAGCTCAGCGTGATGTGAGCAGGCTGGCTTTGTGTGACTGCTTCACTCGCCGCGCTGGATATAGTCGGGGTTTCCAGGGGGACCGGCATGGGTACCGCGCCAACATTATAAGCCTCCGCGTCGATCGCTGCTGGCTCGGCCATTGCCACGGCTTCGCGTCTGCGGATCCCAGAGGCCATTCTCGGAGTGCCCGCCGACAGCAACTCACGGAAGAGCACAGCGACGAGGCCAAGTACAAACGTCGCTGCTGCCGCCAGCGATGCAATCTGCAAACGGTTCGGCCACGACGGACGACTGGACGGTCGCGCCGTCGCGATCACCTGCACCTCGATGGGCACGGCCATGCTGGTACCGTGAGATCGACTGGCCTCATAGCGCTGGCGCAGACCCTCCAGCTCACGGCGCTTGGCGTTCACCTCATCCTGGAGCTGCGCGAGACGCACACGATCGTCGGCCTTGCTGCCGAGCCCCGCCTTGGCTTCGGCGAGGCTGCGCTTCTGTAGCTCTTCGCGCAGGGCAAGAGCCTTGACCTCGCGCTCGAGGCCGTCGACCACGGCACTTGCCTCGCGCTGGATTTGTCTGCGCACGTCCGCAGCGTTGGCGGCGAGTTGCTTCATGCGCGGATGGGCGGGCAAGAGCTGGCTTCCGGCCTCGGCAAGATCGCGCTCGGCGCGCACGCGCTGCGCGATCAACCCCTGAATGACGGGCGATTTCTGCACATCGGGAATGGCATCCGGAACGCCGCGGCGCATCAACTCGCGTGCCGCCTGGGCGCGCGCCTCTGCCTCGCTTCGCTGCGTGCGTACCTTCGTCAACTCGCTCGCGAGATCGACGAGCTGCTGGTCCGCCAGCTCCGTCACCTGGCTGCCGCCACTCCGGTAAAGATTGGCTGTAGTGCGGAATCGCTCCACGGCGGCTTCGGCTGTAGACAGCTCACGCGTGCGCTTCTCGATTTCGGGGACGAGCCAAGCTGCCGCGTCTGAAGTTTCGGTGGCGCCACGCTCTCGCAGCCATGCCTGATAGAGTTCGATGAGGCGGTTCGCGGCGCGCGCAGAAAGGTCGCCGTCGTGCGCGGTAAAGCCCAGCGTAATGACGCGCGTGTCCTTCACTTGATAGACCTGCAAAGCGCGATAGTAAGCGGCCAGAACGCGCTCCTCCTCGCTTTCGCCTGCACGCGGGCCAGCAAAGCCCAGACTGCGCATCAGACCGTTCAACAGTCCGCCGGCCTCGATAGCGCTGTTGAATTCGGGGCGGCTCGCGAGGTTCAGCTCTGCGGCAAGCTTCTTGGCGAGGTCGGGTGACCGCAGTTCCTGAACTCTGCTCGCGATGGCCTCACGATCGACGCTGAGCGCAATGGTTTCGGCATTCGTCGTGCTGCGCGTGCCATCACTGAGAGACGGCGCACCGATGCGGATCTGCGCTTCGGACGAGTATCGGGACGGAACTAACAGCAGGACGCCATAGGTCAACAAGCCAATGGCCGCTGCAGCCAGAGCGAGTGTACGTGCACGTCGGCGCAGCACCAACGGCAAGGCCGAGATGTCGATGTCACTGTGCGGATCTGGAGTAGTTGCGCGCATCTTTACATCCGGTCGCATGGGCTCACGCCGGGTCAACGATCCCGCGGAGGCTTTTCGCTTGTGCCGGATTTGAACAGCCGCGCGTAACGAATCCCTTAAGCGCGGCATCGAACACCGCCACTTCGGGACGCTCGCTCAGCCTTTCTTAACTCGCCAAGCGTAGACGTGACCCATTGCCTGTGTGCGAGGATCGACCCAATGCCGTTGCGTCGCTTGTTTTCCGCCTTTGCCGTTGCGCTCCTGTTGTCTGGCTGCGCTCATAGCGGAGACTGGGCGACCGAAATCTCTCATCGGAACGATGGGCCTGACGGCTGGTCGACAGCGATTTCGCACGACAGAGACGGTGCAGTCGCTGCCTTCCATGCGGTCAGCGAGCCAACGGTTGTACCGGTCAGCTTTGGCGGCCCACAGGCAGTCGCCGACACGGACGGTCCTTATCTTCTGGACAGCGGCGATCGGCTGCGCGTGTTCGTTTATGGGCAACCCAATCTTTCGCGCCTCTATATGGTCGATCATGGCGGCGCCATCAGCATGCCCCTCGCCGGTCGCGTGCGGGCGCGCGGACTGACGACCTATCAGCTCGAAGCGCGCATCCGGTCGCTGCTCGGCGCGAAGTTCATCAAGGACCCCGAAGTGACGGTCGATGTAGCGCAGAATCGACCGTTCTTCATTCTCGGCGAGGTGCGGACGGCGGGGCAATATCCTTACGTCAACGGAATGACGGTACGCGCCGCCGTCGCCATCGCAGGTGGCTATTCGGAGCGTGCCGATAAACACAAAATTCAGATCACGCGGCGCATAAACGGTCTTGTCGAGACGCTGGACGTGCCGGACGACTACGTCGTGACGCCGGGCGACACGCTGCTCGTCTACGAGCGCTTCTTCTAGGGGCGCGTCTCAGCGAGCGAGTTCCGCGTGCCCCGCTATCGTATCCTGCATTGCCTCCGAGCGCCGGTTGGCGGCCTTTTCCGCCATGTCCGCGATCTTGCGCGCGAGCAGACGCAGCGCGGGCATGCAGTTGGCATCTTGTGCGATTCCAGCACCAGCGATCCCCTCACCGATGATCTGCTCAAGAGCCTCGATGGCGATCTCGAACTCGGCGTCACGCGCACGCCCATGCCGCGCGAACCAAGTTTCGGCGACGTCACGGCAACGCGCGCAACGCGACGGCTCGCCATGGCAATGCAGGTCGACGTTCTGCACGGACACGGTGCCAAAGGCGGCGCCTATGCCCGCATCGCGGCGACAGGCATGCGCAGACGCGGCGTTCCGGTCGCGTCATTCTACACGCCGCATGGTGGCAGCCTACACTACCACCCGAGGAGCCTCAAAGGCCGGTTCTTCATGGCTGCAGAACGTCTGCTGGCCCTCGCGACTGACGGCATGCTGTTCGAAAGCGACTATGCTGCACGGACGTATGCCACCCAGGTCGGGCCGCCCGCCTGCCGGATTCGCGTCGTGCACAATGGATTGCGGCCCGACGAATTGGTCCCGGTCCCGCCAGCGGAAGACGCGGGCGACTTCGTCTTTGTCGGCGAGTTGCGCATGCTCAAGGGTGTCGACCTCCTGATCGAGGCGACGGCCATGATTGTCGCCGAGCGTCCCTGCCGTGTCACAGTTGTCGGCTCGGGGCCCGATGGGGAAGCTTTCCGCGGAGACGTCGCACGCCGCGGGCTCGAAGCAAACATCGCTTTTCCCGGTGCCATGCCCGCCCGCCAAGCTTTCCGGCTTGGCCGTGCCCTGGTCATGCCGTCGCGTGCCGAAAGCCTCCCTTACGTCGCTCTCGAGGCTGCTGGTGCAGGCCTGCCGCTTATCGCGACCGACGTAGGCGGCGTTTCCGAAATCGTGGACGGCACCGAAACCTCCCTCGTGGCGGCTGGTGACGTGGAAGCATTGGCAAACGCCATGCGCTGCGTCCTCAATGACCCAGTGGAGGCGCGCAAGCGCGCGAGCCAGCTCAGGCGGGGTATCGAGCGGCGTTTCTCCGTCGCAACGATGACGGACGACATTCTGGCCGCCTACGACGACACGATGGCTCGTTATGTCCGGCCCCGGCCGGCGACGGCGGATGCGGCGCAAACCGCCTGACCGCGGACGATCGTCCGTTCTCATTCCGTACAGATACCGCCGTGTCCGTCCCGGTTTGACACGGGGCACGTAAATCGGGCCCAAAAGGCCGCCCCATCTGCGGCTTCTCCTGTGCCATGGGCTGGCATGAGATGTGCTTTTGATCGGACGACATCTCGTTCATCCGATGGCAGGCCAGCACGCAATGCTCAACATCCCGGGGCACCCAATCTCCACCGCATCTCTCGAGCACGCTCTGGCCAGCGCCAGGGCGCATCGCCCCGATCGCACCCAGCGAAAGGGCCGTGTCACTCCTCTCGTTGTGGCCGGCGTCATCGGGGCTGCCGAACTCGTAGTGCTCGCGCTTACGGGCTTTGCGACCGCCATCGGTTGGCTGGGCGCCGAAGATGCGCTTTCCACCCATTATGCCATTGCCATTCTCGCCACGGCACTCGCCGGCGTCGTCATCTCGGAGCGACTGGGCCTCTACGCTGTGGCGAGCCTCCGCTCTCCGCTGCGGCACCTCTGGCGCATCATGATGGCATGGGCCGCCGCGCTCGGCCTGCTGCTCGGAGCCATGTTCCTGCTCAAGATTGGCTATGAGTTCTCGCGTGCCTGGCTCACGCTTTGGCTCGGCATCGGACTGATCGCCATCCTCTGCTGCCGCGCGGCAGCACGTGAGGTGGTGCGCGATCTCTCCAACCAGGGCCGCCTCAACAGACGTGCCGTCGTGTTCGGGGCCGGTGAGGCGGGCGCCACTCTCGTCACCCAGATCGAGGCGGACGCCGACACCGATGTGCGTATCGCTGGCGTCTTCGACGACCGCGGTGGCGATCGCGTGGCGGACCGTCTTGCTGGGTATCCGCTGCTCGGCAACGTCGATCAGCTCGTTGCGTTCTGCCGCAGCAACGAGATCGACCTGCTCATTCTCTCATTGCCTGTGACGGCCGAGCGCCGCCTGCTGGAGATCCTCAAGAAGCTCTGGGTGTTGCCGGTCGACATTCGTCTCGCGGCCCACGCCAGTTCGCTGCGTTTCAGCCCGCGTGCCTATAGCCACGTCGGGTCCGTGCCGCTACTCGACATCCTCGATCGGCCGCTGGACGAGTGGGACCGGTTGCTTAAGGCCACCTTCGACCGCGTCGTCGCCTCATTGACCTTGATTGCTCTCGCGCCCGTCATGCTTCTCGTCGCGCTCGCGGTTCGCCTCGACAGCAAAGGGCCGGCGTTCTTCCGGCAGAAGCGCCTCGGCTTCAACAACGAGGTAATCGATGTCTGGAAGTTCCGCTCGATGTTTACCGATCAATCGGACGCGACCGCCAGCCGTCTGGTCACCAAAGGCGATCCACGGGTCACACGCGTCGGCCGCGTCATTCGCAAGACTTCTCTCGACGAGTTGCCGCAGCTCTTCAATGTGCTCACCGGCACGCTGTCGCTGGTCGGGCCGCGGCCACATGCGCTCCACGCCAAGGCGGCGGATCGGCTCTACCACGAGGTCGCTGACGGCTACTTCGCGCGTCACAAGGTGAAGCCCGGCATCACTGGTCTGGCCCAGATCCGTGGCTGGCGTGGCGAGACCGATACCGAGGACAAGCTCAAGGGCCGCATCGCGTCGGACCTCGAATACATCGAGAGCTGGTCGCTGCTCCTCGACGCCTACATTCTCGCGCGAACCCCGATCGCGCTGCTCAAGTCGGAAAACGCGTACTGATCCGGCACGCGAGGAGCTGCAGACATGGGTAACGTCGCTGTCATCGGGCACACTTTCGAGCCCGCCTCGCCAAACCGAGGCTTGACGATCAGCACGTCGGGTCTTGGCCGTTTTGGTGTGTTCGTCGCGGTGGTAGCGTCGGGTGTCGTCTTCAGCGAGCCCGCGCCCGTCGATCTCCTCATGCTTGGCTTGGTGGTGCTGCTGCCGCTTCTACGGTTGCAGCGCCTTGCTCCCGGCATGATGCTGCAGCTCATGCTGTGGCTCGGCTGCGGGGTGGGTGCGCTGATCGCGTCCTGCCTCTCCCGGGACCTCGGAAATTCCGCGCGCCACACGGGCATCTCGTTCTATCTCTATGCAGCGTTCCTGGTGCTCGCAGCATTCGTGGCGCTCAGACCTGACCGGCACGCGCGCCTCATCCTGAATGCTTGGGTCATTGCGGCGATGATTGCCGCCAGCGCCGGATTGATCGGCTACTTCCATCTGCTGCCTGGCGCGTTCGAGCTCTTCACCCGCTATGATCGCGCGGCAGGTACCTTCAAAGATCCCAACGTGCTCGGACCTTTCCTGGTGCCGGCGATCCTCTATCTTGGCCATCGCATGATCTATCGCGAGGGGCGTTGGCCGGTAGCGGATCTTGCAGGCTTCGGCGTGCTGGTCTTGGGTGTACTGCTCAGCTTCTCCCGCGGCGCGTGGTTCAACCTGGTGGTGGCCGCGGTGCTTTATGCGGCCCTAACACTCGTGATTGTCGGGACGCCAGCGAAGCGCGCCCGTCTGGTTCTTCTCGCGATGATCGGAGCCACCCTTGCCGCTGCTGCCGTGCTGGGCGCCCTTCAGATCGACGAGGTTTCTCGCCTGCTTGCGGAACGCTCGACATTGACGCAAGGCTATGACGTTGGTCCTCAGGGCCGCTTCGGTGGCCAAGCCAAGGCGCTTGGCCTTATCCTGGCCAACCCACTCGGCCTCGGCGCCACGCAATTCAGCGAGCACTATCATCCAGAGGACGTGCACAACGTCTATCTGTCGATGTTCCTGAATGCCGGTTGGCTTGGCGGGCTTCTCTACATCGCGGCTGTCGTCTCGACGATTACGGTTGGGCTTCGGCACGTGCTGAAGAGGACGCCGACGCGCCCGCTCTTTCTGATCGCGCTCTGTGCCTTCATCGGGAACGTGGTCGAGGGTTTTGTGATCGACACCGATCACTGGCGCCATTTCTACATTCTACTCGCGCTCGCCTGGGGGCTGATGGACAATCCGTTCGGCGTCGGCGAGCGGCAGGTGCGCTGAAGCGCATCCTGTCGCGGCCTCCAAGTCTCCCCGCGATCGGACCGACGACCTCTACCGGACGGACGAGCGTATCGATCGGCTTTGCGGCCGCCCGGCGCTCTGTGCGGCCTCGAGAAACTCGTGGCGAAATTCGTCGCGCCGCTCATGGATCGAGGCAATGACGGGGCCCGTCGGAATGCCGATCCCAACGAGAACCGCCTCCGACAATTGCAGGCTGGCCTCGATTGTCTCCGGTACCGCATCGGTTACTCCGATCGAATAGAGGTGGCGTGCGTGCTCCGCATCCCGGGCGCGTGCGACGATGGTCAATTCAGGCCACTCATGACGCACGCTTTCAACGATGTTGTTGATCGCCTTCTGGTCATGGATCGTCAGCACGAGCGCCTTCGCAACGTCGAGACCACAACGCTCGAGATAGCCGGGCTCAGTCGCGTCACCGAAGTAGATCGGCCGCCCGCGACGCCGCTCGTCGGCAACCGTCGATACGTCGCTGTCCGTCGCGATATAGGCTTGGCCGTGCCGCTCGAGCATGTCGGCGACGAGCCTGCCGACCCGTCCATATCCGACAACAATGGTATGGTTGGTTTCGCTCAGAGGCGGCAGCGCGAGCTCGGCAGGAGGCGGATCCGTGACTTGTCCAGCCGCCTTGCGTCCCAGGTAATGAAGAACGGGGATCAGCGCCATACCGAGGGCCGTCACCGCGAGTGCAAATCCGGCGACCGCATCGCTCACGATGTTGGCGGCACTCGCCAACCCTATGCCGACGAAGGCGAACTCTCCACCCGGCCCGAGGATGGGGCTGACCTCGAAGGCGATGGCGCGCGGCAGCCGGAAATAGCGAATGAGCGGAAAGACGATAGCCGTTTTCACCGCGATCAGCAGGAGAACCGCAGCGCCGATTTCCATTGGATGCGAGAGCACGGCCCGCACGTCGATACGCATGCCAATCGTGAAAAAGAATACGCCGAGCAGCAACGCTTTGAACGGCTCAATGATGATCTCGATGTGCTTGCGGTACTCGGTCTCCGCCAGCATCAGGCCCGCAACGAACGCACCGAGTGCCATGGAGAGCCCGGCGATTGCCGCCCCGACGCCGGAGCCGACGACAACGAAAAGCGTGGCCGCAATGAAAAGCTCTGACGCTCCGGTCTCCGCGACGAGCCGCAGAAACGGCCGCAGCACATAACGGCCAATGGCCACGATCACGAGCAATGCGACCAAGGCTTGCGCCAGGGCGGTTGCAATACCAGCCAGGATCGCCCCGGAACTTGACGCCCCGTCGGCCATACCGAGCGCGGCGATGATGAGAAACAGTGGAATGACCGCGAGATCCTGTGCCAGCAGCACCGAGAAGGCCGCACGGCCAGCCGATGTCGACAGCCGTCGCTGCTGCGACAGCACCTCGAGCACGATCGCTGTGGAGGACAGCGCAAAGCACAGGCCGAGCACAACAGCGGCTGCCGGCTTGGTGCCGATCAGCATCAATCCCCCGGAGAGCACCGTGGAAGTTATGACGACTTGCAAGCCGCCGAGCCCAAAGACGAGCCGCCGCATCGTCGACAATCGCTGAACCGATAGTTCCAGGCCGATCAGGAAGAGCAGAAAGACCACGCCGAATTCAGCGATACCGGCAACATGCTGCGCGTCCCTGATCGTCAGCCATCGCAGGAGCGGCCACTCGTATTCGAGCGAGCCCAGTCCAAGGGGGCCAATGATTGCGCCGGCAGCCAAATATCCCAATACCGGACTGATCCCAAGACGCCGCACGATAGGGACTACAATTCCTGCAGTCCCCAGGACGAGAAGAGGATCGACGAACGCCTCGAAATTGATTCCAGCAGATGCCAAAGACACCCCATTTGGTGAGCGTTAAAGGAAAGGCGTAACAACTCAACCCGACACAGCAAGCACCGGCTTAGCCTTCGTACAGCACGCACTGGCATGCTCTACGGCAGCAAACCCTCGGCGCCCAACCGCCGTTGGGCTTCAACTTATTCTTCCAGTATGAACCGAGTGAGTTCGTCGGGTGTCGACAGCATAGGGTAATGGCCCGTGTCGATCACGTGCCACCGGCCTTTCAACCGGTCACAGGCGCGCCGAATGTGGGGCTCCCCGGGGTTGGGTGCCTCTGAGCAATAGAGCACGGCTGTCTTCCATGGCATATCCCAGAAGCGGGGCAGCTTGACGGGTTCATAGAAGACGCCGCGCGGATGCAGCGTCACGCGATCGGCCGCCCACTGCTTCGTCGTCTCGTCCAAGCCCGCGAACAAGCGGTCGGCGGCGTCTTTGCGGTCAGGCCCGATGGCGATCTCGCCCTCGATGCTGGCGGGGCGCTTGACGATGTCGCGGATCTTCTCGCCATCGAAGAGCGCGAGTGCGTCTGCGAACACGACGCGAGAGACACGCTCTGGCGCGCGCTCGGCTGCTGCGGCGATCACCATTCCGCCGGATGACGTGCCGACAAGGACGACATCCTTCAAATCCTCGTAGCGCAATAGCTCGGCAATCTCCTCGCCGTGCGTCTCCGTCGTGATGCCCGGGCGCATGGCGCCGCTGCGCTCGGCGCAACCGTCGAGGGTTGGTGCGTAAACGGCGTGGCCCGCATCGCGTAACCGACTGGCAATGCGTTGCCAGATCCAGCCACCCTGATAGGCTCCGTGAACAAGGACGAAAGTCGTCATTTCGGCTCCATGCTGCGCGAATAGAGATAGATTAAAGGCCGCCGGTCACGTCGATGGTGAGACCGGTAACGAAATCGGCGTGAGACGATGCGAGGAATGCGATGACATTGGCCTGATCAACGGCGTGCGCCATGCGCCGGAGGGGCGTGCGCGCAATGTCAGCTTCCCGCTTTTCCGGTGGCTGCTGTTCCCAGCGCGGCCCGATCCGCTCGGTCAGCGTCATGGATGGCGCGATGGCATTCACGTTCACGCCGTGGGGACCAAGCTCGCTGGCAAGTTTGGTGGTGAAGGCAATGATGCCACCTTTCGCCGCCGCATAGGCGGACGAGGAGGCAACGCTTTTCCCGCGTCCCGCAATCGATGCGATATTGACGATCTTGCCGCTCTTCTGGCGTTTCATGATCGGAATAACGGCATGCGTGAACAGAAACGTGCCGTTCAGATTGAAATCGACGACCGCCTGCCAATCGGCAAGTGTCAGCTCGTCCGTTTCGGCGGCGGGCTTCGCGATAATTGTCGATCCACCGACGGCGTTGACGAGAATATCGACGCTGCCGAAACGCTGCGCGACATCGCCGACGACGCCATCCACCTGCCGATCGTCGAGCGCGTTGGCATTGTATGGGTACGCCGTGCCGCCTGCAGCGGCGATCTCGGACGCCGCCGCCTCCAGACGTTCCTTGTTGGTGTCGACAAGCGCGACGGAACCACCTTCGCGCGCGATGATGTCGGCTGTCGCGCGGCCGATGCCGCTCGCTGCCGCAGTGATCAGTGCGACCCGCCCCTGGAAGCGCATGGCCGTCTCCTCCGGTCGTTTCGTTGTCGTTTACCAAATTGTCCGGCCTAGATGCTGTGGATGTCCAGCGGCAATACGAGTCTTCTAAGCTCGACCCATGGGAAGTCGGAGTCCTGCCTCGACCATCAAGGGCAGCACCGCCTCGCCGAAATAGGCGAGATCGGGCGCAAAGTCGTAAAACGTGAGCTGCACGCCATCACATCCAGCGTTCTTCAGCTGAATGAACCCGTCGACGATCTGCTCTGGTGACCCAACGAGATGCAGATTGCCGCCCAAGGCGCGGTGGAGTCGCTCCGCCTTGCTCCATGATTGTGCGTCGCCGGCGCGTCCGTGCGCGGCGAAACCCTCCACCGCGGCTGCGTCTGCTGCAGCAACGATCGCATCACGATAGGCGATAGCCTCGCGCTCCGTCGGTCGACACACGACCATGGGATTGATGATCGTGCGTATCTCGCGTCCTACGCGTGTCGCCGCATCGCGAATTGCCTGAGCATGGGCCGGCACACTCTCGACAGCATGGGCAAGCTGGTTGCCGGACGGGCTGGTGATGAAGACGAGATCCGAGTGCTGTGCCGCGTACGCAATGCCGGCGGGCGAACCTGTAGCGTTTACGAGAACGGGCCGCCCAAAACGTGGCTTCGGCGTGATGAAGGCGTCCTCCATGGCCCAGAAGGGGCCATCGACGGTCAGATTTTCGGTGCCCGTCCAAAGCTGCTTCAGGCGCTCAGTGAAGACAGACGCCATCTCATAGCGGCGATCATGCTCAATCTTCGTCATGCCGAACATGGCCGGCTCGCGGGCGGCATATCCAGTCACGATATTGGCGCCCCACCTGCCTCCCGAGATGTGATCTAGCGTGGCGCCGAATTTGGCGAGATGGACCGGATGCCACGGGCCGTAGAGGATATGGATCGTCGATATCAGAAGAATGCGCTTGGTAATGGCGGCGAGCGCCGACACGGTCATGAAGCTGTCGATCGAGATCTCGCGATAACGGATGTCACCTCCGTAGCCGCCCTTCGAGGTCCATTGCGCGAGACCAAAAACGAGATCGAACCCGAGATTTTCGGCCTGGCACGTGAGAGCTGCGTTGTAGTCGAACGTCCAGCTTGTCGTGCGCGGCAACGTCGAAGGCGACCAACCGCCGTCCTGGATCGGCAGGAAGAGGCCAAGCATCAACGGCTGGCGCATAACCTCCGCGAGCGGGCTGCCGGGAATGTGCGCGGGACTCGCGTCGATTGGTGCGTTGGGTGTGGAGTTCGGTGAGCGGGTGACCATCATACCCCCTGAGCGGTCTCGCGGCTCTCGCCAAGGTGCGTCACGGTCGGCGTTCGGCCAAGCGCATAGCGTCTTGCCATGATGCCGACAGCGCCGTCCGGACTGTCAACCCCAGACGGGCCGATCCGGCCTCGGCTCACCGGCCATTGCGTCGCTTCGAAGTCTAGGGGACACTTTCGAAAACGCGAGAGGAACCCCAGATGAGCCAACCGACCGATCGCCAGCCCGTGACCACAGTCCGCTTACAAAATATCGCGCAGTCGTACGGCCAATCCGCGGCGCTGATGGCGGCTGTCGAACTCGGTGTGTTCACCGCGATTGCCAAAGGCGCAGGCACATTCGACGAAATCGCGAACGCCGTCGGCATCCTGCCGACGAACGCCGAACGTTTGGTGGTGCTGCTCAGCGCGGCGGGCCTCGTGGAGAATGATGGCGGACGTCTCAAGAATGCGGGGGACGTACAGCGATTTCTGGTCGAAGGCGAGCCCGGCTACATGGGGCCATGGATCACCTTCACCAAACCGCAATGGAACGAATGGGGCCGTCTCGCCGAGCACCTGCGCACGAAAACACTGAAGAGAATGGGCTCGATTGGCGGCTTCACGATCGAAGATGCCCGCCGCTATCACAAGGCAACCTATTCCATTGGCATGGGCGCAGGGCGCCGCTTCGTGCGGCACGTCGATCTATCGCAGCGCAAACGCATCATGGATATTGGTGGAGGCTCGGGCGCCTATTGCATTCAGGCGGCGAAGCAACATCCACAGATCCGCTGCATCGTCCTCGATTTGCCGCCCGTGGTGGTCGTGGCCCGGGAGTTCCTTGCCGAGAACGGCGTCGCCGACCGCGTGACGGCCGAGCCGTGCAATTTCGTGACGGACCCTTTCCCGACCGATTGCGATGTGGCGGTCATGGCATCGAACCTGCCCATGTACTCGCGCGAGATCATCGCTTCGGTCATCCAGAAAGCGCACGACGCGTTGCTGCCGGGCGGCCAGATGCACTTGATCGGCGAGACCACGAACAACGATCGCACGGGCCCGTGGGGACCGGCGTACTGGGGGCTTGGGCAGGCCATCTCGGAGTCCGAAGGCGTGGCCCATTCCGAGGCTGATGTGATCGGTTACTTCGAAGCCGCCGGTTTCAAAGACGTACAGATCGTAGATTTCATTCCGGGCTCGCTCAGCCGCATCGTTGGGACGAAAACCTAAGGGCGTCCGCCATGTTTCACACCGCAGTCTGCGATCTTCTCGGGATCCAAGTCCCGATCCTTCAGGGTGCGATGCAAGGCGGCGGCGGTGTCGAGTTGGTCGCCGCGGTCTCAAACGCAGGCGGACTGGGCGTACTGCCCACCTTCGGCGGAACGGACAAAAAGCTACGCGACGACATCGCCGCGGTCCGGCAGCGAACGAGCCGGCCGTTCGGCGTCAACATCATGCCGATGGGGCGCGGCATCACCGAGCGATGCGTCGCCACGTGCATTGAGTTGGGCGTACCGATTGTCACCACCGGCCGCGCAGATCCCGGCGAGGCAGCCGTCGCCAAATTGAAGAAGGCCGGGATCAAGGTCGTTTCCGTGATTCCGACCGTCGAGCACGCCAAACGCATGGAAGCGGAAGGTGTGGACGCGATCGTCGCCTCTGGAACGGAAGCAGGTGGACACGTCGGAACCGTCGCCACGATGCCGCTCGTGCCGATGGTGGTCGACGCGGTGAAAATTCCTGTACTCGCAGCCGGCGGCATCGGCGATGCGCGCGGCTTTCTCGCCGCTTTCGCTCTCGGCGCGCAAGGCATCCAGATGGGGACGCGCTTCATGGCGACCGCCGAGTCGGACCTCAACGACTGGGGTCGCGAGCGGCTGCTCGAAATGCGCGAGACGGATACTATCGTCACCCGCGCCATGACTGGCGCCACGGTTCGCTGCATCGCAACGGCCGAGATCACTGCCTACGAGAACGCCCTGACGCGCCGCGACACACCCGAGGGCGACGTGCAGGAATTGATGCGGGCCGTTCGCGCGACGCGCAATACCGAGCACAAGAGCCAAAGACGCCAATCTGCTGCCGGTCAGATCGCCGGCATGATCAACGATGTACCGACCGTCGCCGACTTGATCGATGGCATGCTCGCAGAAGCGGCGCGGTTGGCGGAGCGACTGCCGGCCGTCGCCAAACGTATGGCCTGATCTTTCGAACCAATGCCCGCCACCTTATGAGGAAGGGAACGATGCCCAAAGAAATGCCTGCCATCAGCCTCGTTGCCGTGCCGGGACGACGCAAAGCGACGTTGGAAGCTGCACAGCGGATCGAGGATGCCGGCTTTGCCGGGATCTGGTCCCCGTCGATGTTCTCCAATGTCTCGCTTTGCGAGGCGCTGGCACTCACCACGAAAAAGATTCCCTTCGCGACCTCGATTGCACCGATCTACTCGCGCACCGTCAGCGACTTCGCGCAGAGCGCCGCATTCATCCACGAGGTTTCGGGCGGCCGCTTCCGCCTCGGGCTGGGGGTTAGCCATGCGCCACACCACGTCCGTATGGGCGTAACGCCAGGCAAGCCGCTCGCGGACATGCGCAGCTTCGTCGAGCGCTTCCGTGCGAGCGAAGGTCTTGGGCCCCTGCCGCCGGTCGTGCTGGCCGCGCTCAGGACGAAAATGGTTCAACTCGCGGGCGAGATCGGCGACGGCATCGTTTTCGCGAACGGCGCACGGTCGCACATGAGGGCGAGCCTCGCGGCGCTTCCCGAGACGAAGCGGGGCGATCCGAGCTTCACGATCTGCAATATGATCCCGACATGCATCTCCGACGATGTCGAGGCGGCGAAGGCAGTCAACCGCAAGACGCTGACGTCCTACGGGCTCCTGCCGAACTACCGGAACTATTGGAAAGAGGCGGGCTACGTCGAGGAGATGGAGGCCATCGAGAAGGCCATCGCCGAGGGGCGAAAAGAGGATGTCCCGAAGTGCTTCTCGGACCGCTGGCTCGCCGACACCACTCTTTTCGGACCCCGATCAAAAGTTCTGGAAGGGATCGAGGCGTGGCGGGAGGCCGGCATCAAGACGCCCATCGTCGTGCCGTCATCTGCTGCCGGAAACCAGATGAAGGCCATCGAGGAAGTCATCGCGGCATTCTCATGAAACGCAAAAGGCGGCGGGATACTCATCCTCGCCGCCCAATCCTCACTGCCCGCTCGCGGGTCATCCGCTTAGTGGCGCGTCGACGGCTGCCAGGCTGCCAGCGTCTCGGCAATCGATGAGCCATTGTTTCCGAGATGGCGCAACGTCTCGACCGGCCCGGCTGGAACGGCCGCAACGGTCTTGGCGCCATTGTCGGTGGACGACGTCACGACGACCGAGGACAGAGCGGCATTCCGATAGATCGATTGCGCACGCCGCCAGAGGCTTTGGAATGCAAAGCGACCGGACCGGACCGCCGTGAGATCGTTCGGCAGATATGAGTTGAAAGCATCCCGCTTCGCCGGATCGCGACGCATGCAGTCGCCGTACCATATCGCTCGATCGCCGACGATGAGTTGCTCATGCCCATCGAGGACCCGTGGGTTGCTGGTCAACCTGATCTCGTGCACGAAATTCGAGCTGAACGTCAGGTTCCAGGTCTCGTTCTCGGCGGCGGCCGTTCCGCCCGCGAGAACGACAAGGGCGCCGATGCGGCTCGTCGCAAGCTCTTCGGACATGGCAAGTAACGCTTCAACCACGGGACTCGACGGCGAACGCGCCAATACCGCGATCGCGTCCACGCGACCGCTCGCGGCCTCGTCCAGCGAGTCGCGTATGAATGTTCTCAGATTGCTCTCGCGCTCCTCTTTCGTCTCGAAGGGTCTGAAGGGAGGGGTGGTGGGGCGCATGTGTCTATTCCCTCGTGGCGCGGATCGGCTCTCCACGCTCTTCGTCGTTGCCTCCAGAATTAGGCGGCAGACGAGTTAATTTAGTGCTTAAGGTCCAGCCAATCTGAGACGGAGAAAGATCTTCTTCGAGGCGGAAAGAACCGAATGGAAGCCCGCTTGGGCCGCGTCATGAATGGAGCGCGTTCGAGCTGGTCCGGGCGAAGCATCTCAATGCCCCCGAGTCGAAAAGTCGCGGACGTTTGCTTCGCTTAGCGGGGGCATGCTGACGACTTTGGTGCCCCAGGGGCGCCCGCCAAGTCCGACGAGGAGAAGGCGTCGCTTCCAATCCGGCTTAGGGTGGTGGGAATCCGAGTTGCCCGGCTGATCGCAGCCGAAGTCGACGCTGCCGACACGCATATGCGTGCCGTCTAGCCCCGTGCCTGCCATGGCGCATCCCTCACCCAATCTGGCGTCGACCGGAGGAGGATTTGGAAGCGTTGTACAGCCAGACGGAACAGGCACATCCACAACGCAACTTCACCCACCGAGCAGGGGCGCCAGCGACTTGCCGGCCACGCCACCGCACAAGCCCATCGTTAGGCAGCGACCTTGGCACCAGTAGGGCCTCGGCGTGACGCCACGAATGTTGGAAGCCTGTTTGCTGTCACCTCTCTGCCACAATAGCCAGTGCATGCCACGTCTCGACGCAATCGGCCAAATGACGGAAATCGCTTTGGTTCGGCGTCGCCACTAGAGGCTTCTCCTTTGCGATGCAGAGCGCGTCATGCACACAGATGTACCTTGGAACACTGATAAAAATTGCTCCGCCGTAGACAGAGGGATAACTCTAGGAAGACGCGGAGGGCACTTCCATCGTGGTTTCAACTGCGACGGACGCACGCGGGGTTGCGTTGTGTCCTCCGCCCCCAAAGCTCGGGCAAAATAGGTCACGGCGAGACGACGAAAGCTCAGACTCGCTCGGCGCCGTAATAGAGCGTCACAACGTGACGTGCTTCCGCAAAGAACAGCCAACGCTCGGCGAGAATGCCAGCCGCCACGCTAATTGCAGCGATGCCTGCGACGACCAAAGCAGGCACGCTTGGAAGCGACGCCGCCAACGCGAGCAGCAGCGCGGGCCCGATGAAGCCAGCGCCCAGCGCCAACCATCGCAGCACAGCGGCGTGTTTGCGGGCCACCGCATAGCCCATCTCGCGCATCACAAAATTGGCTTGCGTGTGCGGAGGCTCCAGCGGGCGCACGCGGCCGATGCGGCCGAGACCGGTTGCGCCTTCGACCGTCCAATCGCGCGGCGCGGTGTCAATCCGGCGCCAGTAGAACCACTTCGCCGCTGCTCCGACGACAAGCAGCAGCGCTGCCATCATGGTCATCACCTGCCACGGCGAGCCGAATGCTGCCTGCAGCAGCCCCATCAGCACGGCACCCGTCGCCAGTCCGAGCAGGACATAGACCGGCGCGACCATCGGCTCCGACCACGCGCGAATTGTCGGGAGCGACTGATAGATCATGCCTGTCGACCACACCGTAGCCATGGCACCTACGGCCGACAGCGTTGCGAGAAATGTAGGCAGAGGCCACCAGACGGTTGGCCAGAGCCATTGCAGCAGGAACCAGAGACCAGCGGGGACGTAGGTTGCGAGCGCCAGGACGCCCTCACGGGAGAGCCATGAGGTGGACCATTGAGTAACGGCCCGCCAGGCGCGCTCCGGCCGTCCGAGATGAAGGGTCGACGACAGGAGTCCGACAGTGATCAGTGCCAGTGCCAGAAATAGAGTGGCCGACGCTAGCATCCCAGTTGCCGAGACGCCGCCGAAGAGCACAACGCACGCCAGCCAGAACAACAGGCCGTACCCCGCGCCTGACGCTGTCGTGAACAGAATAACGGAGTAGGCGGGATGCATGAAAAAGGGCTCCGCGATCACGCCGACAAGGCTTTATCGATCCAGGCGAACAGCCGCTCTGCGGCTGATCCGTCCGGCGTCGAAATGCGCTCCGCGGTTGGCGGCGCCGCACCAGACACCACGGCGCGTGGACGCGGCGGAAGATACTTGTTGGTCGGCTTGAAACCCATCTCGGGGAGCAGATCGTATCCGCCGCGTTGTGCTACGAGTTTCGAGACGGCGCTTTCCCTGTCGCCGAGATCACCGAAGTGACGCGCACCGGTCGGGCAGGCGCGCACGCAAGCTGGCTGGCGATCGGCCGGATCGAGCGTTTCGTTGTAGATGCGGTCGACGCAGAGCGTGCACTTCTTCATGACGCCGTGCGTGTAGTCGTACTCGCGTGCTCCGTAGGGACAGGCCCAGGAGCACAGCTTGCAGCCGATGCAGGTATCCGGGTTGACGAGCACGATACCGTCCTCTCCGCGCTTGTAGGATGCGCCGGTCGGACAGACGGTGACGCAAGCGGGCGTCTCGCAATGCAAACAGGAGCGTGGGAAATGCACGGTGCGGCTATCTGCTCCCTCGCCCGCCTCGAAAGAGTGCACGCGATTGAGCCATGTTCCGTGCGGATCGGGACCGTAAGGATCCTCGTCGGTCAGCGGTGCAGAGTAACCGCCGTCGTTCCATTCCTTGCAACTCGTTACGCAGGCCTGACAGCCGACACAAGTATCGAGGTCTATGACGAGGCCAAGCTTCTTCTCGGTCGCGAGCGGTAGTGCAGTCATGCCCACCGCCTCCCGCCGCTCACCATCAGTTTCAGTGGCTCGAATCGTGGGCTGGTTCCCGCCGGCTCGCTTTCCGCTTTTTCGATGCGCACGCGGAGGTCGTACCAGGCCGCCTGACCAGTCACCGGGTCGCTGTTGGAGAAGCGATAGCCACCTTCCCGTTCAGGCAGGAGCTCGCCGATCAGATGATTGAGCAGGAAACCGCGCGTCGCCTCGGGAGCCTGCGGATCGAGCGCCCACGCGCCCGATCGCTTACCGATGGCGTTCCATGTCCATGCGGTGTCGGGATTGACGCCATCCATCAACTTGACCTGCGCCTTGACGCGACCCTGATGACTGGTGATCCAAACCCAATCATCGTCAGCGATGCGCAATTCGGCTCCCTTGGCGCGTGCCATATAAAGGCGATTGGACGACGTGATCTGGCGCAGCCACGCATTCTGCGAACCCCATGAGTGGTACATGTGCATGGGGCGCTGCGTGATGGCGTGCATCGGGAACTCGTTGAGATCCACGATTCGCTCCTCGAACGGCTCATACCAGAATGGCAGAGGATCGAAGTACGTGCTGATGCGCTCGCGATGGGTTTCGGGCGGCACGACGCTTCCATGCCCTTCAGCTGCCAGCCGGAAACGCTGCAGCGGCTCGCAGTAGAGCTGCATCACCAGCCGATCCATGCTTTCGAGGAAGCCCTTGGAATGGGCCCACTCCATGTAGCCGCGATTGGTGAACTTCATGTAGCGATGCTCATGTGCGAGCTCGTGATGGTGAAAGCCTCCGTTCGCGATGTAGCGTTCGAGCTGGTTCGGATTGGGCTCGCCCTTGCCGAACGCTTCGCCGTCCTTGCCGCGCCAACCGGCAAGTGGCCCGACACCCGGCCCGCGCTCGTGGTTGGTGATGTAATCCGGATAGCCGCCCGGGAATTTCGGGCTCCCATCGGGATTTGTGAAGCCCGGCAAGCCGACGCGCCAGCCAAGGTCGATCAGGACATCCTGGAATCCGCGGACATTGCGATCCGGCTCAACAATCGGATGCCGGATGGCATCAGCGGGTCCGTCGGCATCGGAGATCGGGCGGTCGAGCAGCGAGATGCAATCCCAGCGCTCGAGGTAGGTGGTATCCGGCAGAACGAGATCGGCATAAGGCACCATCTCGGAGAAATAGGCGTCGGAGTAGATGATCCGCGGGATCTTATAGTCGCCGGTCGCCTCGTCCTTCGCGGTCAGGTAGTCGATCACCGCTGGCACGTTCATCGACGAGTTCCAGCTCATGTTCGCCATATACATGAACAGGGTATCGATCGGGTATGGGTCCCCTTTCGCCGCGTTGGTGATGACCATGTGCATCATGCCGTGCGCGGCGATCGGCGCATCCCACGAGAAAGCCTTGTCGAGACGCAGCGGCTCGCCGGCGTCATCGACGAGCAAGTCCTCGGGCGTCGTCACGAAGCCGAGTTGTGGCCCCGGCAGCGGCATTCCCGGCTTGACGTCACCAACCTTGCCGCGCGGCTTCACCCGGGGCGGGATCGATTTCGGGTAAGGTGGCTTGATGCGGAACGATCCGGGCGTCTCGATGGCCCCGAGCAGTATTTGCAGAATGTGCAGCAACCGGCACGTCTGGAAGCCATTGGCGTGGGCTGAGATGCCGCGCATCGCATGAAATGCCACCGGGCGCCCCACGAGCTTGTCGTGGCGCTTGCCATGCCAATCGGTCCAGGGCTGGTCGAGCACGACCGGATTATCGAACGCGGCCGCGATCATCTCGGTCGCAATTTGACGGATCTGCTCCGCCGGCACACCCGTTCGCGCCGCCACCGCGTCTGGCGCATGCTCGGGCATCAGGAAGCGACGTGCGAGGAGTTCGAAGACCGGCCGCGCCTTCCGACCATCAGGCAGGATCACCTCACCCTGCAGGACCGGCGACAAGTCGGGTGTATCGATGCCGATCAGATCGCCCGTGCGGCGATCCTTGACCAGAACCTCGCCCTTCTCTCCCCGCGCCAACAATCCATGATCCGCACTACCCGGACTATCGATGACGAGCGCCGGCGCATTCGTGTAACGAACGAGATAGTCGAGATCGATCTTCTGGCGGCTCAGCAGCTCGTGAATGAGAGCACCAACAAGCAGTCCGTCAGTACCCGGCCTGAGACCGATCCATTCATCGGCGATGGCGCCATAGCCCGTACGCACCGGATTGACGACGACGATCTTCGCGCCGCGCGCCTTGAGCCTGCCCAGGCCGATCTTGATCGGGTTCGACGCGTGATCCTCGGCTACGCCAAACATGATGAAATATTTGGTATGATCCCAATCGGGCTCACCAAACTCCCAAAAGGAGCCGCCAAACGTGTAAAGGCCGGCCGCGGCCATGTTGACCGAACAGAAGCCTCCATGCGCTGCAAAATTGGGGGTGCCAAACTGCGTCGCCCACCAGCCCGTCAGCGATTGCGATTGATCGCGACCCGTGAAGAAGGCGAGCTTCTTCGGATCCGTCGCCCGAATGCGCCCAAGCCAGCCCGTGGCGATTCCAAGCGCCTCCTCCCAGCCGATCTCCTTATATTCGCCCGAACCGCGCGGCCCCACCCTCAAAAGAGGAGCGCGCAGGCGCGAGCGCGCGTTGTGCTGCATGATGCCTGCGGCACCCTTGCCGCAGATGACACCCCGATTCACCGGATGATCGCGGTTGCCCTCGATGTAGCGAACGCGGCCATCTTTCAGGTGCACTTTGATCCCGCAGCGACACGCGCACATGTAGCACGTGGTCGTCTTCACCTCGTCCCCGATGGGCAACGAAAGCGGAACATCGGGCTCGGCAAGCGGGGCTCGGGCCTCACCTGCGATGGTAAGCTTCTGCTGCACGATCGCTCTCAGCCATGGGTCAGATCTGCACCGTTCGCTCCGTATGACCGATCGGGTTGACCTTCGATACCAGTTCCTCGGATAGTTTCGAGGCCGACGTACGTTTGTCAACGCGCGCATTCATCCGAATGCGCCAAACTGAGAAAATTATTATCGTCGTTCTTGAGACACGGAAAAGGCGTTTCATGCCGCCGGCAGCAGAGCAAGGACACCCAGAATGATGCGCTTCCGGCGGAGCCTGCCCTGGGCGATGTCGGTGGCCGCCGCCGTGCTGGTGCTGTTTTTGTCGCAGAAGGGCCTGGATGCTGCCGGGCCCGATGCGATTGATCGCGGCCTCGAGACCTTCCGTGCCATGCTCAAGGCCGATCCATGGTCCAATCCCGGTTTTCTTGATGCCGACCGGGGCGAAGCGCTTTGGAAGGAGCGGAAAGGGCCGCGCAAGGTATCGCTCGAGCGATGCGATCTCGGCAAGGGTCCAGGTGTTGTCGATGGTGCGTTTGCCGAGCTGCCGCGCTATTTCCCGGATGCCGGCCGCGTCATGGATACCGAGACTCGCATCCTGTGGTGCATGAAAACGCTGCAAGGCATCGATCCGAAACCGCTCACTGAGAACCCTTATCCGGCATCACAGGAGCCCGTGTCGGACCTTGGCGCGATCGCGACGTGGGTTGCGTCTCGCTCGGCGGGAAAAACCTTTCGTGCCGCTTTCACTCATCCCCGCGAAAAATCGACACTCGCCCTCGGGGCAACGCTATTCGAGCGCCGAATGGGACCATTCGATTTCTCGTGCATGAGTTGCCATGGCGCGAAAGACAAACGGATTCGCCGGCAGAATCTCGCCCATCTCGCCGATCCTGCGGAAGCGCGCCAGGTTGTCGGCGAATGGCCGGCCTATCGTGTGTCGACCGCGCACGTCATGACGCTCCAGCACCGGCTTTACGACTGTTTCTGGCAAATGCGTCTGCCGCCCCTCAAGCTCGGCTCGGAAGCGAGCGTTGCGTTGACGGCCTATCTCGTCAAGCAGGCCGAGGGCGGCACTGTCGCCGCTCCCGGCCTGAAGCGGTGAAGGAGACGAGATGCGCAACGCCGTGATCATCACTCTCCTGGGCGCGTGTATTGCGGGCGCGACAATGGCGCTTGCCGAGCACGATCCCTTGGTGAACGAACGCCAATTGCAGAGGGTGTTACGCATGGCGTTCCCTGCTGCATCGAACGAATGGAAGACGCGTCTTATGCCGGATGCGACCATGGCCACCTGTGCGCAATGGCACAATCAGCCACCCAAAGAGGTCGCGGACGAGATCAAACAGCGGGAGGCCAAGCGCATCCAATGGCCGGCTGATGGTAAGTTCGCGGGCGACTGGAAGCGCGGCGAGATGATCGCACAGTCCGGTTATGGCTTGCGCTTCACGGATACCGATACTAAGCGTCCGCGCGGCGGCAACTGCTATGCCTGCCATGAGCTCTCGCCGGATGAGGTGAGCTTCGGAACCCTCGGTGTCAGCCTCAAAGGATTTGGGCGCACGCACAAGTTCGACCCAGCATACGCCCGTCTTGTCTATGAGAAGATCTTCAACAGCCAAGCCGTCATCGCCTGTTCGAACATGCCGAGATTCGGTGCGAACGACATTCTTACCGTCGAGCAGATCAAAGATGTCGTGGCTTTCCTGATGGACCCCGACAGCCCGGTCAACAAACGGACGGCTGCGCCAGCCGGCAAAAAGGAACGCAAGGGCGACTCGCGCGAATCTCCCGAAAGCCCGAAGAAATAATGAGCCCGTGGCGCGGACCGGGGGTCTGCGACCGATAGACGGTAGCCCTGAGAGGGACACAACCGAAACCAATGCTGACGCGTCGCGAGTTCGTCTCCGTCGCTGCCGCAACCATGGCCGTCGCCGGCTCGGGTTCCGGCGTGCGTCGGGCTATTGCCCAGGAGAAACTGGGGCTCGACCACTTGCTGCGTTTCCCGTCCAAGGGACAGCTCACGCTGCTGCACATGACGGACTGTCACGCACAGTTGAAGCCACTCTATTACCGCGAGCCGTCAGTGAATATCGGTGTCGGCGACATGATCGGCCGACCGCCGCACCTGACCGGTGCCGACGCCATCAAGGCGTTTGGGCTCGCACCGGACTCGCTCGAGGCCTACGTGCTGACCTGCGAGAATTTCGAGGCGCTCGCGCGTACGTACGGGCGCGTAGGCGGGATGGACAGGCTCGCGACGCTGGTTCACGCGATCCGCACGGAGCGTGGCGCTGATCGTTGCCTGCTGCTCGACGGTGGCGATGCCTTGCAAGGCTCCTTTACGGCTCTGGAGACAGAGGGCGGCGACATGATCCGAGTGATGAACGCGCTCGGCATCGAGGCGACGACGGGTCACTGGGAATTCACCCTCGGCGCTGATCGCGTGCAGCAGCTCTTCGGAAATAAGAACCGCCGCGGCATTGCCGACGCCCATTTTCTGGCCGCGAACGTCCGCGACAACGAGTTCGAGGAGC
>JBFWOB010000034.1:0-68321 GCA_050250755.1 Hyphomicrobiaceae bacterium
TTCCTCGAGCGAGAAACGGGCATTGTGGCCGGTCTGGCTCCAATGACAGCTTAACTGCTTTTGCTCAGCGCGCGATATTTTTGGCCTTCCACGTGCGAATTGACTTGAGGGCCGTCTTAATGTGGCTTTCCGCGTCTGAAGCCGTGAGAACTGAGTCGACCTTACCGTCCGGCGTGATCACGTATGATGTTCGGTTGGCTACCACACGAGACGTTGACCCTGCTCCGAGCGATGCGTCGTAGGCTCGGACAATGCTCCCGTCAGTATCCGCACCGACTGGCAGCTTGTCACGGCATTCCAGTCTTGAGAATTCGCGTTGAGTGTCCAACGTGTCGGTCGATATTCCAATCACCGAAGCTCCCAGCGTTTCGAACTCTGCCATCGCCTCCGCGAAGAGGTGGGCCTCCATGGTGCAAACGGAGGTGAAGCTTTTCGGATAGAAGTAGACGACAACCGGCCCCTTGGTCAGCGCCTCGCCCAAGTTAAACGTGAGGTCTTTCCCTCCGAGTGCAGCGGCAACGGAGAAAGTGGGGGCGGAGGAGCCGGTGCTCAATTCGGCTTTCGCGCCGGTCGAGACAAGCGTGAGCAGACACGTCAGAAGAACATGCGGGAACACTTTCATGAATCGCTCCACGGCGTTGGAACCTGCAGTCTCGGTTCGCCAACATAGTGCAGGAGTTCCCGTAGCGCTAATGGCGTGCTCTGGCGGTATTATGTTGGCGGGTTGAGTTGCTGCGTCTCGCATATGTTGGAGGCATTCTGCCGCTGGGTACGCGACAGCGCTCACCTCCGTGATCTTCTCGAGATAAAATTGCCGACGCACGCCGGCGTCGGCAATTTGTCTGGACTGCCCGACGCGTGATCAGCCGGCGTAGTCCAGTCCAATATCCATGGTTCTCGCGCTGTGCGTCAGCCAGCCGATCGACATCATGTCGACGCCGGTGGCGGCAATGGCCGGAGCCGTCTCAGGCGTAATGCGCCCAGACGCCTCAGTGATGGCCCGACCATCTACCATACGTACCGCTTCGGAAAGCATGGTCGGCGACATATTATCGAGGAGTACGGCATCGACGCCGCTTTTCAACGCCTCGGCAAGCTGCTCGAGCGTATCAACCTCTAGCTCGATCTTGACCATGTGCCCGGCCGCTGCCCTCGCCCGCCGGAGTGCCTCTTCAACGCCTCCGGCAATGGCGACGTGGTTATCCTTGATCAGCATCGCATCATCGAGACCGAAACGATGATTATATCCGCCACCAACGCGTAATGCATATTTCTGCAGAGCGCGCAATCCCGGCATGGTCTTGCGTGTGCAGGCGACGGTTGCTTTGTGCTCACGAATTGCGTCGACGATCGATGCTGTCGCACTTGCGATACCGCTAAGGTGGCACAGAAAGTTCAGGGCCGTACGCTCTGCTGTCAGCAAACCTCGGGCGGGCCCGTGTAAGCTTGCGATAATGTCGCCGCGCTTGACGCGACTGCCATCGGGCTGCCTGACCGCAATCTCGATTTGCGGTTCGACCAGCGCGAATACAAGACAGGCCATATCGAGGCCTGCCACGACGCCGGCCTCGCGTGAGACGAGGTTGACCTTCTCGATGGCGGTTTGCGGAACAATCGCATCGGTCGTCATGTCGCCGGCGCGGCCGAGATCCTCAAGCAATGCCATGCGCGCCAATGGCTCCAAGATGACCTTGGGAAGCGGCGGAATTTGTCTCATAACTTGGCTCCCCTTTTGATTAGCCAACGGCAAGCATGCGCTCGACAGACCGACGAGCCCGGCTCGCAACTTCCGCATCGATCACGACCGGCTCTCGCATCGTCTCCAGCGCGCTGCGAATATTCGCGAGCGTAATCCGTTTCATGTGCGGGCAAAGATTGCAGGGCCGCACAAAGTCGACCTCCGGGTGATCGACGGCAATGTTGTCGCTCATCGAGCATTCGGTGACGAGAACCGCCCGCTTCGGACGTTGCTTGGTGACGAAATCGCTCATTGCGGCGGTTGATCCGGAAAAATCGGCAGCCGCCACGACATCGGGTGGACACTCCGGATGTGCGAGAACGAATACGCCCGGGTAGGCGCTGCGAACCTCGCGAATGTCATCGGCGTTAAACTGTGCGTGGACTTCGCAGTGGCCTGCCCAAGTGATGATTTCGACGTCGGTTTCAGCGGCTATGTTTTTCGCGAGATATTCATCCGGGATCATGATGACGCGAGGCACGCCGAGAGACTCGACCACCTGTCGCGCGTTACCCGATGTGCAACAAATGTCGGACTCGGCCTTCACCGCGGCCGACGTGTTGACATAGGTTACGATCGGAATGCCCGGATATTTCTCCCGCAAACCGCGCACATCCGCAGCCGTAATCGACTCGGATAGCGAGCATCCAGCTCGTAAATCCGGAATCAACACAGTCTTGCCGGGATTGAGCAGCTTGGCCGTTTCCGCCATGAAGTGCACGCCGGCCAACACGATCACGGAGGCATCCACCGTCATCGCCTTTCGCGCCAGAGCCAAGCTGTCCCCGACGACGTCGGCGACGCAATGGAAGATCTCAGGCGTTTGATAGTTATGCGCCAGAATGACGGCATCTCGCTCGCGCTTCAGCGCAAGAATTGCGTCGATGTCGGCCGCGTAGGCCGGCCACTCCATCGGGAGAACGAAGTGCTTCACCCGCTCGTAGAGAGCGGCTGTACGTTGGATCGGATCAGTATGGTTCATTGTTCTGGGTCCTATTATGCTCAATATGAGCATTAAGTACCGAACGAATGCCGGTCGCTTGGGACCGGCTCATAATTCCTTGCGCACGATGAAACCCATGTCAAGCGTTTGGGTTGAGCCGAATTTGGAGACGGCTCTCGCTTCACGCAGGAGAAGCTGCGCTAGCGCATGCGCGCGAGCGGAAGCTTGGAGCCCATCGCAGCGCGCTCAAGAACGATCTCCCGCTTGAATCTAAGCAGCTTGGCTGGGCGTCCGCCTGTCTCGGTGGACGTCTCACCGGTCTCCTCGATCAAGGACTGTTGCTCGATCATTCGCCTAAAATTTTGTTTATGCAGCAAGCGTCCTACGATCGCCTCGACGGTGCGCTGCAACTGCAAAAACGTAAATGTCTCCGGCATCATCTCGAATATAACCGGCCGATATCTGATTTTCGCGCGCAACCGCGCAATGCCCGTCGCAAGAATTCTGCGATGATCGTGGAGCATAGGAATCCCGAGAACGGGATCGTCTGCGTAGGCCGCGTTGGCCTCGGCCTCCTGAACGAGGCCAGCTTCGTACAACAGCTCGTAGCGCTGCAGCACGAGTTCTTCATTCCACGACTGGCCCAATTGCCCGAACACCGTAGCAATGCGCTGCTGTCGTATGGCCCGGGTTTCTTTGTCGGTTGCCTGCGCCGCCCACTCCTTGAGACGTGGAGCAATCACCTTGCGCACGATGGCATTGTCGGACTGACGCTGCTCTTCCCACGGAAAGTAGCGGTACCAGCTTTGCCAAGAACCAGTGCTGCGCTTGAGGCTCAGTGCTTCGCGTGTCAAGCCAAGGTAGCTGATTGAGATGATCTGCTTGCCTTCCCCAGTGCGGTCGCGATCAGCGAATGTGTAGAGCTGTTCCATATATCCGAGCGGATGCCGCGTTTGACGCTCGACCCTAAGGCGCAGGCTCGACTGCAATGAGCGATCCGTTATCAGGAACGGGCCGGACGGCAACGCGCGCGCGTCATCAATGGTGAGAACGCGTGGTTCGTCGTCCGTAACAGCCACGATCACGGCAATCAGCTCGGTTACAGTCTGCCTCGCCTTCGATGACATGCACAGTCCTGTCTTTGGGATTCGCTTCTGTTGCACTGGTGTGCCGCCTATGACCGTCGTGTCGCCGTGGCGCTTCCAAGGTCATTGCCCACCGTAAGGGAAAACTTTGAGGTTATGCGATATCAAACGAACGCGTTGACCGACTGCAAGCTTGAGCCCCAGGAGTTCTTCGCGCGTGAGCTCGACCTCCAGTTCCGGCACCCGTCCCGATCCGTTCAGGACGACCTCGCCACGAAGTTCGACGCGCGCCACGGTGCCACTCAAAAGCACGCGGTTCACACGTGCTGCCAGACCAGTGCTGCTGCTGGTATCTGTCGAGATCTTCAATTCGTAAGGGCGGGCGAAAGCGATTGCCTTGTCGCCAGTCGCAAGGCTGCGGGTATTCGCCGGCACCAAGTCATCACCGACTTTCAGGCTTTGCCCCTGAACCCGGCCCGAGAGCTGATTGACCGCACCAAGGAAACTATACGCGAAAGCTGTTGCCGGATGTTCGTAGACTTCGCTCGTTGTGCCCGCCTGCTCGATACGGCCCTTGTTCATCAGCACGATGCGGTCGGCGACCTCTAATGCCTCGTCTTGGTCGTGGGTGACGAAAATTGAGGTAATCTGCAGTTCCTCGTGCAGCCGTCGCAACCAGCGACGCAGCTCTTTGCGCACTTTGGCGTCAAGCGCGCCGAAAGGCTCATCGAGCAAAAGCACCTTCGGCTCTACGGCGAGCGCACGGGCGAGCGCGATGCGCTGGCGCTGGCCGCCCGAAAGCTGGGTCGGGTAGTGGTCGGCAATCCAGCCGAGCTGAACGAGTTCTAGTAGATCGGTCACGCGCTTCCGGATGGCGGTTTCCGAGAGCCGTTTCGAACGGCGCTTGACGCGCAGGCCGAAGGCCACGTTTTCGAACACCGTGAGATGCCGGAAAAGTGCGTAGTGCTGGAAAACAAAGCCGACCTCACGCTCGCGCACATGCTTGTTCGACGCATCCTTGCCGTCGAGCAGGACCTGGCCTGTATCCGGCCACTCGAGACCAGCGATGATGCGCAGCAACGTCGTCTTGCCGCAACCAGACGGGCCAAGCAATGCGATCAGTTCGCCCGACGGGAAGTCGAGCGAGACGTCGTCAAGCGCGGTGAACTTGCCAAATGTCTTCCGAATATGGCGGACGGAAATGCTCATGTGTGCTGGTCCTCGCTTGTGGAGGTCTGACGGCCTGCTCGCCATTCTATGTAGGTTTTAAGCGCGAGGGTCACGAGTGCGAGCAACGCAAGCAACGAGGCTACTGCGAAGGCGGCCGCAAACTGGTATTCATTATACAGGATCTCGACATGCAGCGGCATGGTGTTTGTCAAACCGCGAATGTGGCCCGACACGACCGACACCGCGCCGAATTCACCCATCGCGCGCGCGTTACAAAGAATGACGCCGTATAGCAGCGCCCACTTGATGTTCGGCAGCGTAACACGCCAGAACATCTGCCAACCGCTGGCGCCGAGTGTCAGAGCCGCCTCCTCCTCATCAGTACCTTGGGCCTGCATAAGCGGGATCAACTCACGCGCCACAAATGGCACAGTGACGAACACTGTGGCCAGAATGATGCCGGGAACTGCGAAGATGATCTTTATGCCTTGATCCGATAGCCACGGGCCAAACCACCCTTGGGCGCCGAAGACCAGTACGTAGATAAGGCCTGCGATCACGGGCGACACCGAGAACGGAAGATCGATCAAGGTAGTGAGAAACGACTTGCCTCGAAACTCGAATTTGGCGATCGCCCACGCCGCTGCGAGGCCGAAGGTCAAATTGAGCGGAACGGCAATCGCTGCCGTCAATAGCGTCAGACGGATGGCCGCCACGGCGTCGGGTTCGACCAAGGCGGCGAGATAAACAGCCCAGCCGCGCCTCAATGCTTCAACGAAAACGGCGGCGAGCGGCAGCAGCAGGAAGGTGGCAAAAAAAGTTAGCGACACGACGATAATAATGATCCGCGCCACACCCGTCTCGCGGATTGCAGGTTTGCTCCTGTAATGGGTATGCCCCTGATGGCGGCCCGATGGGCCGGCAACTGTGGCGCCGGCCATCAAGCAATCCTCCGAGAGCTGCGTCGCGTCCACGCCTGCAGCGCGTTGATCAGCAGCAGCAGGATGAACGAGACGACCAGCATGACGGTGGCAACCGCCGTGGCGCCGGCATAGTCGTACTGCTCAAGCTTGGTAATGATGATGAGCGGTGTGATCTCCGAGACCATCGGCAGATTGCCTGCAATAAAGATAACCGAACCGTATTCTCCGACGGCGCGTGCAAATGCGAGGGCAAAGCCTGTCAGGATTGCCGGCAGCAGCGTCGGCAGAACGACGCGGCAGATTGTCTGCCAGCGCGTCGCACCGAGGGAAGCTGCCGCCTCCTCGAACTCAAGGTCAAGATCCTCCAGGACGGGCTGAACCGTGCGAACAACAAACGGAAGTCCGATGAAGATCAGCGCGACGAGAACGCCGAGCGGCGTGAAAGCCACCTTGACGCCGAGCGGTTCGAGATACTGTCCAAGCCAGCCGTTCTTGGCATAGAGCGCCGTTAGAGAAATGCCGGCGACCGCTGTCGGAAGCGCAAAGGGCAGGTCGACGAGTGCATCGATAAGCGTCTTTCCGGGGAATGAGTAGCGCACGAGCGTCCAAGCGAGCAGGACACCGAATACGACGTTGATCGCAGCGGCAAGCAACGAGGCCCCGAAACTCAGCCTGTACGTTGCCACCACCCGCGGCGTCGACACGATGTCCCAGAATTCGCCAAGCGACAGCGTCGTTGTTCTCACAAATACGGCCGCCAGCGGAATCAGGACAATGAGCGAGAGATAGGCAAGGGTGAAGCCGAGCGACAAGCCGAAGCCCGGCAGCACCCGCCGCGAGGCCGTCATTGCCATTATCTCTTCACCACGATCTGGTCATAGATGCCACCTTCGCCAAAGTGCTTCTTATTCGCCACGGCCCACCCACCGAGTTTCTCGTCAACAGAGAATGTCTCGATGGCGGGAAAGCGCTCAGCGAACTCCGCGAGCACCTTGGGATCGCGCGGACGGAAGTTGTGCTTTGCAATGATCGTCTGACCTTCCGCCGAAAATAAAAACTCCAGATAGGCCGTCGCCAGTTTGCGCGTGCCGCGCTTGTCGACATTCGTGTCAACGACCGCAACCGGGGCAGAACCGTCGATGCTGAGCGATGGATAGACCACATCGAACTTATCGGCTCCGAGTTCTTTCTGGATGGAAATGGCCTCGTTTTCGAAGGTGATCAATGCGTCCCCGACATCACGCTGCGTGAAGGTGGTTGTGGCACCTCGCCCGCCGCCGTCGAAGACAGGGACGTTGGCGAACAGCTTCGTGACGAAGTCGCGTGCCTTGTCCTCACTACCTTTCTTGAGTAGCGCGTAGCCCCAGGCGGCGAGGTAGGTATAGCGGCCGTTGCCGGAGGTCTTTGGATTAGGGACGATCACCTGCACGCCCGGACGAACCAGGTCACTCCAGTCCTTGATCTGCTTCGGATTGCCCTTGCGGACCAGAAAAATGGACGTCGTGGTGTAAGGAGTAGCGCCGTGAGGGAACTTTTCGCGCCAATTCTTGGCGACCAAACCGCCGCGTTCCACCAGGATGTCGATGTCTGGCGACTGGTTCATCGTGACCACGTCCGCCTCAAGGCCACCGATCACGGAGAGCGCCTGGCGGCTCGATCCACCGTGGGATTGGTTGACGATAGCGCTCACGCCGAGCGTAGATTTGGCATACGCGACAAATGCTGGATTGATCTCTTTATAGAGTTCACGTGCCACGTCATAAGAGACGTTGAGGAGCGCGATTTGTTGCGCGCAGGCGGCGAAAGCGAAAAGGAAGCTGAACGAAATCAGAAAGCCCGTCCACGTCGACAGATGCCGAAGGTGCATGATACCTCTCGCTCAAAGCGTTTGCATTGCTCAAGGACGAGTTATGAGAGCGGAGCGCGCGGCGTCGCAAAGAAGAATAAGTGACATCTTTATGCTCCGCTTTTCTATTGAGCAGGTTGGCTGAGCGGCCGATTTTCGGCGTACCCGCACTCCCATAAAATTCGACAGCCAATGGCGGGCGTCAGGCGGGAGGTCGCAGCTCGCCGCCACCAACCTTCATCGGCACCCGTCCATCGCCTCCGCAGTCATTGCTGGTTCTTGGCTATCAACTCCCGAACAGGACAGATTGCTCAACGCCGCGTATAGATTTGATCGAAAGTGCCGCCGTCGGAGAAATGATCCTTCTGCGCCTTCTGCCAGCCACCGAAGACATCATCGATCGTGATCAGATCGACCTTGACGAACTGGCCCTTGAATTTCTCCGCCACCTTGGGATTGCGCGGGCGATAGAAATTCCGAGCGGCGATCTCCTGACCCTCCTCCGTATAGAGGAACTTCAGATAGGCGTCGGCGACTTTGCGCGTGCCGTGCTTATCGACCACCTTGTCGACGATCGCAACGGGCGGCTCGGCAAGGATCGACAAGCTCGGCACAACGATTTCGTACTTGTCCTTACCGAGCTCCTTGAGAGCCAGGAACGCCTCATTTTCCCAGGAAATGAAGACATCGCCGATGCCGCGTTCGGTGAATGTCGTGGTCGAACCTCTCGCGCCCGAATCGAGAACTTTGACATTCTGGTAAATCTTCGTAACCAGCTCGCGAGCCTTGGCATCGTCGCCGCCCGGTTGCTTGAGCGCATAGGCCCAGGCAGCGAGATAGTTCCAGCGTGCTCCACCAGATGTCTTGGGGTTCGGCGTAATGACCTCGACGCCGGGTTTTGCCAAATCGTTCCAGTCTTTGATCTGCTTCGGATTGCTCTTTCGCACAAGAAACACGATTGTCGAGGTGTAGGGTGAGGAATTATCCGGCAGGCGCTTCTGCCAGTCGGTCGGGAAAAGTTTCGCCTTCTCGGCTATCGCGTCGATATCGTAGGCAAGTGCCAATGTCACGACGTCCGCCTCGAGGCCGTCGATCACGGAGCGTGCTTGTTTACCCGAACCACCATGAGATTGACGGATGCTTACATCGCCCCCATTTTGCGCAGACTTCCAGTGCTTGATGAAAGCGGCGTTGAACTCCTGATACAGCTCTCGCGTCGGGTCATACGAGACATTCAGGAGCGTGACCGACTGGGCCCTGGCAATCCCGGCAATCGCTACCAAGCCCAACACGGTGGCTACGCCAACTGCGGCGAACTTCCAGCGCAATGGCAAGAGCTTCGTCATTCTCGATCTCCGATAGTTCCAAGTGCTATGTCGCTTCGCAGAATGAGAACAGGCTGACGCGCACAATGAACGCCGTGGGGCCGACGGATGATTGCGTCGGCGCTGTGTCCTCTCACTATTGCGAGGCCGCGCGGATCAGGTTCGTCAGCCCCGGATTGGGCATGCCTTCACTCCGTGCCACCTGCATGGCGCGCGCGCAATCCTGCTGCCGCTAGTGACTCGCCTTTAATAGTGACTCTCGACCCGGACCGCGTCTGCGGAAAATAATCCCAGATCGCCAAATGCTGGACCGCTCGGTTATCCCAGAATGCAACCGAGTCCGGTGCCCAGCGAAAGCGAATTTGGAAATCAGGCTGCTCGGCATGATTGAACAGGAACTCGAGCAGCGCATCGCTTTCGGATTCGGATAGCTCGTTGATACGTGCTGTGAACAGCCGATTTACAAACAACGATGGGCGGTCGGAAATAGGATGTCGAATAACAACCGGATGGACGGCTGACGGAAAGGTCCGCCCACGGTCATCGACGCCGAGGATGGAATTCCTGCGGCGATAGTTTCTCTCTCCCGAGTGTGTCGCGGTCAAGCCAATCAGGAACGATCGGAGTGGTGCGGAGAGCGCATCGAAGGCTGCGGCCGAGCTTGCAAAAAGCGTATCGCCGCCCGTCTCAGGCACGATCCTAAGATGCAGAATGCTTCCGAGTGGAGGTGCGGCAAAACATGAAACGTCGCTATGCCAACGCTCTCCAGCGATGATCTTGGAATTTGCATCGGCATGAATCGGCAGCACTTCTGGATGCGCCTCAGGCCCTGGAGTGTTCGGGTGAATATCGAGTTCTCCGAACAATCGGCCAAATCGCTTCTGGCTTTCGAAATCGAAGTCCTGATCTCGAAAAAAGAGGACTCCGTAATGTCCGAGAGCCGTGCGAAGTTCGGCGACTTGCGTTTCGTTCAGAGGGCGCGCGAGGTCGATACCCTCGATTTCGGCACCGAGGAATGGTGAAACGGGGCGTGCTGTGAAGGTTGTCGCAACAGGCGTTGAATTGGTCCGTGACACTCTATGATGAATTGTCATCGTTGTAGTCCCCATTTACGTACCGTGCGGTACTCGATGCTGCGGAAGATGACGACTTCAACGAAAAGGCCGATGAGAATGACGACGGCCAATCCGGCAAAGACCTTGTCGGTGTAGAGTTCATTGCGATTGCGAAAGATGAACCACCCGAGCCCGCCGGACCCAGACGTCGCGCCGAATACAAGCTCGGCGGCGATGAGCGTGCGCCAGGCAAAAGCCCACCCGATCTTCAAACCAGACAGAAGCGACGGAAGCGCAGCTGGCACGAGTATCAGCGCCACGTAGCGGATACCGGTCAGCCCGTAATTCCGGCCAACGAGGCGCAGGGGCTCGGGAACACTCTCAAATCCTGCGAGCGCCGCCAGAGCAAAAGGCCATATCACCGCGTGGCAAAGAACGAAAAGGACACTCGCTTCCCCGAGTCCGAACCATAAAAGCGCCAGAGGGAGCAGTGCGATCGCCGGCAGTGGATTGAAGCCTGCGGTAAGCGTTTTCAATCCGTCGCGAAGAAATCCACTCGCGGTTGCCCCGCCCACCAGCAGAAGCGAAATACCGATCGCGAGCGCATAACCCTTCACCAGAATGAGAAGGGAGTGGTAGGTCGCCGCGACCAGATCTTCGTTGGCAATCGCGTCGATGAGAGCAGAACCCACAGTTGTAAACCGAGGTAACATAATCGGGTTGTTTTGAATGATGGCCGCGACTTCCCAAACAACGGCGAGCGCGATCAGGAAGGCGGCGCGACGGAACAGCGGATGCCTCGCCACGACCTGTAAGCGCGAATTGGCGGGCGCAGCATAAGCGCTCGATGTTGCCATCTCTAGCGCTCCCCACCTTCGCCAAGAGGTCCGGCCTCGAACAATAGATCGTGCACCTCGCCGGAAAGCCGATCAAATTCGGGACTACCCTGGTTGGCAAATGTAAATGAACCAGTATCGCGAGCGCCTATTGTCCTTCCCGGATGTGCCGACAAGAGGTGAAGTTTAGTCCCGATGACGATGGCTTCCTCGATCGAATGCGTCACGAACAGCAATGTTGCCCGCACCTCTGCCAGGACCGACAACAGTTCCTCCTGCAGCTTCCGCCGAGTTAACGCGTCGAGAGCCGCAAACGGTTCGTCCATCAGCAAGATGTCGGGTTTGATCGCGAGGGCGCGTGCGATAGCAACGCGCTGCTTCATTCCTCCGGAAAGTGTATGCGGATAAGCATTGCGTGCTCGCATCAACCCAACCGATTGGATCGCAGCTTCTGCGGCCTCGCGTGCCTCCTTCCGCGACAATCCCCGTGCGATGCGCAAAGGAAAGGCGACGTTATCGAGAACAGTCTTCCACGGCAGCAGTTGGTCGAATTCCTGGAAGACAACGACACGATCGGCGCTAGGCGCCATTACAGCCTGGCCACGAACCAGAATGGTACCCGACGACGGCGTTATAAATCCGGCAACCGTCTTGAGGATGGACGATTTCCCGCAGCCCGACGCGCCAAGCAAAACAAGTCGATCGCCCTCGCTTATCTCGAAGCTGACGCCCTCGACCGCGCGCAGATGGCCCTTCTGCGTAGGGTAGTCGAGCACAAGATGATCGACCTCAAGGACGGCTGTATTGAAGTTGCTTTGGGCGCTTCCATCGACGGCCTTCGGAAAGTTTCGGCCGATTGTGGCAGAAGGCTCCAATACCTGTCGCTTGAGGGCGCCGACGCCTGATGCGATCGTCATGCCGTCAGCTCCCTTTACGCTCGTGGACATCCTCGAAGAAATAATCGCGCCAATCCGATGGCGTGTTCTTCAAGGCTCCAATTCCCTTGAGAAATTGGGCAAAGGCCAGCGTATTGTGCGGCGTCGCCCCGAATTTCAAGTCGGGACTCTTTAGAATAGCGAGCAGAAATTCCTTATCGAGCTTCGACTGCTCCACTCGGATATAGGTGTCGACTGCTGCTTCAGGCTTCTCGTTTACGAATGCTATTGCCTCGTCCAAAGCTGCGATAAAGGCCCGATAGGTCTTAGGGCTGCTGCTCCTGTATTTGGCTCGCGTATAAAGTGCAACCGACGTCGTGGGGCCGCCAAGAATGGCGAACCAGTCCGTAATCCGACGCACGCCGGGAACGTTCAACGCCTGCTGCTGATAGGGCGCGTTGGAGAAGTGGGCGGTAACCGTTCCATTCTTCGAGATCAATGCTTGCGTTGCATCGGGGTGAGGCAGAGACACTGTGATTGGATCGAATTTCGCAAACTGCTCCCGCCCAAATGTCTTTGCCGCCGCCAGCTGAAGTGCGCGCGCTTGGACGGAAACACGTATCGATGGCACTGCGATCCGGTCGTTTGGACCGAAGTCTTCGAGGCTTGAGACCTTCGGATTTGATGTCAGAAGTGCAAAATTGACATCCGCCAGAGCCGCTATACCACGGACATCCTCGTTGCCCTTGGTGCGATCCCAGATCGTAAGGAGTGGCCCAAGGCCCGCAGTTACGATATCGACAGCCCCCGAAAGGAGCGCGTCATTAGCGGCTGCGCCGCCGCTCACCTTTGTCCATTCAGTTTTGATATCAACCCCGAGCGCCTTTCCGTGTTTCGCAATCAGGTTCTGGTCCTTGATCACGTGCAGCGGCAAATAGGAGATGCCGAACTGCTCTAGAATGCGTATAGTCCCCTCTGCTCGTAGCGGGCTCGCCGCTGTTGCGACAAGAAGCCCTGAGAATAATGCGAAGATTGCTCGTTTGCCCCGGATCATTGTTGAGGTCCGTCGTTTTATATTCAGGAAATAATTCTATTACACGCTGATCCTCCGCGCCTTAACGAAGTTATCTGTATATCCATATCATGATTATAGAATATTTTTGTTCATTCACCGTTGTGCGCAACGGCTTCACCGATTTGTCCATCTCGCGCAGAAGACCGCAACTAAAGTGTCTCTTTGCGTGGAACTGATTGCTGCTGCCGCGACGGCAAATGCATTGGCTGGGCGCGTCGACGGCCAACGGATTGGACACAATGCGAGCGCTGTCCCTACGTCATGCGCGACCGCGCGGCAGTCCTCGGCCTCGACGCCAGCATCATGCGTTCGAAACGTCCAGATCACTCGTGATTGCGCGCAATAACGGCAACGAAGAACCGGGCTTTTTACGAACGCGATGTGCCTGGCTTCGGTCCGTCATTGAAGAAGCGCCCTTCCTCGACCTCCGCGACGTAACCTGCGCGGATCGTAAAATCGCCGAAGCGTTCGCCGGGGTTTCGTTCGCGTGCGTAGTGGGCAAGCGTCTTGTCGAGCGCTTCAAGGATCGCGCTCTCGCCGACATTCTCGAGATACATTTTATTCAGACGCTGGCCGTGAAACCCGCCGCCGAGGTAAAGATTGTACTTTCCGGGCGCACGTCCGGTCAGGCCGATCTCGGCGATATAGGGGCGAGCGCAACCGTTCGGGCATCCAGTCATACGGATGGTGATCGGGTCGTCCTTCAGGCCATGGCCATCGAGGATGGTCTCGATCTTGGTGACCAGATCGGGAAGATAACGCTCGCTTTCGGCCATTGCCAGCCCGCAGGTCGGTAGAGCCACGCAAGCCATCGAATTAAGGCGCAAAGCACTGCGACTTTCGAATTCATCGAGACCGTAGGTCTTCATCAATGCTTCGACCTCAGGACGATCCTCGGGCGCAATATCGGAAATGATCAGATTTTGATTGGGCGTGATGCGAAATGTGCCCTTGTGCACCTGCGCGATGGCGCGCAGCCCATCCATCATCGGGTGATCGGGCGTATTGATGACACGACCGTTCTGAATGAAAAGCGTGCAATGCTCGCGGCCGTCCTGCCCTTTGATCCAGCCGAGCGGGTCACCATTCGAGGTGAAGGTGTAGGGTCGCGCGGGTGCGAGTGCAAAGCCGAGCCTGCGCTCGATCTCCGCGGTGATCCAATCAAGGCCCTTATCGTCGATGGTGTACTTAAAACGAGCGCGCGAGCGTTCGAGGCGGTCACCGTAATCGCGCTGGACCGACATTACCGCGTCGATCGTTGGGAACAATTTATCGACGTCGACATAGCCGATCACGGTGGCCAGCCGCGGATATGTCTTCGGGGCCTGATCGGTACGCCCGAGCCCACCGCCGATGGCAACATTGAACCCCTTCAGCTTGCCACGCTGCGCGATGGCAATGAACCCGAGGTCCTGGCTGTAAACATCGATGTCGTTACTGGGCGGTATCGCGAAGCCGATCTTGAATTTTCGCGGCATATAAGTGCGCCCGTAGAATGGCTCCTCAGGTCCATCCGTCTCCTGCCGCTCCGCGCCATACCAGATTTCACTATAAGCACCGGTCCTGTGTACGGCGTGATCGCTCGCTCGCTTGGCAAGCGCATATACCTCGGCATGGAGTTTCGAGAGATTGGGGTTCACCGTGCACATCACGCCGCGCGTGTCGTCGCCGCAGGCTGCCCTGGTGTCGAGCACCACGTCTCGGAGGCCTTGGATGACCGTAGGCAGATTCGTCTTCATCACGTGATGCAGCTGGAACGTCTGTCGCGTCGTCAGCCGCAGCGTGTTGCCGGCGTAGGTACGCCCCAACTCGTCGAGCTTGAGCCATTGGGTCGGACTGCAGACGCCGCCGGGAAGACGAACGCGCGCCATGAAAGAAAACGCCGATTCAAGTTTCTGCCGCCGCCGCTCGTCCCGGATGTCACGATCGTCTTGCTGATAGATCCCGAAAAACTTTATCAACTTGCCGTCGCTTCCGGCGACAGCCGCCGTCACCTCGTCGGCCAAGCTTTGCTTGATCGTACCGCGCAGATAATCGCTATTGGCCTTGAGCGTTTCGTCCGGTCCGAGCTTATCGAGCGGTTGGGACACGTCCCGGCTGCGGTCCGGTGATGTATGATCGTCCATGCTTAGACCTCAATAAACGTCGAGCAGATACCGGCGATCCCGTTTAAGGTCCGCCAGATAAGCGTCCGCCGCCTCGCGCTCGAGACCGCCATGCTCAACAACGATGTCGACGAGCGCAGAGTGCACGTCAGGCGCCATCCGTGCGGCATCGCCGCAGACATAGATCCACGCGCCGTCCTCCAGCCATGCATAGACGTCGCGGCCTTGCCGGCGCAGCTTGTCTTGGACGTAGACCTTCGATGTCGCGTCGCGCGAGAATGCAAGATCGAGGCGGCTCAAGGCTCCTTTTTTTAGCAGCTCCTGCCACTCCACCTGATAGAGAAAGTCGCTGCGGAAATTGCGCTCACCGAAGAACAACCAGGAGCGGCCGGATGCGTCTCTTGCGTCACGCTCCTGCATGAAGGCGCGATAGGGGGCGACGCCGGTGCCAGCACCGATCATCAGGATCGGCGTATCGTCGTCGGGAAGGCGGAAATGATCGTTGGGCTGGATATAGATCGGAACAGTGACGTCTGCCTCAGTGCGAGTGGCAAGGTAACCTGACGCGACACCAGCACGCGGTCTGTCGTGCAGCATGTAACGCACGGTGCTGACCGTAAGGTGTGCCTCATCTGGAGTCGCAGCGAGGCTCGACGCGATCGAGTAGAGTCGTGGTTGCAGTGGCCGCAAACCGGCGACAAGCCGTTCGGGATCGATACCAGGGGCCGGGAAACGGCGAACTATATCGAGGATGTGATGGTTGCGCAGGAACGCGGCACGTGCGGCGCTATGATCGGTTGCACGCAGATCTTGCAGGTCCTGCGCACCAGTGATCTCGGCCCAGTGGTCAAGAAAGCGCGGTGTCGCGGCAGTGATCTCGAACGCATCGGTCAGCGCCTCGGCGAGGCGCGTGCTGCGTTGCTTGACCGTTATCGGCGCATCGGCTCGCAGTGCAAGCTGTTCGAGCAAGTCGGCCACAAGTGCCGGATCGTTGTGCGGCACGACGCCGAGCGCATCGCCCGGTTGATAAGTCAAGCCGGACTCTGCAAGCGACAGCTCGATGTGGCGGGTTTCCTTGGTCGAGCCACGCCCCGTGAGCACGATATTTTCGGTCACTGTAGCGGCGAATGGCTGCTTTTTATCGAAGGATGTAGGTGATGCCCTGTCGGGCGCCGTAACAATTTCTGCAGACACCACCGCAGGCGCCGCGCCAATCGTGGGCGCGAGCTTGGCGACGATCGCGGCAATCCAGGTTGCGGCGGCATCCTCGTAATCGACGTCGCAATCGATACGGTCGGTCAGGCGCTGCGCACCCAGTTCCGCGAAGCGCCGGTCGACGCGCTTTCCCGCTCCGCAATAATGTTCGTAGGTGGAATCCCCCAGCGCCAGAACGGCAAACCGAACTTGCGGCAGCTTCGGAGCCTTGCGGCTTTCCAGAAACTCGAAGAAGCCGAGGGCCGTCTGCGGCGGATCGCCTTCACCATGCGTACTGGTGATAATCAATAGATCCTGTTCGTCCTTGAGGCTGCGCGGTTTGTAGTCCGCCATACTGACGAGACGCGGCGCGATGCCTTGTGCCTTGGCCGTTTCGACGAGCGAATTTGCCAGGCCCTTGCTGTTCCCGGTCTCGCTGCCGAACAAGATCGTCAAAAGGCGCCCTGCCGGAGCCGCGGTCGGCCCGGCTCGGAGCGGCATTCCGGGTTGGGCACCGATCTCCAGGGTGCGTAGCCCTGTTCGGGCTTGGTGGCCCAAACCGGCGAAGTAACCGCTGATCCAGATTGCCTGCTCATGGTTGAGGGATGTTGCGAGGCGGCCGATCTGCTCCCACTGATCGATGGTGAGCGTGGAGTTTGGAAATTCCAATTTGGTCATTGCCGATATATTCCGAGAGCGAGTCGTCGCCCGCCATGGCCACGCTACACAGCTTGGTTCAGTTTACAGGATGATCCTCGAACGCTGTGTTCTTGCAGCGCTGGTTTCGACGGCTGATCGCGTGAACAACATCGGACATCCATTTTCCCCGCGACGATCCTCGTAAGACCATCCTGAAATAAGAGCCGATCCAGGGAGAAAGCAACACGGAGAGAGAAAAAAGAATACTGTCGCCAGGTCTTAGCAGGCTGCGAAATGCTTGTTCTAAAATACGCACGCTGCGGAGTGTTGATCGACTAGCGTATGGAGCGATTCTGCCCCCTGCTATCATCTCAACAGTATCGAACGGCGCTCACCAGAGGGGGCGCGCATGCCGGATGGCTCACGCAAGGCGACTGGGCTGAGCGCTTTCTATAATGTGGGAAGCCGGTAGGACGTTAAGACAATATCGCCTGTCACATTTGAATGTATTTGCCGAGAGGACTTCGCTTATCTCGCCGAATTTATGAAAATGAAATGACGAAAATGACGGCAGATCGCAAATATAGTTCCTCTTTCGCCAGGAAACGAGGTATTTTAAGCGAGATTGCTGGCGTACCGGCCACGCGCATGGGATGCCTCGCTTCTGGGATGCGATAGTTCCGGAGTCAGGGAAGGCAATGAAGTAACCAGAATTGGCTGTGGCCCGTGGTCTGTGGGCGCTTACTCGTCTGGGCTTGCACCGGCCGGGCTGGTCCAGCAAGACTAAACACTAGCTGATTCTGGACACTGGCAGGTCCGTCGAGCAACGGCGGCGGATCGGGGAGCATGCCGGTCGGCGGTGGAGGCGCGGGACGTCAAGGCTGGGATAAGCTATTCACCGGGCTTGGCGGAGGATCGTCACCTGGCGCGGGTGTAGTCTCGTCCGATGTTGTCCGGTCGATCCGCCCCAGGTTTTTGCAGATACGTCATTGATTGTCATGCCTCCCGGCACAGGTACGATTGAATAAGCATGCGCCGGACCAAAATTGAAGCGGAGCAGACACGGGAAGCCTTGCTGGACGCCGCCGAGGCGGTGTTCTGGATGAAAGGTGTCACGCGCACCACGCTCAACGACGTCGCTCGCGCCGCTGGAACGACCCGCGGTGCGATCTATCACCACTTTCGCGGCAAGGCCGACCTGCTCAATGCGCTACTCGACCGCCGGCGCTTTCCGCAGGAGGAGGAGCTTGCTCGTAATGCCGCCGATCTGACAGTTGATCCGCTCGACTCCCTGCATGCCATCTGCCGGAGCGCGCTCGAGCTGCTCGCCGTCGATACTGCGCGCCAACGGTTGCTCGCCATCATGATGCATCGCTGCGAGTCGTTGGGAGAGCTGCAAAAGCTCGCAGACCGCAGGCGGGACGAGATCCTGCGCTCGCAAGAGCTTTTCGCCCGCCTGCTGGGCCGGGCCGCCGAGTCTGGGAGACTGTCGCCGACCTGGTCGCCGCGGATCGCCGCCCTCACCCTGCACAGCATCATGATCGGCTTATGCGACCAGTGGTTGCGTCATCCTCACAGTTTCGACCTGCGCGGTGAAGGCGTACACGCGCTGCAATCGCTTTTTGCGTCCTTCGAAACCATGGCGCCAACGCCAAAGACAAGACGCCGCCGCTGAAGCTTCATCACGCAACCGTGAAGCAAAATCGCCGGGATAACCGGAACCTGGATATGTTGCCGATTTACATGCACGCATGTTTGTATGAGAAGTTGCGACGGATCGCCTTTCGCTGGCCCGTTAAGACGTAAGCCGGATCGCAGGGACATCGACACCGACTGCGGCGTTTGCAGGCACCCCTTTGGACCGAAAGCGGCATTATCCTGCCGTGGAAGCCAAAATAGGAGTTCGACGATATGCGCTGGCGGATCGGGGCCGTGCTCGCTGTGGTGTTGATTGCGGCCGGAGCTTGGTGGCATCTGATGCGGCCGCCGGTGCAAAGCGCGAGCGCCGTAACGACACCGGCGACGAATGCAGTCACTGTGGAGGCGGCCCCCGTCAAAATGGGCTCGATCCGGCGCCAGATCGAAGCGGTCGGCAGCCTACGCTCCAGCGAATCTGTCATCATTCGTCCGGAAGTCTCTGGCCGCATTAGCGATATTCTGTTCCAAGAGGGCCAGAAAATTACGAGTGGCACGCCGCTCGTGCGCCTCGACATGAGCATTCCACGCGCGCAGGTCGACCAGATGAACGCAGCTCTTGCGCTCAGCAAGGTCAACTTCGAGCGCGCTCAGGAGCTCATGAAAAAGGGTGCCGGCTCGCAACGCACGTATGACGAGGCATTGGCCAAGATGCGCGCGGACGAGGCTTCGCTTGCACTCGCGCAGGCGACTCTCGACAAGATGACGCTGGTTGCGCCGTTCGACGGCATTCTGGGACTGCGCAAGGTGAGTCTCGGGGACTATGTCAATCCCGGGCAGGACATCGTTAATATCGAGAGCATCGAAACGCTCAAGGTTGATTTCAGAGTCTCCGAGATCTACGCCGCCCAGCTCAAGGTGGGTCAGGCCATCAACATCAGGCTGGATGCCATTCCCGGCGCGACATTCGATGGCGAGGTCTATGCCATTGATCCCGCTCATGACCCCAATGGTCGCGCGGTCATCCTTCGTGCGCGCACCATCAACAAGAATGGGCTCTTGCGCTCCGGTATGTTCGCCCGCGTGGCCTTGATCATCGAGGCCGACAGAGAGGGCATCCTGGTCCCCGAGACGGCCATTGTACCGATGGGGCAGGAGCAATTCGTTTTCGTGCTCGACAACAGCAAGGTCAAGCTGACGAAGCTCAAAACCGGTCAGCGGCGCGGCGGCCTGGTCGAGGTCGCGCAGGGGCTGGAAACGACGTCCGTGATCATCACGGAAGGTGCGCTGAAGCTACGGGACGGCATGACTGTAAAGGCCAACCTCGAAAAGGCCGGCTGAGCCATGAGCCTTCCCGAGCTCTGCATTCGTCGGCCGGTGTTCGCCACCGTTCTGAGTCTGGTCATCGTTCTGATCGGCTTCGTCTGCTATAGTCGCCTCGCGGTGCGCGAGTACCCGAACATCGACCCTCCGGTCGTCACGGTCGAGACCGTCTATCGCGGAGCGAGCGCCGAGGTCATCGAGAGCACCGTTACGCGCGTTCTCGAAGAATCCATCGCCGGCATCGAGGGCATCGACTATCTGCGTTCAACGACGCGCCAGGAGCGCAGCTTCGTTGTGGTCCGCTTCAAGCTCGGACGTGACGTGGAGGCTGCGGCCAACGACGTCCGCGATCGGGTGGGGCGCATGCGCGGCCGACTGCCGGATGAGATCGATGAGCCGATCATCGCCAAAGTGGAGGCCGACGCACAGCCCGTTCTCTATCTCGCCTTCTCCTCCGATCGCCATTCTCAGCTCGAGATCACCGACTTCGCGGATCGTTTCGTCAAGGATCGCTTGCAGTCGATCAACGGCGTTGCCGAGGCCCGCATCTTCGGCGAGCGCAAGTATGCGATGCGGATCTGGCTCGATGCCGCGCGGCTCGCTGCCTATAATCTGACGCCTCAAGACGTCGAGGACGCGCTATCGAAGCAAAATATCGAGGTTCCGGCCGGCCGCATCGAAAGCAAGGATACCGAGTTTACGGTGCTCGCGCAGACCGACCTGCGAGCGCCTGCCGAGTTCAACGCCATCATCGTCCGCGTTGTAAATGGTTATCCGGTCCGTCTCGGAGACGTCGGCCGCGCAGAACTTGGCCCGCTGGATGAGCGCATATCGGTCCGCTTCAACGGCCACCGCGCCGTGGCCATCGGTGTCGTGAAGCAGGCCGTCGCGAACCCGCTCGAAATCTCGAAGGGGGTGCGGGCGGAGCTGCCGGACATCATTTCAAATCTGCCGGAAGGCATGAAAGTCGAAGTCGCACACGACACGTCGGTATTCATCCAGGCATCGATAAACTCTGTTTATCACACGATCGGCGAAGCCGTGCTGCTGGTCGTCATCGTCGTCTTCCTGTTCCTGCGCAACGTGCGCGCGACGATCATTCCCGTCGTCACCATTCCGGCCTCGTTGCTTGGCGCGTTCGCCATCATGCTGGTGCTTGGCTTTACGGTGAATACGCTGACGCTGCTGGCGATGGTGCTGGCGATAGGGCTCGTCGTCGACGACGCGATCGTCGTCCTCGAGAATATCTATCGCCATATCGAGGATGGGATGCCGCCGATCGAAGCCGCCATTCAGGGCAGCAGGGAGATTGGCTTTGCGGTTATCGCGATGACGCTGACACTGGCCGCTGTGTATGCACCGATCGGTTTCATGTCAGGCACCACGGGGCGGCTGTTTACGGAATTTGCGTGGACACTTGCTGGTGCCGTGATCGTGTCGGGCTTCGTCGCGCTGACGCTCAGCCCGATGATGTGCTCGCGGCTTCTGCGGCATCAGACGAGCCACGGTCGCATTTATAATTTCGTCGAATGGGTGCTGGTCGGCCTGACTGAAGGCTATCGGTCGGCGCTGCGCGGTGTGCTCAAGATACGCTTGCTGGTTCTCATCGTCGGCGCTCTCTTTGCCTCCGGCAGCTACTTCCTCTTCACCGCGCTGAAACCCGAGTTATCGCCCGTCGAGGATCGCGGCACGATCATAAGCTTCTTCATCGGCCCCGAAGGCGCGACGATCAACTTCATGGAAAAATATGCGAAGCGCTTCGAAGACATCTTTACGAAGAATGTGCCCGAGGCCGAGGCCTTCTTCGTCGTGTCCGGCAATCCGATTGTCTCGCAGGGCATCTCGTTTGCCCGCCTGAAGCCATGGGATGAGCGGGAGCGCAAGCAACAGGATATCGTCGCTTCGCTGGCGCCGGAGATCAAACAACTGCCTGGCGTGCTCGCCTACGCCACGAACCCGCCGTCGCTTGGGCAGAACGCGAGTTCGCGTCCCGTCTGGATCTCGGTGGCCATGCAGGGCGAGTACGACGAGATCAATCGCACGGTGGATGCCATCATTGCAGAGGCCGAGAAGCACCCGTCGCTCGCCAATCTGGAATCCCGTCTCAAGCTGAACAAGCCTGAGATCAAAGTGACCGTGAACCGCGACAAGGCGGCGAACGTCGGCGCGCAGGTGGAGACGATCGGGCGCACGCTCGAGACGATGCTCGGTGGCCGCCAGGTGACGCGCTTCAAGCAGAACGGCAAGCAGTACGACGTCATCGTACAGGTCGCCGACATCGAGCGGACCAACCCTGACGATCTCTCGAAGATTTACGTCCGCGGCGCTAACGACAATATGATCCAGTTGTCGAACCTGGTCGATCTGCGCGAGTCCGTCGCTCCGCGCGAGCTCGCACGCATGGACCAGCTTCGCTCGGCGGACATTACCGCGAATATCGCCCCTGGCTTCTCACAGGGCGAAGCGCTCGATGCTCTCGAGGCCGTCGCGCGTCGCATCCTGCCGACGTCCGCGCGCATCGACTACATCGGCCCGTCACGCGAGTACAGGCAGGCCTCGGGCGACATCTATTTCACGTTCCTTCTCGCGCTGGCCTTTATTTATCTCGTGCTTGCGGCGCAATTCGAGAGCTTCGTCGACCCGTTCATCATCATGTTGACGGTTCCGCTATCGATGACCGGTGCGCTTCTAGCGCTCTATTGGGGCGGCGGGTCGATGAACATCTACAGTCAGGTGGGACTCGTCACGCTTGTCGGTCTGATCACCAAGAACGGCATCTTGATCGTGGAGTTTGCCAATCAGCTTCAGGAGCAGGGACGTGCCAAGGTCGATGCCGTTATCGAGGCCTCGGCGCTGCGCCTGCGCCCCATTCTGATGACCACCGGCGCGATGGTGCTCGGCGCGGTACCGCTCGCCATGGCCGCCGGAGCGGGAGCGGAGAGCCGCACCCAGATCGGCCTCGTGATCGTTGGCGGACTGATGCTTGGGACTTTGCTGACTTTGTTCATCGTCCCGACAGTCTACTCGTTGCTCGCCCGCGACCACGCCGCACTGGCGGAGCCAGAAGTCTCTTCACATGGCCCAGCCGCGCATCCGACCCCAGCGGAGTGATGCGCGCCGAGATGATGATGCGAGCGGCGCGATCGGTAGTGGCGCATAGAAGGCTTGAGTCGAACGCACGAGCGTTCTCGCACGAGCTGTCCCAAGCATAATAAAGCTGCGAGGCGGAGGCGTGACGGGCCGCGCGAGCGACCCGTCCTAGCGCCAGCCGAGGGCCGGAGCCACGTGCTTCAGGATAGCGTCGATGATATGCGTGTTGTAGGCGACGCCGAGCTGGTTGGGGACGGTCAGGAGGAGCGTGTCAGCCTCGGTAATGGCCTCATCGTCTGTCAGTTGCTCGACGAGCTTATCGGGCTCGTCAGCGTAGCTGCGACCAAAAATCGCCCGCTTTTCCGGCTCGATGAAGCCGAACTGGTCGTCTTCCTTGCCTCCGTGACCGAAATAGGCACGATCCATATCATTGACCAGCGCGAAGATGCTCCGGCTGATGGAAATGCGCGGCTCGCGCTTGTGGCCAGCGGCCTTCCACGCCTCGCGGAACGCGCGGATCTGCTCCGCCTGCTGGACGTGAAAGGGCTTTCCGCTTTCATCAAACTTCAAGGTTGAGCTTTGCAAATTCATGCCAAGCTTGGCTGCCCACTCAGCGGTGGCATTCGTGGCCGCTCCCCACCAGATCCGCTCACGCAGGCCCTCCGCGTGTGGCTCGAGGCGCAACAGGCCCGGCGGGTTCGGAAACATCGGACGCGGGTTGGGCTGAGCGAAGCCCTCGCCCCCCAACAGGCTGAAGAACACTTCCGTATGACGACGGGCCATGTCGGCATCGGTCTGGCCCTCGGACGGCTGGTAACCGAAGTATCGCCAGCCATCGATCACCTGCTCCGGCGAGCCGCGACTGATGCCGAGTTGCAAGCGCCCGCCAGCGATGAGATCTGCCGCGCCAGCATCTTCGGCCATATAGAATGGGTTCTCATAGCGCATATCGATGACCGCTGTGCCAATCTCGATGCGGCTGGTCTTCGCACCGACGGCCGCCAGCAGTGCAAACGGCGAACTGAGCTGGCGCGCGAAGTGGTGAACGCGGAAGTACGCCCCGTCCGCGCCCAGTTCCTCAGCAGCGACGGCCAGATCGATGGACTGCAACAGTGCGTCGGAAGCCGACCGCGTCTGCGACTGGGGCGAAGGCGCCAGTGCCCGAACGACAGGAATCCGATCTTCTTCATGAACCGCTGCCTATGGTGGTTCCAAGACGCGCGAAGCCAGCAATAAGCATTTCGCCCTCGCAATTCTCAAACTGCCGCTAGCATGAACAATGCGTCTCAGCAGGGCCGGACTACCGAGACGCATGTGATCCTATTCTGCCGCAGCCGCCTTGTCTGAGGTGTCCGCTAAGCCAGCGGCGATCGCATCATCGACTTTTTCCAGCCAGATGAATTCGAGCCGATTGCGGACTTCTTCGGGAATGTCGTTGAAGTCTCGCCGGTTGCGGGCGGGCAACATGACTCGCGTGATCCCGGCTGCCGCCGCTGCGACGACCTTTTCCTTGATGCCGCCCACGGGAAGTACCAGCCCTCGCAGGCTGATTTCCCCAGTCATGGCTGTGTCGCTGCGCACGGGGCGCCCGGTCAATAAAGAAACAAGCGCCGTGAACATGGCGACCCCGGCACTTGGGCCATCCTTGGGCGTCGCGCCTGCCGGCACATGCACATGGACGTCATTCTTTTCAATCAGGGATTCGCTGATGTCGAGTGATGCCGCGCGGTTCTTGACGATGCTGAACGCGGCCTGGGCGCTCTCACGCATGACCTCGCCCAACTGTCCCGTGAGGATAAGATGGCCCCGTCCCGGAAAGCGGGTCGCCTCGATAAAAAGGATATCGCCGCCCACAGGCGTCCAGGCGAGACCCGTGGCTACGCCCGGAACGCTGGTGCGCATGGCGACATCGTTTTCGAACCGCGGCGGGCCAAGGATTGCGTCGAGATCGCCCACGGAAATCCGCACCTTCGTCGCGCTACCTTCGGCGATTTGGACCGCCGCATGGCGCAGCGCGCGACCGATCTCACGCTCAAGGCTGCGTACACCAGCCTCGCGGGTATAGTCGCCGATGATACGCAGCAGCGCTTCGTCGTCGATCTCGACCTGTTCCGGCGTCAGGCCATTTGCCTCCAATTGCCGGCGCACCAGATAGCGCCGTGCGATCTGGAGCTTTTCGCCCTCGGTGTAGCCCCCAAGGCTGATGATCTCCATCCGGTCGTAAAGGGGACCGGGCAGCGTCTCCAGCATGTTGGCGGTGGCGATGAACACCACACGGGACAGATCGAACGGCACGCCCAGATAATTGTCCCGGAACGTGCCGTTCTGCTCGGGATCGAGCACTTCGAGCATGGCCGCCGAGGGATCGCCCTGGACGCCGCGCCCCATCTTGTCGATCTCATCCAGCATCATCACGCAATCGCGGGCCTTGGCCTTGCGGATCGCCTGGATGATGTTGCCGGGCAGCGCACCGATATAGGTGCGGCGATGTCCTCGGATTTCCGCCTCGTCATGGACGCCGCCCAGGCTGACGCGCACGAAGGGGCGATCCATCGCCCGGGCGATAGATTTACCGAGCGAGGTCTTGCCGACGCCAGGTGGTCCGAGGAAGCACAAGATCGGCGCCTTGCCGTTGGGCGCTAATTTGCGCACCGCGAGGTATTCGATGATGCGGCGCTTGATCTTGTCGAGCCCGAAGTGATCCTCGTCGAGGATGCGTCTGGCATTTGCAACATCGATGGGCTTTTCGTCCGGCAATGCCCAGGGCAATTCGATCAGCCAATCGAGATAGGTGCGCACCATGCCCGCTTCGGCAGCCGCTTCGGGCATGCGCTCGTAACGGTGCAACTCTTTGCGGGCGATTTCCTCAACCTCCGGCGGCATCCGTGCGTTGGTTATCGCCTCGCTGAGATCGGCGATTTCCGGCCCGCGGCCTTCATTGTCGCCGAGCTGCTTTTGGATCGACGCCATTTGCTCGCGCAGGATCGCCTCGCGCTGCCGCTCGTCGAGTGACACTTTGGTCTGGCGGTCGATTTCCTGCGTCAACCGCAGCACTTCCAGCCGCTGCGCCAGATATCGGGACACCTTATCGAGACGCGCCGAAACGTCGATGGTTTCGAGCAGTTCCTGTTTCTCGTCGGGCTTGATATCGAGATAGGCGGCAACCAGATCGGCGAGGGCGCCCGGCGCAGTGGCCGCCTGTAGCGCCGCGATCATCTCTTGCGGCACCTGTGGCAGGAGTTGGAGGCCTTCCATGGCCTGCTGGCGCAGATGGATAGTCCGGGCCTCAATCTGTGGTGAGAGTTCTTCAGGCTGGTCGATGTATTCCACGCGCGCAATGAAATAGGGTTTCTCGCGGATGAAATCGATCACGCGGAACCGCTGCTTGCCTTGCAGGATAAGATGATGATTGCCGTCTGGCGTGTTGACGTATCGCAGGACGTTGGCGACCGTGCCAGTGCGGTGCAGATCAGACGCCGTCGGTTCGGCAATCTCCGCATCGCGCTGCATCAGAACTCCGACCGGCCGCTCTTCGCGCAACGCTTGCTGGGCGGCCAGGATGGAAGCTTCCCGACCTATGGTGACCGGGAAAACCGTGCCAGGGAAGACGATCGCCTCGCGTACCGCCAGGACGATTATGGTATCGCCCGGCGGCACCGGCGCTGGCAACGAGGCGCCGTCAGCGCCGACGCCAGATTCTGCAGCCCGGATCAGATGGTCGAGATGGAACATGGATCTTCCCCTCGTCATCAGACGCTCTTGCGCAGGCTAAACACCAGGCAGCCATTGGCCGCGCTACGCTTCACCGAGCTGTAACGGCCGGCCGGCAAGGGAATGCTGCGCTCGAATCGACCTTGTGGCAGTTCCAGCCGATGAATGATGGCGTTGCGCAATTGCGGCGGATGCGGACGACGGCCTGCGATAAGCAAATAGTCACCATCGATTGCGGCATCCACCGAGTCCGGGTCTATGCCGGGCAAGGCTACCAGGATCAGCACTTCGTCGGCGAGTTCCAGCACATCCACGGGAGGCTCCCACGCGGCCTGCTGCGCTGCTGCGTGCGGCTGGAAGAAGTTGCGATGCATGCGTTCGGCTCGCGTTAACATGGCGATAGCCTCCGCCCACATCAAGCTGTTGGGATTATCACGCCTCATCTCGAATACTCTTCCTCTCGATCCATTCGAACCGCCGTTCCATCTGCTGTGGCGCCATTGTGAGATGGGTTAGAATTGGGTGCCTTCTTCAGGATGCTCGTAGACATGACAATTCGGCACGGCCATTCTTACCCAGACATTTCAGAACGGGTAGAGATGAGCGCCCCACTGGGGCGTGACCCAATGCGCCCGATAAACTTCCTCATCGCCCATTCGCCATTGAACCACTCCAGACCTGAATTCTTTTCACTGCCGAAGGGAGCGTTGGCGTGATCGCCAAGGGTAATGGGATTGATATGGGTCATGCCCGCAACGATACCACGGGTAAAGCGCATGCCACGTTCGAAATCATTCGTGAACACCGCGCTCGACAGCCCGTATTCGGTCGCGTTCGCGAGTTCAAGCGCATGATTTTCATTCCGCGCTTTCAGGATCGGCAGCACCGGCCCGTCTGCTCGCTTCTGGGGGAGATGCCCGCGAGCAACCTCAAAGGAGCCTCGCCGGCCGCCCTTCTCAGTGAGTTGGGGTTCTGTGGTCCGCGCAGATGAATTTGCCCGGCGGCAATATCCGGTCTACGCTCTGCTTGGCGATGCATTCCAATAAATGTTCCATTTTGGCAGAGGGAACAAACCATGGATAAAAAGGCCGCAAAGCAGCTCCGCGAGTCTCCATTGAAGACGCCCACTGACCTCAAGTCGAATGCCACACGCGATATTGAGGGAGCGCTCAATCTCGTTCTGGCCGATGTTTTTGCCCTATATCTGAAGACGAAGAATTTTCACTGGCACATGTCAGGTCCGCATTTCAGAGACTATCATCTTCTGCTCGACGAACAGGCAGACCAGATCTTCGCCATGACCGACCCGCTTGCCGAACGCGTACGCAAGCTGGGCGGAACGACACTCCGCTCAGTCGGCCATATCGCCAGGTTGCAGCGGGTCCTCGACAACGACGCCGATTTCGTGACACCCGAAGACATGCTGGCGGAATTGCGTGACGATAACGAGCAACTGGCAGCCCGTATGCGCGAAACCCATTCCGTATGCGACGAGCACAGCGATGTGGCGAGCGCCAGCCTGCTGGAAGTCTGGATTGATGAGGCCGAACGCCGGACATGGTTCCTGTTCGAGACGACTCGCCGCGACTAATCTCGAGCAAGCAGACTTTCACCGGAACTCAGGAGAATCTGGCCTCGCGCGACATGGCATTCTTTGCCTCGCTCACCAATCTGGTGATGGAAGGTTGCCGCTTTCGCGCGGAGGCGTTTCACTGGCTCGTTCCAGAATTCCGCTTCAGCAGGATGCGATCGACCGACAAAGGTCTGCCGCCGCATCCCACAGATAGCTCGCACCGACGCCGACATCCGCCGGCCGGTGCAATGCCTGACTTCAGGCGACCTTGGCCTGAAGCCGCGGTAGTGCTTCCACAATCTCGACCCAGCGCGGCGCATCGAGCCCTTTCTGCTTGATGCCAAAGAACTGCACGATCAGGGAGCCATTGGCACCGTAAGCTTCCACCGACGTCACCTGGCCGAGGTCAGTCGGCTTACGCACGGCCCACAGACTGGTGATGTGATCGAGCCGCAAATGCATGTGGAAGTTCTCGTCCATGACGTTGAGCCAGGGACCAACCATCTTCACGTTCTTGATCGGCCCGCCGTGAATCTGCACGCAGCCGCGGCTGCCGGCGAAAACCATGATCGGCAGCGATTCGGCCACCGCGACGTCGACCAACTGCGACGTTGCGCTCAGATCGAGGGGCCAGGTGAAGGTGTTCTCGGCCATAGCCACCGCGTCGAAGCGGGGTAGCTTCAGCCGCCGCAGCATCGGATAGAAGTCATGGGTATCGGTAAGCTTGCTCCAGGACTCGTTGAGTTCCTCGCGGCTCACGGCTTCATTCTTCGCTGTCGGCAGAATCGGGGCCACCTCGGGTAGCCACACCTTCTGGTCAGGCGAAGCAAGCCGCGCCACTAGCGCGCGGTAACGATCAAGATCGGATGCCGGACGCAAATGCACCTTGTGAACGGCGTCGCCAGCCTCGTCGAAGAATTGCAGCGAGTGGCGCGTCTGACCATCCTCGGCGGTTTTTTCAACCGCGAACGCATATTTCCATCTCGGCGGAAAGACCCGGAGGTTGATCTCTCCATTGATCACCACACCGGCGCCCTCACCAAGGCGAACGCCCCCATAGGTGCCGATCTTCTCATGCACCGCGCTTTCATTGCGGGTCAGCGCCATCACTTCGCCAACCTCGGCAAGCCCATTCAGCGCAGTGGGAACGTCGCAAACCAGACGAACGACGCCTTCGCCGACATCTGCCGCGACTAGCTCGGCTTCGGAAATACCAAGCTGCTTGGCGAGATCGCGCTCCCGCATCTCGGCACTCTCACGACGTGCCCGCCGAATCGTCTCCACGTCCATCATGACCTCTCTTTCCACCCCACTTCCAAACCAGCGCTACTTGCTCCGCTCTTTCACTGCACAGCGAGCAGCGCGCTTTCCGGGGCAAGTGTACCCCGCGGAATCCACGTATGGGAACACAAAAGTGGAATATAAAAGTCATGTTTAAATCCAGCGTCCTCCATGACGGCTTTCCCTGGAGGCGCAGTCGTTTTGTCGCGAGATCGAGCCGGAGGCCTTACGGGCCGAGGCGAAGGAGTGAGTGTGTGATTGACCTGCAATGCTCCGGTAGCGCTCACCCGGAAGCTGTCTGCAGGTCACTTTTCTCAGAAAGCATGCCGATGACGATGCGGGCGCAAAAATGGCTTCTGTGCGCCCTGCTTCGTTCCGCAATGATGGAGTTTTGGCGTGGCCCGCAGAATGAAACTGCGCAGCTCTATCGCATCGCGGTGACGTGCTCTCCACACTTCAATTCTTGAGACGTCCCGTGGCACGGGATGGGCCGTCCGGATGCTGACCTTTCAGTCGGGGATCTCGAGCTCGACGAGCGGGCCGTGCTGCTGCCCGCCATAAATGTCGCCGCACTCGCGCGAGCCCTGAACGGCCGGCCGTGGAATCGATATCTTGATCGCCTTTGCGGCGTCATGCTCGAAGAACAGCACCTCGTTTTCCGAGACACGGTAGAGCTTCGCGAAGCTCTCTCTCGTCAGGACTTTGGATCGGCAGACGCGCCGATAGTCCTCATCCGTGTCGAACATGACGTCGAACGTCAGCGTGAAGGGGCCTGCATTCTTGGAACGGATCAGGCGGGCAAGGTCACCGAGCTTGGCCATAATCAAACCTCCAGGAGTTCGGTGCGGAACATCTCGAGCGGATCATCCGGTTCCACGACATGGTTGAGGTTGAAGCGGTAGACGGGGCCGCGGTTCACATGCGTGGGCGCCATCGGATAGGCCATGCCGGTGATAAGACCGCGCCATTCCGGAATCGGATAGTGGACGGCAAAATGGGCGAAGGTCTTTGCGATCGAGTCCGTAATCGCCTCTTGTGCCGTGGTTATCGTGAACACCAGCCCGACCTCATGGCCGATCTGATGGGCCAGTGGCTCCAGCGGGCCCATGACGCCGTCGCGGCCGTAAACGCGGACGTGAATGTCGTAGTCGTCCGGACCGACTTTGCCGTTGAACATCTCATGCACGCGCACCTTGAATTTCTCGCGCATGCCATCGAGCCAGGAATCGAGCTGGCGCAAAATGAAGGGTTCGCGCACACCACCGATGATGAGAGCCTGATAACCCGCGAGTTCGGCGCCTTCGAGCTTGATCGTGGTCCGGTTCGAGGGCTGGAACTTCGAATTGTAGACGCGCACTGCGCGATTGTTCAGCGCTTCGTAACGCGACGTCAGCGAATCGATCACGCCATTCGGCTCTGTGATCAGAAACGGGTCGCCGTTCTCGTAAAGCGTGTGAGAGGCGACGCTTTGGGGCGAGCAGGCGACCTCCAGGTCCATCGGTTCGATATCGAAGTGGTCGTCGCGAATCCAGGCGAAAAGGCTGTCGGGCCGCTTGCGCTGCACGACACACGCCGTTCCGCATTCGAGGATCTTGGCGGCATGCCAAGCCGCTCCGGGGTTGGCCCCTTTCATGAGCGGAACGCTCGAGAAAAGGGACGTGTCCGAGGCACGCCCACACAGCACGACCTGAGCCCCCTTGCCGATGGCGTCGGCGATCGGCTCGTGTCCCATCATGCCGACGATATGCGTGCTGCGGTCTATGATCTCGTCGCTGATTGGCGGAGCGGGATGCAGAGGCGAGATGCGGCCTTCCCGTAGACGCTTCTTCAGATACTCCTTGTCCTGCTCGGACCGCACTAGCGCGAGTTTGAAGGAAAGCCCTTCCTCGCGGGCAATTTCCAGCGCGATGTCGCGCATCCAATTCACGCCGTCGTCGCCTCCGCCGAAACCGCACGACCCCACGATCAGGGGTACGTCGAGCTTATCGCGGCCGAGCATCATCAGACGCAGATCGCGCTTCGTACCTTCGCGCGAGAAATGGGGCTCCCCGCTGCCAAGGTGAGCCGGACCCGCATCGGTCGACCCTCCATCGCAAGCGATCACATGAGGTTCGAGCGAAATGCCCCGCTCAAAGGAGGATTCGAGAAAGCCTGAGCCGATCTGGCCCGAAGCTGACAGCACTCTAACTTCGGTCATGATGCACCTATGTCATTGAAACGACGCGGCCGCCGCTGCGGCAGCAGACAAGTCGCTCAGCCGAGTTCCTGCAGCGCCTGCTCGACGTACTTCGTCTGGATCACCTTGCTGAGATCCGGTGTGCCCTTGATGGCGCCCGCCTTGCGGTAGACCGGCAGCAATTCCTCGAAGTACTCGCGCTTGAAGCCGCCATCGTTCGGCCAGGCCCCGATTTCCTTGGACAGCTTCTCCCAGATCGGTTTCAACACCGCATCGGTTGCCTCTGCAGCCTTGGGCACTGTCGCATATTGCCGGAAGCCTTTTGCAAAATACTCATAGTCCGCATTGGCGCGGCGAAACGAGCGGATCATGGCCTTGTTCAAATCGACGGCGGCGCGCTGATTGTCCTTGTCGTCGGCCCAGACGCCCGGGACAAGCCACGCCTCGGCAAGGAAGTGCTTGTAGGCCTTCCAAGGTTCGATCAGGACCTTGTAATTGCCCTGCTTCACGATGGATTCGGCCTGATCGAAATGCACGGGTACCGCGGCGACGCGTCCGGCCAGCAATGCGCGCATGCGCGAACCGGAGCCGCCCATTTCGACGATGGTGGTCTCGTTGATATCGATGTCATGCTGTCCGAGCACCCCGCTCAGCAGCACGTAAATGAAGTCGCCGCGCGAATTCAGCGCGATCGCATTGTTCTGGTCCTTGAAATCCGCGTAAGACTTGATCTTGTCGGCATTGACCACGAACACTTGGCTCGTGCTGTTGTAGACAAGCCCGATGAGACGCACATCGGCGCCGGCCTCGGTCGAGGCAATTCCCGAAACGACGTCGGCGTCACCGGCCTCGGCGGAGCGGCCCACGATCGACTGCGTGATCACTTGCATCGATTCGATGCGGTCGATCTTCGGTTCGGAATAGCCAAGCTCGAGCAGGCCCTCGCGAATCGCGATCACCTCCGGAACATGGATTGCGAGACTGAAGCCCTGAATGATCAGCTTCAATGAACGCTTCTGCTGCGCGACCGCGAATGTTCCTGGCAGCGCAAGACCACCAGCCAGCCCCACACCATTGGCGGCTGCGAAGCGAAGCCACTCCCTGCGGGTCATTGCCATACGGTTTCCTTTCTCAATCATTATGCTTTGCTTAGCTGCGGTGTCGGATCACACATGCGCGCCCTTGCGCAGGCTCGCCCAGATGCTGCGGCGCATTTCGAGAAATTCGGGCGTACTCTTCAGCGTATCGCGGCGCGGACGGGCGAATGGCACGTCGATGATCTGCTCGATCCGGCCCGGCCGCGGCGACATGACCACGATCCGGTCGGCGAGATAGAGCGCCTCCTCGATGGAATGCGTCACGAAGATCACGGTTTTACGCTGCTTCTCCCAGATGCTGAGCAACTCGTCCTGCAGCAAGTCGCGCGTCTGCACGTCAAGCGCCCCATAGGGCTCGTCCATCAGGAGAACGGAGGGTTTGATCGCCAGCGCGCGGGCAATGCCGACGCGCTGCTGCATACCGCCGGACAGCTCGTGCGGATAGGCATTCTCAAATGCGGATAGTCCGACGAGATTGACGTATTCGCGTGCCGTCTCGAGCCGCTCCGCCTTGCGGACGCCGCTTACCTCCAGGCCAAAGGCGACGTTGGCGAGTACGGTTCGCCAAGGAAACAGCTCGAAGCTTTGAAACACCATGCCTCGGCCGAAGCCCGTCGTATTCGTCACATCCTTGCCATCGAGGATGACTTGTCCTTTGTCACAGGTCTCGATGCCATCGATGATGCGCAGTAACGTCGACTTGCCGCAGCCTGAGGGGCCGAGCAGAACGAGGAACTCGAGCTCGGCGATATCGAGCGTGAAGTCGTCGAGAACAGTGAGCTCTGTGCCACCGCGGCGATAGACCTTGGTGATATTGCGGATCGCGAGCTTTGCGGGAGAAGGCGGCATCGAGCCCGTGTCGGTGGGGTTGGCCGGTTCAGCGAGTTTCATGTCGTGATCCGTTGTTGCTCGTACCACGGCGCGAGGCGGCGGCCGGCCATGCCCAGCAATCCGTTGGCGACGAGGCTGACGATCATCAGCGTGATGAGAAGCGCGAGCGTGGGTGCCGTGTCGACCTGCAGCCCGGCGCGATGAATGAGGCCGCCATAGCCGATGATCACGAACATCTCGGCGAGCACCATGGCACGAATCGCGTGCACCAGGCCGATGCGCGCGCCCGTCAGCAGATGGGGATATGTGGCTGGCAGCGTCACTTTCCAGAATGTCTGCAGCACGCCCGCGCCGAATGAGCGCGCAACCGCAATCTGCATCGGGCTCACACCGCGCGCGCCGTTGTAGGCGGTGAGCGCGATGTACCAGACGCTCGCAAGGAACACGATCGTGAAGCGAAGCGCGAAGCCCGTGCCAAGGATCAGAATGAAGAGAGGGACGAGCGTCGCCGTCGAGGTCACGACGAACATGCTGACCCAGGGACGCGCGACTGCATCGAATGCGCCAGAGCGGCCCATGGCGATACCGAGAGGCATGCCAATGAGGCAGGCGGCACCGAAACCGGCCACCATTTGCTGCAGCGAGCCGGCGAGCTGACGTAGCATCTCGCCTTGCCGCAGGAGATCGACATACTCGGGCGCAACGGCGCTCGGAGGCGCAAAAAGGGCGTTTCCGAAAACGCGTCCGACGAGCTCCCAGACAAGCAGCACCAGCGCAAATCCCATACTGCCGAGCAGAATCCGGCGAATCTTCTCCGGCATCGGATCAGCCTCTCACATGCCAATGGACAAGCCGACGCTCGAGTGCCGCGACAAGCGATTGTGCAAGCAGGCCGAGCAGGCAGATGAGCAGCACGATCGACAGCACGGCGGCCGTGTCGAACTGCTGGGTCGAGCGCTTCATCATGGCGCCGAGATTTACGGCTGCGAAGAAGAGCTCGGCCGTGATCATACCGTTGATGGCCCGCGCCGAACCCACGCGCAGTGCGCCAATGAAGAATGGAAGCAGAGACGGCAGGACGATGAGGCGCAACTGCTGCAGCCTGGAGGCACCGAAGGACCTACCGACGTCGAGGAGCGGTTTACGGACGTCGCGAGCGCCCGCGATGATCACCACCAGAACATCGAAAAAGCTCATCCAGAACACGAGGGCGACGCGTGCCTCGAAAAAGAGCCCGAACCAGATCACCATGAACGGCACGAACGCGACGGGCGGGATGGCATAGATGGCATTGATGACAGGCTCGAACATCTCACGGAGCGTGCGGAAGCGTCCGATGACGATGCCGAGGGGCACAGCAATGGCCAGGGCGAGGCCAAAGCCGAGGACGAACTGGCGAAGCGATTGGCTGAGGGCGCTCATCAGCGCGCCGGACCATGCCGGATCCAGGAATTTGCCGAGCACCGCGCTCGGACGAGGCAGCAGCAAGCCAGAGGTTTGCGACGAACCCCATTGCCAGAGGAGAAGGACAACCACCACCGAAAGTATCGACAAACCACGTCCGTTGGCGAGCAGGCGGCCGACGCCTCCCGTCCTCGACCGGAGCGAGAATTGTCGGTCGGCTTCGAGATCCAGTCGTGCTGCCATGGGTTGCGGTCCCACGTTTCCTCTCTACCGGGCCGGTTCTCTCACGCGGCCTTGGTCCGCCATCTTCAACGGCTTGATGGTGCACGATCGAACGCGTATTGTCTAGTCGTCTAGTCATTCTTCCGAAGGGCGGGTGCCCAGTGCCCAAGACGGAACGTCACTCATCGCCCGAGCGCTTTACGCCGCTCTATGTCCGCATTCAGGAGCGTATTCGCACCGCCATCGCGGACGGTCGGATGTCGGTCGGAGACAGGATCTGGTCGGAGGCGGAACTGGCGCGGGAATTCTCCACCACTCGCTCTACCGTCCGGCACGCGCTCGACAAGCTCGTGTTCGAAGGACTGATCGTCCGGCACGTTGGGCGCGGCAGCTTTGTTGCGGACCGCATCGGTGTGCGATCGCCGATCGACTCCCGCTACTCGCTGTCATTCGAGCAGCAGGTGGCGCAGACGGGTCGGCTCGTGACGTATCGGGCGCCGAGCCTGGAGCTTGCATCGGCGCCGGCTTCTATCGCTGGCCGGCTCGGCGTGGCGATCGGAACGCCAGTGTTCAAGCTCGAGCGATTACGCATCATCGAACAGCGTCCGGTCTGTCTCGAGATACGCTACATGCCGCAGGAGATCGGAGAGAGGGTGACTGGCGAAATGCTCGCCACGCGCTCGGCACACGTTTTCGTTGGCGAGATCCTCGGTGCGCCGCTTCCCGCCATCCGCGTCTCTCTGAGGGCCGAGATTGCAAGCGCGCGCGTCGCCAAGCTCCTGGAGTTGCCGCAGAACTCGGCCCTTCTCGTGCGTGACAACGCACACTACGCGAGCGACGGTCGCATCGTGATGTGCGGCCGTTCGCTGTTCGCTGGGGATGTGAGCACGGACTACGTGCTCGGCCAGTTGCCCACCATTTAGATGCCTGCAGGGAGGTCTCACGTGCTGTTTGCAGCTCCGCCGCTTATCGAGACGCGTATCTTTTCCAAGCTTCCCGACCATCTGAGGATCAAGGACCGTGTATCCGGCTGGTCGTTCGGAAAGGGGAACGACCACCTTCACTCGTTTCTCGAAGGCCCCGCTTTCGACAGGCTCGGCAATCTCTATGTCACGGATATTCCCTATGGCCGCATCCTGAGGGTGACGATGGAGGGGGACTGGAGTGTGGTCGCCGAGTACGACGGATGGCCCAACGGTCTGGCCATCCACAAGGATGGCCGCATCTTCATCGCCGACCATCGTCGCGGTGTCATGCAGCTCGATCCGGCCAATGGCGTGCTGGCGCCGGTGCTCGAGACCGTGCGCCGGGAAGGATTCAAAGGAACGAACGATCTCACTTTCGCCAGCAACGGGGACCTGTATTTCACTGACCAAGGGCAGACCGGCCTCCAGGACCCATCGGGCCGCGTCTATCGGCTGCGCGCCGACGGCCGGCTCGATTGCTTGATTGAGAGGGTACCCAGCCCGAACGGATTGGCGCTCTCGCGCGACGAGAAGACGCTTTTCGTCGCCGTCACCCGCGCCAACCAGATCTGGAGACTCCCTCTCCATCCCGATGGAACGACTTCGAAGGTTGGCGCCTATATCAATCTCTCGGGAGGCGGAGGACCGGACGGGATGGCGCTCGACGAGACCGGCGGCTTGGCCATCGCCCACGTTGGCCTCGGGGTTGTGTGGCTGTTCGATCGCCTCGGGGAGCCTACGGGCCGGATCCAGTCCTGTGCGGACCTGGCGATGACCAATGTCGCCTTTGGTGGGCTGGACGGGCGCAGCATCTTCATCACGGAATCCGAGAGCGGCAATATCCTAGTGGCGGATGCCCCTGTGGCCGGGCATCGGCTTTATTCGCATCAATAGCTCTACAGCGAGAAATCTTGGAGCCGGGCGCATCTCTTTTCATGCCGCTCAAGTGTTGGGCGCACGCGATCGCTTGCTATCGAAGGCTGCGGCACAAATCACGTGTTGTGTTCCGGGAGATTGGCAAGGAGTTCGAGTGGGGCTCGACACGCGAGGCATCTGAGGCGGGTTCGATTGTGGTTTGCAACGGAGGCGTGGAGGAAGGCGGCGCTCGGCATGCGTGTGGAACTTGTTCTTGCCGTCGTTGGCCGCGACGCTGTCCTTCTCGGCGTTGGCTTCGGCGAGGCGGCAGAGAAGCCTGCCAATCTCGGCTCCGACGGCCTTGCACGTGCGCGCTCTGGCCTTGCGCAGCAGCGTCTTCTCGCCGAGGCGCTGCATCAACCAGTCTCGCCAGGCCGCAAGCTTCAACCGCCTGTGATCGCCCATCTGTCTCGGCGCAATCGAACCGGTGGAGCGATAGCGCCGCATCAGCTTGACGGCCGCGGACTCAGAAATGTCGACCGCCCGGGCCGCAGCTGGCCTGCGTGACATGCTGGATTCTACGGCTGCAACGACACGGACACGAAAATCCTTGTCGAGAGGTTTCGCCATGGATTCTGGCGCTGCCCAGCATCCATCATGAATTATATTCGCGCGCCCATGGGAATGCCTCCGATTCCGTCAAGCGTGAACAAGCTCTACAGCCGCGCCTGCCCGATGTACGCGCGTGGGGTACTGCCGAACTCGGATCTGAAGGCAAAGATGAAGCCGGAGGCTGATCCGTAACCGAGCTCCATCGCCACCGCCGTGACGGACATGCCGCTGCCAAGCAACTCGATGGCGCGGAAGAGCCGTAACTTTCGCTTCCAAGAACGCAGCGTCGAGCCTAGCTCCGCTTCGAAACGGCGGGTCAGGGTGCGGGACGACATGCCAAGCTCGCTGGCCCAATCCTCAGCGGTGCGCTCGTCCGATGGATCGAGATAGAGCGCTTCGCACAACGCCAAAAGGCGGCCATCTTTCGGCCACGGCAGAGCTGCGGATAGTTTCGAGGCTCGGCCCAATTGGTCAAGGATCATTCTTGCGATGCGGTTAGGGTAGCCATCGGCAATGCGTTGGCCGTCAATCGCCGCCGCTTCGACAATCAGAGCCTTCAGAAGCGGTGAGACCGCCAGCACCGTCGGGCTGGCAGGAAGCGTGCGGCCGGCCTTGTCTGCGATCCACAAGCTGCGGAACGCTGCGCCAAGCAGAGAGCCGACCGAGTGCGCCACGCCGGTCGGCAGCCACACGGCTTGATCCGGTGAGACGACGAACGTTTGTCGATCCGCGGATACCGTCAGTGTGCCATCAACGGCGTAGACGAGTTGGTGCCAGTCATGAGCGTGCTCGGGAAAATAGTGCCGCGCAGGAATAGCTTGCGCCCGCATGGTGATAGGGCGCGGCGGGGAAACATTTGGAGGTGCGGCTACGGTCGACCATCGCATGACGAGCCAAGTTTGTCTGATATTCGATATTTTTTGTCAACGCGTCGAAAGTTTGTTGAGCCGCACTCTGCTATCGCAAGTCCATTCTGCCTCCCGACAGCGAGGCATCCTTGCTGGAGCTGGTCATGGGCCACACCGACAGCCGCGGCCTTTCAATTTCGACTTCGAGCCCGGAGGCGGCCAGACATTATCGGGAAGGTATCGATCTGTTGCTGTCGGCGTGGCCCGGCGCCGGCGAGGCACTGAAGCGGGCTGTCGAGGCAGACGCCGATTTCGCTCTCGCGCACGCGGCGCTCGCCCGCTTGCATGCAATTCGCGCAGAGCCGGCGGAAGCGAAGGTTCGTATCAATGCAGCGACCGAGATTGCCACCCGAAATGGAACCGCGCGCGAGCAGAGCCACGTTGCCACCCTTTCCTTTGCGGTCACTGGACAGGCCAGGAAGGCCCTCGAAAGCGCGCTGTCGCATCTGGAAAGCTGGCCCCGCGACGTCATCATCCTGTCCTTGCCGCTGGGAGCCTTCGGCCTCTTCGCATTCTCAGGCATGGCAGGCCACGGCCAGGCGCGCGTCGATCTCTGCGAGCGGCACGAGAGACATTTCGATGCGGAGGACTGGTGGTTCCTGACCTATCGCGGCTGGTCACACACCGAGAATGGTAATGTTGGATATGGACGTGATCTGACGCAGCGAGGGTTTGATCTCCGCCGCGCCAATGCGAACGGGGCCCATGCTCTCTCGCACGCAATGTTCGAGCAAGGCGCGGGGCAGGATGCTGAAGCCCTCATCGCGGGCTGGCTACCGACCTACGATCGGAGCGGCACGCTTCATGGCCACATCGCGTGGCACGCTGCGCTCTGCGCTTTGGAGCGTGGCGATCCGGATGGCGCACTCGTAATTTATGAGCGGCATGTCCAGCCCTCGGTTTCTCTTGGCCTGCCCATCAATATCATGACGGATGCCGTCTCACTGCTCTGGCGGTTGCAGGTCTACGGATATGGAGTGCCTGGGCGCTTGTGGCGGGACGCCAAAGCCTATTCCGACGCGAAGTTTCCGAAGACCGGCTCCTCATTCGTCGATGCACACATGGGCTTACTCGCAGCAGGCACCGGCGACAGGGCTTCTGCCGCAACGCGCATCGAAGCGCTGACCAAGCTTGTCGAGAACGGCACGCTCGCAGCCGGCCCGGTCGTGCCCGCCATCTGCCGCGCCGCACTGGCCTTTGCCGACGCCGATTACGACGGCTGCGTACGCATTCTCGAACCCGTGAGCCGCGAGGTCGTGCGCATCGGTGGAAGCGGCGCGCAACGGGAGGTGATCGAGGACACGCTTCTGGTGGCGCTCATGCGCAGCGGCGAAGCCCAGAAAGCGCGAGAGCTTCTCGACAATCGCCTGCATCGGCGTCCCTCGCCGCGTGATGCTCGTTGGCGGGCCGAGATCGCGGCATGACGGTCAACAATCCCACTTTGAGCCACGATGCTGCGATCGCAATCCGCCGCGAGCGCAGCAATGTGCTGAGGCTCGCTGTTACGCAAGCTCTCGCCGGCGCCAATTCCACTGTCGTCTACGCGACCGGTGCCGTTGTTGGCGACATGCTGGCGCCGAGTAAGGCGTTGGCCACGTTGCCGATCTCGATCTTTGTCGTCGGCATGGCGGTCTGCACGCTGCCGGTCGGCGCCATCGCCCAAAGGCATGGCCGGCGCACGGCCTTTCTGCTTGGGGCCGGCAGCGGCGTCCTTGCGGGTTTGATTGCCACGATTGCGGTGCTCTACGCGTCGTTCTGGCTGTTCTGCGTGTCCACTTTCTTCGGCGGTGTCTATGCAGCAGTCGTGCTCTCCTTCCGCTTTGCTGCAGCCGATTGCGCAGTGCCGGAGCGGCGTGCGCGTGCGCTCTCGGCTGTCATGGCTGGCGGCGTCTTTGCCGGCGTCATTGGCCCGCAGCTCGTCACGCACACCATGGATCTGTGGGTCCCCCTGTTCGCCGCGACATTTGTCGGCCAGGCCGCGGTCGCAGCGCTCTCGGCCCTCATCCTCATGGGTGTCGACCTGCCGCGGCCAACTGTTGCCGATCGCAGTGCGGGTCGGCCACTCGGCGTCATCGCCCGGCAGCCGCGCTTTATCCTGGCGGTCATTTGCGGAGCCGTCTCGTACTTGCTGATGAATTTCCTCATGACGGCCGCGCCGTTAGCGATGAAGCTTTGCGGCCTGTCTCAGGAGTCCGCCAATCTCGGTCTGCAATGGCATGTCATTGCGATGTACGCGCCGAGCTTCTGGACCGGGCGGCTGATCACGCGGTTCGGTGCAACGACCATTGTCGCCGCCGGATTGGCGCTTCTCGCCGCCTCGTCAGCGGTTGGTCTGCTCGGCATCGACATCGCCCATTTCTGGGCAACATTGATCTTGCTCGGGATCGGCTGGAACTTCGGGTTCATCGGCGCTTCCGCCATGGTTCTGGAATGCCATCGGCCTGAGGAAAAAGAGCGTGTGCAGTCCTTCAACGACTTCGTGGTCTTCGGCACGATGACGATCGGTTCGTTCCTCTCCGGAGGACTGCTGTCGTTCTTCGGTTGGTCCACCGTCCTGGTGTTGTCGTTCGCGCCACTACTGGTTGCGGTCGTGGCGTTGATTGGATTGTCATATTCATCGACTGCCGCTCGACAAAACTAGGAACAAGCGGATGCAGAAAACGTATCGCGCCATGTCGATCACCTCGCCGGGACATCTGGAGCTTGTAGATCGTCCGGTTCCAGTGCCCGGTTCCGACGAAGTGCTGATTGCCATCGAGGCCTGCGGCATGTGTGGGGCTGACCTCAATGATATTGCTCGGGTCGATCCAGGCGGCCACCAGCCGCGCGTTCCGGGCCACGAAGTTGTCGGACGCATTCTGGCGCTCGGTGAGCGCGTGCCTTCGATCTGGCGGCGCACTCAACGCGTCGGTGTGGGCCGGCTCGGCGGTCATTGCAACGAATGCAGCGCGTGCCGCCAGGGCAGGTTCAATCTTTGCCGCAACCAGCACTTCGTCGGCTCCACCTGCGATGGCGGATACGCCGAGATGATGCTCGCGCGGAGCACGGGGCTCGTTTCGGTTCCGGAGGAACTGAGCTCGGAAGAAGCCGCACCGATTCTTTGTGCCGGCATCGCAACCTTCAATGCGCTCAAGACGTGTGGCGCCGAGGCCGGTGATCTTGTTGCAATTCTCGGCATTGGCGGCCTCGGCCACATGGCTTTGCAGTACGCGCGAAAGATGGGCTTCAAGGTCGTCGCGATCGGGCGCGGACAGGATATTGCCCAAGACGCGCTAGCGCTCGGTGCCCATGTCTACGTCGACACGAACGTCGAGAGCGCCGTCGAAAAACTCAACGCGATGGGCGGCGCCAAGGCCATCATTGCAACGATCGCCCATGCTGAAACCGTCTCCCCGCTCCTCGGCGGTCTTGCGCCGGAAGGGCGGCTGATCATGCTCGGCACGTCGAAGGACCCATTGTCGATCGCATCCGGCCAACTCGTTGCCGGTGAACGCGGCGTGATCGGTTCAATCACCGGTTCACCCTACGAGAACGAGAAGACACTGGATTTCAGCGTGCTCACAGGCGTGCGCCCGAGCATCGAAACGATGCCGCTCGAGCGCGCCGCCGAGGCCTTGCAGAAGCTGAAGTCGGGCGACGTCAAGTTTCGATTGGTGCTGACGATGCAATAGGCGCGCGAGCGCCTGCGCCTCGATTCTTTGGAGAAGCGCATGATTACCGAGATCATCACCTTTGCCATCCCGGACGGGATGACGCGGGACGAGGTCATGGCCAACTACCGGCGAAGCGCTCCGACGTGGCGCGCCAATCCCGATCTCATCCGGAAAAACTATCTCTTTGATGCCGAAACGCGCCGCGCTGGCGGAGTCTATACGTGGCGGACCATGGAAGCGGCTCGGCGCGCGCGAGGGCCGGAGTGGACGGACCGTGTCCGCCGCACGTATGGCAGCGAACCGAGCGTGCAATATTTCGAGACGCCGTTGGTGGCCGACAATGCCTTGGGTGAGACGATCGATGAGGCGGCGTCCGTTTAGGGGCGCCGGCATGCGCAGGAGGACAAACGCAAATGCAGGACAAAGATTCGAGGCGACCGATCCCCTATATGGAGCGGACGCGAAATTACTATCGCGCTCTCGGCTACACAAAAGATTATGTCTGGGCAAACCATATGGATGTCCCCTTCACCCAGCCAGTGAAGCCAGTGAGCGAGATGAAGGTTGCGCTGATTGCGACGGCGGGACCGGGGGATCGCTCGCATCGTGACGAGCGCAACCGCAGGCATGTCTGGAGCGGCTTCGTCGCCAGCCCACCGGCGACATTCGACACAGATATGGCCTGGGACAAGGAATCAACCCACACCGACGATCGCGAGACATTCCTTCCCCTCGATGCCGCGCAGCGATTGGTCGCCGACGGAACGTTGGGTGCGCTTGCCCCGTCATTCCACACCGCACCGACCGACTACAGTCAGCAGAAAACAATGGAGCAGGATGCTCCCGAAGTTTTGCGACGGCTACGAGAGGAACAGGTCGATGCCGCCGTCTTAACGGCGCTTTGACCAGTCTGTCACCAAACCGTGAGTTTGGTCGCCCGTCATCTCGAAGCGAACGGTATGCCCACCGTCATCATCGGCTCCGCCAAGGATATCGTGGAGCATTGCGGTGTGCCCCGCTTCATTTTCAGCGACTTCCCGTTGGGAAATCCCTGCGGACATCCTTGGAATGCCCACATGCAAACTGCGACCGTGCGGTTGGCGCTGTCGCTGCTCAACACCGCCACGGGGCCACGCACCACCGTACGCTCACCTTTTGAATGGAAGGACGATCCAGGCTGGCGCGAGCGCTACAATCGGGTGAATCCGGAAGACCGCGACAGGCTTCTCGCCCTTGGCGAGGCGCGTCGAAGATCGCGCAAGGCGTGAGGCATCTGCGTCCGACCCGGGTTGCAAAAGGCGCCTGAGAGAAAATCGCACCTGGACAATGCGGTGCAGGCTCTCGGCGCTGACGAGCGCTTGGAGCTTGCTGACCGACGCCAATCTGATGGGACGCAAAACGGAGGCGGAGATCCATATAGATATCCGCGTTTGGAGTTGCTGCCCGGCCATCGCTTTGACACCGTCGGCTTGCCGCCGCTCATCGACCGCCCTGTTGCGGCGCGCTGATCGCCGGCCTCGACGTGGGTGGCGCCAAGATCGTCATCTCGCAGCATCCACGTCGGATCAGGCCGCTGACGCTCGATACCGAAATCTACAAATGGCGGCATCTCATCGAGAACTTCTTCTGCAAGCTCAAGGAGTTCAAACGCATCGCCATGCGCGCCGACAAAACCGATGCCAGCTTCGCAGCAATCATCCATCGCGTCGCGGCTGTCATAAACTCTCGATAAATCCCAACAGGCCTCAGAACCACAAAGCCTTGTTGACCACGTTACGCAGCGGCTCGCCTGCGGCGAAGCGGCGGCAGTTGTCGAGCAGAATGTCGAGACGGCGATCGTCGAGATATGGTCCGAAACCGGCGGTGTGCGGCGTCAGGATGACGTTCGGCGCGCTCCACAACGCATGGTCGGCCGGCAGCGGCTCGATCTCGTAGACATCGAGCCCGGCGCCTGCGATCTCGCCCGCATGCAGTGCCGCCACGAGATCGTCGAGGCGGACTGTCATGCCGCGGCCGATATTGATGAGAAACGCCGACGGCTTCATGCGCCGCAGCTTGTCGCGGTTGATCAGCCCCTCGGTCTCGGGCGTATGCGGGATCGTCATGATGACGAAATCGGCTGTGGGCAGCAGCGCATCGAGGGCCTCCGGCGGATGCAGCTCGGCCATGCCCTCGGACGGTTCGGTCCGCCGCCCGTCGACGCCGATCACGCGCATGCCGAAGGCGTGGCACAGGCGCGACGCCTCGGCCCCGATCCCGCCGACGCCGAGGATGAGAGCGGTCGCCTCAGGAAGATGAACGACGCCCGTATCGAGCGGCCGCGGCCTGTACTCGTGCCGCATCTGTTGCGGGAAATAGTAGTGAAAGCCGCGTGCAAACGCGAGCACGAGGGCCATGATATGGGCCCCGATGTGATCGTTGAAAATCTCGCGGAAATTCGTGACCGTCACAGGATGCGAGATCAGCTCGGGATAGTAGTACCCGGCTGGAGGGGCGATCTGCGGCGCCTGCAGCCAGCGCAGTCGGCGCGCGGCTGCGAGAACCTCCGGGAGAATCACGCCGAAGGCCGCATCGGCGTCGGCGATGTCTCGGATCGCTTCCTCTGTCGTCTCGGGCTGAAGCACGCGAACGCCGACCTCGTCGGCCGCCACGCGGGCCGCCCATTTGCGCCGCACGGGCGTGTGCGGCGGCAGCATCACAAGCGTGAATGCAGAATTCTTCATTGATATGTTCCCGGGAAATCGCGGCGGATCGCGATCGACGTTGGGCCCAGTCTGTCTGCCCCCGTGCTGATTGACAAGCGCAAGCGCCGACTTGATCCTTGCTGATGGGGTCGGTGTCCGCGCTCCAAGGACCGTCGGAGGAAACGTCAATGGCTACCAATCGCCGTATTCGCGTAAAGCCCATTGCAGGCGCGCTCGGCGCCGAGATTGACGGTGTTGATCTGAGGGACGTCGACGACGAGACGTTCGAGGAAATCAAGGATGCCTGGCTTGAGCATCAGGTCGTGTTCTTTCGCGACCAGTATATCACGCCCGAGCAGCAGATCACTTTTGCCAGGCGCTTCGGCGACATTCATCACCACCCCTTCATGAAGGGCATGGAGGAGTATCCGGACATCCTCGAGATCGTGAAAGAGGAAAGCGATACGCGCGCGTTCGGGTCCACCTGGCACACCGACCAGATGTTCAACCCCAAGCCTGCAAAGGCGACCATCCTGTACGCCAAGGAAACACCCAGCGCGGGCGGGGATACCATGTTTACCAACCAGTATCTGGCGTACGACACGCTGTCGGAGCCGATGAAGGAGATGCTCGCCAACGTCAAGACGTGGAACGTCGGCAACCGCAAGAAGCTCAGCGAGAGCGACAGGATGGGGAGCACCAGCGAGGGACGCTACAAGGGCAACGAGAAGATGGCAGCCAAGGTGCGCGATCCCGGCGACTTGATCACCGAGGCAGCCCATCCTCTCGTGCGCACCCATCCCGAGACGGGCCGCAAGGCGCTCTATATCGGCAACCACGCGATCGGCCTCCACGGCTTCAACGACAAGGAGGCGCGGCCGATCATTGATTACCTGATGCAGCATTCGGTGCAGCCAGAAATGACTTGCCGTTTCCGTTGGGAAGTCGGCTCCATGGCCATCTGGGACAACCGCTGCACCATGCACCGCGCACTCAACGACTATCCGGGCAAGCGCCGACGCATGCACCGCATCACAATTGCGGGCGACGCACCCTTCCAGGCGTGACCGGCTCGCTGTTGCTGCTCTCGAGTCACCGGCTCTGCACGTTGTAGCCCACCTTGCGGATTGCCGGGGCGTTGTCGCGGCGGAAATCGGCGATCGTAGAGCTGCCACACTGTGCCAGTGGCCGCCGGTGCGCAGGTCGCGACTGGAGGTCGTCAGCGTGAAACCGCGCGGGTTTCACCATTGTGCCCCTTCCTCGGTACAGTCCATGCGTCTCAAACTGATTGTAGCGGTGCGTTGTAGATGTGAGTGATAGTAACGACGTACAACCACTTCTCTTGGGTGCACGACGCCACGCTCTTGGCCGAAATGGACCGTAAAATAAGCGTTTTTCTATTCTCGGACCGAAGTCATATGGAGAAGGCGATACTCAGATGAACAAGCACCTACATGCCCCCCGTATCGGTATCATCACTCTCAGTGCGAGCGATCCGACCGCTCGGCATGCGGTCGCGCGTGACATCGACGAGATCAGCCGGGGACCGGGCTTCTTCTATGCTTCCGGGCACGGAGTTGACGTGGATCGACTTATCGAGATGACCGCAAAGATGCGCCTGACGCTCCCGGCGCAGGAGAAACACAACATCGCGATCAAGGCCTACAAATCCTTCTAACGAGGCCGGCCGAATGTGCAGACGAGCACTTGCCTGATGACACGTCGTTTATGCAGTTGGCGGCAAAGAACAATGGAATGGAAGCGGCATTGTTGGGCGTACTTATTGCCGGAGGCGCCCCTTTTCGGCAGCCTAGGCATTTTCGCCCATGATGGAGGCCTTGTTGTTGACCTCTCCGGGCGATCGGTCGGAATTACTATCATTCAACTTGCGCCCCCGGACCAAGCGCAGCTCGGACGGCGGGGTCGTTGCGGTACGCTTCGGGCGTGAGCAACGTGGCCGCGACCATCGCCATCCGCACAATCTCGCTAAACGCGATCGGGGGCGAGTGTTGGACTGCGCTACTCGATCTCCTCGATTCCGACGAGCAGCGCCGAGCGCTCTCCTTCGTTTTCGAGCGACATCGCCAACAGTTTGTTGTCGCACATGCCCTCAAGCGTCTGATGATCAGCGCGGTGACGGGCTCGCCGCCGCGGTCCCTAAGGTTCAAGGCGGTATGTGGAAGCAAGCCCTGGCTATATCCCACGGGCTGGCCGCACTTCAATCTCTCCCACTGCGAGGGCATGGTTGCGTGCGCGATCTCCTTGGATATCGACGTTGGAATTGACGTCGAGCCGCTGAACCGGGCAGATGCACTTGCTCTGGCAGACTGGTGTTGCTCGCCGACCGAGCAGCAGTGGTTGACTGAGCTGCCCGCCGCTAATAGGCCACATGGCTTCATGAAGATGTGGACACTGAAGGAGGCCGTTCTGAAGGCGGCCGGTTGCGGCGTAAGATACTTGCTACGGGACCTGTCGGTGTCAGTCGACCCTCCTGGGGTCACGATCTCGGACGGTATTCTCGGGAAGCCTGATTGCTGGCATGTCCGGCAGCACTGCGTCGGTCCGAGGCACGTGCTGGCGCTCGCTTGGCGGGGCCCCGATGCGGGCGTGACCCTGGCGTCCGGCGACGTGCGTTCCTTACTTGACGAGCTTCAAGCCTGAACGGCGATTCTTTCCCTGGACGGCGACCACCCTCGCAACAAGGAATCTTGGCAGCCATTCGACATGATCGGTAGAGCGCTCTTGAATGCGCATGACGATGTCCAGAGTCCCAGCGCGATACAGTCGCTGCACTTCGGATCGTTCGGCGGGTCGATCGTCAAGTTAATCTACGCCACGGCAGCGAGAGCGAGTGGTTGGCCTCAAGCCGTCGCAGCTTCAGAAGTCCGTGTGCATGTCGATGCGCCCTTCTCGATGGCGGATCAATCCCTGTTGCGCGGTCTGGTTCAACTATCTCTGCGCCGCCTCGCCGGAGTTGCCGTCGAGCAGTCAATCTGCTCAGCAGCAGACCAAGAGCGACACGACGACCGCAGATGCTCACTATAATTCATGACTAAATTAGTATAGATTATGCTGCGAGGCGTAAACTCGTTTCGAGAGTCTTGCTGCGATTATTCTAGCGAACCACCTACGTTCAATCGATCGAGCAGCAAAGACGCGTAGATCATTCGATGGCAGTTCAACTGATGAGCCACGATATGACACCAATCGCCGCCAGGCCCTTGCGCCGTATCGACAGTTGGTCCGAGCAGCTCGATTGCCGCTTTACAATTCGCGCCGCCAACATCGAGTACGAAACTACTCAGACCTTCACCGGCCCGATCTCGCAAGGTGTACGCGTGGGCGTGATGTCCGCCGGTATCATAAGCGGTCGCATGGAGGGCCCGTTCGCAATGGCCGGTCCTTCAATCTACCTGCTCGCCAGCAACGACGAGCGCGAGGGCACTTACACGCTGCCGCCAAACAGTCGCACCGAGTTCGTGGCTGTCGTAATGGACCCGGATGAGGCCAAGGATTCGGGCCTGCCGCTCGATCGCTTGATCGGCTCATCACCGAAATACACACGCTTCCTGCAGCGCGATGCCGAGCCGCAGTTGCAGGCGCTTGCGCTGCAGATCAGCGCGTGCCCGCTGAAGGGACCGATGCGACAGCTCTACCTTGCCGGCAAGTCGCTCGAGCTGACGGCCCTGATCGCCGGTGCGTTCTGTGACGAAACTTCGGTTGCATGCGCGGCATGCCCGTTCCTGTGCGGGCGAGACCTGAAGCGGATCTACGATGCGCGCGAGATCCTGCTCGAGGCGATGGACGCCCCCCCATCACTGAAAGAGCTCAGCCGCCAGGTGGGATTGAACGTGAAGAAGCTGACAACCGGCTTTCGCTCCGCCTACGGCATGAGCGTTTATGAGATGCTGCAGGAGCACCGGCTCGAGCAGGCCTACGTCCTCCTTACATCCGGCGAGATGAATGTCTCGCAGGTTGCTTATCGCGTTGGCTATAGCGTTGCGCATTTCTCGACTTTGTTCAGACGCCGGTTCGGCGTATCGCCAAGCGAGTTGCGCTAGCTGTTCCACGTGGGGGTGAGCGGGAAGCCCCGATCGAAAGGAAAAGTCCCAGAGCCGAAAGCCACCGTTGTTCCGAATCTCCCCTTCTCGATGAGATGGTTCGCACCATTTCGGGGGGTTCAATAGGAAATGGCGGTGGGGGTGATGAACGGAAATTCCATAAGAGCGCTCGCGATTGCGGCTGCGATGACAGCTCTGAGCCTGTCGCCCGAGGCGCTTGCCCAGGACGCGGGCTCGAGCCCGCAACAGGATGTCAACGTCCCGCAAGGCGGCAATGCAACAGCACCTGCGCCGGCGGCGGCGGCGGCGGCGGCGCCTGCCCAACCGGCTCCGGAAGCCATCGCGCCGCAGCCAGCGCCAAAAGCAGCGCAACGCCGGCAGCCGAGCGGAAATGCCGGCACGCCGATCATCCTCGGCGACGTTACGGTAAATGCCCCAACTACACCGGCCAGTCGGCGTCCGCAACGCGAGACGACCGAGCAGGCCGCTCGGCGCCGCGTCATCGAGCAGACCGTCACCGTTCGTCGCCGGGAAGAACCTATCCAGAGCGCGCCCGTCAGTGCCAAGGCGTTCCGGGGCGACGAGCTTGGCCCCACGCAGCGTGACACCGTGGAGACCGCCGTCGAGGGCGTCCCCAACATGGTGTTCTGGTCGCAAGGCAGCATATCGGCACCACAGATCTCCATTCGCGGCAATGGGGGCCTTGGCGGAAACGCCGGCATCGACCGGCAGCAGGGCGTCGGTTTCTTTATCGATGACGTCTTCGTTGCGCGCCCGACGGGCTATCCCACATACATTTGGGACGCCGAGAGGTTCGAGGTTGCACGCGGCTCTCAGGCTGTTCTTTACGGTCGCAACGCCATCGGCGGCGCCGTCAACATCGTCACCGAAAAGCCGGCAGATGAATTTTCCGGTTTCGGCAAGGTGACCTACGGATCGGACGGTCTCAAGCGCTTCACGGGCGCCGCCAACATACCAATCAACGACATCATAACGACCCGGTCGTCGATCACGCTGACAGGCCGCGGTGGTGTACTCGACAATCGCTACGACGGATCGACTGTTGGGGACATCAGGAGCGGCGCGGGCCGGTTCACGACCGATATCCGTCCCAGCGCTGACACGTTGCTTCGGATTTCAGGTGATTATGGACGCGACAATTCGGAGGGCTGGGCATTCGGCCTCGTGTCCGATGTCCTGAAAGGTCGAATCAACGTCAATGAGCGGCCGATCGAGCATCGCGATGTCGGTGGCATCAGCGCTCGGCTCGAGCATAATTTCGATACGTTCAAGTTGACGACCAATTCCGCCTATCGCGGCTATCGGTACGCCACGCTTCTAGACGGCGACTTCCTCCCGCAACCGCTTTACAGCCAGGGTCAATGGCAGAATCAGGATCAGTTCACACAGGAGATCCGCCTTAGCGGCAGACTGAACAATCGCTTAGGCTGGGTACTCGGCGGCTTCTATCTGTGGGAGCACCTGAGGGGCGCCGACCAATTCGATCTTTTCGGCGTTCCGCCTGCGCTATGGAGCAACAATAGCCTCGACCAGCGCACCAACAGCTACTCGGCGTTCGGCGAGCTCTCGTATGCCGTCTCAAACCGCCTCGAGCTGATTGCCGGTCTGCGGTACACATACGAGACCAAGGAAGGCCGCGCCGCCATCGCCACGCCGTCCGGCACCTACGCCTTCGGGATGCCGGTCGCCGCCAGCGGATCGGCCGACTTCGACGGGCTCACACCAGAGTTTACCGCCCGGTATCGTGTAACCAATGACATGATGGCCTACGCTCGTGCCAGCAATGGTTTCCGGGCCGGCGGCATCAGCCAGTTCATCGCCAACAATCAGATCAATATCTACGATCCCGAGACGGTGTGGACCTACGAGGTCGGTACAAAAAGCCGTTGGTTCGACAAGCGCCTGCTTGTCGACGTCGCGGTCTTCTACAACGACTGGCAGAACCAGCAGGTGATGGAGTACGTGCTGCCCCGAGGCCGCGTCATCGGCAACGCCGGTAAGGCGCGGTCATACGGGTTCGAAGTGGAAGGCAGCTACAAGCTCACACGGGAATGGCAGCTCTTTGCCGGATACGGCTTTCTCGACGCACGTTACGAGGACTACGAGGACGCGGTCCGCGGCGTCATATACGACGGCAACACCATTCCTCTCTCGCCCAGGCACAGCGTCAACGCCGGGGTAAAATATGAAGAGTACATGGGCCACGGCATCACACTCTTTGCCGGCGCAAACTACAATTACAAAGGAGCTTATTATTTCCTCGCCGACAATTTGTACGAGCAGGCGCCCCTGCATCTCGTGAATGCCCAGCTCGGCATCCGGAAGGACAACTGGGAAGCCGAGATCTGGGCGAAGAACATGCTCGATGAGCGGTATCTCGCGGGTTACTACCGCTCCGGCACCCTCGACGTCGGTGCTCCGGGTGACGGTCGCACCTTCGGGGTTACGCTCACAGGCCGGTTCTGATGGCGTCGTCCGCGTCCCCAATCCGGACATTGGCCGGACTGCTGAGGCAGCAGCCGGCCCACTTCATCGGTGCTTGCTTCTCCGGAACCTTGGCGACGCTGCTGAGCCTGGTTCCTTACGTGATCGTCTGGTGGCTCGTGATGTCGCTCATCGACGGCCGTGCCACCAGCGCGAGCATCTTATGGGGCGCGATGTGGCTCGGGTTTTCCATCTTCGCGCGTCATGCTTGTTTTGCGTTATCCAGCGTGCTTTCCCATTTCGCAGCCTTCAATGTGCAGGTGGCGTTACGGCGCACGATGGTGCGCGTTCTGTTTCGAGTGCCCCTCGGGCTGTTCGACCGTAATCGCGAGAGCGCCTGGCGTACTGCCTTGATCGATGACGTCGAGGCTATCGAGGACGGGGTCGCCCATCTCGCACCGGAACTGACCGCGATCGTCCTGGGCGCCGCGACAGTGGCAGCAGTGCTGATCTGGCTGGACTGGCGCCTAGCATTGGCCGCGCTCGCACCCCTGCTCCTGGCCGTCTCCGTCCTGCACCGCATGCAACGCAATGCACGCCCGGCCGCCGATGCCTATCGCGCGAGCACGGTCGAGCTCAATGGCGTGTCGGCGGAGCTCGCACGGGGCATCGAGGTGCTCAAGCTTTTCAACGAAGGAGGTCAGTCGACCGCCCGTCTCGATCGCGTTTCGCAGTCCTTCATCGGCTCCGTCCACGATTGGGTGCGCCTCTGCCTTCTGCCTGGCAACCTGTTCTCCGTGATGATCGGATCCAGCCTCGCCTTCGTCCTTCCACTCAGCCTTTTCCTCATCAGCGAGAATAGCCTCTCCGTCTCAAGTCTCGTTCTGGTTGTTTTGCTTTGTTCCGGACTAGGCGAGGTCTTCGTCCGCCTAGGTGACTTCGTCGGCCGCATCGGGCGGCAAGAGACTGTTCTCTCGCGCATCTCCGAGCTGACAGATGCTCCGACGATCACATTCGGCAACGGCTCGGTGAGGCTTGGCGCGCCGCACGTCGTGTTCGACAATGTTTCGTTCGCGTACGACGAAAGCGTCGTGCTGAGAGATCTCAGTTTCGAAATCCCGTCTGGGAACATCGTCGCCATCGTTGGCCCCTCCGGCGGAGGAAAGAGTACCGTCGCGCGCCTGACCGCGCGGTTCTTCGATCCACAAGCGGGTTCGGTCTCGATCGGCGGTGCGAATTTACGCAGCTTGCCGCCGGCCCAACTCGCCGGCCTCGTCGCCACCGTCTTCCAGGACCCGATCCTGTTTTCCGACAGCATCGCCGCCAACATCAGGATCGGCCGCGAAAGTGCGAGCGACAAAGAGGTCGCGCGCGCCGCTGAACTCGCGCAGGCACACGATTTCATTACCGCCTTGCCGGATGGCTACCGGACTGTGCTGGCTGAGGGTGGAAAAAGTCTGTCGTTAGGGCAGCGCCAGCGGATCGCAATCGCGCGGGCACTCATCTGCGACGCACCCGTCCTTGTGCTGGATGAGATCACCGCATTTGCCGACCCCGAAACTGAGACACTCGTGCAGCGCGCGCTGGACGAATTGCTTGCCGGGCAGCGAACGGTCCTCCTGATTGCCCATCGCCTGCGGACTGCGATGGGTGCCGACCGGATCCTGGTCGTCGACAAGGGCCAGATCGTCGAAAGCGGAACGCACGCTGCGCTGCTCACCAGGGATGGTCTCTACGCCCGCCTTTGGGATACGCAGACCGCCGGAACGCGTCTTCACAAGGCCACCGCGGAAAGTGCGGTGCCATGATGATGCTTCGCAATCCCACACTCATCCACATCGGCGACGCCGACGACTGGAGATCTTTGCGCATCGGACTGGCATGGCATGTCGGCGCCTCGCTTCTCGAGCTCGCGCCGCTCGTCGTATTCCTCGTCCTTCTCATCCAAAGCAACGGCCGGTTCGAGCGTATTGCTACGCCGACAGCGGCCGTTGCCTGCCTAGCGATCATGCTCGCGTCCATGCTCGGTCGTTTGCTGCTTTTGAACCTGGCGAACGGCCGTTGCTACGAGGTCGGCTTTCATATCGGAATGTCGGTCCGGCGGGCGATCATAGATCATCTCCGGATGCTGCCGGTCCACGCAATTCCCCAGCGTGGCTCGGGAAGCGTCGCAGCGCTGATGACCGATCAGGTCAACCGGATCGAGCATGTGCTCGCACACACCGGCGGCGTCTGGCTCGGCAACATCGTTCGCCTGTTTTTGTGCTTCGTCATTCTGTTCTGGCTGGATGCACCGCTGGCGCTTTTGTTTGGTCTTGCACTCGCGATCACATTCGGCCTTTTCATTTTAGCGAAGGGACGCATGGACGCTCTCGCGGCAGGTCGCAGCGCGACGCTGTCGCAAGCCAACGCCACACTCGCGGATATTCTCCACGGCATACAGGTTCTGCGCGCCTTCGGTCGCGAATCAGGAGCGACGATCGCTGCACTCGACCGGCTCATCGTCGACATTGCGAATGTCTACCGGTCGGCTATGCGCCGCATTTCACCGTTCATATTCGCCGGCTTGTTCGTCGCCGATCTGGCATTGCTTGTGGCGGTGCTCGCACTCTCGGTTCCCGCCCAGGCGGAAATGGCCGACGCCGCCGCACGGAACGCCCACTTCACACGTCTCGCAGCATTCCTGATTACCGCGTTCTGGGCGCTCGTCCCCGTGGTGCGCTTGCAGAAAGTCATGATCCATATGAGGGCGGCGGACGAAGGCGTCCGTAACGTGACTGCCTTCTTGGCACTCGAACCCCTCGCAGTGGCGCCGCCGGAGCGGTTGCCTGACGGCTTCTCGATCGACCTCGACAATGTGTGTTTCGCCTACCAGGGCGCGACGGCGCCGGCACTCGACGGCGTATCCCTGCATATCGGTGAGGGCACCTGCCTCGCCATCGTCGGCTCGAGCGGTGCCGGAAAAACCACGCTCGTGCAGCTTATCACCCGCTTCGTCGATCCCACATCCGGTACCGTCAGGATCGGCGGGATAGACATTCGGAGCATTCCGCCCGAGCGCTTGTCACAGCGGATCGCCTGCGTCCTGCAAGACATGATCCTCTTCAATGACACGATCGAAGCGAACATTGCCATGGGCCGCGCCGGTGCATCGCCGGCAGAGATCGTTGCGGCAGCGCAGGCTGCCGGGGCCGCAGAATTCATCGACCGGCTTCCCCTTGGATATCGCACGCGCGTCGGCGACGGGGGCGCCAGGCTCTCGGGCGGAGAGCGGGCACGCATCGCCATCGCCCGCGCCCTCTTGAAGGGTGCCGACATCGTCATCCTCGATGAAGCGACCGCGGCGCTGGATCCCATTGCGGAGAGCACTCTCAAAGACGCCATCGCCAGCCTCGCCGGCCGCAGCACAGTGATCCTCATAACGCATCGCCTGGGAATGGTCCGCTGGGCAGATCGCATCGCACTGCTGGACGGCGGCCGTCTCACCGATGCGGGCGGACACGACGAACTGCTGGGCCGCAACCCCACCTATCGGCGCCTCTGGCAAAGCCATGAGGAAGCGTTGGCATGGTCGGTCAGCGGCCCGCGCCGCCGCGATGCACATTCAGCCGCGAGGGAACGATGAACCGCGGACTTTCCAAAATCCTTTCGCACTTCTCGCTCGGCGCATACGAGTGGCGCTGGCAACTGATCGGCGTCGCAATCTCCCTCGTGGCGCTCTTCAGTTATTATCTCGGTTATCTGATCGCATCGCGGCAGAACGCAGAAGGCACCTTCACGCTGCCCGGCTACTTGTGCCTCTTCGGCGGCCTGGCCTCCCTCGTGTGGCTGGTCATGCCTTTCCTGCCGCAACCGAGGCTGCCGGGCATTATTGGGCTCCTGCATGGCGAGCCCGTCTCGCCCGTGGCGATCGCCACGCAGCTCTATGGAATAATCGTCGGCGCGTGGTTCTTCGCTTTCACGGCCAAGTCGACGCGCAGCAACTGGAACGTCACCTATCACAAGTTCTTTGCGCCAGAGCGCCTCATCACAGACGGCCAATACGGCGTCGTACGCCATCCGATGCTGATCGGTGATTTTCTCTGCCACGCCGGCATAGCGATCGCGACCGGCGGCATTTTCACGATCGCGCTCGTCGCCGCTTACTACCTCATCGCCGAGGCGTTCATCGAGATCCAGGAGCGGTACGTCCTCTATCCGAAATTCAAGGATGAGTACCGCGAGTATGCGCGTCGGACGCCGCGCTCCTGGAGCAAGGGGCTCGCTGCGACCTCGATCGTCGGCGCTGCACTCGTAGCCGGAACACTAGCGACCACCCTTTAAGTCAGGAGTGACCCCATGGACACCGCAGACAATACGACGACCCGCGAGCGTGAGGCACACGCTGTCGACCAGCTCATTACGGCCCTGCCAGGGGAATGGCGCTTCGACCACGAGGTCGCCCAGGACTTCGACCAGCACGTTCGGCGCAGCGTGCCGCTCTACGATCAAGCCCAGCAAATGATCGTGGAAATGAGCGAGTGGTTCGTTCGCGACGGGATGTCGGTGTACGATCTCGGCACGTCCACGGGCGAGACCATCCACCAGCTTCAGCATAAGCATGCGGGCAAGAAGGACGTTCGCTTTGTCGGAATAGACAACAGTCTGCCGATGCTCGAGAAGGCGCGTGCCAAATGTGGCAACGGCAACGTCCATTTCCTTCACCAGAACCTGACCGCAACGTCGGAATTCCCCGACGCCGGCTTGGTCACGGCCCTCTATACGCTGCAATTCCTTCCCGTATCGGAACGGCGGAAAGTTCTGGAGCGCGTACATCGCGACCTGAAGGAAGGCGGCGCGATACTGATCGTTGAAAAGCTGCGCGGCGAGAGTTCCATCTTCGAGGACATCTGGCTCGAGCTCTATTGGGACATGAAGCAGAGATCCGGCCTGAACGCGGACCAAGTTCTGGCCAAGGCACGAAGCCTGCGTGGTGTCCTCGTCCCCTTGAGCGTCTCCGAGAATGTCGCGATGCTGCGTGACGCCGGCTTCGCCTGTGTCGACGTCTTCATGAAGTGGTACAACTTCGCAGGCCTCATCGCGATAAAGATGGAACGCTCCGAATCGGAGATGGTCTCGCGTTTGACCAGTATGCCGCGCGCCGAGATCATATCATGAGTGCCGGCGCCTCTGATGTGATGAGCGCGAAGGCGGCACGCCCCGCGCTCTTCCTCGCGCTCACTCTCGTCTCGCTCTATGTATCGCAAGGCATAATCGCGGGCTTTACCTTCGGCGCGGTTCCCGCGCTGCTGCGCAAGCAGGGCATGTCCCTCGAGCAAATCGGCTTAATGACGCTCGCCCTGCTACCGTGGGCCTTCAGCTTCGCGGTCGCCCCCGTCGTCGACCGGTACAAGCTTGCAGGACGCACGCATCGGCGGTCATGGATCATTCCGATGCAGCTTTTGCTGCCACCCGTGATGCTCGTGCTCGCCTATCAATTCAGCGCATCGCACTTCGCGACCATCATGGCCCTTACCTTTGCCATCGGTCTGCTGGCCGCCGTAAGTGACGTCGCCGCTCATGGTCTCGCAATCGAGCAACTGTCGCCTTCCCAACGAAGCTGGGGAAACGGCCTTCAGGTGGGAGGTTACTGGGTCGGCAGCCTCTTTAGCGGCGGCGCCATACTGATGCTGCAGCCGCTTATCGGCACCTTCAATGCGATCGCTTTGCTATCTCTTGCACTACTTCCCGTCCTGGTGCCTGTCACCCTTTACCCGGAAGGCGCTGAGAAGCCTCGGGCCGCTCTCGAGCGCCATAGCCCGAGCATTCGCCATTTCCTGCGCCGGTCGTCGGCATGGCCGATGCTGTTGCTCATTCTGCTGGTCGATCTCGGACGTGCGGCAGCGATGGGAATGCAAGGGCCGTTTCTCGTCGACGTGGGCTTTACCCTTGCAGAAATCGGGCTCCTGCGAGGCACGATCGGCGTCGCTGCCGGATTGATCGGAAGCGTGCTCGGAAGCGCGCTCGTCGCCAAGCTAAGGCGCGATCAGGCACTGTGCCTTCTCACCACGTTGCAAGCCCTCGCATTCGGCGCCTATGCGTATGCCGTCGCGACGGGATATCATCCCTTCTGGCTTCTCAGCGGCATCTTTGCATTCGAATATTGCGCCTTCAGCGCCACCATCGTCGCGCTTTACGCTTTCATCATGGACAACTGCTCGCCGGAGCAGGCGGGCACTGATTTCACGCTGCAGTACTGTTTCGGGAACTTTGTCGTGATCACTGGCGGTGCGCTGAGCGGCTATAGCGTTGCCGCCATCGGATATATGGGGCACTTCGTCCTTTGCTTCGCGATTTGCGCTGCGGCGGCACTTGTGACGCCATTTCTATACCGGTGCATCGCGGCGACGCCTGACACGACTACGGCGGGTTCCGGGGCTGCTTAGACCGCGAGGAAGATCCGATATCCGTGCCGGACCGGGGGAAGCAGCGAAACGGCAAGCCTCTCCGTCAGGGTCGCGGAAATCCCGAACAGCTCCGGCAGGATCGAGTGCGAGCGGGAGACCGCGAATCCGTGTGCTGCGAAGTAGGCGACGGGATCGCGAGGCGCCCATGCGAACCGAACGGCGCTGTTGCCCGTGTTTGACTCGATCTTCGCATTCGCCAGCTTCTGGAAGAGGGCGTTCTGGCTGTCCACGATCAGACCGGTAAGCTGAGGCTTGTCGCGCAGGGCACAAAGCAAGCGGTCACGGCCCGTCCGTTCGATATAGTCGATCACCCCCTCGGCGATAACGACGATCGGCCCGTCGAGATCGAATAAAAGCTCTTCTGGTGCACCTGCCAGATCCCCTGATCGCTGCTCTACGGCGGCGTACGGCTCATGAAACCCTGATCCTTGCAGCGTTGCGCTCTTGGCCGACAGAACGCTCGGCCGGTCCACCTCGATCCAGCGAACCAGAGACGGCAACTTTCCAAGCCTGCCGTACCATCGGCTGTCGAACCCGGCACCGATGGAGAGCACCGTGACCGGCCCAACACCGGCATTCCGCTCCAACACGTCGTCCAGCCATGTGTCCATGATCTTGGCGCGCAACGCTACGCCGTGCAGCGTGCGCGGATGTATGCGCGCGGCAAACGGTGGGGGGCCGGCCTGCTCGATCAGCCAGCTCGAGACGGGCCTCTCGAGCCCATGTCGCTCTCCGGCGACATGATGGCAATAGGCCGTCAGCCAAGCCGTCTGACTGAGGGCGTCGAGTTTTGTCAGATCGGCGTTCATAAGACCTCCATGCATTCTTCCGCGCGCGTCGTCAAAGTGAGCGATCCGAGCGCCCCACTTTCATCCGGAGTCCATGCCACCTCACAACCGAGCCTCTTCGCATGTCTGTCGATGGCGGCGATCTCCATTTGCCGGATGAGCGAAGCCAGCTCCGCGACGCCGTGCTCCGCAAAGATTTCCGACAAGAGACACCGCGTGACCGTGAGCTCGAGCCGTGCCGCGTCTCCCGCCTGCGAGAATTGATAAATGCCCAGACGGCGATAGGCTTCGAAATAGCCCGCCACGTAGATCAGGAATATGCGCTTCGCATCGGGCTGGACCGCAAATACGGTTGAGCTCGGCCAAAGCCAGTTCATCTCCATGGCCCCGGTATCGAGGAACATCGCTCTGTAGAGTGCATAGGCTCTCTCGCGCCCCAAGAGCTCTCGGGAGAGGCCATAACCCGCGGCGAACATAGCCATGTCGCGCGCAATGGCTCGTGACGGCCGTCCTGTATTCCTGATCAGGAAGTTCCGCGTCTCAATGTATGCCTTGCGCCAGCGTCGAACGAAGCCGAGCATCACGACGGGCCGGCGTAGCCGACCGACCACGGACCTCAAGGCCGACCAAAGCTCGGAGCTCCGCAGGAGATACAGTTGCCGTGCCTGTATCTCATGAGGGACTTCTGCGTCATACCAGCAGCGACCGAAGTTCCTGAGGCCCTGAGGCGTGCCGTCCGCCGGGCTCGACGCCTCCCACTCCGGACCATCAGTGATGATGATGCCTCGCGTTGCGAGATCCTTCGCCAACCCGGGCAGTCGGGCGTAGACGCTCTCAAAGGGCCAGACGCCTCCTCCTGCGGTGATCTCGTCGCGAAGTATGCGCAGCGTTGCGGCGCTGGCGAAGGCAGCCGTCAATGCCGGCGCGGGATATTCCCCAGTCAACGCCTGGCATTGCGCCTTGCCGCGCTCGGCGACCAGGGACGTCAGGGCCGAGCTTTTCCGACGGCGGGCTGCCGAGGGTGCACTGGCTCTCATCAGCCGGGCCAGCGCGCGGTCACCCCACCACCCGCACCCGCAGCGCGCAAGCAATGCGCCGAGACGCGCCATCGCCGTCGGCAAGAACTGTACGTGGTAGCGAACGTCCAGCGTCGGAACGGAGCCCACTGCGGCGTACAGCGGAACCGTCACCGCCTCCGGCGAGGAGAACGGCAACGTTCCCACCGGAGCTGGCATACCCGGAAAGCGGTAACGACTCCCCGAACCGCTCCACACTGCATTTCTCCATGCGGTCGTGCCCCCCTCCACACAGGCGACACGTTGACGGAAGGCCGCACTCAGCACGTGGCTGCTGGCTGGGCCGCCAGCCGTCTTGGCGCCCATGTAGAGGCGAACGCGGCAGCCGTCGTCCGCTGCCGGCTGCTGCTCGAGCAACCTCAGCAGTAGCAAGGTCGAGAGCCCCGGCAGCAGCCCGAAACCCGTGAAAAGATCTACGCCCCGGGCTCGCGCTTCATCATGCAGGGCGAGCAATTCGACAGTCGCATCGATCGCGTCGTTGATGTCGAGACAAGACACGCCAGCTTCGATGCAAAGCGCCGCAACACGCGCGCCAAGCAGCCTTGTCGGCCCCGCGGCGTTGACGACGAAGTCGAACCCCGCCACCAGCGCCGCCGCGCAGGCATCGGAAACGTCCAGCTTAAGCGTTCTGCATTTCAGAGATTCCGCAAACGCACTGTCCGGATGGCGACCCGCCAGGGTGATTTCCACCTCGTCGCCGAGGTGGCGGCACAGATCGCGCGCGATCTGGCGGCCGACGCACCCGAAACCGCCGACGATCACGACCTTCCACGGCATTTCCGCGCAAGGACGTACCTCATGCGATGGCATGATCGTCCTCCCCGAAGACGTCACTCGCGCTCGCATTCCGCTCGTAGCCATAGGCATCCAGTGCGGTCAGAATTGCGGTTGGCTCGACAGCTTCGTGCAGCATGGCAATGCCCGGCCTGACGCGGCCGGGCGCAAGTAGCATGCTGGTGACAAGGGCTGCTATCCGTCCTGTCGCCAGATAGGTGTCGCCGAACCGCATCGAGCCTTCGACCCGCAGGAGCTTTCCATTCCGAAGGCCTTCCAGCTCACACAGAATTACGAACGCCGCGGGCTGCTTTCGCCCGTCGGCTGCGCTCGCCCAGGCGAGCGATCTGGCTGCGAGATGCTTGGACCATCGCCAGCGATGAAGCGCGAGGCATTTCGCGAGCCCGAGTACCACGCCGCTCCTGCGCCCATGGTTTCCACCCCAAACCAATACAGTCGGAATCGCCTCTCGCGCCGCGATCCGCGCAAGCTCCTCGGCATGGAACAGAGCAACTGTCGTCCGTGCCAGTCCTCCGCCCGGATCCAGCCTTCGCAGCGACTTGCGAAACGGCACCGGCACATGGGCACCATCCGAGATGTAGCCCGCACGCCGCTGGACGCCGAAGTCCCCAAGACTGTCGATGATGTCGAGTGCGGATGCGAGGGACCATCTGTCGGTACCGACATAGACACACTCCAGGCGCTCGACCCTGTCCAGAAACGACGATGCAAGAAACGCCGGCAGGACGCCGGAGATACCGGGCAGCAAGCCGGCATTGAAGACGAAGCGCAGCCCTCTTTCCGTGACGTCCCGGTCAAGCGATTGCAAGGCACGCGCGAGACGATCATAGCCGCCGGGGTCGACATAGTCGGCCCCGGCAGCGAGCGCCACGCGGGCGATACGATCGCCGATCATGTATGAGGGACCCGCGCAGTTCACGACCACGGAAAGACCATTTGCGAAGCGATCCAGTGCTTTCGCGTCGAGGACGTCGACGGCGGTCGTCTCGATCCGCGCCCGCCCCCTCTCGCTAGCCGCGGCCTGCAAGTCCGGCAGAGGGTGTCGTCCGCCAAGCACGAGCGTCACCCCTTCCGTCTGCGCCAGTACGTTTGTCACGACCCGGCCGACAGCCCCCGAGGCGCCGATGATTCCGATGCGGTGATCTTGACCTGACACGGCGGTCACGCTCCGCCGAGAGCCACCGTGCGCACAAATCGCCGCAAGCGATCGCTTAGTTGAGACAGATGGGTCTTTATGAGCATGTGCCGTCCCGGCATCATTTCAATCGACGCCTTATCGAGGAACGGCCGCCAGGCCTCCATGCCCTGCCGCACCTCCAGATCTTCCTCATCCTCGCCGACCAGAACCAGGGCCGGCCCCCCGACACCTGTGGCGACGTCGAAATGGTAGTCGAGCATCGATTGCGATTGGAGCTTCAGCAGACGGATGTAATCGTCGAGCTCAGCATCGCTGAACTGATTCTCAGCAAAGCCGTAAGTGCTGCGCGAATAGTCGATGATCTCGCCAGGGCTGGCCTGCACGACCCAGTCCAGCTCGCGGCGCGCGCCGGGGGGCGAAGAAGCCACCAGGATCAGGCCGGCGGCCGGACGATCCCAATCGCGAAGGTGGCGGGCTGCTTCATAAGCGACATATCCGCCATACGAATAGCCGCCGAGGACGATTGGAAGATCAGTTCCCAACCCGCGAACGGCGTCCGCCAGGGCCAGCCCAAGGTCGGCAATCGACGGCACCTCGCTCGCATCAGGGGCAGCCGGCTCGAGCGCAAGCACCTCCAATTCATCGCCGAGCGCACGCGCGAGATCGAGGAATGCGGACGAGTTCCCGCAAGCATACGGCACGAGAACGAGCCGCGCCTTCGCGTTCGCCGCGGATGTGATACGGGTGAGCTCGGGTGTGGCGGTCGATGTATCCCTGCGACCGTCGAGGAAATCGGCAGCCGATGCGATGGTCTGATGCGCGAAGGCTTCGCGCAATCCGAAGTTCTCGAGCCCCTCCTCGCGGCAACGCAGGATCAGGCGCATCGCCTTGAGCGAGTCCCCGCCGAGGTCCCAGAAATTGTCGACTACACCGAACTGGTTGTGGCCCAGCACCTCGCACCAGATGGCGTGCAGCGTGCGCTCCGTCTCGCTGCGCGGAGCGACCAAGCTCGCCGAGCCATCCACCGCAATGACGACGTCTGGAAGCGCTTTGGAATCGAACTTGCCGCTTGGCGTCCGCGGCAGCTTCTCGAGCCACTGGAAGTGCGCCGGGACCATGTGCCGGGGCAACTGACCGGCCAGTTGTTTACGCAGATCCGGTGCAGGAACCCTGCGGCCATCACTCGTCGTGTAGAAAGCGACGAGCTGCTTTTGTCCTGACGTATCGGGACGCGCAACGACGACCGCCTGCGCAATCATGGTGTTTGTGCACAACGCCGCTTCTATCTCGCCGGCCTCGATGCGATAGCCGCGCAGGTTGATCTGGTGATCCTGCCGTCCGAGAAACTCGACGTTGCCGTCGTCCCAGAGGCGCGCCATGTCGCCCGTGCGGTACATCATGGCCTCCGGACGAAAGGGATCCGGCACGAACGCCGCCGCCGTTCGTTCGGGCTTGCGGTGATAGCCGACAGCAACACCATCGCCACCGATGCATAGCTCGCCTGCAACGCCGGGCAGGCAGAATCGGTCCTGCTTGTCGAGGATATAGAACGTGTTGTTGGCGAGCGGCTTGCCGATCGGAACGGTCTTCATCTCGATACGTCCGCTGGGCGCGACCGAGATTGGGAAGAAGCTCGATGCGACACTCGTTTCCGTCGGTCCGTACTCGTTGATGAATCGATGCTCCGGATAGAAATCCAGCCAGAGATTGAGATCCTTCGCATTGATCACCTCTCCGCCAAGCATGACGCGCATGTCCGGGTGCATCGGCAGCGGCCGGTCCGCACGATCAAGGTATGCACGCGCGCTGGCGATCAGCGAGAAATGCGACGGCGTCACATTCAGGAATGTGATCTGCTTGCGGCTGATGAAATCGAGAAGCGTCTCCACATCGCGCGTGCGCTCTTCGTCGAGAATGTGAAGCACGGCGCCTGCCAGCAGCGGCACCCAGTTGCTGGCGAGCGTCATGTCGAACGAGTAAGATGTGACGAACGCGAAGCGGTCGTCGTGGGAGATCGAGAACTCCGTCCGCACCCAGTTGAGGAAGTTCATGATATTGCGGTGGCGGATCATGACGCCCTTCGGGGCGCCGGTCGAACCCGACGTGTAGATCATGTACGCAAGATCATCGATGGAGACGCTTTTGGCGACCACGGCGGGCTGCGCCTCGATCTGTCGCCGGCCGAGAATCCGCAAGCTGCCCGCGCTCTCCTCCGCGCCATCGGAATCAAGGGCAACCGCCATCGTCAGTGCGGCGGTCTTGCCCTCTGCGAGTTGTCGCAAATGCCGCTTCTGGCAGAGTAGAATGCGCGCCTCGCAATCATCGATCATGTAGGCGATGCGCTCGGTCGGATAATCGGGATCGATCGGAACATAGGCGCATCCCGCCTTCATGACCGCCAACTGCGCAATGATCATCTCAGGCGAACGATCGAACAGTAGCGCCACGAAGCGGGAAGGGCCCGGGTCGTTGGCAAGAATGAGATTGGCGAGGCGATTTGCTGCCTCGTCAACCTGGCGATAGGTCATCTGCACATCGTCGAACGTCAAGGCCAGGCTGTCGGGCGCCTTCCGGACTTGATCTTCGATAGCGCCGTGGATGGTCGTAGCCGGCGTCGGAGCGGTACTGTCGTTGAGCTGCTCAATGAGTGCGCGATGCTTATCCAGCATGAGCAGCGCATCGTCGAAGCGTGGCGGGGAGAAGTCGCCCTTACGATAGTCGGTATAGAGCGAGCGGAGAATGCGCTCGTATTGCTCGGCGAGCGTTTCCATGAACGCGTCGTCCAGGAGGCCGCGTACGTAATTCCAGTTGAGGTAGTACTCGCCCTCGAAATCATAGAGAACCAGATCGATGAACGTCCCTGGCGCGCCCGTGCGGAAATGTGGCTTGCTGGCCTTTACGCATTGGATGCCGTCGTTTCCATCGGCGTAGACACCGATCGAGTTGCTGAAGATCAACGAGCTCATCGAGCCCGATTGCGCGCCGTCCCGGCTGGCGATGAGGCGCGACAATTCTATCGAGGACACGGGATTGGAAAGCAGTTCGCGCGTGAACGCCTCGACGCGCATGGCGATCGCCATGACCGGCTCGTCGGCGCTCGTGCGGATGCGCACCGGGAAGATGTCGATAAAGCTTCCCATCACCTTCCGCGCGCCCGAAAAATATTGCTCGCGATTAAAGACGGGCATGTTGATGATCAAATCGTCCTGGTTCGACCAGGTATTGACGAGCTTGAAATAAGCGGCGAGCAACAGCGAGTTGAGGCTCACCGCATGACGGCCTGCCAGGTTGACGAGAGTCTCCATCATGCCGGGATCGAGCATGCGGTAGCGTGTCTCGAAGAGGACGGGGTCTATGGCTGCAGGATCCTGCAAGAACGGCAGCATCGCCTTGGGCGGCAGGTCCGAGAACACACCGAGTTGGAACTCCATTGCCCGGCGATACGATTTTGTGCGCTGCCGTGCCTGCTCAATTAGGACGTAGTCGCGGAAACCCAGTAGTGCAGTCTCTCGGCCGGATAAGGCCCCAGAAACGCCGCTCTCTTCGTCGTAGGCGCGGAACAGTTCCTCCACGAGGTGCATGAAGCTGTAGCCGTCCACAAGGAAATGATCGATGTCGAAGAGAAACGCAAAGCTCTGCTCACCTAACCGATAGAGTTCGCATGCGAAGAGGGGCCAGCGATCGATTTCGAAGCGAATGTCATTCATGTCGCGCCCGCGCCGTGTAAGCAATGCGCGCTGCTCGTCGGGTTGCAGGTGCCGGATGTCATGATCTCCGACCTGGAACGGAGGAACACGATCCAGGATCCTGAGCCGCGGCCGGTCGAAGCTCTCGTCGATCACAGCGCGCAGCATGGGATGGCGTGCGATGAGACGGTCAAACGCCTTCTCGAGTTTCCGCGGCTCGATTTCACCCCTGAGCAGCAACTCCAGGAAGATGAAGCAACTGAGCTTGGACGGCTCGTTGCGGACGAAGCCCTTGCGATGAAAGTAAAGCGTCTCCTGGAAATTCATGAGCGGGAACGGCTCGTGCGTGCGATCGGAGCCAACGCCCAGACGCTCGCTCACCTGCTTTGCAATGTCGCTGATCGTATCGCCGGCAACAGCAGTGGCATCCTGCTCATCGAGACCGAACACGCGAGCTACCTCGCCGAAAAGCGCAAGAACATCCTTCAAGGTTGGCAGGACCGAGGTGAGGCGCTGTGTAATGCTCACCTCCCTCGCCTCGTGGGCAAGCGCGTCCTTGACGATTGTCAGGACGATCTGCTCGACCTCGTTGGTGGGTGGCTCAATGCTGAAATCGCGCGCGGCGAGGCTTTCGATCTGTGATCCAAGTGTTGGATAGAGATATGTGAAGTTCGGCTCGATCCGAAACCTCAGCGCTTCTTCGAATCTCAGTTGCAGCAAGCTGGCCTTGATCGAGTTGCCGCCAAGCTCGAAGAACCCTGACATGCCGTCGAGGTCCTCGGTTGGTACCGTCAGAATCTCGCTCCACACATGGCGCGCCAACTTTTCGATCGAGACGCGGTCACGCTGGACGGAATGCGACTGGGTTTGGCCCATGGCTGATGAGACATCGATGCGCCCCTCCGCAAAGTCACCTTTCAGGAAGCGATCGCGGAGCACGCGCCGCATGAGCTTCCCGCTTGAGGTACGCGGAACGTCCTTGCCGGCAATGAGGACGACATGATCGATCGGAAATCCGGCCAGATCGTTCACCGTCGAGCAAACTGTCGAGATCAAAGCGCGCCGCTTTTCCTCGTCACCGCGCATCGGAACGATGAAGAGCGCAATTTCGTCCTTTGCCGTCGCAGGATTGTAGAAGCCGGCCACACCGACGAAACGAAAGGCTTCGAGCGTCCCTGGCGCAGCCTTCCAGACCATCTGCTCGATGTCGTAAGGGTAGTGGTTGTGCCCGTTGACAATGATGAGCTCCTTGAGCCGTCCAGTAATGTAAAGGTCGCCGTCGTCGTCCAAGAACCCGAGGTCGCCGCTGTTGAACCAGCCGTCTTTCAGAACTTCCGCCGATGCTTCGGCATTCCGGTAGTAGCCCGATGTGATGTGATCGCCAGAAATCTCGACGGTACCGATGCGATTTGGCCCGAGGGGCACACCATTCTGATCGACGATGCGCAAGCCATAGCTTTGGTCCGTCTGCCCGACAGATGCGAACTCGGCAGCATTGGGAGAACCGGCGTCGACAGGCTTGACCTCGCCGCGCTGCACGAGCGCGTCGCGATCAAGGATGAGTGTCTTGAAGGGCGCCTCGAGAGCACTTGCCGTGGCCCCCATCGTCGTTTCCGTCAGGCCGTAGCCAGCAACGAAGATGTTCTGCTTCAACCCGTTCCCCGACAGGCACTCGATGAACTTCCTGCACGCGCGCGGCTGCACCATTTCGGCGCCGATCATCATCGCGCGCAGTCCCGACAGATCCCATGGCCCCCGCGTCTTCTGGTAACGCAGCTCGAGATAGCCGAGCAGATGGTCGAGCGCCGTCGGGGTAGTATTGGTCAGCGTGGCGCGATGCTCGTGCAGTTTATCGAGCCACAGCGCCGGCCGGCGCGCGAAATGGTTATGATCGATACGCACCTGCTTCACGCCTGATCCGAGCGCCGCGATGTGCCCCCAGAAAAGGCCGAAGTCGTGGAAATATGGCATCCACGTAACGAGCGTATCACCCGGGCGCACTTTCATCACGTGCACCTGCGCCCGGATGTTCGACAACAGGTTGGTATGCGAGAGCATGACGCCCTTGGGCTGGCCGCTGCTGCCCGACGAAAACTGCAGGATCGCCATCTCGTCGCGGTTGATGACGGGGAGATCGGGTTCCCCGGGATTCAGGCGTGCGTCAGCGAGGATCTCGTCGGCAAAGATCAGCTGCTCGTCGTTGTTATCGAGGATGTCGCGCATCGTTCCGGCCAGTTTCGCCTTTCGGCTGTCGAAAACGACCGGTCGACCGAGGCGCTGCGCGACGTTGCGGATCTTGTCCGCTTCCATTGTGTCGAGGCGTGCAGCAAGAGGTGCCGCCAGAGGCGCCGGAACGATGCCCGCGACCATGCAGCCCCAGAACATCGGAACAAACATGCGCGTCGATTCGATGACGAAGATCAGGACATCGCCGGGCCGATGCCCACGCCGTTGCAGAGCCGCCGCAACATGATGCGCCTCTTTGCGAATGTCCGCGTGACTGGTTGCGTGTTCCTCGCCCGTCTCAGGATCCACATGCACAATGGCGGTTTCGGGGAACCGGCGCGCAGCGACATCCAGCAGATCCGGCAACGTCGCCACGAACGAAAAGGCATCTCCGAACTGCGAGGCGATGTTCATGGCGAGGATCTCCGGACGGCAGAAAGCTGATGACGTTGCGACCCCTCGTCATCCAAGGTTCGCCGCAGCGCACAATCTGCTGACATCCCGGGTTGCCCCTAGCAACCAACACGGCTTTCGCTGACGGAACTAATGCTTTTGATTGCCGCTCCACCCGCCTGTTACCTGCCGCGTTTGCTCGTTTGCGTATGCCGCTGTGAGGAACCTGCCATCGTTCGCACGGGCGAGAGTAGTGGGTGCTCTTGTGGAGCATCGCAGTCGCTTCCTAGCCACCAACGCTTGACGTGCGGGTAGGGAAGCTTCCACGCTGGTATCCAGCCGTAGCTGCCTGCCTGGTGCCGTCAGCGCTTCCCTCTGGAGAAATCTTATGAAATTCGGGATTTTCTACGAGATGCAGCTGCCCAGGCCCTGGGCTCC